>NZ_QPJL01000004.1 GCF_003337565.1 Paracoccus lutimaris
CCCCAGCTGGTTCAAGCCGGGGCAAGGTTGCACATGGGTCAATTCTCAATGACAATTTCCGCTGTTGCCGGGTCAAATCTCAGTGGCAATCAACAGCCGAGGCGGCTTCGATGGAGGTGATGAGGAGCCAGGCCGAGGCCAGCGAGAAGTTCCTTGCCGCCGAAGAAGCGCAGAACGCCAAGACGGCCGAGCGCCTGCAGCTTGAGCGCGAAATTGAAAGCGTGCGGCGCAGGGCAGCCGACAGCGGCGCGTATCTGACCGAGGCCGAACTGGAAGCGCAGGCGGGCCGCAACCTCGCTGCCGAAGCCGCCCGCAAGCCCTCTGGCGCTGCTCGCGGCGGTGGCCGGTCAAAGGGCGGGGGCGGATCGTCGCGTCAGTCGGATTTCCAGCGCGAGATCGACAGCACCCGCGAGCGGATCGCGCTGTGGGAAACCGAGGCGGCGGCAATGGTCGCGGCGGCGGCCAGCGGGCAGGAATATGGCGACGCGCTGGACTTCGCCCGCAAGCGCGCCGAACTGCTTCACGCGGCGCAGCAGGACGGCAAGACCATCACCCCGGAACTGTCTGCTGAAATCGACAAGCTGGCAGAAGCATATATGACGGCGGGCATGGAAGCCGAGGATGCGGCCGACCGGCTGGACAGGATCAAGGAGCAATCCGAGGCCGGCAAAGAGGCGCTGGAAGACATCTTCGGGGCTGTGCTGGAAGGTGCGGACAGCGCCAAGCAAGCAGTCGCCCGTCTGTTGATGGAGATCGCCAAGATCCAGCTCATGAAGGGCATCATGAGCCTGCCGGGCATGGGCGCTATCAGCGGCGCTATCGGCCGCGCGCTGATTCCCGGCTTTGCGTCAGGTGGCGATCATCGCGGCGGCTTGCGGATCGTAGGCGAGCGCGGCCCGGAACTTGAAGCCACTGGCCCGTCGCGAATCTGGAACGCGGATCAGACCCGGAACCTGTTGGCGGGGCGCCCGACCGGCGCAGGCAGCGGCGCAGCCATGCAAGCCGTCGGGACCACGACGATCAGGCTTGACCTGTCGCCCGACCTTGAGGCCCGCGTGCTGGACAAGGCCAGTGAGCAAAGTGTCCAGATCACCCGGCAGAGCGTCGCGGCCTATGACCGTCAGATGCCGAGCCGGATGCAACAGATTTCAGCACAGCCCCGGAGGCGCTGATGAGGCGGCTACAGAAACAGCTCTGTGCGGCGTTGGAAGGGCGCATGAAAGGCCGCAAGGTTCCGGTGCCCGAGGCCGGCGGCCCGCTTCTCGATGCGTTTCTTGCCCTGTCCCGCGCCCGGTCCTGCGGACCTGTCGGGCCGAACCCGATCAGCTGGCAGGATCTGGCCGCGTTGTCGCAGGTGATGCGGATGCCGATTGAGCCGCGCCACGCCAAAATCATCATGGCACTGGATGAGGTCTGGCTGCAGGAAACCTATCGCGACCGCCGCCAGCCGCCCGAGAGCGTGAAGACCCTGCCGCCGGTATCGCAGCACCCGATCAGTGCGGCCCTTCTGGACGTGATGATGGGATGAAGCATCACCAGGATCAGTTCGAGAAGGCCAATGAAAGGAAGCGGCTGCGGCGCGAGCGGGACGCCCGCCGGGATATGCTTGGGGCCGGCCGATTCGATGCATTGGTGAAGGAACTCGCGGCGGTGATCCGGCTGGCCTTCGAGGCCGGGGCGACCGCTTCACTGTTCGGCCTGGAAGGGCCGTTGCGCGCCGGGATCCGGGCCGACCTCTGCCGGCAAGGCTGGCGCTGGATCGGCGCTGACGACATGGCGCGCGAGATTTTGGCCGAGGCGTTCCGCCGCGTGAACGCTGTCAGGCCGAGCTGGGAAGAAGGACAACAGGAATGGGCCATTCACGCCGGAACCCTGATCGAACGGACCCGCTGCGTTCGCTGTCACAAGCCATTGCCCGAGGGACATTTCAAGTTCTGCAGCAACACCTGCGGAGCATCGCACCATCAGCGGATGGCGACCCGAAAGTGGGCGTCGGACGAAACCGCGGTGAGACTGGCGATCAACTCGATCTGACCGCGCGCTGTCTCTATTGCGGTGAACCTCTGCCTAAGGGGTCTATGATAACCCGCCTATACTGTTCCTCAGAATGCAAGGCTGACGAGTATACCGACCTTGAGCGATTGGCGCGCGGTCAGGAAAGAAAGCCCATGCGCAAACCTAAGGGCATGAGGCAATGCGATCATTGTGGCGGGGCGCTACCAATCGAGAAAGCGCAGCAGGCCCGGTTTTGCAGCGAGTCCTGCCAGATGAAGGCGGCCAATAGGAGGCGCAAGGCGGCGTCACCATTCATGCCCTGTTCCCATTGCGGCAAGCCGTTCGGCGCTGACAGGCCAGGGCGCAGGTTCTGCTGTGCAGAATGCAGCGCCCTTTCACAGCGGCGTCGCAAGGTGGTCAGGTGTGTCCAGTGTGGCAAAGCTTTTCATCAGCATTCCAGCACCGCCCGCTTCTGTTCCGCGTCCTGTGTAGCCAAGCACAAGCACGCAACCGGGGTGTTGCGGCACTTTCCCCGCAAGTTGACGGCGCGTGGCTTCGACCGGCTGCTGGAAAGGCAGCGACCCCGGCGCCCCTACCGGATGCGCCTGACCGCGCAGAGGTTCGATAAGATAGTTGCTGACTGGCTTATGGGGCGGCGCTGAACGAAGGGCGGGCGCTGTTTGCGCTCGATCTCGCCAGTGATAACTTCTACAGTTGCCGTGCTGCGGCTCTGCCAAGATCGGTCGGCCTAAAACCTGTTGCGCCGTGGTGGCGTCGGCTTTCGCCCCTTTCGATCAAACCTAAGTTTATTAGGCTGTCGAACGTCACGGCGCCGATCCCGCTGCCGAGCTTGCCGGGCACCTGAAAGTCCCCTTGAAGGAAATCACTTTCAAAGATGATGTTTTTCAGCGCCTTGATTTGGCGAGCACTCAACTGCATCCTTTCACCCTCTCAACAATTCGGCGGATCATTTCCGGCCGGGACGGCATTGAGTCCAACTTGGCGCGTTCAGTGTCCAGCCAGTCGAGAATGTCTGGCTGAAGGCGAACCATGACCGGCGTGCCCTTGCCTGTGGCGGGTCTGCCGCCGCGGTTTATGGTATCATTTTCTGGTTGTTTGCTCATGAGGTTTATGATACCACATAGGGCGAGCCGGGCAAGTGCTGTAACACAAGTCCGGCCCTAACCGAAACGCTGATCTATGGAGGATCACCGCATGGCTATTCATTGCCATAACACCCCCGGCTTGCCTGACGCCAGCCTGCACATCATCCGTGACATGATCCTGCTGGCGCTGGATGCAACCGAAAACCCGGCGATGACCGAACGCAACCGCATCGAGGCGCGCGCCACTCTGGCCGAGGCTCTGGACGCGATGGAGGGCCGGGCATGATTCCCTCATTCCCCATGACCACGGCCGAACGGATGGCCGCGTTCTGCAAGCGCTACGAGGTTGAACCGTGCAAGCTGCGCTACAGCCGCCGCGCGACCGACAGCATTGTCATGACCGACGAACTGCTGAATTGGCACATAACCAATGGTGCAAGTCTGGACTGGATTTGCCTTGGCAGCGTAAGCCCGATGATGACCGCCTATCGCAATGAGGTGCTGCGGACGAATCGCGATAGGCGCATCCTGCGAGACCTGACACCGGTCGAGCAAGAGGCGTTGACCTTCGTCCTGCGCGCTGTTCTGGACGGCGGCCTGAAATTGCAACCCGCGCTGGATTTGTGGACCGCCGAGTGCACCAAGCGCCACGAAGCCGGGGATGGTATCAGGGGTGAGTGCAACGCCCAAACGTTCCCAGAAGGCCCCGCTGGTTCGCAAGCCTGATGGGGGAACGTAGAGGGGAATGAATCCGGTCTGATCCGAATTTCCCTTTCATATCAACGCATTAAAAATGGATCTGGCGGACAGTGAGGGATTCGAACCCTCGAGACGGTTCCCCGCCTACACACTTTCCAGGCGTGCGCCTTCGACCACTCGGCCAACTGTCCGTGGCGGCCCGTCTAGCGTGGCGGCGCGCGCTGTGCAAGCCGCTGTTCGCTCAAAGCTTCGAAATCCGCTTCTGCAGCTCGGCCAGCTGCCGGCGGATCTCGGTCATGTCCTCGGGCTCCGTGGGCTTCCTGCCGGAACGCGGCGCCGGATTCGCCTCGCCCTGATCGTCGGGCTCGGGGCCGCTGCCGCCGCCGGTCCACCCCGCCGACATCGCCTTCAGAAACATCCTTTGCTGGCGCTGCAACGCCTCAAAGCCCGGCATCGACGACATCGGGTTGGGGAAGGTCGAGAGATTCTCCATCATCTTCGACTGCCCCTCGCGCAGCATCTCGAAGCTGGCGGCCAGGAATTGCGGGACCACCGATTGCGCCTGCGTGGTGTAGCTGCGCACCAGATCGACCAGAACCTCGATCGGCAGCACGCTTTCGCCCCGACCCTCGTGCTCGGCGATGATCTGCAAGAGATATTGCCGCGTCAGGTCGTCCCCGGTCTTCAGATCGACGATGCGGACCTGACGACCAGCGCGGATGAAACCAGCTATGTCGTCCAGAGTGACATAGTCGCTCGTCTCGGTGTTGTAGAGGCGACGACTTGCATAGCGCTTGATCAGAAGCGGGGTCGTGTTTTCGGCTTCAGCCATGGCTCCTCCGGCAATGCATTCGCAGCATGATGGAAAATACATCGCGGAAATGCAAAGAAAATCGCCCGGATGAACAACATCGCTGCAACGGATGCGGCGTCGCAGAAAAGCAGACATGAAAAAGGGGGACGGTTGCCCGTCCCCCTTTTCCGAATTCGACCAGTCCTGAAAATCAGGCTTTGGCGGTCGCCGCGGTCGCCGAGGTGGCAGCGGCGGTGGCTTTTTTCACGGCAGCCTGGGTGTCGCGGGTCGCTTTTTCAGCGGCTTTCTGCGCGTCCGAGGCCAGGTCCTTGCCAGCGGTCAGCATCAGGTCGACGGTGTCCATCTGGACTTTCTTCGCGACTTCAGCGAAGGCGGCCATGTGCTCGGCAGCCATTTCGGCAGCGGCAGTGGTGAAGTCGCTGACGGCTTTGGCGTATTCGGCCGGCTCTTCTTTCGAAGCGGTCAGCTCACCCATGCGGGCGATGGTGTCTTTGGCCCACTGCGACGAGATCTCGGTCGAACGCTCGGCGGCGGCCAGGGCAACCTTGGCCATTTTCTCGCCCAGAGCGGTTTGCGATTTGAAAGCGTCCTGGAACGACGAGGTGTCGACCGGGAATTTCGCCATCACTTCTTGCAGGGTCTTGGTGAAGTCGGGGGTCTTAGCCATTTGCTCTCTCCTTGGTCGGCGCGTAGCTTGAGCACCGGTTTAATTGAACTGACCCCGATATACTTTCTGCGCCGCAGCATTGCAAGAGGCTTTTGCTGCGGCGCAGAAAAATTTCTTCACTGCCTTTCGTGAACATACTCGCCCGGCGCCGGACCGAAGCCTTCGCCCGGATCGCGCGCAGCGACCATCGCGCCCGAGCGCCCGGCCAGCCAGTCGCCCCAGCGCCCCCACCAGCTGCCCTCGTGATGCTGGGCCTGGGCGCGCCAGGCCTGCCAGCCATCCGCGAACCCGGCATCCGAGGTGTAATGGCCGTATTTCTTCTTGCTGGGCGGGTTGATGATGCCGGCGATATGGCCTGATTCGGACAGGATGAAGGTCTTGTCGGCCGCGGCCATGCGGGCAATGCCGCGCCAGCTGTCGGCGGCGGGCGCGATATGGTCGGTTTCGCAGGCAATGGCGCATAGCGGCACATCCACGTCGCGCACATGCAGGCGATACCCCAACGCCTCGAATCCCTCGCCGACGAAGGTGTTCTGCTGGCACAGGCGGCGCAGGTATTCGATCGCCATGCGCCCGGGCAGGTTGGTGCCGTCGCCGTTCCAGAACAGCAGATCGAAGGCAGGCGGTGTTTCCCCCAGCATATAGCTGCGAATCGCCGGCCCCCAGACCAGATCATTGGCGCGCAGGAAACTGAAGGTCCGGGTCATCAGCTGGGCGCTCAGCATCCCGGCCCGCGCCACCTCGCTTTCGATGCCGGACACGAAATCGTCCTGCAGATAGGCGGTGAATTCCCCCTGATCCGAGAAATCCGTCAGCGTGGTGAAGAAGGTGGCCGAGTTCACCCGCTTGTCGCCGCGCTGCTTGAGCAGCGACAGCGTCAGCGACAGCGTGGTGCCGGCGATGCAATAGCCGACCACGTTCAGCTTTTCCTGATCGGTCAGGTCCAGCACCCGGTCCATGACCTCGACATAGGATTTGACGTAATCGTCCATGCCGGTATCGGCATAGCTGGAATCGGGGTTCTTCCACGCCACCACGAACAGCGTATAGCCCTGATCGACAATCCATTTGATCAGGCTGTTTTGCGGCTTCAGGTCCATGATGTAGAACTTGTTGATCCATGGCGGGAAGATCACCAGCGGCAGTTCATGAACCTGTTCGGTGGCGGGCTTGTACTGGATCAGTTCATAAAGGGGCGTCCGGGCAACGACGGTGCCCTCGGTCGTGCCGATATTCTCGCCGACGCGAAAGGCATCGCGATCGGCCAGCGAGACGATCAGATCGCCGCCACTGCCTTCAACGTCGCGGACAAGGTTCTCCAGCCCCTTGACGAGGCTTTCACCCTCGGTCTCCAGCGCCTTTTCCAGCGCGTCCGGGTTGGTGGCCAGAAAATTCGTCGGCGCCATCATATCGATGATCTGGCGGGTAAACCATTCGATCCGGCGGCGGTCCGACATTTCGGGCAGATCCAGCGCGCTGGCCGCGTCCTCCAGCGCCTGCGCATTGATCTGGTATTGCCGCTTGATAAAATTGAAAAAGGGATGGCTTTCCCAAAGCGGGTTCGCGAAGCGGCGGTCCTTGGGGCCTTCGCTGGGCGGCGCCTGCAGCCCGCCCCGCGCCAGAGCCGCCTGCGCCTCGGCGAAATGGCGCAGCGTTTCGCCCCAATAGCTGACCTGATGGCCGATCACCCGCTCGGGCTGCTCGGCCAGCAGCTTCATCCAGGCGGTGGCGGCCGTGGTGAACAGCTCGGCCCCCGGGGCCTCGACGCCCGGGCTGCGCTTGTCGCGCTGTGCCAAGGCGCTGATCAGGCGCTGGGTCAGCGATTCGATGCGCTCGATATTCATCGCCAATTGCTCGGGCAGACGGCTTTCGACACCAAAGGCGGCCTCAGCGAAGGCCGCGCTGCGCCCGCGATCCATGCCGGCCTGCGATTCGGGTGCCGGCGTCGGGATGGGCGCGGGTGTCGGCGCGGGCGCGGGGCTGGACGCGGCTTTGGCCACGCGGCGGCCTGCGGCGGGTGATGCCGCTTTCGTCGGCCGCGCGGGCTTCGTCCCCCCCGTCCCTGCCCCCACCGGGCGCAGCGCGGCATCGGCTGCGTCCAGTTCGGCCGGATCGGGTTTTGCGGCCGGCTTCGCCTTGGCGCTGGTCTTGCGATGGGTGCTGGTCCGGGTATCGCTGCGCGCCGCCGCCCGCGCCCGTGTCGCCGCATTGCGCGACGAGGCCTTGGCAGCGGGTTCGCGCCCGGCCGGCTTGCCCGCCGAGGCCCCCTTGGCCGTCTTGGCCGCAGCATCTGCGGGTTTCGCAGCAGGCTTGGGCGCGGCTTTGGCGGCAGGCTTCGCCTCGTTCGCCTTGGCAACACCGCCCTTGGCCAGGGATGCCCGGCGCGCGGGCTTGGCGGCATCTTTCGGCGGCGTCCCGGGCTTGGCGGCCTTGCCGGCGGCGGTTTCGTCCGCCTTGCGCCGCGCCGGTTTGGCTGGAGTTTCGGCAACAGGCCCGGGCCCAGACTTGTCGTTCTTGCGCGCCATAATTGACATTCCTTCGCTGACCGTAAAAGCATTATGCCCAGCACAACCCACAGGTAAAGCCGTGTCCTGCTCCGGCATGCCCAAAATGAGATAGGCTACAATGGCGACATACAAAGGCTTGAAGGGCATCATCTCCTACGACGCGATGGAGACGATCCGCAACACCAACGAATGGATGGGCGCCAGCGCCCGGGCCCTCGGCTCGTACCCGGCCTTCGCGCTGATCCCCAACCCGATGTTCAAGCTGATGTCCGCCTGGGGCCGGGTGACCGAGCGCAGCTTCGCGCGCATGGTCATCAAGCCGGACTGGGAAATCCCCGCCATCGTCTCCGAGGACGGACAAGACCACATCGTCTATATCGAACCCGAGATCAAACGCCCCTTTGGCGATCTGCTGCATTTCCGCGTCGCCCGCCGCGACCCGATGCCGCGCAAGGTGCTGCTGGTGGCGCCGATGTCGGGCCATTACGCGACGCTGCTGCGCTCGACGGTGACGTCGCTCCTGCCCGATTGCGACGTCTATATCACCGACTGGCACAATGCCCGCGACATCCCGGTCAGCTGCGGCAAGTTCGACATCGAGGATTACACCCAGTATGTGATGGATTTCATCCGTCATCTCGGCCCCGACACCAACGTGATCGCCGTCTGCCAGCCGGCCCCGCTGACGCTGGCCGCGACCGCGCTTCTGGCCGCCGAGGACCCCGAGGCCCAGCCGCGCTCGCTGATCCTGATCGGCGGCCCGATCGACCCCGACGCCGCCGCGACCGAGGTCACCGATTTCGGCAACCGCCTGACCATGGGCGAGCTGGACTACCTGATGATCCAGCAGGTCGGCTTCAAGTTCCGCGGCGCCGGGCGCATGGTCTATCCGGGGCTGGCGCAGCTGTCCTCCTTCATTGCCATGAACGCGGAAACCCATGCGAAAGCCTTCCTCGACAAGATCTTCGCCGAGGCCCGCGGCGAGGGCTCCGAGGGCGACAAGCACAACCGCTTCTATGACGAATATCTGGCGGTCATGGACATGACGGCAGAGTTCTACCTCTCGACGGTCGAGCGCATCTTCAAGGAACGCGAGATCGCCCAGAACCGCTTCACCGTGAACGGCAAGACCGTCGATATCGGCAAGATCACCAATGTCGCGGTGATGACGGTCGAGGGTGGCAATGACGACATCTCGGCCCCGGGCCAATGCGTCGCGGCGCTGGATCTGTGCACGGGCGTGCCGCCGAAGAAAAAGACCCAGCATCTGGAACCCGGCGCCGGCCATTACGGCATCTTTGCGGGCAAAAGCTGGCGGCTGAACATCCGCCCGCTGGTCCTCGACTTCATGGACGAGGCCGCGAACCCCGCCGCCCCCACGCGCCGCCGCCGCAAGGGTCCCCGGCCGATCGATTGCGATCCCAGCGCGGCGGGCGAATTGGACAGCAAGATCGCCGTCTGAGCCCCGGCCCTCTCAAACGCCCAAGGCGCGGTCCGACAGGCCGCGCCTTTTGTCCTTCAGGTCCGTTCCAGCACCTCTTCGACCGCGCTCGCGATCAGGCCCAGGCATTCATCCGTCGAAAAGCGGTGATCGGCGCCCTTGACCAGCAACAGGCGCATGTCCTCACCCTGCGCATGGGCCAGAAGATCGCTCGCCCAGGCGACCGGCACATCCCTATCCGCCGTGCCCTGCAAGAAGCGCACCGGGAACGGCAGGTTCAGCGGCGCCGCCATCACCAGATGGTCGCGCCCGTCCTCGATCAGGCGGCGGGTGATGACATAGGGCTCGCCATAATCGCTGGGTCGCAGGATGCGCCCCTCGCGCATCAGCTTCGCGCGCTCCAGATCGGAAAACCCGGGCCAGAAACCGCGTTCGGTGAAATCGGGGGCCGCCGCCACCGTCACCAGCCCGGCGACACGCTCGGGCAGCGCCCGCGCCAGCAGCAGGCTGATCCAGCCCCCCATGGACGAGCCGACCAGCACCTGCGGCCCCTCGGTCAGCGCCTCGATCGCCACCGCCGCATCCGCAAGCCAGTCGCCGATGCAGCCCGCCTCGAAATTGCCCGAGGATTCGCCATGCCCCGAATAGTCAAAGCGCAGAAAAGCCTGCCCGCGCGCCCGCGCCCAATCCTCCAGAAAGACCGCCTTGGTCCCCTGCATGTCGGATTTGAACCCGCCCAGAAACACCACGCCCGGCCCGTCGCCCGGCAACCGGTTATAGGCGATCCGCCGCCCCAGCGGCCCGTCCAGAAATTCTGTCATTCTTTCATGCCCAAATATCCTGCGGGGGAGTCGCCACAGGCGACGGGGGCGCAAAGCCCCCTTTATCCCTAGCCGCATTGACATTCAGCGGCAATCGGGTCACATCGCCGCCACATAACCCGCAACCGGGCGTTCCGTGGGCGCCAAACCGACGAGGAGGACGCATGTCCCTGATCTCCCTCACCTTCCCCGATGGCAACTCGCGCGACTATCCCGCCGGCATCACCGCCGCCGAGGTCGCAGCCTCCATCGCCCCCAGCCTTGCCAAAGCCGCCATCTCGGCCAACCTTGACGGCGCCCATATCGACCTGCAATGGCCGATCAACGCCTCGGGCAAGATCGCCATCAACACGATGAAGGACAGCGAACCGGCGCTGGAGCTGATCCGCCACGACCTCGCCCATATCATGGCCCGCGCGGTGCAGGAGCTCTGGCCCGACGTCAAGGTCACCATCGGCCCGGTCCGCGATTACGGCTGGTTCTACGACTTCGACCGCGCCGAGCCCTTCACCCCCGAAGACCTCGGCGCCATCGAACAACGCATGAAACAGATCATCGCCGCCCGCGACCCGGTCCGTACCGAGGTCTGGGACCGCGCCCGCGCCCGCGCCCATTACGAGGCCGCGAACGAACCCTTCAAGCTCGAACTCCTCGACCGCATTCCGGGCGATGAGCCGATCCGCATGTATTGGCATGGCGACTGGCAGGACCTCTGCCGCGGCCCGCATCTGCAAAATACCGGTCAGGTCCCCGCCGACGCCTTCAAGCTGACGCATGTCGCCGGCGCCTATTGGCTGGGCGATGCCTCGCGCCCGATGCTGCAGCGCATCTATGGCGTCGCCTTTCGCAATCGCGACGACCTCAAGGCGCATCTGACCATGCTCGAAGAGGCCGCCAAACGCGACCACCGCAAGCTGGGCCGGGAAATGGAGCTGTTCCATTTCCAGGAGGAAGCCCCCGGCATGGTCTTCTGGCATCCGAACGGCTGGTCGATCTATCGCGAGCTGGAGGCCTATATGCGCCGCCGCCTGATCCGCGCCGATTACAAGGAAATCAAGACGCCGCAGGTCGTGGACCGGGTGCTTTGGGAAAAATCCGGCCATTGGGAAAACTACCGCGAGAACATGTTCATCGTCGAAGTCGATGAGGAAGGCGCCAAGGAAAAGCGCATCAACGCGCTGAAGCCGATGAACTGCCCCTGCCATGTCCAGGTCTATAATCAGGGTATCAAATCCTATCGCGACCTGCCGCTGCGCCTTGCCGAATTCGGCTCCTGCCACCGCTACGAGCCTTCGGGCTCGATGCATGGGCTGATGCGGGTGCGCGGCTTCGTTCAGGACGACGCCCATATCTTCTGCACCGAGAACCAGATCGAATCGGAATGCGCGGGCTTCATCGGCCTTCTCTCCTCGGTCTATCGCGATCTGGGCTTCGAGAAATTCGACATCAAGCTGTCGACCCGCCCCGAGACCCGCGTCGGCTCGGACGAGATCTGGGACAAGGCCGAGGCCGCGTTGGCCGCCGCCATCGAACATCTGCGCCTGCCCTATGAGGTCAATCCCGGCGACGGCGCCTTCTACGGCCCGAAACTGGACTTCAAGCTGACCGACGCCATCGGCCGCGAATGGCAATGCGGCACCTTCCAATGCGACTTCAACCTGCCCCAGCGCCTCGAAGCCGAATATGTCGGCGAGGACGGCCACAAGCACATGCCGGTCATGCTGCACCGTGCGGTCCTGGGCAGTTTCGAGCGCTTCATCGGCATCCTGATCGAAAACTATGCCGGCAAGCTGCCGCTCTGGCTGGCGCCGCGTCAGATCGTCGTGGCCTCGATCGTCTCGGGCGCCGACGACTATGTCCATGAGGTGGTGGCGGCGCTGCGCGAAGCCGGCCTGCGCGCCGAAGCCGACACCCGCAACGAAAAGATCAATTACAAGGTCCGCGAGCATTCCGTGGGCAAGGTTCCCGTGATCATGGCCGTCGGCATGAAAGAGGTCGAGGAGCGCAGCGTCTCGATCCGCCGCCTCGACAGGCAAGGCAGCGAAAGCCAGCCGCTCGATGCCGCGACTCGGGCCCTGATCGCCGAGGCCACGCCGCCCGACCTGCACAGGGCCTGAAAATCCCGCAAAAACCAGCAATAATTCGCCGAAACGCCGCAGAAGCTGACCCAAGGTCAACTTTTGCGGCGCTTTGCGGCTTGCGTTTTTTAAGGAATCGTTCATCCTCCCGCGAGCGTGAGCACGACTTTCTACCGCCTCCCTTCACGGGGCAGCCGGACTTGACGGGGAAGGGCTGCACGGCCCGGGCGCAATCTCGCCCCGGGATTACTTGAAGGAGAGACGGTAATGGCTACCGGCACCGTAAAATGGTTCAATGCCACCAAAGGCTATGGCTTCATCGCGCCCGATGACGGCGGCAAGGACGTGTTCGTCCACATCTCGGCGGTCGAGCGCGCCGGTCTGACCGGCCTGAATGACAATCAGAAGATCGCGTATGAGCTGCAGTCGGGCCGCGATGGCCGCAACTCGGCCTCGGATCTGAAACTGCTCTGATCCGCGATTCCCGGAATCTGGAACCGGCCCGCCCCGTCGCGGGCCGTTTTCATTTCTGCCAGCCGTCCCCGCCGCGGCCGCCCCGTTCTTTCATGTCCAAATATCCTGCGGGGGAGTCGCCAAAGGCGACGGGGGCGCAAAGCCCCCTTCTGCGGCCCTACCGCCGGCACGCGGCCACCCTCGTCCCGAAACCGCTAGCGCAGCCCCATATCAGCCAGCGCCCGGGCAATCTCGGCGGGCAGATCGGGTTCGGCCTCGCGGCCCTGCCGCAGGTCGGGCGGCGCATCGCTGCCGGGCAGGTAGCGCCAGCCCTGAAAGGGCCGGCGGGGGACCGCCGCGACACGGATCAGCCCCGGCTCAAGGATGAGCGCGCAGCGGCGGATACCATCCTCGCCAAGCACTTCCTCAAGACCGATGATGCGCTGGCGGGCCTGCATCAGCCCCTTGAATACCCAGTAGATCGAGCCGCCTTCCAGCAGCTCGGCCTCGCGCTTGGGCCACATGCGCGTGACATGACGCGCCGGCCCGCCCTGATAGCGTTGCGCCTGCCAGGCGTCCAGTTCGGCCGGATCGTCGCAGCCGACGCAGAGTTTCATCAGGTTCAGGGACGCGCTCATGCGCCTGATATAGCCCAGCCATCGCCGGGCGCAACCGCGCAGGGGTTGAGTCTTGCCGGTAGCGGGACTAGGTCCGGGGGATCGCTTCCCAGAAAGCCCAGTCAAGCATCATGTCCGACCCGATTTCCCCAGCCGCTGGCAGGCAGCCCCTGCCGGAATTCATCGCCATGCTGGCGCTGATCTTCGCGGTCATCGCCTTTTCCATCGATTCCATGCTGCCGGCGCTGCCGCAGATCGCCGCCGAACTTTCGCCGGACAATGTCAACCGGGCCCAGCTCGTGCTGACCGCCTTTGTCGGCGGCATGGGGCTGGGCCTTCTGCTGGCGGGGCCGGTTTCGGACGCGCTGGGACGCAAGCCGGTCATCATCGCGGGCTTTGCCGTCTATGCGCTGGCCTCGGTGGCCGCGGTCTTTGCCAATTCGCTTGAGCTGCTCCTGGCGGCGCGCTTTGTGCAGGGGCTGGGGGCCGCCGCGCCGCGCATCGTCTCGCTGGCGCTGGTCCGCGACCTGTATCAGGGCCGCGAGATGGCGCGGATCACCAGCTTCGTGATGATGATCTTCATCCTGATCCCGGCCGTCGCGCCCTCGATCGGCGCGGTCATCATCCATTTCGTCGGCTGGCGCGGGGTCTTCGGGTCCTTCGTGGCGCTAGCCCTGACGGGCAGCCTGTGGCTGGGCCTGCGCCGGACCGAAACCCTGCCGCCCGCCGCCCGCCGCCCGCTGAACATGCCCAGCCTTGCCGCCTCGGCACGCGAGGTTCTGGCCAACCCGCAGGTGCGGCTGGTGACCGTGGTGGTCACGCTGGGATTCGGGCAGATGTTCGCATTGCTGAGCTCCGCCCAGCAGCTTTTCGTCGAAACCTATCACACCGGCGACAATTTCCCGCTGTGGTTCGCGGGCATGGCCTTGCTGTCGGGCAGCGGCACGGTGCTGAACGCGCGCTATGTGATGCGTCTGGGCATGCGCCGCATCGTGGCCTCGGCTTACCGGATGCAGGTGGTGGTGTCCGGGGTGATGGCCGTGCTGGTCCTTGGCGACCTGCTGCCCGAAGCACTGCGCTTTCCGGCCTTTTTCATCTGGGCGGTCAGCGTCTTCTTCATGGCCGGCGTAACCTTCGGCAATCTCAATGCCATGGCCTTGCAGCGCATGGGCCATGTGGCGGGAATGGCGGCCTCGGTCGTGGCGGCCGTCTCGACCATCGGCGCGGTGCTGATCGCGGCACCGGTCGGGCTGGCTTACGACGGCACGGCACGGCCGATCATTCTGGCAACGCTGGTCTGCTCAGGCCTCGCATTGTGGCTGATGCGGCGCGTCGAAGAGGTCTGAGCCCTCGGGGCGCCGGCTCGCATCTCCGCAACCGGCGCCGCATGAGGCCGGGACCGGGAACCCGTCGCCCCAAAGGTCACATCTGATGACTATCGCCCTGAAAAATACTAATTTTCAGCTTACCCCTGAGAAACCACCTCAAGGGAAGCTGACCTAGAGCTGCCAGCGCGGCTTGCGCTTGTCAAAGAAGGCCGCGATCCCTTCGGGGGCCTCGTCCCCCTCCCAGACGGCGACCAGCGCGTCGATGCTGGCCTCGATCTCGGTCGGGACGATGGCGGGGCCAAGCCGGCGGGCCAGCGCTTTGGCTGCGGCGACGGCGCCGGGCGCGCAGTCAAGATAGGGCGCGACCTCGGCCTCGATGGCGGCGTCCAATGCGTCCGCATCGGCAAGGCTGGCGATCAGGTTCAGCCGCATCGCCTCATCCGCGCCAAACAGCCGCGCCGACATGAAGACGCGCCGCGCCTTGTCCTCGCCCATGCGGGCCAGCACATAGGGGCCGATGGTGGCGGGGATCAGGCCCAGCCGGGTCTCGGTCAGGCCAAAGCGCGCCTCGGGCACCGAAATCGCCACATCACAGACCGAGATCATCCCGACGCCGCCGCCAAAGGCATTTCCCTGCACCCGGCCAATCAGCGGCTTCGGCAGCGTGTTCAGCGCATTCAGCATCATCGCCAGTTCCCGCGCCCCGGCGCGGCGGGTGGCGGCGTCGGCGCGCATCTGATCCTGCATCCAGCCCAGATCGCCGCCGGCGCAAAAGCTTTTCCCCGCAGCCGCCAGCACGACGACGCGGATGGCGGGATCGCCCGCCAACTGTTCGGCGGCCCGCGTCAGCTCGCGGATCATCTGCGCCGACAGCGCGTTATGCTTGCCCTCGCGCGCCAGCCACAGATGGGCCACGCCGCGGGCATCGGTTTCGATGCGGATCGTTTCATACATGGCGGTCATTCCCCATCATCGGATTTCAAAGACCCAGAACGGGCGCATCGAGCAGGTTTTTCCATCAAGCGTCTGCACGCTGAGGGGCGGGCTTTGCACCCGGTAGCTGCCGGGCAAAAGCTCTGCGCCCGGCAGGCCGATCACCGAGGCAAGGTCCAGAGGAACCGGCAGCGAGCCGCTCATCTCTCCCGCCGTAACCGCACGCTCGGTCGACGCCCCACGCCCGGCAGGTGCCATCGCCTGCCAGCCATTGCCGACGCGGCGTTCAATGCGCCATCCTGCGCCCGCCTCAGGCACCAGGATGCGATAGCTGGCATGGCGACCGGGCAGATAGGGCGAGATCTCCCACCAGACATTTTGCATGCGCGGATCGCGCGCGACATGCGACGGCACCAGCAGCTGCATGGAATAACCGTCGCAATTGCGATAGCCGACGCGGCGCAGACCGGGACGCTCGGCGCGAAACTGTGCGTCCGAGGCGCGCGGCATGGCGCCATTCGCCGCCCCGGATACCGGGGGCGGCACGGGCGTTTGCGCGGCACAGCCCGCCAGCATCAGCAGCAGCAAGACGGCCCGCGCGCTCATGCCGGACCCCGGAGCGCGCGGGCCATATCCGCCGCCTCGGCGATCACCGCCATATCAAGCCCGGTGTCATAGCCCAGCCGGGCCAGATGCGCCGCGACGCGCTCGGTCGCGACATTGCCCTTGGCCCCCGGCGCGTAGGGACAGCCGCCAAGACCGCCCACCGCCGCGTCAAAGACCCGCAAGCCCCGCGCAAGGCTCGCGTCGATATTCTCCAGCGCCCGGCCCGCCGTGTCATGGTAATGCCCGGCAAGTTTTTCCGCCGGCAGTTCGTTCAGCACGGCGCCCAGCATGGCGTCGATGGTCTCGGGCCGGCCCTGCCCGATCGTGTCGCCCAGACTGATTTCATAGCAGCCCATGTCGCGAAGCGCGGCGGCCACGCGGGCGACATTCGCGGGCGGCGTCGGCCCGTCATAGGGGCAGTCGGTGACCACGCTGACATAGCCCCGGACCGGGATGCCATCCGCCTGTGCGGCCTGCGCCACCGGGACAAAGCGTTCCAGACTTTCGGCAATCGTCGCGTTCAGATTGGCCCGGGAAAACCCTTCAGAAGCCGAGGCGAAGATCGCGATCTCATCGGCGCGGGCGGCGCGGGCGCCCTCATAGCCCTTCATGTTCGGGGTCAGGACCGCATAGCTGATGCCGGGGGCGCGGGTGATACCGGCCATGACCTCGGCTGCGTCCCCCATCTGCGGCACCCATTTCGGCGACACGAAGCTAGTGACCTCGATCCGGCGGAAACCGGCGCGGGACAGCAGATCGACCAGCGCGATCTTCTCCGCCGCCGGGATCAGGCGCTTTTCGTTCTGCAGCCCATCGCGCGGACCCATTTCAAAGATTTCAGCGCGGGGCATCGGGCACCTCATAGAAATCGCGGTCATAGATCAGCGCCTCGCCAGGTTGGGGCAGCGCGGCCTGAAAGGCGGGGCGGGCGGCAATGCGCGCGACATAGCCCGCCAGCACCGGACGGGTGTCAAAGCGCACAAAGCGCGCCGCCACCCAGACCGCCCAGCCGACCTGACAATCGACGCCCGAGAAATCGCCCAGAAGCCAGTCGCGGCCATCGCCCAGCCCGGCCTCGATCAGCGTCAGGGCGCGCGACAGCCGCGCCGCCTCAAGCTTCATCACCGTGGCCGAGCGCTGCCAGTCCTCGCGCAGCACGATATGATGCTGGCTGAGATTGGCCAGATGCTGGCCCAGCGTCTCGCCGAAATGCAGCCAGTCCAGCCAGGCGGCACGCTGGGAGGTTCCCGGCGCGCGGGTCAGATGCGGCGCGCGGGTCTCGCACAGCCATTCGGTGATCGCGCCGGATTCGTGCAAGGTGACAGCACCATCCTGCAAGGCCGGCACGCGGCCGACCGGATGGATGCCCACATAGGGCGGCTGACGCATTGAACCGTCAAAGAAATCCAGCGTCCTGACGCGGAAATCGGTGCCGATCTCGTGCAGAAGCCACAGCGCCCGCATCGAGCGCGACTGCGGCACATGCCAAAGCGTCAGCTCAGCCATCCTCCTCCTCCAGCCGGATCAGGGGCGCGCCGGCCTCGACCTGATCGCCGGCGCGGGCCAATACCTCGGCCACGCGCCCGTCACGGGCGGCGGTCAGGGTATGCTCCATCTTCATCGCCTCAAGGATGGCCAGCCGGTCACCCGCCACGACCTCTTGCCCCGATTCGACAAAGACCGCCTTCACAAGCCCGGGCATCGGCGACAGCGTCAGCCCGCCGCCGGTCTCATCCCCGCCGCGCGCCAGAGGGTCCAGCGGCACCAGCGTCAGCGAGCGGCCGCCAAAGACGCTGGTTCCTGCCGCGTGATTGACGATGCGCGAGCGGCGCGGGCTGCCATCGACCCACCAGCGTCCGCCCTCATAGCCGATCTGATGCGGGGTGCCGTCCAGCGTCACCCGCGCGGTGCCGGGGCCAAGGACCTCAAGCACCGCCTCGCCCCCCTCCCAAGAGATGGTGCGCCTGAGGGGCTGCCACAGGGTGACACCGCCCCGAATCATCGGATCGTCCAAGCCAGCCAGCCCCAGCACCGCCAAGGCCTTGGCGCGGGGATCGGGCTCGGACGCCTTGACCAAGGCATCAAGGTCGCGGGCGATCAGGCCGGTATCGACCTCGCCCTTGCCGAACCCCTCATGACGGGTCAGGGCAATCAGGAAATCGACATTGGTGACCGAGCCTGCGACCTCGGTATCGACCAGCGCCGATTCCAGCTCACGCAAGGCGATGGCGCGGGTGGCGCCATGGGTGACGATCTTGGCGATCATCGGGTCGTACCAGGGGCTGATCGTATCGCCGGGCCGCACGCCGGTCTCGACTCGGGCGTGATCGGGGAATTTCAGATGCGCCAGCGTGCCGGTGGCGGGCAGAAAGCCTGCGGGCACGTCCTCGGCGTAAAGCCGCGCCTCGAAGGCATGGCCGTTGATGGTCAGATCCTCTTGCCGGGCGGGCAAGGACTCGCCGCTGGCGACGCGAAGCTGCCATTCGACCAAATCGACGCCGGTGATCAGCTCCGTGACCGGATGTTCGACCTGAAGGCGGGTATTCATCTCCATGAACCAGAAGCCGTCGGCGCGCAGGCCATCGCGGCCATCGACGATGAATTCGATGGTGCCCGCGCCCGAGTAATTGATCGCCTCGGCGGCGCGGACGGCGGCTGCGCCCATGGCGGCGCGCATTTCGGGGGTCATGCCGGGGGCCGGGGCCTCCTCGATCACCTTCTGGTGGCGGCGCTGCAGCGAACAGTCGCGTTCGAACAGATGCACGGCGCGGCTGCCATCGCCAAAGACCTGCACCTCGATATGGCGGGGCTGCTGGATATATTTCTCGATCAGCACTGCGGGGTTGCCAAAGGCGGTCGCGGCCTCGCCCTGCGCAGATTGCAGGGCGGCGGCGAAATCGCGGTTGTGTTCGACCAGCCGCATCCCCTTGCCACCGCCGCCCGCCACGGCCTTGATCAGCACCGGATAGCCGATCTGATCGGCCTGCCGGGCAAGGTGGTCGGGGTCCTGGTTTTCGCCGTGATAGCCGGGCACGACCGGAACACCCGCCTGTTCCATCAGGGCTTTTGCCGCATCCTTGAGACCCATTTTGCGGATGGCGCTTGCCGAGGGGCCGATAAAGATCAGCCCCGCCGCCGCGACCGCATCGACGAAATCGGGGTTTTCGGACAGGAAACCATATCCCGGATGGATGGCTTGCGCGCCGGTGTCCAGCGCCGCCCGGATGATCGCATCGCCGCGCAGGTAGCTGTCGCGGGGCGCGGGGCCGCCGATATGGACAGCCTCGTCAGCCATGGCGACGTGGCGCGCGCCGCGATCGGCGTCGGAATAGACCGCGACCGTGCGCAGGCCCAGCTTGCGGGCCGTGTCGATGACGCGGCAGGCGATTTCGCCGCGATTGGCGATCAGGATTTTCTGAAACATGGCGGTCCCTTTCGCTGGCGGCAGCCGGGGGCTTCGCGCCCCCGGACCCCCGCGGGATATTTGGACATGGAAGAGTTCATGCAGGCCTGCCGGGACAGCGCGGTCATGTCAGCACCTCGACAAGCCGGAAGCGTTCGCAGACCAGTTCCATCTGCGGATCATAGCCGCCATTGCGGATGAAAAAGGCGATATGACCCCGTTTCCATTCCTCGAAATCGCCTTCGCGCTCGGCAAGGGCGAAATCCTCGGGCACGTCGCAGAAACGCCGGATGGTGACCTCGACCGTTTCGATGACAAGCGCAGGCTTGCCGTCCCAATCCAGCGCCACATCGCGCCGCCCGACCGCTGGCATCGGCTCGCCCGCCTCGAAATCACGCAGGGCACCACAGGTTGCGGTCTTGGCACCCGAACGCACCAAGGCCAGCGGCCGGTCACACAACTCGCGTGAATCGCCGAATTTGAAACCGACCTGCTCCATCTTCCATGGCGAAATATCCCCGCCGGAGGCACCTGTCATCGCCAACCTCACATCCGGAAGACGCCAAAGCGCGTCGGTTCAATCGGTGCATTCAGGCTGGCGCGCAGACTGAGCGCCAGCACGTCGCGGGTCTTGCGCGGATCGATGATGCCGTCATCCCAAAGCCGGGCCGAGGCGTAAAGCGGGTGGCTTTGGCGTTCGAACATCTCGATGGTGGGGCGCTTGAACTCGGCCTCTTCATCGGGCGACCATGTGCCGCCCGCACGCTCGATCCCGTCACGGCGGACGGTGGCCAGAACCCCTGCGGCCTGTTCGCCGCCCATGACCGAGATGCGGGAATTGGGCCATGTCCACAGGAAGCGCGGGCCATAGGCGCGGCCCGACATGCCGTAATTGCCGGCCCCGAAGCTGCCGCCGACCAGCATGGTGATCTTGGGCACATTGGTCGTTGCCACCGCCGTCACCATCTTGGCGCCGTGGCGCGCGATGCCTTCGTTTTCGTATTTGCGCCCGACCATGAAGCCGGTGACGTTTTGCAGGAAAACCAGCGGGATATTGCGCTGCGAGCAAAGCTCGATGAAATGCGCGCCCTTTTGCGCCGCCTCGGAAAAGATCACGCCGTTATTGGCGATGATGCCGACGGGACAGCCCTCGACATGAGCAAAGCCGGTGACCAGCGTTTCGCCGAAACGGGCCTTGAACTCGTCAAAGCGCGAGCCATCGACGGTGCGGGCGATGACCTCGCGGATGTCATAGGGCGTGCGCAGATCTGCAGGAACGACACCGAGGATTTCCTCGGGGTCATAGGCGGGGGCCTCGGGCGATTGCCAGACCACGGTTTGCGGCGGGCGGCGGTTCAGACCGGCGATGGCGCGGCGGGCAAGGGCCAGGGCGTGGGCGTCGTCCTCGGCCAGATAATCGGCCACGCCGGACAGGCGCGTGTGGACATCGCCGCCGCCCAGATCCTCGGCGCTGACCACCTCGCCGGTCGCGGCCTTCACAAGCGGCGGGCCGGCCAGAAAGATCGTGCCCTGATTGCGCACGATGATGGTCACATCCGACATGGCCGGCACATAGGCGCCGCCCGCCGTGCAGGAGCCCATGACCACGGCGATCTGCGGGATGCCGCGCGCCGACATCTGCGCCTGATTGTAGAAGATGCGGCCGAAATGGTCGCGGTCGGGAAAGACCTCGTCCTGATTGGGCAGGTTCGCGCCGCCGCTATCGACCAGATAGATGCAGGGCAGGTCGCATTCCTGGGCGATTTCCTGCGCGCGCAGGTGCTTTTTCACCGTCATCGGGTAATAGGTGCCGCCCTTGACCGTCGCGTCATTGGCGACGACCATTACGTCAAGCCCATGGACCCGGCCGATCCCGGCAATCACCCCCGCTCCGGGGGCGGCGTCGTCATACATGCCATAGGCCGCGGTCGCACCGATCTCCAGAAACGGGCTGCCCGGATCCAGAAGGTTCGCGACCCGCTCACGCGGGGGCATCTTGCCGCGCGAGGTGTGCCGCTCGATCGCCTTGGCGCCGCCACCGGCGGCCGCAGCCAATGCCGCATCGCGCGCCGTGGCCAGCATCTGAAGATGCGCCTCGCGATTGGCGCGGAACGTGTCGGAGGACGGCAGCGCCGCAGATGTCAGTTTCATGTCCAGTCCTTTCGTCCAGCCGATTTCGCTCTTGCACGCCCCGCCGCAAAGCCTGCGCGGGACGCGCAAGGCCGTCCCATGCGCGCATCCCTGCGCCAAGTTGCCGCAGCCCCTGACCAGAGCCGCCATGGTTGACCCAGATCAAAGTGGAAAATCCCGAAAAGGCGTCTGGTCCCGCCGTAAATCAAGACAAGGGGAATGCCATGAAACGCCATATTCTGATCGCGACGGCGCTGATCTCGGGGCTGGCCTGCACCACGCCGGTCCTTGCCCAATCGCAGGGTGAATGGACGCTGGGCTTCGGGCTGGCCAATGTGAACCCGAAGTCGGACAATGGCGATCTGGCCGGCGGTGCCGTGCCGACCGATATCGACGACAGCACCCGGCCCACGATCACGTTCGAATATTTCATCCGCGACAATCTGGGCATCGAGGTTCTGGCCGCCCTGCCCTTCAGCCATTCGATCGAATCGAACGGGGTCGAGATCGGCAAGGTCAAGCAATTGCCGCCGGTCGTCTCGCTGCAATATCACTTTGACGCCACGCCGCAATTCAAGCCCTTCGTCGGCCTGGGTGTGAACTTTACCGGCTTTTATGACGCCGATGCGCGCGGCCCGCTGGCCGGCAGCGACCTGCGGGTCAAGAACAGCTGGGGTCTGGCCGCGCATGTCGGCGGCGACTACTGGATTTCCGAGAAAGCCGCGATCCGCGCCGATCTGCGCTGGATCGACATCGATGCCGATGTCGAGCTGAACGGCGAAAACATCGGTGAGGTCGAGATCGACCCGGTCGTCGTCGGCGTCAGCTATGTGATGAAGTTCTAAGGCGCACCTTCCCGGAGCTTGCTGCTTTGGACGCGATCTTTCCGGCCTGCCAGCACAGCCGGAACCGGGGCGCCCCGATGGGCGCCCTTTCTTATTGGCGAAAGCGCCGCCTGCGATGGCGGGGGCCGGGTTCATCCCTCATTCCCCTTGCCCAGGATACCCAGACGCTGCGCCTGTGCGGCGGTGAGCTCGCGCAGGCAGCCCTCATAGGCGATCCCGGCCATGGTGCCGCCGGCATAGGGCGTCACGGCATAGGCGCAGCTGGCATCGCGGAATTCGATCCAGGCGCGCTGCATCTGCTGCAAGACCGGCGCCGAGGGCGCATAGGGGCTGTCGGGTTCCAGTTCCCGGTCAAAAGCCTCGGCCTGGACCAGCAGCGCCGCATAGCGGTCGTTCAACAGCTTGTCCCAGGCCGTGGTCTCGGCAACCAGGCAGGCGGTCATGCCCAGCGTGGTCATGCCCTCGGGGCTGGCCAGACAGGCATCGGTCAGTTTCTGGGCGCATGAGGCACGCGCGGTATCCTCGCCCGGCGCGGCCATGCAGGTGGCAAGGCCCGCGGCATCGCCCGGCACCCCCTCTTGCGCCAGCGCCGGTGCCGCCAGCAGAAGCAAAGCGGCCAGCGCCCGCATCAGGCCAGGTCCATCAACTGGCGGCCGATCAGCATGCGGCGGATCTCGCTGGTGCCGGCGCCGATCTCCATCAGCTTGGCGTCGCGGAACAGCCGCGAAACCACCGAGTCGTTCAGGAAACCCGCGCCACCCAGCGCCTGCACGGCCTGATGCGCCTGCACCATCGCCTGTTCGCTGGCGTAAAGCACCGCGCCCGCCGCATCCTGCCGCGTGACCTTGCCCGCGTCGCAGGCTTTGGCGACCTCATAGACATAGGCTCGGGCGGTGTTCAGCGCGACATACATGTCGGCAATCTTGCCCTGCATCAGCTGGAAGGACCCGATGGCCTGACCGAACTGCTTGCGGTCGCGGACATAGGGCATCACCTCGTCCAGACAGGCGGCCATGATGCCGGTGCCGATGCCCGATAGCACCAGCCGTTCGTAATCCAGCCCCGACATCAGCACGCGCACGCCCTTGCCCTCGGCGCCCAGCACGTTCTCGAACGGGATCTCGCAGTTTTCAAAGATCAGTTCGCCGGTATTCGAGCCCCGCATCCCCAGCTTGTCGAAATGCGGGCTGGTCGAGAACCCCTTGGTCCCGCGCTCGACGATAAAGGCGGTGATGCCCTTGCTGCCGGCCTCGGGGTCGGTCTTGGCATAGACGACCAGCGTATCGGCGTCGGGGGCATTGGTGATCCAGTATTTGTTGCCGTTCAGGATATAGCGGTCGTTCCGCTTCTCGGCCCGCAGCTTCATGCTGACCACGTCGCTGCCCGCGCCCTCCTCAGACATGGCCAGCGCGCCGACCGCGGTCCCGGCACAGAGACCCGGCAGGTATTTCGCCTTCTGCTCGGCGGTGCCGTTCAGCTTGATCTGGTTCACGCACAGGTTCGAATGCGCGCCATAGGACAGGCTGATCGAGGCACTGGCCCGGGCGATTTCCTCGACCGCGATGGTATGCGCGAGATAGCCCATGCCCGAGCCGCCGAACTCTTCGGAGACGGTGATCCCCAAAAGGCCCATCTCGCCCAGTTCGGTCCACAGCTCGTTCGGAAAGGCATTGTCGCGGTCGGTCTGCGCGGCCAGCGGCTTGACGCGTTCCTGTGCCCAGCGATGCACCATGTCGCGCAGCGCATTCACGTCCTCGCCCAGATCGAACTCCATCCCTGCGGTAAACATCGCCACGCTCCTCCGATTTATTGAACATTTGTTCATTTAACGCGCTTATGCCCGAATCCCGGGGCCAGCGTCAAGCCCCGGGGCAAGGCCATCCGCCTCTTTCCCGCATCCTGACCTGCACCGCCCGAGTCGGGCAAGCCGCGCCTTCGTTGACAAGGCGCAAGGCGCGGGCCATCCATGCCCCAGCCCGCAGGACCGCCAATGACCCCTACCACCCCGACTGACCGCCTGCTGATCCTGCGCCACGCACCGCTGGCGCGACCGGGCCTTGCCGGGCGGCACGACGTGGATGCCGATTGCAGCGACCGCGCGGCGCTGGACTGGGCGGCGCGGGCCTTGCGGGGGGCCGGGGCGATCTGGGCCAGCCCGGCCCGGCGCTGCCGCCAGACCTGCGCGGCGCTGGGGATTTCCCCCGAATATCACCCCGCCCTGTGGGAACAGGATTTCGGCCAGTGGGAGGAACCGGGCGCCGTGATCCCCGACCTTGGCCCCCTGCCCGCCGCCGAGTTGGCCGCGCATCGCCCCCCCGGCGGCGAAAGCTTTCTGGACATGGCCGCGCGGGTGCAGCCGCTGCTGGCCGAGGCGCAGGGCACGACCGCGATCATCGCCCATGCCGGCACCGCGCGGGCAGCGCTCGCCATGGTGATCGGCCCCGCAGCGCTGTCCTTTTCCATCGCACCGCTGTCCCTGACCGTCCTGACCCGCACCCCCGGCGGCTGGTCGGTCGAGGCCGTCAACCGGGTCGCGCCATGATCCTGTCGCAAGGCACGCTGACCGTGGCACTGGTGGCGCTGGCGCTGGATGCGCTGATCGGCTGGCCCGACGGGCTTTATCGCCGCATCTCGCATCCGGTGGTCTGGCTGGGGCGGTTGATAGCGGCGCTGGACCGGCGCTGGAACCAGGGCGGGCACCGGGTCCTGCGCGGGGCGCTGGCGGCGCTGGTCACCATCGCGGCGGCGGGGGTCCCGGCGATCCTGCTGACGCAGGCGCTGATGCCGCTGCCCCTTGGCCCGGTCCTGCTCGGCGTGCTGGCTTGGCCTCTGGTCGCCACCCGCTCGCTTTACGATCACGTTGCCGCCGTCGCCCGCCCCCTGGCCGCAGGCGACATGCCCGGCGCGAAAGCCGCTGTCGCCATGATCGTCGGCCGCGATCTGGAAGACCGCCCCGAACCCATCGCCCGCGCCGCACTGGAAAGCCTCGCTGAGAATGCCTCGGACGGGGTGGTGGCGCCGGTCCTCTGGGCGGCCATTGCCGGGCTGCCCGGCATCGCCGCCTATAAGGCCATCAACACGCTGGATTCGATGATCGGCCATATGAGCCCGCGCCACGCGCTGTTCGGGCGCTTTGCGGCGCGGCTGGACGATCTGGTGAACCTGCCCGCCTCGCGCCTGACCGGGCTTTTGTTCATCGCCGCCGGCTGGTCACGCGCCGCATGGGCGGTGATGCGCCGCGATGCCCGCCGCCACCGTTCGCCCAATGCCGGCTGGCCCGAGGCCGCGATGGCCGGCGCGCTGGGGGTGCGGCTCTCGGGGCCGCGCAGCTATGCGGGCGTGGAAACGCCCGAACCCTGGCTGAACGAGGGCGCCCGCGATCCGGGCGCGAGCGATCTTATGCGCGGGCTTGCGCTCTATCGCCGGGCGATGGTGCTGCTGGGACTTGGCCTTGCCGTGTTGCTGGCGTTTTAGCCCCAGTCAAAGAAATCCGCCGGCGCCCGCCCGCGCAGCTCATTGGCCAGATCGGTGCCCATCGCCGCCCCGTCCGAGGCCGGCCCGCTGCGTTCGCCCGCGATCACCTCGCTGCCATCGGGGCGCAGGATCTCGCCCCGCAGATGCAGCCGGTCGCCGTCAAGCTCGGCCAGCCCGGCGATGGGGGTCTGGCAGGATCCGTCCAGCCGCTTGAGAAAGGCGCGCTCGGCCGCCATGCGCAGCGCGCTGTCGCGATTGGCAATCGCGGCCAGCATCGCACCGATGCGCGCATCATCGGCGCGCCGCTCGACCCCGATGCAGCCCTGAGCGACGGCGGGCAGCATCTCATCGGCTTCGACCGCGCCCCGCGCCACATGTTGCATGCCCAGACGCGAGAGCCCCGCCATGGCCAGAAAAGTCGCGACCGCAACGCCATCTTCCAGCTTTTTCAGGCGCGTCTGGACGTTTCCGCGAAACTCGACCAATTGCAGATCGGGCCGGCGCTGCGCCAGTTGCGCCCGCCTGCGCAGGCTGGACGAGCCGACGACCGCGCCTTGCGGCAATCCCGAGATGCTGCCGAAATGCGGGCTGACAAAAGCGTCGCGCACATCCTCGCGCGGCAGATAGCAGTCGATGACCAGCCCCTCGGGCTGGATCGTCGGCATGTCCTTCATCGAATGCACGGCGATGTCGATCTCGCCCGCCGTCAGCGCATCCTCGATCTCGCGGGTGAACAGGCCCTTGCCGCCGATCTCTTTCAGCGGGCGGTCCAGCACGCGGTCACCGGTGGTCTTGATGACCACGATCTCGAATGCATTTTCGGGCAGGCCATGGGCGGCCATCAGCCGCGCGCGGGTCTCATGCGCCTGCGCAAGCGCCAAGGCCGAGCCGCGCGTGCCGATGCGAAGGGGGGTCTGGGGGTCAGGCATCTGGGTCATGCGATGGACTTAGCGCCCGCCCTTGGCCTTGACAACGGGAACCTGCGCGCCATGAAGGGCGCCAAGAGGTGAGACATGTCACAAAAACCGATCCTTCGCGCCCTTTCGGGCGAGCGCCTGCCCGTTCCACCCGTGTGGATGATGCGTCAGGCGGGGCGTTACCTGCCCGAATACCGCGCGACCCGCGCTCAGGCCGGCGACTTTTTGTCGCTGTGCTACACGCCCGATCTGGCGGCCGAGGTGACGCTGCAACCGATCCGCCGCTATGCATTCGACGCGGCGATTCTCTTTGCCGACATCCTGCTGGTGCCGCAGGCGCTCGGTGCCGACCTGTGGTTCGTGACCGGCGAGGGGCCGCGGCTGTCCACGATCAGCGATGCTGCGGGCGTGGCCGCGCTGAAGCCCGTGGACGCGATCCACGAGGTCCTGAACCCGGTCTATGAAACCGTCCGCATCCTCGCCCGCGAATTGCCGCCCGAGGTGACGCTGATCGGTTTCGCCGGCGCCCCTTGGACGGTCGCGACCTATATGATCGCCGGGCGCGGCACCCCCGATCAAGGCCCCGCCCATGCGATGAAGGCAGCCGACCGCGCCGCCTTCTCCGCCCTGATCGAACGCATCACCGACGCAACCATCGAATACCTGTCCGCCCAGATTCAGGCCGGGGCCGAGGTGGTCAAACTTTTCGACAGCTGGGCCGGCTCGCTGAAAGGTCAGGATTTCGACGATTTCGCGCTGGCCCCCGCCAAGCGCATCATTGCCGCGATCAAGGGCCGCCATCCCGGCATCCCCGTCATCGCCTTCCCGCGCGAGGCCGGCCCCCGCTATGCCGGTTTCGCCCGCGCCACCGGCGCCGATTGCGTGGCGCTGGACAATTCTGTCAGCGCCGAATGGGCGGCGGCCGAGGTGCAAAAGGACGGCTGCGTGCAGGGCAATCTGGACCCCTCGTTGCTGGTCACCGGCGGCGCGGCGCTTGAGGCCGAGACCCGCCGCATCGTTCAGGCCTTTTCGAACGGCCCGCATATCTTCAACCTCGGCCATGGCATCACCCCCGAGGCCGACCCCGAGAACGTGACCCGGATGCTCGCGGCCATTCGCGGCTGAGGGGCGCAGTCGATGGGCTGGATCCTTGCCACGCTGATCGCGGCAGCGGCCCAGACCGGCCGCAATGCCGCGCAACGCCGCTTGACGGCGGAACTGGGCACGATGGGCGCGACCGCCGTGCGGTTCCTGTTTGGCCTGCCCTTTGCCGCGCTTGCCCTTGTCGGCCTGGCCATGCTGACCCGCCTGCCCACACCCGACGCCAGCGTGCTGGGCTGGGCGGCACTGGGGGCCGTCTCGCAGATCGCGGCGACGGCGCTGATGCTGCTCACGATGAAAAGCCGGGGTTTCGGCGTCACCACCGCGCTGATCAAGACCGAGCCGGTGACGCTGGCGCTGATCGGCGCGGTGCTCCTGGCCGAACCCCTTGGCCCCGCCCGCATGGGCGCCATCGCCACAGCCACGCTGGGCGTGTTGCTGATGTCGGGCACCGACTGGCGCCGGGGCGGCTGGGCCGCTGCCGCGCTTGGCATCGCGGCGGGCGCGCTTTTCGGCCTTTCGGCCATCGGCTTTCGCGGCGCCATCCTAGCCCTGCCCCATGGCGACAGCGTCACCCGCGCCGCCACGGTCCTGACCCTCAGCCTTGCCCTGCAAAGCGCGATCATGCTGGTCTGGCTTTCGGTCGCGGATCGCGCCGCGCTGGCCGGAATCGTCCGCCACTGGCGCGGCTCGCTGGGCGCGGGCGCGCTGGGGGCGCTTGCCTCGCTCTTCTGGTTCATCGGTTTTGCGCTGACGGCCGCCGCCAATGTCCGCACCTTGGCGCTGGTCGAGGTGGTGATGGCGCAGCTCGTCTCAGGCCGGGTCTTTCGCGAAGGCGCAAGCCCCCGCCAGCTAGCCGGCATGGGCCTGATCGTCCTTGGCGTCGCGAGCCTGATCGCGCTCAGTGCCCGGTAAGCACCGGCGCCATCGAGACGACCAGCAGAACCGCCATCACCCGGTTGAACAGCCGCAGCCGCCCCGGCTCTTGCAAGACGCCCCGCAGCCCCCGCCCCATCGCCGCCCAGATCGCGACTGAAGGCAGGTTCACCAGCGTAAAGATCAGCGCCACCATCAGCGCGCCGCCCGCCCCGGCGGAATAGGCCGACAGCGCGCCCAGCCCCATCATCCAGGCCTTGGGATTGATCCACTGAAACGCGCAGGCGGCCAGAAAGCCCATCGGCCGCGCCCCGGCATAGCCCGTCCCGATCGGGGCCGAGGCATGGGCGATCTTCCAGGCCAGCCACAGCATATAACCCATGCTGATCCATTTCATCGCCTCGGCCAACCGCGGCGAGCCGGCGATCAGCCGGTCCACCCCCAGCCCCAGCAGCGCCACCATGGCCCCGAATCCCAGCGCCACACCCAGCATATGCGGCAGCGTCCGGCGCAGGCCGAAATTCGCCCCCGAGGCCATCAGCATGACATTGTTCGGCCCCGGCGTGACCGAGGTGACAAAGGCAAAGGCTGTCAGCGCCATCAGAATTTGCTGCGACATTGCGTGTTTCCCATCAGATGCCGCAATGCTATTGCTGAATGAACGCAATTTCAGACCATTTTTTCGAATGACAGCGCCAACACAACAACCAGATCTTGATATCGACCCCATATCCGCGCGGATCTTGCGCATCCTTGCGAGGAATGGCCGCATCCCGAATCAACAGCTCGCCGCCGAGGTGGGCCTCTCGCCCTCGGCCTGCCTGCGCCGGGTGCAGGAACTTGAGCGGCGCGGCGCCATCCAGGGCTACCGCGCCTCCATCGCGCCTGCCGCCCGTGCGGCGGGCTTCACCGCCTATGTGACCATCGGCCTGTCGCGCCACACCAACGAGGCCCAGCGCGCCTTCGAGCACGCCTGCCTTGCCGCGCCGCAGGTCCGCGAATGCCACAACATCACCGGCTCGGTCGAATACCTGCTGCGGGTCGAGGTCCGCGACCTCGAAGCCTATCGCCGCTTCCATATCGAGGTTCTGGGCGCATTCCCGCAGATCGCCACCATCACCACCCATGTGGTCATGGGCTCACCCAAGGACGACCGCGCCTGATTTCTTCTTCATCCAAATATCCATGCCGCCCGCGCGCCAAGGCGATGGGGCTTCCCCCCTCGCGCCCGCCGGGCTAACAGGGTCGCATGACCCTTCCCACCCTTTCCCCCGATCAGGCCGAAGCCTGGGACGCGCTGGCCGCCCTGCTGGAAGATGCCGGCATCGACCTGATCTCCGAGGAAATCGCCCCGCCCCAACCCGGCAAGGGCCGCGTCATGGCGGTGATCGGCAAGGCCGGCTCGGGCAAGACGCTGCTGCTGGCGGAGCTGACCAAGGCGCTGCGCGCAGCAGGCATCGACATCGTCTCGGGCGATTATGAAAGCAAGCGGCGCAAGGACCGCCGCACGGTCGCAATCCTTGCCCCCACCAACAAGGCGGCGTTCGTGCTGCGCATGCGCGGCGTCCCGGCGACGACGATCCACCGCATCCTTTATACCCCGGTCTATGATCCCGAATACGAGCGCATCGCCGACTGGCTGACCGGGCTGGGTGACCGCCCGGCGGTCGATGGGCTGATGGAGGGGCTGACCGAGGCCGCGCTGGACCGCGCGAAGGCTTTTTACGACCAGCATGCCTCGATCCCCGGCGCGCTGGCGGCGGCGGGTCTGCGCGGCTCGGATTTCATCCGCGGCTGGAAACGGCGCGAGGACGGCCTCGATATCGGCCTGATCGACGAGGCCTCGATGCTGGACGAACGCCAGTTCGAGGATCTGCGCGAAATCTTCCCGGTCCTGATCCTGTTTGGCGACCCCGCGCAGCTTGCCCCGGTGGGCCAGTCGGGCGAGATGGTCTTTGACCGGCTGGCCGCGCCGCAACGGCTGGTCCTGAACCGCATCCACCGCCAGCAGGATGACAGCCCGATCCTTGACCTTGCGCATGCGCTGTCGGACCCGGCGCTGGAATTCGACACGTTCGAGCGCATGATCCGCGAGGCGGCAAGCCGCGACCCGCGCGTGATCTGGGCCGAGCGAGTCGAGTCGGACCTGATGGCCGAAAGCCCGGTTCTGGTCTGGCGCAACGTGACCCGCATCAAGCTGATCCAGGCCTTCCGCTCGGCCTATGGCGCGCCGGGCGATGCGCTGATGCCGGGCGAGCCGCTGATCTGCGACGGGCTGGAACTGCCCCTGAAACACCGCAAGAAACGCATCGACCTTGAGGCGCGCGGCCTGATCAAGGGCGCGCAGGTGATCTATCTGGGGCCGGGGCGCAAGCCGGGCTTTTCGCGCCTGCATGTCGTCGGCGCCGAGGAACCGCGTTTTTCCGCCGCCTCGATCATCAAGATCGAGATGCCCGATGTCGAGGAACCCTTCATCCCCTACGCCGCGCGCATGGGGGCGACCTTCCTGCATGGCGCGGCGGTGACGATCCACAAGGCGCAGGGCAGCCAATGGCCTGACGTGCAGGTCTTTGGCCCCGATATTTCCGCCGCCGCATGGTCGGGCCGCTCCGAGGCCGGGATCGCGCTGTGGAAACGGCTGGCCTATGTCGCCATCACCCGCGCGCAGGAACGCCTGCATTGGGTGGTGAAATCGCGCCTTGCGCGGCCCTCGGCCCCCTTGGGGATCGACCATCTGGACGCGCCCGCCGCCACGCTGCAACTGGCCGCCGAAACCGAGGTCTGAGGTTCGGGGACCTAGCCCCGGTCCAGCGACTTGCGGCCGGGGCGCAGCTGGTTCATGCGCAGCTCCAGCGCCTCGATCAGCGCCTCGCGCGGGATGCCGGTTTCCTGCGACAGCCGCAGCAGGCCGAAATGCACCCGGGCGATTTCCTGATAATAGCGGGTGAAATGATAGTTGATCGTCGCCCCCGCCACCGCGCCCAGAACCGGCACGGTCTGCGCCGCCAGCTTCTGCGCCATCGAGGCAGAGAGCCTGGGCGCCACCCGCGCGATCAGCGCCTGCACCGTATGGCCGGTGACGGTCATGCGCGCGGTCAAAAGCCCCAGATCCGCGCCCTCATCCTCGGACAGGGGGCCGGCCGAGGCAAAGACATGCAGCGCCTCGCGCCGGGCCTGATCGGCATCGGGGTCAAAGCCATGTTCGGCGGCGATATCCATGATCGCCCGCAACAGCAGCGTGATGGTGACCGGCAGTTCCAGCATGGCGCCGCCGATCCCGGCAAGCCCGCCCACCGCGCCCGAGGTGGTCGACAAAAGCCGGTTGAACATGTCGCCCCGGTCGCGCAGCACGCCCCGCGACCTTGAGGCCGCATCAAAGGCGCGGTTCAGCGCCGCCAGCGTCAGCTTGTCCATACGCCCGCGCACCGGCGCGGGCAGCTTTTCCAGCAGCCCCTCGGCCTTGCCGCCGACGGTATTGAGCAGCTCCATGGCGATGCCGCCCGCCGCCAGATAGCGGCGCGCCAGCCGGTCGATCTCGGCATGGACGGTGGGGTCGGTGATCGGGGGCAGGATCGACTGCCGCGGGGAGATCTGGCTTTGCTCGGTCATCGTAAGAATAGCATGGGGTCGCGGATCGCCTGCCGCAAGGGCGCCGGGCCGAGAAAAGCGCGCCTCCGCTCATCCTGCCCTCCGCCGGCTTCCAGCCAGGCGACGATTGCAGCCGATCCCGCCCGCACGGACGGCCTTCGCGCGCTAATGCCAGCAGCTCTGCTTTGAAGTCTGGCCGATGCCGGGGTTCAGGCTGTTTGTCGGGTCCAGCCCGCGATAGAAATCGGCAAGCTGGGGCTTGGCCTTGTAAAGATGGCCGACATTGTGTTCGGCCGGGTATTCGGCCCCGCGCTGGTCCAGCAGCGCCCACATTTCATGCTCCAGCGCGATGGGGTCATGGCCCTTTTTCACCACATAATCCTGATGGAAGACGTGGCAGAAGAAATGCCCGTAATACAGCTTGTGCTGGATGCGGGATTCGATCTCCGGCGGCAGGGTTTCAACCCAGTCGCGGTCATTGCGGCGCAGCGCGATGTCCAGCGCCATGATGTCCTCGACCTCGCGGGCATGGATGGCGCGGTAGCGGTTGGCGGCGCCCGCGACAGCAAAGCGGTGCAGAAAGGCGGCCTTGCCCTCCTCCGGGGTGCATTCGAAATAGCCCCCCGTGGCCGAGGGCATGATCTGCGCCAGAAATCCCCGCGCCTCGGCAATGCCCGCGCCGCCCATGCGCAAAAGCAGGTGGTGCTCATAGCGGTCGCGGAACTCGTCCATGCGCTTGGGCAGGTGATGGGGCATCAGCCGCGCCATGCCCTGCGCGATCCGGTCCGAAATCGTCGTGCCCATGCCGAAACGCTCGGTCAGCGCGTCGACGCGGGATTTCGCCGAAAACAGCGCCGGCATCCGGTCGGTTCCCAGCTTCTGGATGAACAGGAACGTGTCCTTGCCGTAGCGCGCGGCAATGTCATAGGCGTCGCGGTGGATATATTCGCCGGCAATCGGCAGGCTTTCGAACTGGCCGAGGATATGGCGGCGGATCGTGGTCAGCTCGGCCGGGTCATTGGTGCCGATGTAGAAGACCGCCGTGTCCGGCTCGGCCTCGAACGTGTCCAGCCGCACGGCAAAGACCGCAAGCTTGCCGGCGCAGCCCGCGACCTCGCGCAGCCGGCGCGGATCGGCGTTGAAGCGCGCCGGGCTTTCGGCGTCGATCTGGCGGACATGGTCGTGATATTCGCGGTCCGAGGCCCAGGCATCGGTCGGCGCGGGCTGGGGCAGATCGCCCCGTTCGACCCGGGTCAGGATCGCCTCGGGGTCATCGCCCAGATCAAGACCCAGATTGTTGACCAGGGCCACGCTGCCATCGCCCCGCACCTCGGCGTAAAGGCTGAGTTCGGTATAGGCGGGGCCCCGCCGGATCAGCGCGCCGCCCGAATTGTTGCACACGCCCCCCAGAACCGAGGCGCCGATGCAGGACGAGCCGATCACCGAATGCGGCTCGCGCCCCAAGGGGCGCAGGGTCTTTTCCAGCGCGTCCAGCGTCGCGCCGGGCAGGCAGACGACCTGTTCGCCCTGCCCCAGCTTGTGGATGCCGCTCAGGCGCATGACGCTGATCAGCACGATTTCGCGGTCATAGTCATCACCCCATGGCGTCGAGCCGCCGGTCAGCCCGGTATTGGCGGCCTGCAGGATCACCGCCCGGCCAGAGGCCACGGCCGCGTTCAGCGCCCGCCACATCTCGACCAGCGAGCCGGGACGGACCACGGCGGCCACCGGGCCGCTGCCAAAGCGGATGCCGCGCGTATAGCGGCGCGTCGCGCGCTCGGCGGTCAGGACATTGCCCGCACCGACAATCTGCGAAAGCGTGGCCAGAAGCTGGGGGCGCGGCGACATTGCGGCTTGGGGCAGGTCGGTCATGGCAGTCCTTTCGCGCAAGAGGGATGGCGGCAACCGGGCGGGCAACGGCGGCAATATCCGGGCATCGCGGCGGAGGCTATGGTGCCAGCCTAGCCTTTGCCCGCAACCCTGCCAAGCCCCCGATCACAGCTCCTTGCGGATGCGGCGCTCGATCTCCTCGGCCTTGGCCAGCGCGTCCAGATGGTCATTGGCATGTGAAATGATGGCATCGGCAATTGCGGTGGCGGTGGCGACGAACAGACCCAGCCCGCACAGCACATAGACGATGGTGATGATCTTGCCCGGATCGGTCTTGGGCACGATGTCGCCATAGCCGATAGTGGCAATGGTGATGACCGAGAAATAGATCGAATCGAGCCAGCGCCAGCCCTCGACATGATGAAAGGCGGTCGAGGCCAGCCCGATCAGCGTCGCCGTCAGCAGCAGCAGCAGCCGCACCCGCGCGCTGGTGAAAGCCGCCCGCAAGCCCAGCCCAAGTTCAATAAATGCGTGCATCGTCTTCCTCATAAACACTGACATTCTCCGCCAGCAACACCGCGAACGGGCGGGTCGAGGCGAAACTGCCCATGACAATGGCGATGATCGAGGTCAAGGGGATAGCAAGGATCGCCCCCGACACCCCCCAGATCGAGGACCAGAGCGCCAGCGCCACCAGGACCACAAAGGGCGACATGTTCACCTTGCGCCCGACCATGCGCGGCTCAAGCGCATTGCCGACCCATATCTGCGTCAGGGCCAGCAGCCCCGCCAGCGCCAGCGTCCGCTCGACCGAGCCGAACTGCGCCATGCTGAGCACGACCGGAAACATCACCCCCAGGATCGAGCCGACATAGGGGATATAGTTCAAAAGCGCGATCAGGATGGCCCAGAACAGCGCGAAATCGACGCCAAAGGCCCAAAGCACCGCATAGGACAACAGCCCCAGGATCGCGTTGATCAGCGTCTTGACCGCCAGATAGTCGCTGATGGCGCGGTTGGTCTGCATGATGATGCGGCTGGCGCGGATGCCGCTTTCCCCCGGCAGGGCGACGGCGACCTTATGGGCGAAGCCGTTGCGCTCGCCCATCAGAAAGACCGCATAGACCACCACCATGAAGATCAGCCCCGCCGCCGCGCTGATCGAGCCCAGAAGCATGCCCGCCACCTGCTGCACGCGCAGCGTGCCGAACGTGTCGGACCAGAGCCGGTGCCAGTCCGGATCCCCCTTGATCCCGGCCAGCGCCGTCAGCTGCGCGACCAGTCCCGAGACGTTCTTCTGATAATCGGGCAGGCGCGGGCGGATCTGCTCGGCGGTGGCGACCATGACCCCGCCCAGCCACATCACCGCCAGCAGGAAGGCAGCCAGCACCAGCGCCCGGCGCAGCCATTCCGGCAGGCGCCGGCAGCCGGGCAGCCGCCCGACCGCGTCACTGGCGGCGATCAGCACATAGACCGAGATCACCGCCACCACGATGGGCAACAGCAGCGCCTTGCCGATGACCAGAAACAGCCCGATCAGCGCCACCAATGCCAGTCCCAGAACCACCGTCAGCAATCCGCGCAGCGGATCGGCCCGGCCTTCAGCCATTGGCACGGCGGTGCATGGCCAGAAGGACCAGCGCCAGACCGCTGGCCAGAAGCTCAATCCCCAGCAGGATGCCGAAATTCAGGTTCAGCCCGAACAGCACCACCAGCCCGATCAGCGCCGAGACCGCGCCCGTGCCCATCACCAGCGGGAAATTCGGCGCGCCCTTCATCGCGCGCCCGGCCCAAAGCTTGGCCGCACCCGAGGCGATCAGCAAAAGCCCGATCAGCATCTGCATCAGCCAGCCGTCCCCAAAGGGGCCGAACAGCAGCGACAGGCCCAGAAACAGGCAGGCCGCCGCGATCAGCCCGGCGCGCAGCCGCGCCGAGGTGGTCTCGGATTTCCAGGCCGCCCAGCCCTGAAAGCCAGCGACGATCAACAGTGCCCAGCCCGCCAGCGTGGTCGTCGCCACACTGGCCGAGGCCGGGTTGATCAGCGCCAGCAGCCCGCCCACAAGCGCAGCAAGGCCGGCGGCCATCATCGGAAGCCATGCGGTCATCACGCCACCTCGGGTTCAGATTTGCGCGCCAGCGACAGCACGATCAGCGACACGCCGTTCGAGATCAGCTCGACCGCCAGATAGACACCCAGCACCAGTGCCGCCGATTGCGGGAAATTCGACATGATCATCGCCCCCAGAAGCAGCGAGACCGCGCCCGACAGGATCAGCACCCAGCGCAGCTGCGCGAAATCGGAACGGAACGCCAGCAGCAGGCGCAGGACGCCCATGACGAGCAGCCCGATGGCCACCACGAAGGTCAGCGACACGATGCCCGCCAGCGGATTGACGATCAGATCAATGCCCAGGATCAGGATGATCAACCCGATCAGCAGCGACAGGATGCGCCCTCCCCAGCCCTGATCCCCAAAGGCTGAAACCATCGTCATGATCCCCACGGCCACGAACATCCAGCCAGCCAGAAGCTCGGCGGTCAGCGTCGCAGCCAATGGATTGGCCAGCGCGAAAAAACCGCCGAAAAGCGAAATCAGGCCCGCAATCATCCACAAAAACCAATATCTCATGCCTTGTCTCCGTTGGCTGTCCAGCCCTGCCCGCTTGAGGATGCAGGCGCGCGGCCTGCATCGTCACTCGGGCGAGCTGCGCGAAAGTTAACACGGAAAGGGCGAATTTGATCGGGAATCTGGGGGGCGCTACGCGCGCCACCGGGGCGACGTGACAAATCCGCACAAGTGCGCACAAGCGTCTGAGCTTGACCAGATTTTCAAGGAGATCTCAAATAGAGATTTGGTGCGGTCGAGAAGACTCGAACTTCCACTCCGGTTAAGGAACAGCGACCTCAACGCTGCGCGTCTACCAATTCCGCCACGACCGCATCCGTAGCAAGGCCGCCTTCTAGAGGGTTCAACGGCAGATGAAAAGGGTGATTTTATCCGCCGTCGCGATTTTCGGAACGTCCTGTCACTCGGCCGCGACGGCTGGTGCGGGCGTGTAGTTCAAGACCGGCGCCAGCCAGCGTTCGGCGTCGTGCAAGGACATGCCCTTGCGTTCGGCATAGTCCAGAACCTGATCGTGCTCGACCTTGGCCACGCCGAAATAATAGGCCTCGGGATGACCGATATAAAGGCCGGAAACCGACGAGCCGGGCCACATTGCCATCGACTCGGTCAGTTCGACCCCGGTCGCAGATGTGGCATCCAGAAGCTTGAAAAGGGTGTCCTTTTCGGTGTGGTCCGGCTGCGCGGGATAGCCGGGCGCGGGGCGGATGCCCTTGTAGGGCTCGGCCACCAGTTCTTCGGCGCTAAAGCTTTCGTCCGAATAGCCCCAATAGGTCTTGCGCGCGCGCTCATGCATCATCTCGGCCAGCGCCTCGGCAAAGCGGTCGGCAAGCGCCTGCACCAGAATGGCCGAGAAATCGTCATGCGCCGCCTTGAAACGCTCGGCGATCGCCTGCTCTTCGCCGCCCGCAGTGACGACAAAGCCGCCGACATAGTCGCGCTTGCCCTCGGGGGCCACGAAATCGGCCATGGCGACATTGGGGCGACCGTCGCGCTTGGCGACCTGCTGGCGCAGCGTGTGCAGCGTGGCAAGTTCCACGCCCCGGCTTTCGTCGGTGTAAAGCCGGATGTCATCGCCCACGCGATTCGCCGGCCAGAAGCCGATGACGGCACGCGGCGTGAACCACTTCTCGTCGATAATGCGCTTCAGCATGGCCTGCGCGTCGGCGAAAAGGTGGCGGGCGACCTCGCCCTGCTTTTCATCCTCAAGAATGCGCGGATAGACGCCCCTCAGCTCCCATGTCTGGAAGAAGGGGGTCCAGTCGATATAGCGCGCGATCTCGGCCAGATCGAAATCGTCGATCACGCGGGGGCCGAGGAATTGCGGCGCTTTCGCCTCGAACCCGGTCCAGTCGATCTGCATGGCATTGTCGCGGGCCGAGGCCAGCGGCAGGCGCTTCTTGTCGTTCTCGGCCAGGGCATATTTGTTCGCCACGTCCAGATATTCGGCGCGGATCGTATCGGTATAGGCCGTCTTCTGGCCCGACAGCAGATTGCCGACCACGCCCACGGCGCGACTGGCATCGGTGACATAGACGGTCTGCCCCTTGGCATAGCGCGGGTTGATCTTGACCGCCGTATGGATGCGGCTTGTCGTGGCGCCGCCGATCAGCAGCGGAATGTCAAAGCCCTCACGCTCCATCTCGGATGCGACATGCACCATCTCGTCCAGCGAGGGCGTGATCAGGCCCGACAGGCCGATGATATCGACATTCTCGGCCTTGGCGACTTCAAGGATCTTGGTCGCCGGGACCATGACGCCCAGATCGATGATCTCATAGTTGTTGCAGGCCAGAACGACGCCGACGATGTTCTTGCCGATATCGTGGACATCGCCCTTGACCGTCGCCATCAGCACCTTGCCGGCACTGGTCGAACCGCCCTGCCCGGCCTTTTCCTCCTCCATGAAAGGCAGAAGATGCGCCACGGCCTGTTTCATCACCCGTGCCGACTTCACTACCTGCGGCAGGAACATCTTGCCCGAGCCGAACAGGTCGCCCACCACGTTCATCCCGTCCATCAGCGGACCTTCGATGACATGCAGCGGGCGTTCGGCGGCAAGCCGCGCCTCTTCGGTGTCTTCGTCGATATATTCGGTGATGCCGTTGACCAGCGCATGTTCCAGCCGCTTGTTCACCGGCCATTCGCGCCAGGTCAGGTCCTTTTCGCGGGCCTTCGCGCCGCCCTCGCCCCGGAAGCGGCTGGCGATTTCCAGCATGTTTTCCGTCGCCGTGCCGCCCTTGGCGGGCTTGCGGTTCAGGACGACATCCTCGCATGCCTCGCGCAGGTCGGGGGCGATCTGGTCATAGACGGCCAGCTGCCCGGCATTGACGATGCCCATGTCCATCCCCGCCTGAATGGCGTGATACAGGAATACGGCATGCATCGCCTCGCGCACCGGCTCATTGCCGCGGAAGCTGAAGGACAGGTTCGAAACCCCGCCCGAGATATGGACATGCGGCAAGGACTGCGTGATGCGCCGGGTCGCGCCAATGAAATCGACGCCGTAATTGTCGTGCTCCTCGATCCCAGTCGCCACGGCGAAGATATTGGGATCAAAGATGATATCCTCGGGCGGGAAGCCGACCCGATTGACCAGAATGTCATAGGCGCGGGCACAGATTTCCACCTTGCGGTTTTCGGTATCGGCCTGTCCGGTTTCGTCAAAGGCCATGACCACGACGGCCGCACCATAGCGGCGGCACAGCGTGGCCTGTTTCAGGAACGCCTCCTCGCCCTCTTTCAGGCTGATCGAGTTCACCACCGGCTTGCCTTGCACGCATTTCAGCCCGGCCTCGATCACCTCCCATTTGGAACTGTCGATCATCACAGGCACACGGGCGATATCGGGTTCGGCCGCGATCAGGTTCAGATAGTCGATCATCGCCTGCTTGGAATCGATCAGGCCCTCATCCATGTTCACGTCGATGATCTGGGCGCCGTTTTCGACCTGATCGCGGGCCACATCCAGTGCCGCCGCATAATCGCCATTGGTGATCAGCTTGCGGAACTTGGCAGAGCCGGTGACGTTCGTGCGCTCTCCGACGTTCACAAAGGGGATGTCGTCAGTCTTGACGAAAGGCTCCAGCCCCGAAAGGCGCAGGCGCGGCTGGACATCCGGAATCACACGGGGCGGAATATCGGCGACGGCACGGGCAATCGCCGCGATATGGTCGGGGGTCGAGCCGCAGCAGCCGCCGACCACATTCACCAACCCCTCACGGGCGAAATCGGCGACCTGACGGGCCATGTCCTCGGGCGTTTCGTCATACTGGCCCATCTCATTGGGCAGGCCGGCATTGGGATAGGCGCAGATCAGCGTATCCGCGACCGAGGAAAGCTCGGCCAGATGCGGGCGCATGGCGGCGGCACCAAGGGCACAGTTCAGCCCGATGGTCACCGGGGCTGCGTGGCGCAGCGAATACCAGAAGGCCGAGGGCGTCTGCCCCGACAGCGTGCGCCCCGAAAGGTCCGTGATCGTGCCCGAAATCATCACCGGCAGGCGCAGATTCTTTTCGGCAAACACCTCTTCGCAGGCAAAAACCGCCGCCTTGGCGTTCAGCGTGTCAAAGATCGTCTCGATCAGGATCAGGTCGGCGCCGCCATCCATCAAGCCGCGGATCTGTTCGGCATAGGCCTGACGCAATTGATCAAAGGTCACAGCGCGATAGCCGGGATTGTTCACGTCCGGGCTGATCGAGGCAGTGCGGTTCGTCGGCCCAAGCGCGCCGGCGACAAAACGCGGGCGGCCGTCCTCGGCCGTGGCGCGATCCAGCGCCTGACGCACCAGTTTCGCGCCATAGAAGTTCAGGTCATAGACCGCCCCCTCCATCCCGTAATCGGCCTGCGCGATGGTGGTCGAGGAAAACGTGTTCGTTTCCACGATATCCGCGCCGGCTTTCGCATAGCGGTAATGGATGTCCTCGATCGCCTTGGGCTGGGTCAGGATCAACAGGTCGTTGTTGCCCTTTTGCGGATGCTCGCCCGGTTTCGGGGGATGGCAGCCGCAGCCGCAACCGCCGCCATGGCCGGTGAAGTCCCCTTCGTCAAAGCCCAGCTGCTGGATCTGCGTGCCCATCGCCCCGTCAAGGATCAGGATGCGTTCGCGCGCGGCGGCACGGATTTGGTCGAAAACGGGCGAAAGGGGCAGAGACATGGCTAACGGTCCGGGCTATGTGGAATTCGTCTTTATAGCGACGCCATATCACATAGTGAACCTCAACATCCGCACAATGATCATGCAGCAGATTCATGTTCTGCTGTGCCTCTTGCGGCGCAGCCGGTTTGACGCCAAATGACGGCCATGACCGAATGGATCACCGCCCCCGGACTGACCGATTACGCCGAAGCCGTCGCCTTCATGGAGGCGCGGGCCGCCGCCATCTTCGCCGGCGAGGCCGATGAGCTGATCTGGCTGGTCGAGCATCCGCCGCTTTACACCGCCGGCACCAGCGCCCAGACGCAGGACCTGCTCGAGGCGCGCTTTCCCGTCCATGCCAGCGGGCGCGGCGGGCAATATACCTATCACGGGCCGGGCCAGCGCGTCATCTATGTCATGCTGGACCTGAACCGGCGCGGCCGCGACGTGCGCGCATTCGTCAAATCGCTTGAGGATTGGGTGATCGACGCGCTGGCCGAATTCACCCTCAAGGGCGAGATTCGCGACGGCCGTGTCGGCGTCTGGATCGCGCGCCCCGACAAGGCCCCCCTGCCAGATGGCTCGATGCGCGAGGACAAGATCGCCGCCATCGGCGTCAAGCTGCGCAAATGGGTCAGCTTTCACGGCATTTCGGTCAATGTCGAACCCGATCTGAGCCATTATGCCGGCATCGTGCCCTGCGGGATTTCTGGCCACGGCGTCACCAGTCTGGTAGATTTGGGACGCCCGGTCGGGCTTGGCGATCTGGACGTGGCGCTGCGCCGCACGTTCCTGCGGCACTTTCCCGATCTGCGGACCTGACTTTAGTCAAGTCGGACCGGGATATTTCGCGATATGGGCAATTGTGCGACCTTTTGCCTGTGTTCGCGGGGTCTGCCCCATGTTAGCCCTCGGAGTGCAAACGGGAGAGGTCCCGTTCGATACGAAGAGAAACCCAGAGGAACAGCGATGAAACCCAGCGTGATCGCCACTTTCGCCGCCCTGACTTTCGCCCTGCCCGCCATGGCGCAGGACGCCGGGGACCCGGTCAAGGGCCAGAAAGAGTTCAACAAATGCAAGGCCTGCCATATGGTCAAGGCGCCTGACGGCACCGATGTCGTCAAGGGCGGCAAGACCGGCCCGAACCTTTACGGCGTCGTCGGCCGCAAGGCCGGCACCGAGGAAGGCTTCAAATATTCCGACGCGCTGATCAAGCTGGGCGAAGCCGGCGAGGTCTGGACCGTCGAGGATCTGGAGCATTACATCACCGACCCGAACAGCTATGTTGAGGAAAAGGTCGGCGACAAGACGCTGAAAACCAAGATGACCTTCAAGCTGGCCAAGAATCAGGCCGACGTGATCGCCTTCCTGGCCGCGAACTCGCCCGCGCCGTAAAAAGCGCGCCGCAGGGCGTCACGGACCGGCTGCCGGAGCCTGTTTCCGGCGGACGGAACCCTCCGGCCCGGACGCGGCCCCGGACGCAGCGTTGCCAAAGCGACACCCCATGCCCCCGATGCGCGCAAAAGCGGTCGGGGGCATATTTTTTCCACCCTGCGGCGCATTGCCCCATGTAGGATTGTGCTCTAGAACCGGAACGGAGTCCGCCGGCTTAAAGAGTCGGCCAGCCGAATGTCTAGGGAGTCCACGCATGGCAGACGCAGCCGTTCACGGCCACGGTGACCATCATGACACCCGCGGGTTCTTTACCCGCTGGTTCATGTCCACCAACCACAAGGATATCGGGATCCTGTATCTGTTCACGGCCGGTCTGGTCGGGCTGATCTCGGTCTGCTTCACCGTCTACATGCGGATGGAGCTGCAGCATCCCGGCGTGCAGTTCATGTGCCTCGAGGGCGCGCGCTTCATCGCCGACGCCTCGGCGGAATGTACCCCGAACGGCCATCTGTGGAACGTGATGATCACCTATCACGGCGTCCTGATGATGTTCTTCGTCGTCATCCCGGCGCTGTTCGGCGGTTTCGGCAACTATTTCATGCCGCTGCATATCGGTGCGCCGGACATGGCCTTCCCGCGGCTGAACAACCTTTCCTACTGGATGTATGTCTGCGGCGTGGCGCTTGGCGTGGCCTCGCTGCTGGCGCCGGGCGGTTCGGATCAGGCGGGCTCGGGCGTGGGCTGGGTGCTTTACCCGCCGCTTTCGACCACCGAGGCCGGCTATTCGATGGATCTGGCGATCTTCGCCGTCCACGTCTCGGGTGCTTCGTCCATTCTGGGCGCGATCAACATCATCACCACCTTCCTGAACATGCGCGCCCCCGGCATGACGCTGTTCAAGGTGCCGCTGTTCGCCTGGTCGGTCTTCATCACCGCATGGCTGATCCTGCTGAGCCTGCCGGTTCTGGCCGGCGCCATCACCATGCTGCTGATGGACCGCAACTTCGGCACGCATTTCTTTGATCCCGCCGGCGGCGGCGACCCGATCCTGTATCAGCACATCCTGTGGTTTTTCGGTCACCCCGAGGTCTATATCATCGTGCTGCCGGGCTTTGGCATCATCAGCCATGTCATCTCGACCTTTGCCCGCAAGCCGGTCTTCGGCTATCTGCCGATGGTTCTGGCCATGGCCGCGATCGGTGTTCTGGGCTTCGTCGTCTGGGCGCACCACATGTACACCGTCGGCATGTCGCTGACCCAGCAAAGCTATTTCATGCTGGCCACCATGACCATTGCCGTGCCCACCGGCATCAAGGTGTTCTCGTGGATCGCCACCATGTGGGGCGGCTCGATCGAGTTCAAGACGCCGATGCTCTGGGCCTTCGGCTTCCTGTTCCTGTTCACCGTCGGCGGCGTGACCGGCGTCGTGGTCAGCCAGGCGCCGCTGGACCGGGTCTATCACGACACCTATTACGTCGTCGCCCACTTCCACTATGTGATGTCGCTGGGCGCGGTCTTCGCGATCTTTGCCGGGGTCTATTACTGGATCGGCAAGATGTCGGGCCGCCAATATCCCGAATGGGCCGGCAAGCTGCATTTCTGGATGATGTTCGTCGGCTCGAACCTGATCTTCTTCCCGCAGCACTTCCTGGGCCGTCAGGGCATGCCGCGCCGCTATATCGACTATCCGGTCGAGTTCTCTTACTGGAACAATATCAGCTCGCTGGGCGCCTATCTGTCCTTCGCCTCGTTCCTGTTCTTCATCGGCATCGTGTTCTACACGCTGTTTGCCGGCAAGCGCGTGGGCGTGCCCAACTACTGGAACGAGCATGCCGATACGCTGGAATGGACCCTGCCCTCGCCCCCGCCGGAGCACACGTTCGAGCAGCTCCCCAAGCGTGAGGACTGGGACCACGCCCGTCACTGATCCCCATGCCCTATGCATGGCATGACGATACGGCCCCGGAGGAATCCGGGGCCGTTTCATATCGGCTTGAGGTCTGGCCCTATCGCTCGCTGCCGCGCCGGGGCTTTGTCTGGGTGATCGGGCTTAGCGCTGTCGGGCTGGGCCTGCCGCTGCTGGCGGTGGTGGGCTCGCCGGTGCTGTGGGGGCTTTTGCCCTTTGCGGCGCTGGCGGTCTGGGGGCTGTGGCATGCGATCAGCCACAGCAACCGGCACGCCGCCTCGACGCATGAGACGCTGGTCCTGACCCCGCAGGGGCTGACCCTGACCCGCCGCGATCCGGGGCGCGCGGACCGCATCTGGCAGACCAACCCCTATTGGGTACGCGCGGGCCTGCGCGCCAATGGCCCGGTCGAGGACTATCTGGTCCTGACGGATGGCCGCCGCGAGATCGAGCTGGGCGCCTTTCTGGCCCCCGAGGAACGGATCACCTTGCGTGACGAGCTGGACCGGCATCTGGCCCGGCTGCGCTGAGAATGACGAAAGGCCCGGCGCAAGGCCGGGCCTTCCTCGCATCGCGGGCCGGGTGGTGGATCAGCCGTCGACGCGGATCCGGGCGTTGGTCGGATCAAAGGGGCTGTCCTCGGCGACTTCGGCATCCCAGAACTCGCGGAACATGCGGACTTTCAGCTTGGTGCCCGGCGTGGCCAGATCGGGACGGACATAGCCCATGCCGATCTGCTTGCCGAAGGCCGCCGACCAGCCGCCCGAGGTCAGACGCCCGACGCGGGTGCCGTCCGCGAACAGCCCCTCACGTCCCCATGGATCGGCATCGGCTGGCCCGTCGATCAGCAAAGTCACGCATTTCGAACGAATGCCCTTGTCCAGCATCGCCTGCTTGCCACGGAAATCCTTGTCCAGATCGACGAAACGGTCCAGCCCGGCCTCAAGCGGGGTCGCGTCCCGACCCAGTTCGGTGCCAAAGGCGCGATAGGATTTTTCCTGACGCAGCCAGTTCTGCGCCCGCGCCCCGACCAGTTTCAGCCCGTGCTTTTCGCCGGCCTTGATCAGCAGGTCCCAAAGATAGCGGCCGAACTCGATCGGGTAATGCAATTCCCAACCCAGTTCGCCGGTATAGGCGACGCGGATGGCGCGGACCGGGCACATGCCCAGCTCGATATTGCGCATCGACAGCCACGGGAAGCGCTTGTTGCCCAGAGCCGTCGCCGGGTCGGCATCGCGCACGATCTCTTGCAGGATGGCGCGGCTGTTCGGGCCGGCCAGCGCATAGACGCCCCATTGCGTGGTGATGTCCTGCACGGTGATCGCACCGAATTCGGCCTGCTTGTCCTCGACCAGTTTGCGCAGGTTGTCGCCGTCGTAATCCGCCCATGCCCCGGCCGAGATCAGGTAATAGTCATCCTCCGCCAGACGGACGATGGTGTATTCGGTGCGCGTCGTGCCGGTTTCGGTCAGCGCATAGGTCAGGTTGATGCGCCCGACCTTGGGCAGCTTGTTGGTCGTGAACCAGTCAAGGAACGCGGTCGCGCCCGGCCCCGACACGCGATGCTTGGCGAATGCACTGGCGTCGATCAGACCGGCGGTATTGCGGATCGCCTCGGCCTCGGATCTGGCATATTGCCACCAGCCGCCGCGACGGAAGCTGCGGGCGGCGTGATCGTCGAAACCCACGGGCGCATAATAGTTCGGACGCTCCCAGCCGTTCACCTGCCCCATCTGCGCGCCCGCCGCGATCTGGCGATCATAGGCGGGGGCGGTACGCAGCGGCCGGCAGGCCTCGCGCTCTTCATCGGGATGGTGCAGCACGAAGACATGCTCATAGCATTCCTCGTTCTTTTTCGCCGCATATTCGGTGGTCATCCAGCCGCCGAAACGGCGGGGATCAAGCGACGCCATGTCGATCTCGGCCTCGCCCGCCGTCATCATCTGGGCAAGGTAATGGCCGACGCCGCCGGCGGCGGTGATGCCAAAGGAAAAGCCCTCGGCCAGCCACATGTTGCGCAGGCCCGGCGCCGGGCCGACCAGCGGGTTGCCGTCGGGCGTGTAGCAGATCGGGCCGTTGAAATCGTCCTTGAGCCCCACGGTTTCCGAGGTCGGAATCCGGTGGATCATCGACATGTATTCTTCCTCGATCCGCTCCAGATCCAGCGGGAACAGGTCGGCGCGGAAGGATTCCGGCACATCGTAAAGGAAGCGCGCCGGGGCATTGCGCTCATAGGGGCCAAGGATCCAGCCGCCGCGTTCCTCGCGAACATACCATTTCGCGTCGGCGTCACGCAGGACCGGGTGTTCGGGGTTGCCGGCCGCGCGCCATGCGACCAGCGCCGGGTCGGGCTCGGTGACGATATACTGATGCTCGACCGGGATCGCGGGGATCTTGATGCCCAGAAGCCGCGCCGTGCGCTGCGCGTGGTTGCCGGTGGCGGTCACGACATGTTCGGCATGGATGTCGAACACCTCGCCCGAGGGAACGAGGTTGCCGCCCTTTTCCACCATGCGTTCACAGGTGACGACCCATTCCGCGCCGGTCCAGCGATAGGCATTGACCTGAATCCGACGCTCGATGGTGGCACCCGCCATGCGCGCGCCCTTGGCCATGGCCTGGGTCACGTCGGCGGGGTTGATATAGCCGTCGGTGGGGTGAAACAGCGCGCCTTTCAGATCCTCGGTGCGGACCAGCGGCCAGCGCTCCTTGATCTGGGCGGGCGTCAGGAATTCATGCTCGATGCCGATGGTTTCGGCGGTGGCGGAATAAAGCTGGTATTCGTCCATCCGCGCATCGGTCTGGGCCATGCGCAGATTGCCGCAGCGGGTGAAACCAGCGTTCAGCCCGGTCTCGGCCTCAAGCCCGGCATAAAGCTTGACCGAATAGTCATGGATATGGCCGGTCGCGTAACCCATGTTGAACAAAGGCAAAAGTCCGGCCGCGTGCCAGGTCGAGCCCGCCGTCAGCTCGTCACGTTCGACCAGCATCGTGTCCCAGCCGGCTTTGGCCAGATGATAGGCGATGCCGCAACCAACGGCGCCGCCGCCCACCACCAGGGCCTTCACATGGGTCTTCATTGGGCCTTCCCTCCTGTCGCACGCGCTTTTCCCTCTCTGTGCCAGAAGCCGCGCCGCGCCGGATCATGCAGACGACATGAAACGGCACGAAAACGACATCGCCGCAGGAATGCGCAAATCTCAGTGATTCTGCTGGTCAAAATCGGCAAAGCGCGCCAGCCGCGAGAACAGCAGCGATGACAGGATCAGCAGCGCCAGCGCCCCGAAGATAATGGAAAACGCCAGATGTTCGGCGGCGAAACCGATCAGGCCGGGTGCCAGCAGGATCCCCGAATAGCCCAGCGTCGTCGCCACCGACATGCCGATCCCCGGCGCGATTCCCGGCAGGTTTCCGGCCGCCGAAAAGGCGATGGGCACCAGGTTCGAGATGCCCAGCCCGGCCAGCCCAAAGCCCAGGATCGCCAGCGCGGGCGTCGGCGCCAGTGCCGCCAGCCCCAGCCCCAGCGCGCCCACCATCGCGCCGATGCGCAGCGTGCGCACCGCGCCCAGCCGCTGGCGGATGCCGTCACCCATGAAGCGCATCACCGCCATGGCGCCGGCGCAGGCGGCAAAGCCAAAGCCCGAAAGCGACAGGCTGGCGCCCAGATCGCGGCGCAGATAGACGGCCGCCCAGTCGATGATCGCGCCCTCGGGGATCATTGAGCACAGCGACATCAGCCCGATCAGATATGGCAGGGGCGAACGCGGCAGGCGCAGCGGCTCTGCCTTGGCCTGACCCTCGGTCGCGCCATCGACCAGAACCCGGGGCAGGACCAGCAGCAGAATCGCGGCAAAGACCAGCGTGACCAGAACGGAGTGACCGATCTCGCCCAGATAATAGAGCGCGACGCCGCCCGCGCCCGCGCCGGCCAGCCCGCCCAGGCTCCAGAAGCCGTGGCAAGAGGACATGATGGCGCGGCGACGGGCGCGCTCGACCGCGACGGCATTGGCGTTCATCGCCACATCCATGCCGCCCATGAAGCCGCCAAACAGATAGATTGCAACGGCGACCGACCACAGCCCCGGCATCAGCGAGATCAGCAGCAGCGTCGGCGTCGCCAGTACGGCGGCCACCTGCACCGCCCGCGCCGAGCCCAGGCGCGTCACCATGGCGCCAAAGATCGGCATCATGCTGACCGCGCCCAGCCCCAGCACCAGAACCAGAAGCCCGGCCACGCTTTCGCTGATTTGCAGGCGCTGCATCAGCACCGGCAGCTTGGGCGCCCAGCTGCCCATCAGGATACCATTGGCGATGAACAGCCCCGAGACCGCCCAACGCGCACCGATGACGCCGCTGTCGCGCGGCACCGGACCCGCCGCCTGCGTCACAGCATGCTCGGCAGGACAAGGTCCGGCGGCGGCAGGCCGTCGGCGAAGGTGCGGATATTGTAGATCACCTTTTCCCCCATCTCGATGCGGCCCTCGATCGTGGCCGAGCCCATATGCGGCAGCAGGACGACATTGGGCAGGGCGCGCAGGCGCGGATTGATGTCATGCCCGTGTTCAAAGACATCAAGGCCGGCGCCCGCGATCTCGCCCGCGCGCAGCATCCGGGTCAGGGCGTTTTCGTCGATGATCTCGCCGCGCGAGGTGTTGATGACCACCGCCGAAGGCTTCAGCAGCTTGAGCCGCCGCGCGTTCAGCAGATGGAAGGTCGCCGGCGTATGCGGCGCATTGACCGAGACGATGTCCACCCGCGCCAGCATCTGGTCGAGGCTTTCCCACCAGGTCGCGTGCAATTCGTTCTCGACCTCGGGGCGCAGGCGGTGGCGGTTGTGGTAATGGACCTTGATGCCGAAGGCGTTGGCGCGCCGCGCCACCGCCTGCCCGATCCGGCCCATGCCCAGAATGCCCAGTTGCTTGCCGCCCAGACGTCCGCCCAGATGCGAGATCGGCGACCAGCCCTTCCAGCCGCCGGCCTGCATTTCGGCCATACCCTCGGGGATGCGGCGGGTGACGGCAAGGATCAGCGCCAGCGTCATGTCGGCCGTGTCCTCGGCCACCACGCCGGGGGTATTGCTGATCAGGATGCCGCGCTGGCGGGCGGCATGCACGTCAAGGTGATCGACACCGGCGCCATAGCTGGCGATCAGCTTCAGCTTGCCGCCAAAGGCCGCGGCCTTGGCCAGCATCTCGGCGTCGATGCGGTCGGTCACCGTCGGCACCAGCACGTCATAGCCGCGCATCGCCTCAAGCAGCGCGTCGCGGTCAAGCTTGTTGTCTTCGGGGTTCAGGGTAACGTCGAAAAGCTCGGCCATCCGGGCCTCGATTTTCGCGGGCAGCTGCCGGGTCACGAAAACTTTAAGGCGCGGACGGGTCTGATCGGTCACGGGACCAGCGTGCATGGTCGCTCCTCTCTTCCAAAGCCGGGTGGCTTTTGGCAAAGTGCCTCCGATAGGGGGCGGGCACAAGACCCCCGCAATTGCAGGACAGGCAGATGAAGACAGGACAGGCTTGGCCGGGTGCCATCGCATTCGCCGTGGCGGCGTCGCTGGCCATGGGCACGGCATCGGCGCAAAGCACCGATCCGGGCGAGAACCTTGACGCCAGTGGCGTTCCCGAGGTCTCGGCCGATGCGCAGATCAGCCGCCATCAGGACGGCCAGCGCGACCCCAATCGCGGGCCGGTCACCAACCTGCCCCTGCCCCGCTATGTCAGCCTGAAAGGCAGCGAGGGCAATGCCCGGCGCGGCCCCAGCCTGTCGCATCGCATCGACTGGGTGTTTCGCCATGCCGGCATGCCCTTGCGCGTCACCGCCGAATTCGGCCATTGGCGCCGGGTCGAGGATCAGGACGGCGCCGGCGGCTGGGTGCATTATTCGCTGCTGTCGGGCGTGCGCACCGCCATCGTGCAAAAGGACATGCTTGAGCTGATGGCCAAGCCCGAGCCGCGCGCGAATGTGGTGGCGCGGGCCGAGGCCGGGGCGATCGTGCGGCTGCATGAATGCAATCCCGACTGGTGCCGCGTTTCGGGCGGTGGCGAAAAGGGCTGGGTGCCCAAGACGACGATCTGGGGCGCGGACCCGGACGAGATCCGCGACTGACCCCCGCCACACGCGCTGCCCTGCCGCCCGCATCGCGATCAGGCGTCAAGCCGCGCCTTGCGGATCACCACATGGCCCAGTGAAACCCGCATCCATTCAAAGCGCGAGGCACGCGGCGTTCCGGTCCCGAGGCTGGGATGGGTCATGTCCGCCGCGCCGCATTCGTCGATCAGCTCCTTGACGAAACCGACCATGCCGCGGTCATGGCCGTGAAACCGCCGCCGGACGAGGTTCCAGCGCATCCAGCCGGTCAGCTTGCGCAGCGGATAGACGGCCCGCACGCCGGCATTGGCATGCATGCGGTCCAGGATCCGCTCGTGCCAGGACAGGTCGGCGATCTCGGGGCTGAAATGCTTGCCATCGGGATATTCCGGCCAGTAGCCCGTCCCCCAGTCCTCGATGAAATAGTATCCGCCGGCCTTCAAGTGATGGTCGAACAGGTGCCAGAACGAGATGCGCGCCAGCTGCCCGACATGCGCGGCATCGTCGATGATCACGTCGAAGCCCTCGGGGGCGCGTTCGGCCGCGACGCGGTCCAGAAGCGCGCGGTCCTGCTGTTCGCCGACATAGCATTCGACCCGGCCGCTGTCGAAGCTGACCGGACAGGGATTGATGTCCAGCCCGGTGATCCGGGCATGAGGCAGCCACTTTTCCCAGTATTTCAGCGAATCACCGTTTGCCACGCCCAGCTCGAGAAAGTTCAGCGGACGGTCGCGCATCGGACCAAGATAGCGCTCGTAATTCGCGAAGTAATGCGCGAGTCCCATCTTGTCGATCGGGATATCCGCGATGGTCTTGATTGAACCGCTGTCAAACTCCATCGGTGCCCCCTTCGGTCACTGACGTAATCGCTAAAATATGCGGAGTTCATGAACAAGTTCAGGTTAATTCAGGTCAGAGTCCTCAATCAAGCCTTGTGCGACATACCGGACCTGACGGTTTAGTCTGGTTTGGATAGCATCCTTGGCCATCTGGTAGATCATACCACAAAAACAACAGGACCGCCCGAGGGCGGTCCTGAAAAATCGTCTGGCGCGGCCCTGTCACATGGTCTGGCCAACCAGCGAGTCGGTGCTGGCCGGGGCCTTCATGCACAGGAAATAGGTCAGCGTCAGCGAATCCTCGGTCACCCGCAGCGTGCCATCGGAGCGGGTCTGCAGGTCGATGACGCGGTTGCCGGCAGAGCCGGAATCGCCTTCGCAGGACAGGGTCACGCGGGTCTGGCTGGGCTGGCGCTCGGACCTGACCACGGTGCAGTTTTCCCGCGGAAACAGGAACTTGCGCCCGTCGACCACCAGCGATTTGTCGCTGGCCGCCTGCCCGCATTCCGAACGCAGCAGGTTATAGACGCCATTCAGCGCGTTGTCCTGCGCCATCGGCCCGGGGGTATTCTGGGGCACGAGCGGCGCGGTCAGCGTCTCGACCGCGCTACAGGCGGCAATGGCAAGGACGGTCGTGGCGGCAAGGGCAAGAACAGGTCTGGTTGCGGTCATTTCGATCTCCCTCTGGTCATGAAGCCTCGGCCAACAGGCCGCGTCCTTTCAACAACGCGTGAACACCGGGCTTTCGTTCCCTGAATTTCAGCCAAAGTTCATCCGCAGGCAGAGAATCGCCTTTCGACAGGATCCATTCCTCAAGCCGGGCGGCGGTTTCGGGGTCAAAGGCATCGCCCTTTTCCATGAAAGCCTCGAAGGCGTCGGCATCCATGACCTCGGACCACATGTAGCTGTAATAGCCCGAGGAATAGCCGTCGCCCGAAAACACATGCGCGAAATGCGGCGTGGCATGGCGCATGGGAACGGCCGCCGGCGCACCCAGTTCCGCCAGCACCTCGGCCTGCCGCGCCATCGGGTCGGCGGGCGGCTCGCCGCGGTGAAAGGCCAGATCGACCAGCGCGCTTTCCAGATATTCGGTGGTGGCAAAGCCCTGCCCGGCATTGCTGGCCGCCAGAATCCGGTCGCGCAGCGCGGCGGGCATGGCCGCGCCGGTTTCCGCATGGCGGGCATGGCGGTCCAGCACCTCGGGCTGGTCCAGCCAATGCTCGAAAAGCTGGCTGGGCAGCTCGACGAAATCGCGCGCCACCGAGGTCCCCGAGATCGAGGGCCAGGTCACATCCGACAGGATATTGTGCAGCGCATGGCCGAACTCGTGAAAGAGCGTGCGCGCATCGTCCCATGACAGAAAGCTGGGCGCGCCCTTTTCCTCGGGCGGGGTGAAGTTGCAGACATTGATGACGATGGGGCGTTGGCCCGCGCCGATCCTGTGCTGGGATTGCAGGGTCGAACACCACGCCCCCGACCGCTTGCTGGGCCGGGCATAGTAATCGCCCAGAAACACGGCAAGGCGCTGACCGTCGCGGGTCACCTCCCATGCGCGGGTCTCGGGCGACCAGAGCGCGGCGTCGAATTCACGCATCTCCAGCCCGAAAAGCCGGTTGGCGGTGTCGAAAACCGCACCGATCATCGCCTCGAGGGTCAGGTAGGGCTTGACTTCCGCCTCATCCAGATCGTGTTCGGCCTTGCGCTGGCGTTCGGCGTAATAGCGCCAGTCCCAGGGCTCCAGCGCGCCGTTCACGCCGTCCTCGTGCAGCATTTCGGTCAGCCGCGCGGCATCCTGATCGGCGCGGGCTTTCGCATAGGTCCAGACCTCAGAGAGCAGCGCCTCGACATTTTCGGCATTGCCGGCCACTTCCGGCTCCAGCTTGTAGCTAGCGAAGTCCGCATAGCCCAGAAGCTGCGCGCGTTCATGACGCAGGCGCAAAATCTCGGCGGCGATGGGGCGGTTGTCGGTTTTCGCGCCCCCCGCACCCGAGCCATCCCCCCGCGCCGTCCAGGCCCGCCACGCGGTTTCGCGCAAGGCCCGGTCCTCGGCATATTCCAGGAACGGCACGATCAACGAGCGGTTCAGCGTCACGATCTGCCCCGAAAGCCCGCGCTCGCGCGCCGCCGCCCGCATGGAGCGGATCAGCCAGTCGGGCAATCCCGCCAGCTGGTCATCGGCAATGGCCATGGTAAAGTCGCGCTCATCCGTCAGCACGTTCTGCGCGAAATCGGTCGACAGCACCGCAAGGCGTTCGCGGATCGCGGCCATGCGGTCGCGAGCCTCGCCGGTCAGACCGGCGCCGGCGCGGCGCAGCCCGCGCAGGGTCAGCTCGGTCAGGCGCCGATCCTGGGGGGCGAGTTCGTCCATGTCCTGCATGATCGCCTCGACCCGATCAAACAGCCGCGGGTCCATGCTGACCTTGCTGCCATGGGCAGCCAGGCGCGGGGCGATCTGGCGCTGCAACTCTTCGCGCGCGGGGGTCGAATCGACGCCGGTCAGGGTGAAGAAGATCGCGCATAGCCGGTTCAGCGGGTCCTCGGCGGTTTCCAGCGCGGCGACGGTATTTTCAAAGCTGGGCGGTTCGGGGTTGGCGGCGATGGCCTCGACCGCGTCCTCGGCCTGCTTCAGGCAGGTGTCAAAGGCCGGGGCGAAATCGGTGTCACGGATCAGGTCAAATCGCGGCAGTCCCAGCGGACCGGTCCATTGGATGAGTTCGGGGTTCATGCGGCATCCTTTCGGTTGTCCGCGAGTCTTTCACCCCTGCGCGAAATGTCCAGAGCCGCAGACCGGGCAATCGCCCCGTCGCGCAATTTTCATCAGCCGGTTTTCGCCGTAAAGCCCGTCAAAGATCAGCATCCGCCCGCGCAGGGGCTCGCCTGCCCCGGCGATGATCTTGATCGCCTCAAGCGCCATCATGGACCCGATGACGCCGGGCAGCGGGCCGACGACTCCCGCCTCGACGCAGGCGGGGGCAAGGCCCGGCGCCGGGGCCTGCGGGAAAATGCAGCTCATGCAGGGGGCGCCGCGCTTGGGGTCCCAGACGGTCACCTGCCCCTCCCATTGCGCGATGGCGCCGGCGACCAGCGGCACGCCCGCCGCCACGCAGGCCGCGTTGATCGCCTGCCGGGCGGTAAAACTGTCGGTGCCGTCGATGACCAGATCCTGTTCGGCGATCAGCGCCGCGTCCTCGGCGGTGATGCGGCGCGCGAGCGCGGTCACCTCGATATGCGGGTTCAGCGCCAGCATGGCGGCGCGCGCCGCCTGCGCCTTGGGCTGGCCGTCATCCTTGCTGCGAAAGATCACCTGCCGTTGCAGGTTTGACAAGCTGACCCGGTCGTCATCGGCAACCGTGATCCGCCCCACCCCGGCGGCGGCGAGATACTGGCAGACCGGCGCGCCAAGCCCGCCCGCGCCGACGACCAGCACGCGGGCGCGGCGCAGGGCCGCCTGCCCCGGCCCGCCAAGTTCGCGCAAGACGATGTGGCGGGCATAGCGGTCCAGTTCGGCCGGCTGCATCACTTGCGCCGATGCGGGCTGGGGCGCGGGCTTCGCGGCCGCGCTCAGCGGCACAAGTCCCGGGGCACGATCGGGCAAGGGCATGGCATGGGCGTGCAGGGCGGCCACAAGCGCCTCGGCCCCGAACAGCAGGGCGATCACCAGCAGGACCGAGACCAGCCCCTGCGGTGACCAGCCGATCAGGCGCGCGAAGGCACTGTCCGGCGCAAGCGCCACGCCGCCCAGCACCGCCAGCCAGACCAGAACCGCCGCCAGCACCAAGCGCCAGCCGGAAACGCCCAGCCAGATCAGCCAGCCCAGAAAAATCAGATAAAGCAGCAGCCACCACAATTGCGTGACCACGATCATGATGGTCAGGAAAATGAGAACGGGCATCAGCCCCGCCCGGTCGAGCAGCCGCAGGCGCCGCGCGCGCCCCTGGCATCGGTCATGGTATCGGTCATTGCGGTGCCGGGCGCTCTGCTGCGGCGCGCGGCCGATCCGCGATCAGACATACCGGGCATAGTGGCTGACATCCGAACGCCCCCTTTTGAACCGCGCAAACCTAGCAGCATCTTTTCCGGTTAGGAAGGCGGCCGGCTAGCACAGCAACCCGGCCGCGAGCAGCGCGACCGGAATGCCATAAGCCGCCCACAAGGCCAGCCCCGCCAGCGCCAGCGCCAACGCGGCCGCCGCAAGCGCGAACCGATGCCGGCGGGTCAGGGGCGGAAGGGCGCCACTCATTCCGCGGCCTGCAGCCGGGGCAGCGGCGCATCCTTGATCGGCCAATGCAGCAGAGCGGCAAGGACGGCAATGACGATCGAGACCTGCCAGGCGAAATCATATGAGCCGGTGACGCTATAGGCATATCCCGCGCCCCAGGCTCCGAAGAACGAGCCGAGCTGATGCGACAGGAAGACGATGCCGAACAGCGTCGAGACGTAGCGGACACCAAAGATCTGGCCGACAAGGCCGCTGGTCAGCGGAACCGTCCCAAGCCAGAGAAAGCCCAGGGCGCAGGCAAAAAGCGTGGCCGATAGCGCGGTGATCGGAAAGGCAAGAAACAGCGCCATCACCACCCCCCGTGCAAGATAGATGCCGGAAAGGACATGCTTCTTGCGCCAGCGATCCGCCGACATGCCAAAGACATAGGACCCGAGGATGTTGAACAGCCCGACCAGCGCCAGCGCCCTTGCGCCGATCGCCGGGTCCAGCCCCTTGTCGGCCAGAAACGCCGGCAGATGGGTGCCGATGAAGGCGACGTGGAAGCCGCAGACGAAGAAGCCGGCATTCAGCAGCCAGAAACCGGAATGACCGGCGGCCTCGCGCAGCGCCTCACCAAAGCTTTGCGCGCCCGCATGGCCTGTCACCGGCTGCGCCGGCCGTCCGGCCACGCCAATGGCAAGCAGGACCATCACGCCGGCCAGTCCGGCATAGATCAGAAAGGTCTCGCGCCAGCCAAAGGCACCGATCAGCCCCTGCGCGACCGGCACCAGCAGAAACTGGCCGACCGAGCCGCCCGCCGTCACGATTCCGGCCGCCAGCCCGCGTTTCTGGGGCGGGACCGCGCGGATGGCGGCCCCGATCGCGACAACGAAGGTCACGCCCGTCATCGCAAAGCCGACAAGAAGGCCCAGCGTCAGATTGAGCCCGACCGCGCCCGAGATCATCGATGCAAGCGCCAGGCCAAGCGCATAAAGCGCGCCGCCAGCCGCCGCCACGCGCCCCGCCCCGTGCTTGTCGGCCATGGCGCCGACAAAGGGCTGCGCCAGCCCGAGGATCAGGTTCTGAACCGCGACGGCAAGGCCGAAGGCCTCCCGGCCAAGGCCGATATCCTGCTCGATCGGGCGCAGGAACAGGCCAAAGGACTGTCGGATGCCCATAGCGATGGTGACAAGCATTGCCGCACAGATCAGGACGATCCAGGGATTCCTGGGCGCCGCGACGATCCGGGGATCATGGGACTGGGTCATGGGCATACTTCCGTTGGGGAAATCCACCCGAACCAGAATCGGGCTTGAGGAATATAGATAACAATCATAATCTATTTTGGCGAGACCCAATCCGCCAGCAGCAAAAACATCGCACAGGAAGGAAAAGCCGATGAAAGACAACGATCTGCCGAACCGGCTCTATCTGGATGACCTGCGGGTCGGCCAGGAATTCACCAGCGGCGAGCATCACCTCGACGCAGAGCAGATCATCGCCTTCGCGACCGAGTTCGATCCGCAGCCCTTCCATCTTGACCCCGAGGCCGCGCGCGACAGCTTCTTTCAGGGGCTTGCCGCCAGCGGCTGGCACACCATGGCGATCACCATGAAACTGCTGGTCAAAAGCATGCCCTTTGCGCAGGGGATCATTGGCGCAGGAGGCGAAATCTCGTGGCCGCGCCCGACGCGACCGGGCGACATCCTGCGCGCGAAAAGCCGCATCATCGCCATCCGGCCATCGCGGTCAAAGCCCGACCGGGCTATGGTGCAGACCCACAGCCTGACGCTGAATCAGGCGGACGAGATCCTGCAGGATTTCACCGCGAACCTGCTGGTGTTCAGAAAGGAGACCTAGCTTGGGACGATCCTCGGCCGAGCAAGCCCAGCAGAACCGCGCGAGAATCGTCGAGATCGCCAGCGGAATGTTTCGCGCGCGGGGCATCGAAGCGGTTTCGGTCGCCGATATCATGGCGGCCGCCGGCATGACGGTCGGCGGGTTCTACAAGCATTTCGCCTCGAAAGAGGCGCTGGTCGACGAGGCGACCGCGCTTGCCTTCGACGAGGCGCTGGCGCTGTGGGGCAGGATCCTCGGCAAGGACGACGCGACCGCGGAGGCGTTGCGGGCGCGGCTGGTCGAACAATACCTGCGGCCCAATCCGCAGCGGCATTGCCCGATCATCGCCTTCGCCCCCCATGTCGCCCGAAAGGACGGCGACGCCGCCGCGCGCCTTGCCTATGACAAGGGCACCGGGGCGCTTCTCGGGGCGTTTTTTGGTGCGGACCCGCAGGCCATGGCAGAGAACAGGATCGCGGAAGCCGACCCGGAGGTGCTGGTTCTGTTCGCCGCCATGGTCGGGGCGCGCGTTCTGGGCGAGGCTGCCGGCGATGCCGATTGGGTGCGTGCCGTCAAGAAAGCCGTGGTCGATGCCGTGGCGCAGCAAGGATCCGGCTGATCCGTGTGGACAGGGCGCGGGCCCGCCGCCAGCCGTTGGCCTGACGGGCTGCGACGATCAGAGAAACTCGCGATAGGCCCGCGAATCCCATGGATGGTTCCAGTTCGGGATCGGCGTGCGCCAGTCGGGGCCGTAGGTCACTTCCAGATATTTTATCGGATTGCGCGGAATCGGACAGTCGCCGCCAAAGAACCGCAACGTCTGGGTCGGGAACACATCCGGCATCGCCAGACCGCCCCGCGCACTGGGGAACCAGGACACGCGCTCGTCGGGATCGATGAAGCCGATAAAGATATCCGTGCCCGCAAAGCCCTTGCGGGCCGTGGTCAGGTGGCTGATATTCTTGCTTTCCGGGGCGACGAACCCTTCCTCGCCAAGCAGCTGGCGCAGCCTGGCCAAAGTCGCGCCAAAGCTTGCCCCCTCGTTGGCGGGCAGGGCGATGATCAGGTCCATGTCATCGTCATGCGGGATGAAATCATGGTCCCGGATCATTCCCAGAACCGAACCGAAGCCAAAGCTGACATGCGGGGTGATCTCGCGCTTCAGCAGATCGGCGATTTCAAGCGCCCGTTCGACATATTTGCTTTTCTGCGGGTCGCTCCAGAACCGGAATGAGCGCCTGACCCCGTGATTGCCCCATTCCAGCTGCCGCTGGAACAGATAGCCGGCATTCACGGCATTGATGATCTGCTTCTTGTCTTCGGGCGCAAGCGACTTGTCGGCGCGCATCTGGTGATAGGCGTCCCAGAACGCGCCGGCCAGAACCAGGCCACAATAGTGATCCAGCCGCGCGCCGAGGGGATCGCCGTCAGGTGCGGCGGCCCGTCCGTCGACGAGCGCCGCCACCCTTGCGTCCAGCGTCATGCAGCGACCTTCCGGAACACCGTGCGCGCGACATAGGCATCATCCTTGAGGTATTTGGCGAAACCGAAGCCCTCGACCTCATATTCAACCGAAAAGCCGAAGCTCGCGGCATTGGCGATCACCTGCGAGGGCTCGACAAAGCGGCGGTAATGCGCGGCCGTCACCTTTTCGCCCGCCGCGTCGCGGACGGTGCGATATTCGACGGCCAGACGGTCGCCCTCATGCAGGGCGGCGCTCATGCCTTCGAAAAAGGCAAGCTCTTCGGATTCGGTGATCGCGTGCAGGAAGAACCGGGCATAGGCCAGTGCAGGCCCCTCGGAATGGGCACGCGCCTGACGCAGCGCATCGCCGAAACCGGCGCTGCCGACGGTCGAGCAGATGAACGAGATATCACTCAGCGACTGTGCGTTGCGGCTTTCCTCGCATTTCGCGATGGCCGAGGACGAACCGTCAATGGCGACGACCTGAAAACCGTGGCGGGCAAAGAACAGGCTGTCGCGCCCGTTTCCGCAACCGACCTCGATGATCAGATGCGCATCGCCGGCCTCCTGCGCGACGAAGGCCGCGAACTGCGACGGCGCCGACAGCTTCATGACCTCACGCGACGCGTAATATTGGTTCCAGTAATCGCCTTTTTCCTGGGGAACAGCTTGTAGCAACGCCTGGGCCTCCATCTGCGCCTCGTAAATAGATGCGGGAACATTTCATGACAGTAATGCGACGTCAACATCTCCTGCGCCGATAACACCGCCGTCAAGGGGGTCTCGGCCCCCGCCGCCGATCAAGATTGCGCGAAGACCACAAGGCTGAACCCGCCCTCGCCCGGCCTGCGCCGCTGCACGCGATGCGGCAGATCGCAGGCGGCATCCGGCCGGCCGCGACCACATTGGCGGCTTGCCCGGTCCGTTTTCCCCGTGACCATTCCCCGCCAGAGGGCTAACAACGATATCCGAATCGTTGCAAATCGGGGGTTATTTCGTTGCATCCCTATAAGCACTTCCCGGAGCGGGCATTCTGGAACCGGGCTGTATCGAACCGCCATGTCTCGACGCTGTCCGAGCTATTCGATGGAATGGGCCCCTTGGCCAGGGCGCAGATCGCGACCGCAGGAAGCTGCTTCGCCCAGCATATCGGCCGCGCCCTGCGCAAGCGCAATCTGGGCTATCTGGACCTTGAGCCCGCCCCGTCCTTCCTGACCCCGGACGAGGCTAACCGGCTTGGCTACGAGCTATATACCTGCCGCTACGGGAACATCTACACGGTGCGCCAGCTTCTGCAGCTGTTTCAGGAGGCGCATGGCACGCGCCAGCCCCTGGACGGGATCTGGACGACCAAGGGGCGTCATTTCGATGCGCTGCGACCGGGCCTGCAACCCGACGGCTTCGAGACCGAGGACGAGGTGCGCGTCCTGCGCGACGCGCATCTGGCGGCCGTGCGCGAGATGTTCGCGCGCGCCGATATCTTCGTCTTCACCCTGGGCCTGACCGAGGCCTGGGAAAGCCTTGAGGACGGCACCGTCTATCCTTCGGCGCCGGGCGTCATCGCCGGGGATTACGACCCCAAGCGCTATGGCTTCGTCAATTTCCGCTATCCCGAGGTCTACCGCGATTTCGAGACCTTCCTGCATCTGCTGCGCCAGTGCAAACCCGGCGTGCGCGTGCTGCTGACCGTCTCGCCGGTGCCGCTTGCGGCAACCGCCAGCGGCGATCATGTGCTGGTCGCCACCACGCAAAGCAAGGCCACCTTGCGCGCCGTCGCCGGCGATCTGGCCGCGGAACATGACGATGTCTTCTATTTCCCAAGCTATGAGGTCATCACCGGCCAGCCGACCCGCCACGGCTTTTATGCGCCCGACCTGCGCAATGTCGTGCAGGCCGGCGTCGATACGGTGATGCAGCATTTCTTCGCCCCCGAACCCGAGATCGCGCCCCCGGCGCCAAGCGCGCCCGCCCCACCGGACGTGGCCGCCGGCTACGAATATTGCGAAGAGGCCCTGCTGGGGAAACTGTCATGAAGGTCACCATTTTCGGCGATTCCCACCTTCACACGCTGCGCAATAGTGCCGCAGAGCTTGGCGACGAGCACGAGGCCCGATTCCTCGTCAATCATGCGCTGAACTGGATCGCGCCGCAGCTTGTGGCCGAAAAGGGCGGGATCCGCGCGCGGGCCGATAACGTCAAGAACTTCACGCCGCTGAATGTCCTGCTGCTGCCCGAGGGGCGGCTCTATTTCTCGGGCATCCTGCATACCGCGCCATATACCCGCGCGCGCGACTGGCGGAGCTTCTGCCCCTGGTCGATCCAGAAGGACCATCCCGATCTGCAACCGATCAGCGATGCCGCGTTGCAGACCTGGATCGAGCGCGAGACGGCAGCGCGGCTGAGCTTTCTGTTCGAACTGCGGTCGAAGGGCTTCGACATCTGCGTGATCGAGGCACCCCGCCCCTTGGAGCGCGCACCCGGCATGCATGACATCCGACCCGCCGTCATGGCCCGGGTCGACGCGATCTGCCGCAGCTTCATCTTGGCGCGGCTGGCGGAAATCGGCGTGCGGGTGATCGAGGTGCCGCCGGAAACGGTGTCCGGGGGCTTCACCACCGCGGAATTCAGCTCCGGCAATCCCAAGGATCCGCATCACGGCAATCTCGAATATGGCCGGCTGATGGTGCAGCGGATTCGCGACGACCTCGCGAACGTGGCCTGACCGCAAAACCAAGCCCAAGGCATCGATCTTGCCACGATGGTGCGGGTGGAGGGACTTGAACCCCCACGCCTTGCGGCGCCAGAACCTAAATCTGGTGCGTCTGCCAATTTCGCCACACCCGCAACGAGGGGGCTTCTAGCAAAGCCGCAGCGCCGGCGCGAGCGGTTTCTTACGGTGCCGCCGTGATCCGCTCCATGTCGCGAAACAGGCCCGGAATCTCCTCCGGCAGGTCATCGGCGATCAGACCGGGGCCAAAGCGGCGGGCGGCGGCGGCATGCAGTCCTGCGCCGGTCGCGGCGGCGTCCAGAGGCGGCAGGCCGCGCGCGAGCAAGCCGGTGATGATCCCGGCCAGAACGTCGCCCGATCCGGCCGTGGCAAGCCAGGGCACGTCGAAGGCCGAATGGATGATTGCCCGACCGGGAATGGCGGGGCCGTCCGGCAGCACTCTTGGCGCGGGCTCGGCGATGACCGTGTCCGGGCCTTTCAGCAGGATGACGGCGCCGCTGCGGGTGGCGGCGTCCCGGGCCGCGTCCAGCCGGGAATAGGCCGGGCCGCGCATCTCTGAAAGGGCGGCCCGATAAGCCACAAGATCCGGCATGAACCGCGCCATGTCCCTTGGGTCAAGGTCAGGGGCCGGAGGCTGAGGCCCGCTCAGGCGGGCGTCGAGATCGGGGAACAGGCGGGCGAATTCGCCTCGGTGCGGGGTCAGGACGCAGCCGGGATGCAGCCCGCCCATGAGACCCGGATCGGCGGCCAGCGCGGTCAGCGCATCCGCGTCCAGCACGCAGGGACGGCGCGAGGACAGGACCCCTGGTAACAGCGCGGCGGCCCGCCCGACCCCGGCGCCCGGCCCAAGGCAAAGCGCGGTGATCCGTCGATCCTCGAGCAGCGCGCGCAGCGCCCCGGTATCATCGACCGCGCGCCGCATCAGGGCATCGGGCGCGCCGGCATGCTCGGTCAGGGCCGGAGCCGGCGGGCAAAGCGTCACCAGACCGGCCCCGACGCGCAGCGCCGCGCGGGCCGCCAGACGCGCCGCGCCACCCTGACCCGCGCCTCCGGCAAGGATCAGCGCGTGGCCATGGCCGAATTTATGCCCGCCGGGATCGTCGCGCTTGCTGAGCCATGCGGCTTTCCGCCGGTCGTCACCGTCGGATCGGCGGGGATCGGCTATCCCGAAATCGGGCCAGATCGCGGTCAGGCTGGCCGGGCGCTGGCTCCGCCACCCGCCCCGACCGCCCGGCGCCCGGCAGCGCCAGTCCCGCAGCCCGATATCGGCGATCACCAGCTCGCCGCAGCAGTCCGGGCCGCGCTCCAGCAGATGGCCGGGCTTGGGGCTGTCGAAGGCAACCGTCATCCGGGCGCGCAGGTCATATTCGCCCGGCCCCCGTCTCGTGCCAAGAAAGGCCCCACTGTCGAGGCACATGCCGCTGGGGCAATCCACCGCGACCAGCCTGTCGCGGAAAAATCCCCAATCCCCGCCCGAGCCGCCCAGATAGGCGAGGATGCGGGCAATCGCGCCTTCCGGGGGACGGGTCAGGCCGGTGCCGAAGATGGCATCGACATAGACATCGCTGCTTTCCCCCGGGCAGCGCAATTCATCCTCGGTCAGCGGCAGGACCGCGCCGATCTCGCGCCAGCGCCGGCGCATCTCGGTCGCGTCGGGACCGGCGGTATTGTCAAGGCCAAGGACCCGCACCCGCCAGCCGGCCTGCCACAGCGCGCGCGCGATGACATAGCCGTCGCCGCCATTATTGCCCGGGCCGCACAAGACCGTCACCCGGCCGGGCTTTGGCCAGCGCAGGCGGATATGACCGGCGACGGCACCCCCTGCCCGCTCCATCAGCTCAAGCCCGGTGACCGCGCCGCTGGCGATGGCGGCGGATTCCATGGCGCGCATTTGGGCGGCGGTCAGGATTTCGGTTCCAGATATCATTTTCATTGCCTAAATTATACGCACTTCGCACAAACATCAGGCAAAAACCCTGACAGGGCAATTTCCCCGGCCCGATCCGCGCAAGCCTGCTTTACCTGCCAGATCAAACCCGCCAATCAGGGCGCAGGCAAGTCGCGACAGAAGGATCAGGCAATGAAGAAAGTCGAAGCCATCATCAAACCCTTCAAGCTGGACGATGTGAAAGAAGCTTTGCAGGAGGTCGGCGTCCAGGGGCTTTCGGTCACCGAGGTCAAGGGCTTTGGTCGGCAAAAGGGCCATACCGAGCTCTATCGCGGCGCGGAATACGTCGTGGACTTCCTGCCCAAGGTCAAGATCGAGATGGTGCTGCCCGACGATCTGGTCGAAGCTGCCGTGGACGCCATCGTCTCGGCCGCGCGCACCGAAAAGATCGGCGATGGCAAGATCTTCATCCTGCCGGTCGAGCAGGCGATCCGCATCCGCACCGGCGAAACCGGCGACGACGCGGTCTGATCCCCTGAGCCGGCACGGACCCGGCCATGAATATTACCCTTGCCCGGCGGCGGCGCCGGGCCGACTGATGGAGGAAGGAACCCAATGAAAGTCAAGGACGTACTGGATCTGATGAAGGATGAGGATGTCGAATATGTCGACGTTCGCTTCACCGATCCCAAAGGCAAGCTGCAGCACGTCACTCTGGTCGCCGACCTGGTGGACGAAGACCTGTTCGAGGAAGGCTTCATGTTCGACGGCAGCTCGATTGCCGGCTGGAAGTCGATCGACCAGTCCGACATGAAGCTGATCTTTGATCCCTCGTCGGTCTATATCGACCCGTTCTATGCCGAAAAGACGCTGTGTGTGCATTGCAACGTGGCCGAGCCCGACACCGGCGAGGCCTATTCGCGCGACCCGCGCGGCACCGCCGTCAAGGCCGAGGCCTATCTGAAATCCTCGGGCATTGGCGACACCGCCTATTTCGGCCCCGAGGCCGAGTTCTTCCTGTTCGACGACGTGCGCTATTCGGTCACCCCGCAGAAGGTCTCGTTCGAGATCGACGCCGTGGACGCCGCATGGAACACCGACACCGCCTATGAAGACGGCAACCTGGCCCATCGCGCGCCCCACAAGGGCGGCTACTTCCCGGTCAACCCCATCGACACCGCGCAGGATATCCGCGGCGAGATGCTCTCGACCATGAAGCGCATGGGCATCAAGGTCGATAAGCACCACCACGAGGTCGCGACCTGCCAGCACGAGCTGGGCATGATCTTCGGCGGGCTGGTCGAGCAGGCCGACAACATCCAGAAATACAAATACGTCATCCACAACGTCGCCGCCGCCTATGGCAAGTCGGTGACCTTCATGCCCAAGCCCATGAAGGGCGACAACGGCAGTGGCATGCATGTCAACATGTCGATCTGGAAGGACGGCAAGCCGCTGTTCGCCGGCGACAAATATGCGGACCTGTCGCAAGAGGCGCTGTATTTCATCGGCGGCATCCTCAAGCACGCGAAAGCCCTGAACGCGCTCACGAACCCGGCGACGAACAGCTACAAGCGCCTGATCCCCGGCTTCGAGGCCCCGGTTCTGCGCGCCTATTCGGCCCGCAACCGCTCGGGCTGCGTGCGGATTCCGTGGACCGAAAGCCCGAAAGCCAAGCGCGTCGAGGCCCGTTTCCCCGATCCGGCCGCAAACCCCTATCTGGCATTCGCAGCGCTGCTGATGGCTGGCATCGACGGCATCAAGAACAAGATCGATCCGGGTCCGGCTTCGGACAAGGATCTGTACGATCTGCCGCCCGAAGAGCTGGCCGAGATCCCGACCGTCTGCGGCAGCCTGCGCGAGGCGCTGGAAGAGCTTGAGAAGGACATGGACTTCCTGCTGCAGGGCGACGTCTTCACCCGCGACCAGCTGGAAAGCTATATCAAGCTGAAATGGGAAGAGGTCTATGCCTATGAGCATACCCCCCACCCGGTCGAATACGCGATGTATTACAGCTGCTGATCGCTTGTCGCTCACGCAAAAGGAAAGGCGCCCCTCGGGGCGCCTTTCTGGTTTCAGGACCCGGGCCTTACAGCCCCAGCGACCCCAGCAGGATGACCGCGATGGTGGCCAGAACCGGGATCGCCACCGCCACCACGAAGATGTCGCTGTAGCTTTTCTTGTGGGTCATGCCGGTGATCGCCAGAAGCGTGATCACCGCGCCATTATGGGGCAGCGCGTCGAACCCGCCCGAGGACAGCGCGGTCACGCGATGCATCAGCTCCATGCTGATGCCCTGATCGCGGGCCATGGTGGCGAATTGCTCACCCAGCGCATTCAACGCGATGGACATGCCCCCCGAGGCCGAGCCGGTGATCCCCGCCAGCACGTTCACCGCCACCGCCAGCGAGGCGACGGGATTGGTCGGAAACAGCGACAAAACCGCGTCGCGGATGATCGCGAAGGCCGGCAACGAGGCGATGACCGCGCCATAACCCACCTCGGAGGCGGTGTTGAAGATCGGCAGAAGCGACCCCATCGTGCCCGAGTTCACCGTCTCCTTCACATCGGCGAAGCGGCGCCAGTTCAGCCCCAGAGCCAGCAGGATCGAAACGGTCAGCGAGACGATGATCGCCCAGATTCCGGCGACGCTGGGCAGCGTCGTCGCGCCGTATTTCGCATCCGCCAGATAGGCGGCGTCCATGCCCGGGATGATCACATAGGTGCAAAGCGCGTTCAGGACGATCACCGCCACTACCGGCAGGATGGCGACGGCAAAGCCGGGCAGGTCTGCATCCTCGGCAAGCGAGCTGTCGGCGGCGGTGCGGGCATGCTGGCCATAGCCCTCGGAGCGGGCATGGGCGGCGGCAGCGCGGCGGTTCAGCCACATAACGCCCCCGGCCAGCATCACCAGACCGGCAAAGGTGCCCAGGATCGGTGCGGCAAAGACATTGGTGCCGAAAAACGGCATCGGGATCGCGTTCTGGATCGCCGGCGTGCCGGGAAACGCGGTCATGGTAAAGGTGAAGGACCCCAGCGCGATGGTGGCCGGCAGCAGGCGCTTGGGCACATCAGCACGGCGAAACAGCGAATTGGCGATGGGATAGATGGCAAAGGCCACGACAAACAGCGACACGCCGCCATAGGTCAGCACGCCGCAGGCCAGCACCACGGCCAGAATGGCACGCTCTGCGCCGACCTTCTTGACGATCATCTCGGCAATGGTGCGCGCCGCGCCACTGTCGGCCATGACCTTGCCGAATATCGCCCCCAGCAGAAACAGCGGGAAATAGGTAATAACATAGCCGCCCAGCGACTTCATGAACACTTGGGTATAGGTGGCCAGAACCGGTAACCCCCCAGACATCGACACCGCGAACAGCGCCAGAAGCGGGGCGAGGATCAGCACATTGATCCCGCGATAGGCCAGATACATCAACAGGATCAGTGACAGGAAAATACCTAGCAGTCCCACGAATCCCTCCTTTGGATGGTGGTTTCAAAAAATGCCGGAAATCGTCCGGAATATGATCCGCGCGCAAGGCCGCAGCGGACGGGAGGGACCGGATCGGACCCTATCGGGCCTCTTTGGGGGACAGAGCCAGCAGGTGCAAGGCCGCCTCGACCTGCTTTTCAATGCTTGACGCCATGTCGATAACGACGCCGTCCTCGTCAGGACCCAGCATTTCCAGCGTGGCGAGCTGCGAATCCAAAAGCTTGGGCGGAAAGAAGTGTCCCTCGCGATGGCCCAGCCGCTCGGTCAGGATTTTTCGCGTGCCGTGGACATGCAAAAAGCGCACCCGCGGCGCGCCGCTGCGCAGGATGTCGCGATAGGCGCGCTTGAGCGACGAGCACCCCATGACCGAGCTTTGGCCCCGCGCCTCGGCCTTGGCCAGCTCGCCCGCCAGCGCCTGCAGCCAGGGCGCGCGGTCCTCGTCGGTCAGCGGGTGTCCGGCGGCCATCTTGGCGACATTGGCGGCGGGGTGAAAGGCGTCCCCCTCGGTAAAGGGCCAGCCCAGACGCTGGGCCAGCGCGGTGCCGGTGGTGGTCTTGCCGCTGCCCGAGACCCCCATGACGACGATATGCTGAACCCCGCTCACAGCAGCCACCAGCCGATCAGCGCGAGGACAAAGCCGATCGAACCCAGCAGCGTCTCCATCACCGTCCATGTCCGCAGCGTGGTTTTTTCATCCATGTTCAGGAACCTCCCCACCAGCCAGAAGCCGGAATCGTTGAAATGGCTCAGCACGGTCGCGCCGCTGGCAATGGCGATGACCAGAAAACAGCGGTCGAACTCGCTCAGCCCCGTGGTCGCGGCGACGGTCGGCGCGATCAGCCCGGCGGTGGTGGTCAGTGCCACCGTGGCCGAACCCTGCGCAACCCGCAGCGCCGTCGAGATGACGAAGGCCGCGACGATCAGCGGCATGCCGATGGCGTCCAGACTGCCGGCCAGCGCCTGCCCGATGCCGGTGGCGCGCAAGACGCCCCCGAACATGCCGCCCGCGCCTGTCACCAGAATGATGGCGCAGATCGGGGCGAGGGCGCGGTCCATGATCCGCTCGATATCCGCCAGACTGCGCCCCTGCCCCAAAAGAAAGATCGAGGCGATGACCGTGATCAGCAGTGCCACCGGCGTCTGCCCGATCAGCCGCAGGAAGGTGACCCAGACCGCCTCGCCGTCGATCACGCCCATCGTGGCCAGCGTGTTCAGCCCGGTATTGAGAAAGATCAGCACCAGCGGCAGCAACAGGATGGTCAGCACCCGGCTGAACTCCGGCGCCGGCCCGCGCGCGGCGTCGGCCGCATCCACCCCCAAGAGCTCCGGCACCGGCAGATGGATGCGCTTGCCTGACCACAGCCCGAACAGGTAGCTGCCCAGAAACCATGTCGGCAGCGCCAGAATCAGCCCGACGATCAGCAAAAGCCCGATATCGGCGCCCAGCAGATCCCCCGCCGCGACCGGCCCCGGATGGGGCGGCACAAAGGCATGCATGACCGCGAATGCCCCCGCCGCAGGCAGCGCATAAAGCAGGACCGAGCCGCCAAAGCGCAGCGCCACGCTGAAGATGATCGGCAGCATCACCACCAGCCCGGCATCGAAAAAGATCGGAAAGCCGAACATCAGCGAGGCAATGCCCAAGGCCAGCGGCGCGCGATCCGCCCCGAACTTGTTGATCAGCCGGTCGGCCAGCACCTGCGCACCCCCCGAAACCTCAAGCATCCGCCCGATCATCGCGCCAAAGCCCACCAGCAGCGCGACCGAGGCCAGCGTGCCGCCGAACCCCTCCATCAGCGTCGGCACCACCTTGGCATAGGGCACCCCCGCCGCCAGCGCCGTCAGCAGGCTGACCAGCACCAGCGAGACAAAGGCATGCAGCCGGAAACGCATGATCAGGATCAGCAGCAGCACCACCGCCAGCGCCGCGATCGTCAGCAGCACAGGCGTGCTGTAAACCGGTTCAATCGGAGTCATCTTTCCCTCGCGTTAATGCAATTTGCCCAGAAATTCCGCCCGGACAGCAAAGGCAGGCGCCCCGGTCCCGGCATGTGGAACTGCCATCATGCGCGCGCGGCGGTTGCGGGCAAGGGGGCATGGGGCTACAAGCCCCGCAAATACAGGAGAATCCGATGATCCCGCGCTATTCCCGTCCTGAAATGACCGCCATCTGGTCGCCCGAGACCAAGTTCCGCATCTGGTACGAGATCGAGGCCTATGCCTGCGATGCCCAGGCCGATCTGGGCGTGATCCCGCGCGAAAACGCCGAGGCCGTCTGGCGCGCCAAGGATGTCGAATTCGACGTGGCCCGCATCGACGAGATCGAGGCCGTGACCAAGCATGACGTCATCGCCTTCCTGACCCATCTGGCCGAGCATATCGGCGCCGATGAGGCGCGCTTTGTCCATCAGGGCATGACCAGCTCGGACGTGCTCGACACCACGCTGAACGTCCAGCTTGTGCGCGCTGCCGATATCCTGCTGGCCGATATGGACCGGGTGCTGGCGGCGCTGAAAAAGCGCGCCTATGAGCATAAGGACACCGTCCGCATCGGCCGCAGCCACGGCATCCATGCCGAGCCGACGACCATGGGCCTGACCTTCGCCCGCTTCTACGCCGAGATGGACCGCAACAAGGCCCGCCTGCAGGCCGCACGCGAGGAAATCGCGACCGGCGCCATCTCGGGCGCGGTCGGCACCTTCGCCAATATCGACCCCCGCGTCGAAGAGCATGTCTGCAAGATGCTGGGCCTGCGCCCCGAGCCGATCAGCACGCAGGTCATCCCCCGCGACCGCCACGCCATGTTCTTTGCCACGCTGGGCGTCATCGCCAGCTCGATCGAGAACATCGCCATTGAGATCCGCCACATGCAGCGCACCGAGGTGCTTGAGGCCGAGGAATTCTTCAGCCCCGGCCAGAAGGGCAGCTCGGCCATGCCGCACAAGCGCAACCCGGTCCTGACCGAGAACCTGACCGGCCTTGCCCGGCTGGTGCGCATGGCCGTCGTCCCGGCGCTAGAGAACGTGGCGCTGTGGCATGAACGCGACATCAGCCATTCCTCGGTCGAACGCGGCATCGCCCCGGACACCACGATCACGCTGGATTTCGCCCTGAACCGTCTGGCCGGCGTCATCGAAAAGCTGGTGATCTATCCCGAGAACATGCTGAGAAACATGAATAAGTTCAAAGGCCTGGTCATGTCGCAGCGGGTACTTCTGGCGCTGACGCAGGCGGGTGTCTCGCGCGAGGATGCCTACCGCCTCGTGCAGCGCAACGCCATGAAGGTCTGGGAACAGGGCGCGGATTTCAAGACCGAGCTTCTGGCCGATTCCGAGGTGACGGCGGCACTGTCCCCTGCCGAAATCGAGGAAAAATTCGACCTTGGCTATCACACCAAGCATGTCGACACGATCTTTGCCCGGGTATTTGGTGAAAATGCCGCGCATTAAGCCGGGCATTAACCCGTAGTTCGCAAATCTCTGCCAGATTGCCCCTGAAACGGAATGAATCGGGGGCAATTCATGGGCATCGCAGTCATCGCGGGACCGGCGCTGAATGCGCGGCAGAAAGCCGCCATCATCGTGCGGTTGGTCCTTGCCGAGGGCGAGGATATCGACCTTGCCCAGCTGCCACCGGGGCTGCAGACCGATCTGGCGCAAGAAATGGCGCTGATGGGCATGGTGGATCGCAACACCCGCAATGCCGTCGTGGCCGAGTTCTGCGAAAAGCTCGAGGCGGTGGGGCTTTCCTTTCCCGGCGATATCGACAGCACACTGGACCTGCTGGACGGGCATCTCTCGCCCGACACCACCGACCGGCTGCGACGCATGGCCGCCCTGAACGGCGCCGGCGACCCCTGGGACCGCATCTCGAACATGGCGCCGACGCTTCTGACCTCGCTTGCCCGCACCGAGGCAGTCGAGATCGCGGCGGTGATGTTCTCGAAACTGCCGGTGCCGCGCGCGGCCGAAGTCTTTGGCCTGCTGGAGCCGGAGCTGGCGCGGCAGATCGCCTATGCGATGAGCCTGACCGGCGGCATCGATTCGGAGGCGCTGCAGCGCATCGGCAAGGCGCTGATCCAGGCCGCCGATGCCGTACCGCAGCCCCCGCTTGCCGGCAAGGCCGGTGAAAAGGTCGGCGCGATCCTGAACTCCTCCGCTTCCTCGATGCGCGACAGCGTGCTTGAAGGGCTGGACCAGGACGACGCCGATTTTGCCGGCGAGGTCCGCAAGACCATCTTTACCTGGGCCCATATCCCGACGCGGATCGATCCGCGCGACATCGCCCGCGTCACGCGCGAGGTGGACAATGCCGTGCTGATCAAGGCGCTGGCCGGCGCGCGCGGCAAAGATCAGCCGACGGTGGATTTCCTGCTGGGCGGGATTTCCTCGCGTCTGGCCGAAACCATGCGCGAGGAAATGGAGGCGCTTGGCAAGGTCTCGGTCAAGGATGCCGAGGAAGCGATGGATCAGGTCGTCGCCGCCATCCGCCGGATGGAGGCGGCGGGCGATCTGTTCCTGATCGCCAAGGAGGAAGGCGAGGAAGGCGAGCAAACCGAGGGAGGCGAGGAGGAGGCTGACAGCAACGCCCCCGCCCCCGACCATGGCGCCGGTTAAGCCGGTGCCGCGCCCGCATGACGACCTGCTCGCACGCCCGCCCGTCATACCCTTGCCCGTCTTACTCTTGCCCACCCCCACCCTTGCCTGCCCGGGCCGACTGGCCTAGCACGGCGGGCGAGATACCGGTATATGGGCCGCGAACTGCTGGATGGAATTGCCATGACCAATCGGATCGCCCTGGTTCTGGGCCTGCTCATCCTGATCCCGTTTGTGGCCGATGCCCTGGTTCTGCATTCGGGGTTGCCGGTTTTTCTTGGCAAGCAATTCGCCACGCTGATCGAATATCTGAGTTTCTGGCGCTAACCCGAATGCCGCCAGCCTGACCGGCAAGATGCGGCGGCGGCGGGCAATCTCACGACCGCGCAGGAACAACTGGCCTGGCGCGCAGGCCGGCAGCGGGGGCTCGCGCTGGTGCACTACGTCCTGACGGCAACGGGATCGTGCGCCTAGTTTCGGTCCCGGCATACGGCCACGGGGCTGTTTCGGACAGCATTGCCGGTCATCCGGCACGGATTTCCTGCCAATTCCATCCGGGCCGGTACGCAGACATTTGCATCCGTATCGAATGCGGGCTATCTGCAGACCGAACATCATCAGCGGCGGAGGAACCCCATGGCTGTCAAGGTGGCGATCAACGGCTTTGGCCGGATCGGTCGGAACGTGCTGCGCGCGATCATCGAATCGGGGCGCAAGGATATCGAGGTCGTGGCGATCAACGATCTGGGTCCGGTTGAAACCAATGCGCATCTGCTGCGCTACGATTCGGTCCATGGCCGCTTCCCTGCCACGGTCACCGTCAATGGCGACACGATCGATGTCGGCACCGGCCCGATCAAGGTCACCGCGATCCGCAACCCGGCGGATCTGCCCTGGGGCGATGTCGACGTCATCATGGAATGCACCGGCATCTTCACCTCCAAGGAAAAGGTCGCGCCGCATCTGTCGACCGGCGCCAAGCGTGTGCTGATCTCGGCCCCCGGCGAGGATGCCGACAAGACCATCGTCTTCGGCGTTAACGACAAGACGCTGACCAAGGACGATATCGTCGTCTCGAACGCCAGCTGCACCACCAACTGCCTGTCGCCGGTGGCCAAGGTGCTGAACGACACCGTCGGTATCACCCGCGGCTTCATGACCACCATCCACAGCTATACCGGCGACCAGCCGACGCTGGACACGATGCACAAGGACCTGTACCGCGCCCGCGCCGCAGCGCTGTCGATGATCCCGACCTCGACCGGCGCCGCCAAGGCCGTGGGTCTGGTCCTGCCCGAACTGAAGGGCAAGCTGGACGGCGTCGCCATCCGCGTGCCGACCCCCAATGTCTCGGTCGTCGATCTGGTCTTCGAGGCCGCCCGCGACACCTCGGTCGAGGAAATCAACGCCGCGATCAAGGCCGCCGCCGATGGCCCGCTGAAAGGCATCCTGGGCTATACGAACGAAAAGCTGGTCTCGTCGGACTTCAACCACGACTCGCACAGCTCGATCTTCCACATGGACCAGACCAAGGTGATGGAGGGCAAACTGTGCCGCATCCTGACCTGGTATGACAACGAATGGGGTTTCTCGAACCGCATGTCGGATACTGCGGTCGCCATGGGCAAGCTGATCTGATCAGCCCCCCTTTGGAATGAAACAAGCGCGCCCCGGCAACGGTGGCGCGCTTTTGTTTTCGACCGCCCGCATCGGCCCGGTCACCATAGTTCTATCCGGCACCGGTCCCAATGCCCGGCCCCTCGCTGCGATATCTTGCCGTCGTCGTCAGGCCTTGCGTGACAGGCGCCGCACATTGGCACGCGTGCGCCGGCGATAGGGTCGCAACGCCGCCGCCATGACGCGGTCAGCCCGCTCGCCCCGACCGGCAGCCCGCAACGCGGCCTGCATCGCCTCGGTGGCCGCATCGGCCTTTTCCAGCACCATGCGATGCGGTTCGGAATGGTCCTGTCTCAGCACGCCCATCATGCCGGCAGTGCGTAGTGCAATGACCATCTGCGCTTCCCAGGCCATCTGGGCCATCTGCTGCCAAAGCAGCATCGGCGTGCGCAACGCCGAGAAATCCAATACACCGTAACTCATACCCGTTTCCTTTTAACCATACGGTAGCATGTAAGAATCTGCACGCACATGACAACCATGCCAAGTCATCCTTTCGTTTAGGCCGCGGCTCCTATGGCCATGCACCGCTTGCCAGTATAGAGGAAAAGAATGACCAAATTCGTAACGCTCCGACGCCCTGACGACTGGCACCTGCATCTGCGCGATGGCGAGATGCTGCGGGCAGTCGCCTCATATTCCAGCCATTTCGGCCGTGCGATCATCATGCCCAATCTCGTGCCGCCGGTGGTGACCGGGGCGCAGGCCAGCGCATATCGCGACCGCATCACCGCCGCGCTGGGACAGAAGATGACGTTGCGTCCGCTTATGACGCTTTATCTGACCGAATCGACCGATCCGGCCGATGTGGTCGCCGCCCATGCCGCCGGGATCATCTCGGCGGTCAAGCTGTATCCGGCGGGCGCGACGACGAATTCCGCCTCGGGCGTGCGCGATTTCGACAAGGTGCGCGGCGTGCTGGACGCCATGGCCGAGGCTGGCATCCCGCTGTGTTTCCATGGCGAGGTAACCGACCCCGCCATCGACATCTTCGACCGCGAGGCCGTGTTTATCGACCGCGTGCTGGATCCGATCCGCCGCGCCACGCCCGGCCTGAAAGTGGTGATGGAACATATCACCACCTCGGACGGGGCCGAATATGTCAGCGCCAATGACAATATCGGCGCGACCATCACCACGCATCACCTGGTCATCAACCGCAACCATATCCTCGCGGGCGGCATCCGGCCGCATTACTATTGCCTGCCGGTCGCCAAGCGCGAAACCCACCGCCTGGCGCTGCGCCGCGCCGCGACCTCGGGCGATGCGCGCTTCTTCCTCGGCACCGACTCGGCCCCGCATCCCGACCGCGCCAAGGAATCGGCCTGCGGCTGCGCCGGCTGCTTCACCGCCCCGAACACCATGTCGATCCTCGCCCATGTCTTCGAGGAGGACGGCGCGCTCGACCGGCTCGAGGGTTTTACCTCGCTCAACGGTGCCGCCTTCTACGGCATGGCGGCAAATGACGACACGATCCGTCTTGTCAAACGCGACGTCCCGGCCGAATACCCCAGCCACATTCCCGCCGGGGACGAGACCGTGACCGTCTTTGACCCCGGCTTCCCGCTCTACTGGCATGTCGAGGACCCCGCATGACCCTGCCCTTCCCCCCGCGCGAGGAAATCGCCCGACTGACCGCCCGCATGCTGCTGGAGATCAAGGCCGTGCATTTCAACACGGCCGAGCCTTTCACCTATTCCTCGGGCCTCAAGGGGCCGACCTATATCGATTGCCGCAAGCTGATCAGCTATCCGCGCATCCGTTCGACGCTGATGGACTTCCTGACCGCAACCGTGCTGCGCGACGCGGGCTTTGATGCCTTCGACAATATCGCCGGCGGTGAGACGGCGGGCATCCCCTTCGCCGCCCTCGTGGCCGAGCGGATGGAACTGCCGATGACCTATGTGCGCAAGAAACCCAAGGGTTACGGCCGCAATGCCCGCATCGAAGGCACCATGACCGAAGGCCAGCGCGTGCTGCTGGTCGAGGATCTGACCACCGATGGCGGCTCCAAGCTCAGCTTCGTCGATGCGATCCGCGAAACCGGCGCGACCTGCGCCCATACGGCGGTGATCTTTTACTACGGCATCTTCCCTGACACCACGCAGCGCCTGGCCGATCACGGTGTACAGCTGCATCACCTGTGCACCTGGTGGGACGTGCTGGCCGAGGCAAAGGCGCAGAACTTCTACGACGCCGCGACCCTGGCCGAGGTCGAAAGCTTCCTCAGCGACCCGCGCGCCTGGCAGGCCGCGCATCCCTGACCCTTTCTTCTTCACATAAATATCCATGCGACCGCGCCACCCGACAGGCGGCGCGGTCTTAGGCACTATCGCCCATGGACCCAAGCCCCCCCGATATGGAATAAGGGGGCCTTGCGAGAATCGGACACCAGCCGGAGCCATCACGGATGAGCGAATTGCGCGCCGTTGAAATCAGGAGACCCAGCGAGATCGCCTCGATCGTGGCCGAACAGGCTGTCCCCTTCTCGATCGAGGCCGAGCAGCAGCTTCTCGGCGCACTCCTGACCAATAACGAGGTCTATGACCACGTCTCGCGCATCATCGGCGCCAAGCATTTCTACGACCCCGTGCACCGCCGCATCTATGAAATCAGCGCCGAGCGCATCGCCAAGAACGCGCTGGCCAGCCCGGTGACGATCAAGGCCTTCATGGAACATGATGCGGGCCTCAAGGAACTGGGCGGGCCGGCCTATCTGGCCCGTCTGGCGGGGGCAGCGATCTCGTCCCATGCCGCGCGCGACTATGCGCAGATGATCCGCGAATTCGCCCTGCGCCGCGAACTCATCAACCTTGGTCAGGACATTTCCTCGCGCGCGCAGACCGTCTCGGTCAGCGATTCGGCCGAGGACCAGATCAAGGAGGCCGAGCAGGTCCTTTACAAGCTCGGCGAGCAGGGCGTGGCCGAGCGCGGCTTTCAAAGCTTTCTGGCCGCCGTCACCGGGGCGCTGAATGCCGCCAATGCCGCCTTCAGCCGCGGCGGCGGGCTCTCGGGCGTGTCCTCGGGTCTGACCGATCTGGATGGCAAGATGGGCGGCCTGAACCGCTCGGACCTGATCATTCTGGCCGGACGCCCCTCGATGGGGAAAACCTCGCTGGCGACCAACATCGCCTTCAACGTCGCGAAAGCCCACAAGATGGGCGAATTGCCCGATGGCAGCCATGGCACGGTCGCGGGCGGCGTCGTCGGCTTCTTCTCGCTGGAGATGTCGGCCGAACAGCTTGCCGCCCGTATCCTCTCCGAAGCGGCCGAGGTGCCCAGCGAATCGATCCGCCGCGGCGACATGACCGAGGACGAGTTCCGCCGCTTCGTCAAAGCCGCGCATGACCTGCAGAACTGCCCGCTCTTCATCGACGACACGCCGGCGCTGCCGATCAACCAGCTGGCCGCCCGCGCCCGCAAGCTCAAGCGCACCATGGGCCTTGACCTACTGATCGTGGACTATCTTCAGCTTCTGCGCGCCGCCACCGCCAAGGACAGCCGCGTGAACGAGGTCTCGGAAATCACCCAAGGGCTGAAGGCCATCGCCAAGGAACTGGACATCCCGGTGATCGCGCTGTCGCAGCTGTCGCGTCAGGTCGAAAGCCGCGAAGACAAGCGCCCGCAGCTCTCCGACCTGCGCGAATCCGGCTCGATCGAGCAGGACGCCGATATCGTCATGTTCGTCTTCCGCGAGGAATATTACCGCGAGCGTGAAAAGCCCGCCGACCACGATCTGGACAAGATGGCTGCATGGCAACAGATCATGGAATCCTGCCATGGCAAGGCCGAGGTCATCATCGGCAAGCAGCGCCACGGCCCTATCGGCACGGTGGAGCTCAGCTTCGAGGGCCGCTTCACCCGCTTTGGCAACCTTGAAAAGCACCGCAGCTGGGACCGCGCTGAATGAACCTGCCGGTCCCGCTGGTGACCGTCGGGCTGCTGATCGCGTCGAACCTGTTCATGACCGTCGCCTGGTACGGGCATCTGAAGTTCAAGGCCGCACCGCTGATCACGGTGATTCTGGTCAGCTGGGGCATCGCCTTTTTCGAATATGTCCTGCAGGTGCCCGCGAACCGCATCGGTTACGGGCATTTCAGCGCCGCCCAGCTGAAAACCATCCAGGAGGTCATCAGCCTGTCGGTCTTCGTGCTGTTTTCATGGGCCTATCTGGGCGAAAAGCTGACCTGGAACGTGGCGCTCGGCTTTGCCTTCATCTGTCTGGGCGCCTTCCTGATCTTTCAGAACTTCGGCGGCTCCGGGCATTGATACCTGCGCCCGGCGCATGCGGGCGGTTGCCATTTCCCGCCGCAAGCGGGAAACAATGGGCATGAGTCCCGAAAATCCCCCCTCAGCCCCGCCCGCGCCCCGACGCCCCAGCCTTGTGACGCTGGTCGCGATCTCGGCGGCAGGCGCCTTCAGCATGAACATCTTTCTGCCGTCCCTGCCGGGCATGGCCGAGGATTTCGGCGTCGATTACGCGCTGATGCAGCTTTCCGTCTCGGCCTTTCTGGGGGTCAGCGCGGTGGTGCAACTGTTCTGTGGACCGATCAGCGACCGCTATGGCCGCAGGCCCGTGGTGCTGTGGTCGCTGGCGATCTTTCTGCTGGCGACGCTGGGCACGCTCGTTGCACCCACGGCCGGGTGGTTTTTGTTCTTTCGCATGGTGCAGGCGGTGATCACCACCGGCTTCGTGATCAGCCGCGCGGTGGTGCGCGACATGGTCCCGGCCGAACAGGCCGCCAGCATGATCGGCTATGTCACCATGGCGATGTCGCTGGTGCCGATGGTGGCGCCGGTCCTTGGCGGGACGCTGGACGAGCTCTTCGGCTGGCGCGCCAGTTTCATGGCCATGGCGATGGTCGGGGCGGCAGTGCTGATGCTGTGCTGGTTCGACCTTCATGAGACCGCGCGCGGCGGCGGCATCCCGATGCGCCAGCAGGTCGCCACCTATCCGGTGCTGGCGCGCTCGCAGCGGTTCTGGGGCTATTCTCTGGCCGCGACGCTCAGCGCCGGGTCGTTTTACGCCTATCTGGGCGGCGCGCCCTTTGTGGGCCGGCATGTGCTGCACCTGTCGCCGGCCGAGGTCGGCTATTGGTTCGCCGCGCCCTCGATCGGCTATGCCCTGGGGAATTTCGCCTCGGCGCGGTTCTCGATCCGGGTGGGGATGAACCGGATGATCCTGCTCGGGGCGCTGATCTGCGCGCTGGCGCTGACGGTGGCGCTGGCGCTGGACCTGATGGGCCATCACGAACCCCTGGTGTTTTTCGGCGCCGTCGCCTGCATGGGCCTCGGCAATGGCATGCTGCTGCCCAATGCCAATGCCGGCATGATGAGCGTGCGCCCCGAGCTTGCCGGCACCGCCAGCGGCCTTGGCGGCGCCATGTCGGTGGCGGGCGGCGCCGGGCTTGCCGCGCTGTCGGGCGCATTCCTGCATGAAGGCGCAACCGCCGCGCCGCTTCTGGTCATCATGGCCGGTTCGGCGGGCGGCTCGGTGCTGGCGATCCTGTGGGTGCTCTGGCGCGAACGCCAGATCATGCAGGGCCGCTGAGCCCTCTTGCGGGCACGGCTTTGCAAAGCGTATTCCTGCCTTTGCAAAGGCAGGTATCGCGATGGCCACCCAAAAGATCTATGCAGGCGCCTCGTTGCGCGAAACCCGGGGCCGCGCCGGCCTGACCCAGCGCGCATTCGCCGACCGGCTGGGCGTGTCGCTGCCCTATCTGTCGCAGATGGAGAACAATCACCGCCCGGTCTCGGCGGGCGTGCTGTTGCGGCTGGCATCGGAATTCTCGGTCGATCTGGGGGCGATGGCGGTGGGCGACGCCGACCGCATGGTTCTGGACATGGCCGAGGCGCTGGCCGATCCCTTGTTCGACAGCCCGCCGCCCCGCGCCGATCTGCGGCTGGCCGCAACCAACGCCCCCGCATTCGCGCGCGCCTTCCTTGACCTTTACCGCGCCCATCGCGAGGGACAGGAACGCCTTGCCGCCATGGACGAGGCGCTTGGCGCCGGCGCCCAGAACGCCACCTCATCGCCATGGGAGGAAGTGCGGGACTTTTTCCACTATTGCGACAACTATATCGACGCCGTCGACCGCGCCGCCGAGCATTTCGCCCGCCAGCGCCCCGACATGCCGCCCCTGCAAGGCGCCATCAATGCGCTGTCGGATCGCGGCATCGACGTCGCCATGGCCGAACTGGGCAGCGGCCCGGTCTATCTGCGCGACGGCAAGCGCATCACCCTGAATGCCACCGCCGAGCCCGCCACGCAGGCATTCCAGCTTTTGCACCTGCTGGCGCTGGAAACCCGCGGCGACCTGCTGGAGGCGACGCTGGAACTGGCGCGGTTCCGCAGCCCCTCGGCCCGCAATATCGCCCGGCTGGGGCTGGCCAATTACTTCGCCGGGGCCGCGATGATGCCTTACGCCCGCTTTCTCGAGGCGGCGCGGGCCCAGCGTCACGACCTCGAACGGCTCGCGCATCTGTTCCATGCCTCGCTGGAGCAGGTGGCGCACAGGCTTTCAACCATGCAGCGCGGCGGCAACCGGGGCGTGCCGTTCTTTTTCGTCCGCGTCGATCAGGCCGGCACCATCACCAAGCGCCATTCCGCGACGCGGATGCAATTCGCGCGCTTTGGTGGTGCCTGTCCGCTGTGGAACGTGCATCAGGCCTTTGAAACGCCGGGCCGCTTTCTGCGCCAACTCGCCGAGACCCCGGACGGCAAGCGCTATCTGCTGCTGGCGCGGGACGTCTCGAAACCCGGCGGCGCCTTTGGCGCGCCGGTGCGCCGCTTTGCCATCGGCCTTGGCTGCGAGATCAGCCATGCGCGGGAAATGGTCTATGCCGACGGGCTGGATGTCGGAAACCCGCAGCTCTTCGAGCCGATCGGCGTGTCCTGCCGGATTTGCCCGCGCCCGAATTGCCACCAGCGTTCGGTGCCGCCGATGGATCGCCATATCCGCATCCCGCAGGACCGTCCCGGCCCCCTGCCCTATGAGATCACCTGAGGGCGCCGCAAACGCGAGCCGGCGAATATGGTTCCGGTGACGCTGCGAAAACAGGGCGGGGAATCGTCCGGAATCACCCGGCGATTCCCTGTCCCGACGCGGTTTTGCCCAGCCGGGCGGCATCTCCGGGGGCGATCCGTCGCTTTGCAGCGCCACAACCGAAACCGACCCAGACTAAAGTTTTATATGCTACATTTCTATTACAATTCATCCCATTGCGATGAATTCCGCGAATTTCGTACTTGCAGCAAAATTCAACCCCCAGATGATCACCGGCAATAATCCACCCGTTTCGATGTTTCCTGTCGGCATCATTCCGCCCAAAACCCGGACGGGGCCTGCGGGATTGTTGCGCTTTGAGCACAGCTCGGATTTATCCATCCTCGATCCAGACCGTCCATGCTCGACCGGTCCGGCACAAACAACATGGAACCCGGGACATTGCGCATCACCCATAGCCTGAATTCGGTGCTTGAGCGCTGGCTGCCAGAACAGCGCCTCTTCCTGAAATCGGATCGCTCCACCCGCTTCCTGCGGCTGCGTCCGGTCACCCAGCTGATCGCTCTGGGCGGTATCGCCCTGGTCTTCGGCTGGTCGATCATCGCCAGCTCGATCCTGGTGATCGACGCGATCAGCGCTGGCTCCCTGCGCGACGAGGCCCGGCGCTCGCAAGGCGCGCTGGAGGCCCGGCTGACCGACCTGTCGGTCGAGCGCGACAGCCGCGCCGCCGAAGCCGTCGCCGCGCAAAACCGCTTTGCCGTGGCGCTGGACCAGGTGTCGCGCATGCAGTCGCAACTGTTGGACTCCGAGGCCCGCCGGCGCGAGCTGGAAACCGGCATCGGCGTGGTGCAGACCAGCCTGCAAGAGGCCGTCGAGGCCCATCATCAGGCCGAGGCCAAGGCAGGCGGTCACGCCGACGAGGCCATCGCCCCCGCCCGCACCGCCGAATTGCAGGCCGCGCTGGACATCCTGTCGAGCGAGCTGAAACAGGCTTCCAGCCAGCGCAGCCAGGCGGTGCAGGACGCCGAGGATGCGAAACGTCTGGCCGAGGCCGTCACGCTGGAGCGCGACCAGATCGTCGCCCGCAATGACGAGATCCTGTCGCAGGTCGAGGACGCGATCAGCGTCTCGGTCGAGCCTCTGGACGACATGTTCCGCAGCGTCGGCATGAACCCGGATGAAGTCCTGCGCACCGTGCGCCGGGGCTATTCCGGCCAAGGCGGCCCGCTGAACCCCATCGGCTATTCCTCAAGCGGCGATGCCGAGATTTCCGAGCGCGAGGCCAAGGCCAAGGAAATCCTGATCACGCTGGATCAGATGAACAGCTACCGCATCGCGGTGTCCAAGATGCCCTTGGCGATGCCGGTCAAATCGGCCTTTCGCTATACCTCGCCCTTCGGCCGCCGCTGGGGCCGCGCGCATGAAGGCATCGACATGGCCGGCCCGGTCGGCACGCCGATCTTTGCGACCGGCGACGGCGTGATCACCTTTGCCGGCTGGCAAAGCGGCTATGGCAACCTGATCAAGATCGAACACGAGCTGGGCACCGAGACCCGCTACGGTCACCTTTCCAAGATTCGCGTGAAAGTCGGCCAAAAGGTATCGCGCGGCAGCCGGATCGGTGATATGGGCAATACCGGTCGCTCGACCGGATCGCATCTTCACTATGAGGTCCGCGTGAACGGTCGCGCCGTGAACCCCATGAGCTTCATCAAGGCAGCCCAAAATGTTTTCTAAGACCCGCGTCACCGAACCCGGCCCCCGCAACCAGACGCCCGAACAGGCCGAAGCGCCGCGCAGTCTTGACTCGAATTACGACGTCCCTGCCTCGGCCGCGCCGTCGCGCCCGCGCACCAGCGGCCCCTCGGTCCTGTCCTCGGATCTGACGGTCAAGGGCAATATCCAGACCCAGGGCGACATTCAGGTCGAGGGCACCATCGAGGGCGATATCCGCGCCCATCAGCTGGTCGTCGGTGAAAGCGCCACCATCCGCGGCGAGATCGTCGCCGAGGAAATCGTGGTCAATGGCCGCGTCATCGGCCGCGTGCGCGGCCTGAAAGTGCGCCTGTCGGCCACCGCCCGCGTCGAGGGCGACATCATCCACAAGACCATCGCCATCGAATCCGGCGCCCATTTCGAGGGCTCGGTCCAGCGTCAGGAAGATCCGCTGGCCAATGGCGTGACCCCGAAGCTGGCGCCGCCGGTCAATCGCGGCAACGCCGCCGACGAATGATCGCGGCGACGGACAGTCTTGCAGATCGGGCGGCCCTTGGGCCGCCCTTTGCTTTTGCGCCTATTGCGGCAGGTTGTCGTCGGGCATCAGCTGGCGATACATGTGCCAGCTGGCGTGCCCCAGCACCGGCAGCACGATGAACAGGCCCAGAAACATCGGCATGATGCCGATGAACAGCATCCCGGCAATGATCGCGGCCCAGACCAGCATCACGACCGGATTGGCCGCAACCGCCTGAACGCTGGCGATGATGGCCGAGATCAGGTCCACCTCGCGGTCCAGAATCAGCGGCAGCCCGACCACGGTGATCGAGAACAGCACCGCCGCAAATCCGGCCCCGATCACGGTGCCGACCAGCAGCATCAGCAGCCCGCGCCCCTGAAACAGGATCTCGGGCGAGCTGCTGACATTGGTCAGCGACGACACCCCCATGAACAGCGCGAATGTGGTATGGGCGACAAAGACCCAGAACATGAACATCAGCAGCACGACCATCGCCATCGAGGGCACCTGCCGGTCTTTTTGCGCCACCACGACCCCCAGCACCTGCCGCCAGTCAAGAGCCTCGTCCGCCTCGATCCGGCGGCTGACCTCATAAAGGCCGACGGCGGCAAAGGGGGCGATCAGCGGAAAGCCGACGACAAAGGGCATCAGCCACCATTCCTGCCCCGCGGCGGTGGCGACGGCGGCCAGGACCAGCCCGCCCGCAACATAGAACGCGGCAAAGAACAGGCCAAAGGCCGGGGCGCGGCGGAAATCGCGCCAGCCAGCGCGCAAGGCCGCCGGGATCGCGTCCATGCCGACGATATCGGGAATGGGAATCTCATCGGGGCCGCGATCGGGCGCCGGATCGGGCAGCGGCGGGCGCTCGGGATCGGGGATCGGCATGGGCTTGGGGTCGGACTGGGTTGCGGACATCTGCTCCTCCGGTTGCAAGGGAAGGTTAGCAGGACCGCGCCAAAGGAAAAGTCTCTATTCGGGGCCGGATATCCGCCCCCTCCCCTTTCTCGGCCAAAGAGCGGCCCGGCTAACCGTCGAACCGCGCGCCCAAGGCGGAGTTGACGGCGGGCGTGACGAATTTCGACACATCGCCCCCCAGCCGGGCGATTTCCTTGACCAGTTTCGATGCAATGGCCTGCCGGCGCGCATCGGCCATCAGAAAGACTGTCTCGATGCTGGAATCCAGCGCCCGGTTCATGCCAACCATCTGGAATTCATATTCGAAATCCGCCACAGCCCGCAGCCCGCGCACAATCACCCCGGCGCCGACATCGCGGGCGCAGTCGATCAGCAGGTTCTCGAACGGATGGACATGGATTTCGCCACCGGTACGGGCGGTGATGGCGTCGCATTCGGCACGGACCATGGCCACGCGTTCCTCAAGGCTGAACAGCGGCCCTTTGTCGCGGTTGATCGCCACGCCGATCACCAGCCGGTCCACCAGCGCCATGGCGCGGGTGATGATATCGACGTGACCCAGCGTAATCGGGTCAAACGTCCCCGGATATAGCCCGATCCGCATATGGGGATCCTCCTTGAGAGCAGGGTGGCAACGAACAGGTTTTCAGATGCAGATGCAAGGGGATGCAGCCATCCCGCTGCCCATCCTGCCGCCGCGTCAATTGCCCATGATCATCCCGGTCAGCGCCTCTTTCTCGGCGGCGAGCTCCTTCAGCCGCGCCGAGACCGCATCCCCGATCGAGACCAGGCCGATCATCGCGCCCGCGTCATTCACCACCGGCAGGTGGCGGAAGCGGCCGGCGGTCATGCGCTCAAGGATCTCCAGCGCGTCCTCGCCGGTGGCGCAGGTCACCAGCTTCTTGGTCATCAGCTCGCTGACCGGCAGTGTCAGCACATCGGCGCCGCGCCTGCCCAGTTCGCGCACGATGTCGCGTTCCGACAGGATGCCCAGCGGCACCTTACCGTCATCGGAGACCACGATCGCACCGATGCGCTTTTCCGAAAGCAGCTTGGCCGCATCGGCCACGCTGGCCGCGGGCGCGATGGTGATGATATCGCCGCTGGGCTTCATCGACAGGATCTGGTTGACGAGCATGGCATTCCTCCTCGGATCGGGCTCGGATCGGGGCGCGTTTCGGCCCAGCGTCACCGCAACCCGCGCTTGCGTCAAGTGGGCTGTTGTCCATCCGTGTTTCAGGGCGCGACCTGTGTCTGCAAGCGCGCGACCTCGGCGCGGATGCCCTGCGCCAGGGCATCCGCAAGCCGGTTCATGCGCTGCGACCGGCGGTCATCGGCATGGCGGATCAGCCAAAAGCTGCGGCTGAGCGAGATCTGCTCGGTCAGCAGCCGCCGCACGCCCGGGCAAAAGGGAATGGCGAAATCATGGACGATCCCCAGCCCCGCCCCCGCCCGCACCGCCTGCATCTGCACCGAGACGGAATTCGAGGTCAGCTGTGCCAGTTCCATTCCGGTTTCGGCCAGATAGTCCAGCTCGCGGTCGAAGATCAGGTCGGGGATATAGCCGATCATGCGATGGCCGCGCAGGTCCTCGCGCTCGCGGATCGGGGGATGGGCGCGCAGGTAATCCTCATGCGCGGCCAGATGCAGGCTGTAATCGGTCAGGCGCTGCACCACCAGCCGCCCGGCCTGCGGCTGCGACACGGCGATGGCCATATCCGCCTCGCGCTTGGACAGGTTGAAGACCCGGGGGAGCGCGACGATCTGGATTTCCAGCCCCCGATGCGCCTCGCAAAGGCGGGCAGCGACCTGTGGCAGCAGATAATTGGCGCAGCCATCCGGCGCGCCGATGCGCAACTGCCCGCCAAGATCGCCCGGGCCAGAGAGCGCATCCTCGGCCCCCGCAAGCGCCGTCTCGGCCGCCTCGGCATGGGGCATCAGCCGCTCGCCCCCCTGCGCCAGCGCATAGCCCTGCGGGGTCTTCACGAATAGCGCCGTTCCCAAGGCCTGCTCCAGCCGCGCCACCCGCCGGCCCACGGTCGAGGCGTCGATCCCCAGCCGCCGCCCCGCCGCCGACAGGCTGTCGGCGCGCGCGACGGCCAGAAAAATGCGCATATCGTCCCAGTCCATGACCCGCCCCCTCGTCATACCCTTTGCAAAAATGCAAAACCCTTTTGCCAGACTTCCTCTTTTGCCGGCAATGCTGCAAGTGCTATGGTCGTCTCCAACATGAATATTCCACCTCAGGAGGACGCGATGAAAGAACTCAGCCACTGGATCGACGGCAAAGAGGTCAAAGGCACCTCGGGCCGGTTCTCGGACGTGATGAACCCGGCGACGGGCGAGGTGCAGGCGCGCGTGCCGCTGGCCACCCCGGCCGAACTGGACGCCGCCATCGCCAGTGCCGCCAAGGCGCAGGTCGCATGGGCCGCCACCAATCCGCAGCGTCGCGCGCGCGTGATGATGAAGTTCGGCGATCTCATCAACCAGAACATGGACATGCTGGCCGAACTGGTCAGCGCCGAACATGGCAAGACCCTGCCCGACGCGCGTGGCGACGTGCAGCGCGGCCTTGAAGTGATCGAGGTCTGCATGGGCGCCCCCGCCATGCTCAAGGGCGAATATACCGACAATGCCGGCCCGGGCATCGACCTTTATGCCATGCGCCAGCCCCTGGGCGTGGTTGCGGGCATCACGCCCTTCAACTTCCCGGCCATGATCCCCTTGTGGAAAATGGGTCCGGCACTGGCCGCCGGCAACGCCATGATCCTGAAACCCTCCGAGCGCGTGCCCTCGACCTCGATCGCGCTGGCGAAACTGGCGCAGGAAGCCGGCCTGCCGGACGGCGTGCTGCAGGTCGTCAATGGCGACAAGGAAATCGTCGATGCGATCCTGGACCATCCGGTCATTCAGGCGGTGGGCTTTGTCGGTTCGACCCCGATTGCGCAATATATCTATGGCCGCGCCGCCTCGAACGGCAAGCGAGCGCAGTGCTTCGGCGGCGCCAAGAACCACATGCTGATCATGCCCGATGCCGATCTGGACAAGGCGGCGGATGCGCTGATCGGCGCAGGCTACGGTGCGGCGGGCGAACGCTGCATGGCGATCTCGGTCGCGGTTCCGGTGGGCGAAAAGACCGCCGACGCGCTGATCGAGCGGCTGGTGCCGCGCATCGAAAAGCTGAAGGTCGGCCCCTATACCGCCGGCAATGATGTCGATTTCGGCCCGGTCATCACCAAGGCCTCGCAGGACCGCATCAACCGCCTGATCGCCTCGGGCGTGGATCAGGGCGCGAAACTGGTCGTCGATGGCCGCGGGCTGAAGATCCAGGGCTATGAGAACGGCTTTTTCTGCGGCCCGTCGCTGTTTGACAACGTCACCCGCGACATGGACATCTACAAGGAAGAGATCTTTGGCCCGGTCCTGACCACCGTGCGCGCCCAAAACTATGAGGACGCGCTGAACCTTGTCATGGACAATGACTATGGCAACGGCACGGCGATCTATACCGCCGATGGCGACACGGCGCGCGACTTCGCCAGCCGGGTGAATGTGGGCATGGTCGGCATCAACTTCCCGATCCCGGTGCCGCTGAGCTACTATTCCTTTGGCGGCTGGAAGAAATCGGCCTTTGGCGACCTGAACCAGTACGGCCCCGACGCCTTCCGTTTCTATACCAAGACCAAGACCGTCACCGCCCGCTGGTTCTCGGGCATCAAGGACGGTGTCGCGCTGAACTTCAAGGCGCTGGACTGATCGATCCGGGCGGGGCAAAACCCCGCCCTTTTCGTTTGCCGCGGGGCTCGTGCAAAACTTGCGCAACATTTCCCCGTCAGAACCCGCACGAAAGACATGAAGGGAAGATCATGGATTTCGCTCTCAGCGAGGAACAACAGGCCATTTTCGACATGGCCCGCGATTTCGGGGCCGAATATATCGCCCCCCATGCCCGCGCCTGGGAAGAGGCCGGGACCATCCCGCGCGATCTGTGGCGCCGCTGCGCAGAACTTGGCTTAGGCGGCGTCTATGTCGCCGAGGATTTTGGCGGCACCGGCCTCTCGCGTCTGGACGCCACCCTGATCTTCGAGGGGCTGGCCATGGCCTGCCCCTCGGTCGGGTCGTTCCTGTCGATCCACAATATGTGCGGCGGCATGATCGACAAGTTCGGCACGGACGCCAACAAGGCCCGCTGGCTGCCCGATCTGTGCAGCATGGAAAAGGTGTTCTCCTATTGCCTGACCGAGCCAGGATCGGGCTCGGACGCCGCCGCATTGCGCACCCGCGCCGAACGCGTCGATGGCGGCTGGAAGCTGAACGGCACCAAGGCCTTCATCTCGGGCGGCAGCTATTCGGACGCCTATCTGGTCATGGTCCGCACCGGCGAGGGCGGTCCCAAGGGTATCTCGACCGTGGTGGTCGAGGCAGGAACGCCCGGCCTCAGCTTTGGCGCGCTGGAGCACAAGATGGGCTGGAAAGCGCAACCTACCGCGCAGGTGCAATTCGACGATTGCGTGATCCCGGCCGAGAACCTGATCGGAGAGGAAGGCCGGGGCTTTACCTACGCCATGGCCGGGCTTGACGGCGGTCGGCTGAACATCTCGGCCGGCGCGCTTGGTGGCGCGCAGGCGGCGCTGGACGCGACCCTGCGCTATATGGGCGAGCGCCGCGCCTTTGGTCAGACGCTGGACCAGTTTCAGTCGCTGCAGTTCCGCCTGGCCGAGATGGAGACCGCGCTGCAATCCTCGCGCATCTTCCTGCAGCAGGCTGCGTGGAAGCTGGACCGGGGCGACCGCGACGCCGCCAAATTCTGCGCCATGGCCAAGCTGCATGTCACCGACCGCGCCTTTGACGTCGCCAATCAATGCCTGCAACTGCATGGCGGATATGGCTATCTGGCCGATTACGGGATCGAAAAGATCGTGCGCGACCTGCGCGTGCATCAGATCCTTGAAGGCACCAATGAAATCATGCGGCTGATCGTCAGCCGCGCCCTGCTGGCTGAGAGGAACTGATGGCCGATATCCTGATCCGCAAGGACCGCCGCGCCGGACGCATCACCTTTTCGCGTCCGCAGGCACTGAACGCGCTGAACCACGACATGGCGCTGGCCATCAACGCCGCGCTGAAAGCCTGGCAGGACGATCCCGAGGTGGCGCTGGTCATCATCGACGCCGAGGGAGAGCGCGCCTTTTGCGCCGGGGGCGATATCGCGGCGCTCTATCATGCCGCGCGGGCGGGCGACCATCAGGTCGGGCGGGTGTTCTTTCGCGACGAATACCGCATGAATGCCCGTATCGCCGAATATCCTAAACCCATCACCGCCTTCATGCAGGGTTTCGTCATGGGCGGCGGCGTCGGCGTCGGCGGCAATGCCAGCCACCGCATCGTCGGCGCGACCACCCAGATCGCCATGCCCGAGACCGGCATCGGCATGATCCCCGACGTGGGCGGCAGCTGGATCCTCGCCCATGCCCCGGGCCGCGCGGGCGAATATCTGGGTCTGACTGGCGCACGCATGGGGCCGGGCGACGCGATCTGGGCCGGCTTTGCCGACAGCTATATCCCCGAATCCGAATGGCCGGCGCTGATCGGCCTGCTGGCCGAGACCGGAGATGTCGCCCGGATCAACGGCCAGCCCCATCCCGGCGCGCCCCTTGCCGCCATGGATCTCTCGGCTTTTTCCGGCGCGACCGTGGCCGAGATCATCGCGGCCCTTGAGGCGGCGGGCGACGAGGCGGCGCTGAAACCCTTGCGCCGCGCCTCGCCCCTGTCGATGGCCGCGACGCTGGAGCTGGTGCGCGCGGCGCGGGGCGACGTCAGCATCCGTGACAGTCTGGCGCGCGAGATGCGCTTTACCGCGCGTACCACCGAATTTGGCGATTTCCTTGAGGGCGTGCGCGCCCAGATCATCGACAAGGACCGCAATCCGCAATGGCGCGCCGATGCCAGCCCCGCCCATGTGGCATGGATGCTGGCATCGCTGGGCAAGGACGAAATCACCTGGGAGGACGAATAATGAAGATCGGTTTCATCGGGCTTGGGAATATGGGCGGGCCGATGGCCGCCAATCTGGCGAAGGCCGGGCACGAGGTCGCGGGCTTCGATCTGACCGCCCCCATGCCCGAGGGCGTGACCAAGGCCGCCAGCGCGACTGAGACGGCACAGGGCGCCGATGTCGTCATCACCATGCTGCCCAATGGCGCCATCCTGCGCAGCGTCGCGGCCGAGGTGATCCCGGCCATAGCCGCCGGTGCGGTGCTCTGCGACTGCTCGACCGTCGATGTGGACAGCGCCCGCGCGGTCGCGGATCAGGCCGCCGCCGCGGGGCTGGGGGCGCTGGACGCGCCGGTTTCGGGCGGGATCGGCGGGGCGGCGGCGGGCACGCTGACCTTCATGATCGGCGGCACCGATGCGGGTTTCGCCAAGGTCCTGCCGCTCTTCGAGATCATGGGCCAGAAGGCCGTGCATTGCGGCGCGGCGGGCGCGGGTCAGGCCGCCAAGATCTGCAACAACATGATCCTGGGCGTGACCATGATCGCCACCTGCGAGGCCTTCGCGCTGGCCGACAAGCTGGGGCTGGACCGCCAGAAGATGTTCGACGTGGTCTCGACCAGCTCGGGCTATAGCTGGTCGATGAACGCCTATTGTCCGGCGCCGGGGGTGGGACCGAAATCCCCCGCCGATAACGATTACAAGCCCGGTTTTGCGTCCGAGCTGATGCTCAAGGACCTGCGCCTTAGCCAGCAGGCCGCCGAATCGGCCGATGCCGACACGCCGATGGGCCAGCTTGCCGCCGCGCTTTACGCCCGCTTTGTCGAGGATGAGGACGGTAGGGGCCGCGACTTCTCGGCCATGCTGCCCAGATTTACGCAGCGTCACCGCGAAAGCTGATTTCTCGCCTTTGTGAGGGAGCCAATCCGCGACTTGCGGCGTTTAACTTGGAATCAATGAGTTTGTGCCAAGCTTAACGCCATGTTCCAGAAGCGTTTATCCCTGGTTCTTGCCCTGTGGATCGCCGCCGCCCTTGCTTCGGTGGCGATCGCCCAGCAGGATCCGAATACATCCGCCGACGCCTCCGCGCGGGCGAAACAGGCCGCCCCGGGTGAGGGCGTCAGCGTCGGCGCCGCGGTGGCGCCGGGCAAATTGCACCGTGTCAGCCGTCCCGGCCTTTACGGGATGAGCGAGCCCCCCGTTGGCAGTGCCTACGGCATTGTCGACAACCGGCTGATCCGGTTCGACCCGGAAAGCGGCAAGGTCCTGTCGATCATCCGGCAGGTGGATGAGGTCCTCGACTAGAGCGGGGCTTCGCCCGAGGGTTTCCGCATTCCGCGGCGTCCCGCTTCAGGATCGAAAACAGCGGGGCTTCCTGCCGCCGCGCGTGAAAGGCGGTCTGTTGGCGCCCGATTCCGCCGGGATATCGCGGCCCGGTCCCCTTCTGCCTGACCGCATGCCGCATCTGATCGCCAATCCGGTCAAAGATGCCTGACGCGCCGGTCAGGGACAGCCGGAACCGCCTCGGTTCCGGGTCCGCCATGCTGCGAAAGCGGCTGAGGGTCAGGCGGGCGCGGTCAGCTCTGAAAGACTTTTGCGCTGGCGCCCCTCGGCATCGAAATTGTCGGGCGACAGCCAGGCCGCATGGGCGCGGGCCAGATCCGGCCAGTCGCGGTCAAGGATTGCATACCATGCCGAGTCGCGGTTCCGGCCCTTGACGATCATATGCTGGCGGAAAATGCCTTCGAAGACAAAGCCATAGCGCAGCGCCGCCCGGCACGAGGGCTCATTCAGCGCATTGCATTTCCACTCGACGCGGCGATAGCCGGCATCGAAGGCCCAGCGGATCATCAGCGAAATGGCTTCGGTCGCGGCGGGGGTCTGCTGCAGGACGGGCGCGATCTCGATATGGCCGATCTCGATGACGCCATTGGCCGGATCGATGCGCAGATAGGAGGCAAGGCCGCCGATCCGGCCGCTGGCCTTGTCGCGCAGCGCATAGAAGAACGGATCGGCCTTGGCCGCCATCGCCGCCTGCCAGTCGCGATAGACGGCCAGATCGGCGAAGGGGCCGTAGGGCATATAATCCCAGACCCAGTCCTGATCACGGTTCGCCGCAAAGAGATCCTCGACATGGCGGGCGGGGTCCAGCCGCTCAAGCGTGACAAAGCGGCCCTCGATCCGGCCGGGGCCGGGTGCGGACGGTGCGGTGAAATCGGCCACGACCGGGCCGACAGGACGCTTGGACATCGACATTCCCCCTGCCTTGTCAGGCAAGGATTCCCGGATCGTCGCCAAGGTCAAGCCCCGGAAAGATCGTCTGCTCCAGCACGTCGCGCCCGGTTCCGAACAGCCCCCGCATCGCCCAGGCCGCATAGGCGCGCACATCGCGCGTGGGCATCAGGTCGCGGCCGGCGTATAGCTGCCCCTCGCCCAGCCCCGGCCAGTCGCCATAGGCCCGTCCGCCGCGAATCGCCCCGCCCGCCATCAACAGCGCGCCGCCGGTGCCATGGTCGGTTCCGGCCGAGCCGTTCTCGCGCACGGTCCGGCCGAATTCGGTCATCGCCATCACGGTCGTGCGTTCCCAGTTCGGACCCAAGCCGTCACGAAGCGCAAGGATCGCCGCCGCCAACCGGTCCAGCGCCCGGCCCAGCACCGCCTCCTGACTGGCATGGGTGTCCCAGCCGGCGATCGAGAAGGCGGCAATCCGGCTTTGATCGTTCAGCCGGCTGGCGGCAAAGGCCCCCAGCGCCCGCGCATCCGCAGCCGGACCCTGTGTCTTGTCCATCATCGGGGTTTCCGCCCCGATCTGCGCCGCATCACGCGCCGCGTCGCGAAACAGCGGATCGTCGTGATAGACATGCTCAAGCAGCAATTGCGCCTGCGGCGACATGCGCAGCGAGGCCGAGGGGGCCCAGCTCAGATGTGCCGCCGCCCCCGAAAGGATCTTCATCTGCTCGACGCCCACGGAATAGGCGGTTTCGGCGGTACTGCCGGGAATGGCCTGCAAGAGCCGGTTCAGCCAGCCGCCGATGCGCCGGTCCACGGGCAGGTCATCGCCGGTCCCCGCCTCCAGCAGGTCCTGACCGTCGAAATGGCTGCGCTTGTCGCGGTAAGGGGTCGAGACCGCATGGGCAAAGGCCAGCTCGCCCTTTTGCCACAGCGGCAGCAGCGGCAGCAGCTGCGGATGCAGCGCGTAGAAGCCGTCCAGATCGGCGGCGCCATTTTGCGGACCAAGCGACAGCTTGCTGCGCAGCTTGCGCAGCATCGGGTCGCCATAGGGCTGGATGGCGTCGAGCCCGTCCATCGCCCCGCGCAAGATGATGACGACCAGCCGGTTGTCACCGGGCAGCGCCGCGAAGGTCATCGAGCTCATCAGCGGATGCGCCGCCGCCGAGCAACCGATCAGCGCGGCACTTTTCAGGAAGAACCGGCGGTTCAGGTTCAGGTTCGGCATCGGCCCTCTCCTATCGGCGGTTGAAATCGCTGGAGGCCAGGATCAGCGCCACGCCTTCGGCGGCGCTTTCGGCCTTGGGCACGGCCCAGGCCAGTGCCGCCGATTGCGTGCCGCCCAGGCTTGCCTGCATCAACTCGCGCGGGTCCGGCAACTGTTCAAGCATCCGGCGCGGCATGCTCAGCGACCAGTTGATGCGCGCCGCCAGCTGTTGTGGCGCGATCCAGGCCTCGGCCTCTTCGGGCCAACCGTCGGGACCGGCTTGTCGCCCCCAGGGCTGGCCCATGCCGTTCATCGGGTCAAAGGTCATGCGCGCGTTCAGCGGATGCTCCAGCCCCGCGATCTGTGCCCCGGAGACGCCAAGCGCGCGGAACCCGGCGACCAGCAGGTCATAGGGCTGGCGCACCTTCTGGCGCAGCGTGTCGGCCAGCGCCGGATGGGTGACCAGCACCCGATAGACCTGCGGCAGATCGCCCTGCGAGTCGCGCCAGACCGCCGTCATCGCCTGCACCAGATCCTCGGGTGGATCGTCCGAGACGAAATGCACCGCCAGCTTGCGCGCGACATATTGCGCGGTCTCGGGCCGGCGCGCGATATCGGTCAGCGCCGCGCGGATCGCCTCCAGCCCGTCGCGCTTGCCCCCGCCATAGCTTTTGCCCAGCACCGTCTCGGCCCCCGGCTCGGCCATCTGCGGGCGATAGGCAAAGCCCTGCTCGCGGCTATAGGTCAGGCCGGTCAGCAGCTCGGCCAGTTCGCGCACGTCCTTCTGGGCATAGGGGGCGCCGACGCCCATCGAATGCAGTTCCAGCGCCTCGCGGGCGAGGTTCTCGTTCAGGCCGAAGCCCTTGGCCTTGCGCTTTTTCGCAAAGGTCGAATTCGGCCCGCGGCTTTCATTCTGGTTCAGATAGACCAGCATCATCGGATGGGTGTCGGCGGCGAAGAACATGTCCTCGAAACGGCCATTCACATGCGGGCGGATCGCCTCGTCGACAAAGGCCAGCCCCAGCGGCTGCACCGCCGCGCCAAGGGGGCGGGTGGTGAAGTGATCGGACCAGAACTGCACCAGCCTTTCGCCAAATCCCACCGGATCGTCCACCGCGCGCGCGATGCGGCGCTGCAGGTCGGTCAGCATCATCCGGCTGAGCATGCGGCCAAAGGCGCGGTATTCCTCGGCGGCGGCCTCGCCTGCGGTCTTGCTGGCCTCGCCCATCTCGCGCAGGCGCAGCGACATCTCCCTGGCGTCGTCGGTGCTGACGGCCTCGGGCCCGGGACCGGCGGTGTCGACACTGGCCAGCACCGCCCCGACATCGGCGGGGGGCGGCATCAGGGGCGACAGGCCATAGCCCAGCCTGATCGCGGCAAGCTCGGGAAAACCAAAGGACATGCGGGCACCTTTCACGGCGGGGCGCCATGCGCCCCGGGCGACCTTATGCCACGATCCGCGTGCCGCGTCAGATCACGCTTTCTTCAAATGCCGCGAAACGGCAAGGCCCCGCCGAGGGCGGCAGCCTTACTCTTTCGGCAGAACCCGCAGGCGCAGATCGCGCAGCTGCTCGTTCGTCGGCTCGGAGGGCGCGCCCATCATCAGGTCCTCGGCGCGCTGGTTCATCGGGAACATGATGACCTCGCGGATGTTCTGCTCATCCGCCAGCAGCATGACGATGCGGTCGATCCCCGCCGCACAGCCACCGTGGGGCGGCGCGCCATAGCGGAACGCCTTGACCATGCCGCCAAAACGCTTTTCGACCTCGTCATGGCCGTAACCGGCCAGCTCGAAGGCCTTGAACATGATGTCGGGGCGATGGTTGCGGATCGCGCCCGAGATCAGCTCATAGCCGTTGCAGGCCAGATCATACTGATAGCCCTTGACCGCCAGCGGATCGCCCGACAGCGCATCCAGGCCCCCCTGCGGCATGCTGAAGGGGTTGTGCGAAAAGTCGATCTTGCCCTCGTCGGATTTCTCATACATCGGGAAATCGACGATCCAGGCGAATTTGAACTGGTTCTCGTCGGTCAGACCCAGTTCGCGGCCGATCTCGTTGCGGGCGCGGCCGGCGACGGCCTCGAAGCTTTCGGGCTTGCCGCCAAGGAAGAAGACCGCATCGCCCTCACCCAGACCAAGCTGGATGCGGAGTTTCTCCGTTGCCAGCGGCCCCAGCGCTTTTGCGATCGGGCCAGCAGGCTCTATTCCCGATCCGAGCATACCTCGACAAAGCCTCTCAAGCTCTTCATTTCCTTCTTCGACGGCTTGGCTGAGCCCTTCCAGGACGTCACTCCAATATCCTTCCTCTGGGGAATCCTGAAACCAAATTTGCCAAGCAAGATTGCGATAGTGTGAGGGCTCAAGATCGGCGATCTCAGCTGCTCTCGCAGTGGCCTCTTCAGCCGATAGCTTGTGTCCAGCCTCGCGCCAGAAGATATAGCCCATGCCGGGTAGGCCCTGTTGCTGGGCGAATGCGTTCATGCGGTCGGCGAACTTGCGAGAGCCGCCGGTCGGCGCGGGGATGGCGCGAACCTCGGTGCCCTCTTGTTCCAGCAGTTTGGCAAAGATGCCAAAGCCCGAGCCGCGGAAATGCTCGCTGACGACCTGCATCTCGATCGGGTTGCGCAGATCGGGCTTGTCGCTGCCATATTTCAGCATCGATTCCGCATAGGGGATGCGCGGCCAGTCCGCATCGACCGGGCGGCCATTGCCGAATTCCTCGAACAGGCCCTGAATGACCGGCTGGACGGTGTTGAAGACATCCTCCTGCTCGACAAAGGACATCTCAAGGTCAAGCTGATAGAAATCGGTCGGGCTGCGGTCGGCGCGGGGATCCTCGTCGCGGAAACAGGGCGCGATCTGGAAATACTTGTCAAAGCCCGCCACCATGATCAGCTGCTTGAACTGCTGCGGCGCCTGCGGCAGCGCATAGAACTTGCCCGGATGCAGGCGCGAGGGGACCAGAAAGTCGCGCGCCCCTTCGGGGCTGGATGCGGTGATGATCGGGGTCTGGAATTCGGTAAAACCCTGATCCCACATACGGTTGCGGATCGAACGCACGACCTTGGAGCGCAGCATGATGTTGTTGTGCAGGCTGTCGCGGCGCAGATCGAGGAAGCGGTAGGCCAGACGGGTTTCCTCGGGATAGTCCTGATCGCCAAAGACCGGCAGCGGCAGATCGTCCGAGGGGCCAAGCACCTCAGTATCGGTGGCATAGACCTCGATCTCGCCGGTGGGCAGCTTGGGGTTGATCAGCGACGCATCGCGCAGCTTGACGCGGCCATCGATGCGGATCACGGTTTCGGCGCGCAGCTTTTCCAGCGCGGCAAAGGCCGGGCTGTCACTGTCGGCGATGACCTGAGTGATGCCGTAATGGTCGCGCAGGTCGATGAACAGCACCCCGCCATGGTCGCGGACGCGGTGGACCCAGCCCGACAGACGGACCTCGGTTCCGGCGCTGGCGGCGGTCAACTCGCCGCAGGTATGGCTGCGATAGGCGCTCATCACTTTTCCCCTTGCTATCAGCGGACGCATCAAACGCGCCACGCCGGGGAAGTCAAGCGATCTAGAAGGGGCGCACCACCGCGCCCGACCAGAAATAGGCCCCCATGCCGACGCTGAACAGCATGTTCCCCGCGATCCCGTGCAGGATCCACGCCGAGGGGAACCCCCGGATCAGATAGGCGCGGGCAAATATCCAGCCCCCGATCAGGGTCAGGACGGCGACCACGATGGACCAATACATCAGATGCGCGAAGGAAAAGACAAAGGCATTGACCGCGACCGCCGTGCTGCGGTCGGGAAACAGGCTGCCAAAGCGGTGAAAGAACAGCGGCCGGAAGATCAGCTCTTGCGGCAGCGCCGACAGGATCGGGTAAAGCAGCCAGATCACCCCCAGAAAACGCAGCCGCGCCGGCGTCAGCGGGCGGACATATTCGGGCCGTGTGATCTGGATGATCGCCCAGCCGGCCAGCCCGACGATCAGCCCGAACAGCACGACCTGCCAGACCGGGATCTGCCGCCAGCCCCGCACGAGGCTGCGCCAGTCGAACCCGCCCGTCCGCCACAGCAGTGCCATTCCGGCAAGGCTGAAGACAGCCAGCGCCGGAAACAGCAGATTGCCGGGCATGAACAGCGCAATGCCCAGCGGCGCCCCGATATAGAGCGCCGCGAACTCGGCCCAGAGCAGGCCGCGATTTACTGCATGCGCCCGTTCAGCCATGCCCGCCACTCGCCCGGCGAACCGGCGAATACGTTCAGATCGACGTCGCCGCCGATGCCCGGCACCCGGCCCGTGCCGGTATATTGCCAGAAGGTATAGCGCTGGCCCGGATAGACATGGCGCGGATGGCCCGCGACCGAACGCAGCCAGAACTCTTCGGGCCAGCGGCGCAGGTCATTGTCACGGTAGAAATCGACCGTGGTATAGATGATCGGGCGCTGTCCGTAATGGCGGTGCAGGATATCCTTGAAGATCTTGGCCTCGCGCAGGACCTCCCAGCTTGGCGGGCGGCGCGGGCAGGTCTTCGAGACCGTCCATTCCAGGTCGATCACCGGCGGCAGCGCGCCGCGTTCGCGCGGGACATTGGCGATGAACCATGCCGCCTGCTGCGCGCCCGAGCGGCAGAAGTAGAAATAGTGATAGGCGCCGCGCGGAATGCGGGCCTGCGCCGCCTCGTGCCAATAGCGGCGGAAATTCGGGTCGGCATGGTCGCCCCCCTCGGTCGCCTTGATGAAGGCGAAGCTGACGCCCGAGCTGCGCACCCGGTTCCAGTTGATATCGCCCTGATAGCGCGAGATGTCGATGCCATGCACCGGATGGTCATAGGGATGCCCGCCGACCCAAGCATGGGGCGCGCTGTCGCCAAATTGCGGCCCCGAGCCCTGCCCGACCATCACCGCCGGTCCGCCGCGATGACCACCGCCGCCGCAGGCCGCCAGCGCGGCCAGCGTCACCACCATCAGAAACCTGTTCAGAATTCTCATTACTGCCCTCTGCCCATGCGCCCTTATGCGGGCGCTTTGTTAACTTATCGCAAAGCACGCGTGCAAAGTCACGCTGGCGTGACCATCACGAATTTGTCAGGATCGGCAAAGTTCAGATCGGCAAGGATTTTGATGGAGCATCTTCAGACACATCGCGTCATCTTGCGCCCCTTTACCCCTGCCGACGCGCCCGAGGCCTTTGCCTGCATCACCGACCGCCTGACCCGCTATCTGGCCTGGGATCCGCCGCAGACCATCCATGAATTCCACCCGGTCTGGGAGGGCTGGATCAAGGCGGCGCGGGCGGGAACCGACCTGCATTTCACCGCCCGCCTGCCCGAGACGGACGAATTCCTGGGCCTTCTGGGCCTGCATGACATCCCCAGCGGCCATCCCGAGATCGGCATCTGGCTGCGGGACGAGGCGCAGGGTCAGGGCCACGGCCATGACATGGTGGTGGCGCTGATCCGCCGCGCCACGGCCCGCTATGCGCCGCCCTATTTCCGCTATCCGGTCGCCGTCGAGAACCGCCCCAGCCGCCGCATCGCCGAAAAGCTTGGCGGCACCATCATCGGCCGCTACCGGACGCAGAAATATGACGGGGTGATCTACGCCATCCCGCCGATCGGCTGAACGACACCCGCGTCATTGCCTGCCCCCGGTCGCATCGAAGCGCGCGCGCATGACGCGCGGAACATAGGCGTTTGCGCCCGCCACCACGGTTTCAACCGTCGCATCGAAGCGCGCGCGCATGACGCGCGGATCGGCTCAGACGCGTTCGCGCATCGGCGCGACGACAAACGCCGCGGCGATATTTTCCGGATGCCGGCGCTGTGGATGCAGGCCCATGCCCTCAGTTCATATCGGGCAGCATCTTGCCCGGGTTCATGATCCCCGTCGGGTCCAGAGCCGCCTTGATCGCCGCCATGACGCCAATCGCCGCGCCGTGCTGGGCGCGCATCAGCGGGCGCTTGCCCACGCCGACGCCATGCTCGCCGGTGATGGTGCCGCCGACGGCCAGCGCGCGCTCGGCCATGCGGGTGGCGATGCCCTTGGCGGCAGCGAGTTCCTCGGCATTGCCCGGCATGATCAGCAGCTGCGAATGAAAATTGCCGTCACCGACATGGCCGACCATCGGGCCGACCAGACCGGAGGCCTTGATATCGGCAGCGGCGGCGGCCACGGCGGCGGGCAGATGCGACATCGGCACGCAGACATCCGTCACCACCGCCGTCGCGCCCGGGCGCAGCGCAAGGCAGGCGCGATAGGCGCCGTGGCGCATCCTCCACAGCGCGGCGCGGTCCTCGGGCGTGGTCGCCCAGTCAAAGCCGGTGCCGCCGAAATCGGCCGCAAGCTCGCCGAAACGCTCGGCATCGTCCTTGACCGTGGCGGGCGAGCCGTGAAACTCGACCATCAGATGCGGGCCTTCGTGCAGATGGGTGCCGGCATATTGGTTGAAGGCGCGCGCCGCCTCGCCATCGACGAATTCGATCCGCGCCATCGGAATGCCCGACTGGATCGTCGCGGTCACGCATTCGACGGCCTGATCCAGCGTCGGGAACCCGCAAACGGCCGAGGCCACCTCTTCGGGCTGGCCATGCAGGCGCAGGGTCAGTTCGGTGATGATGCCCAGCGTGCCCTCGGATCCGACGAACAGCCCGGTCAGGTCGTAACCCGCGCTGGATTTCGCCGCCCGCGTGCCGGTGCGGATCACGGTGCCGTCGGCCAGCACCACCTCAAGCGCCAGCACATTGTCGCGCATGGTGCCGTAGCGCACGGCGGTGGTGCCGCTGGCGCGCGTCGCGGCCATGCCGCCAAGGCTGGCATTGGCGCCCGGATCGACCGGAAAGAACAGCCCCGTGGCGCGCAGTTCGGTGTTCAGCGCCTCGCGCGTGACGCCGGGCTGGATGCTGGCCTGCATGTCCTCGGCCCGGACCTCAAGCACGCGGTCCATCTTCATCAGATCGACGACCAGCCCGCCATGGGTGGCCAGCGCGTGCCCCTCGAGCGAGGTGCCGGTGCCCCAGCCGATCACCGGCACGCCATGGGCGTGACAGATCGCCAGCGTCTTCGACACCTCGTCGGTCGAAACGGGCCATGCCACCGCATCGGGCGGCGGGGCGGTGTGAAAGGTCTCGGACTGGCCGTGCAGATCGCGATCGGCCACGCTGGTCGAGAAGCGCGCCCCCAGAAGCGCGGCAAGGGCGTCCTGCGCCGGAGCGGGAATCGGCATGGCGGGTCTCCTGCTGTTGGTTTGAAGATTGCATATTCCCGGCCCTGCCCCAAAGGCAAGCGCGGCGGCTGGACGCAGGCCCGGCTTTGTGGTCCGTTCGGGGGTATGACGGGCATGCGGAACGCAACCTCCAAGGGCTGGGGCCGGCAGGGCTGGCGGCATCTGCGCCGCCATATCGCGCATGGCTGGCAGGTGCTGGTCACGCGCGGCCCCGGTCAGGTCGAATTCTGGATCATCGCCCTGTTGATCGGCATTTGCGCGGGGCTGGCGGCGCTGATCTTTCGGCTGGGAATCGGGGCACTGCAAACGCTGATCTACGGCACTGACGACATGACCATGGCCTCGGTCGCAGGGGGCTTGCCGTGGTGGTGGGTGCTGATCGTGCCGATCATCGGCGGGTTTGTCGTCGGGCTGATCCTGGATCGTTTCACCCCGGACGGGCGGGTGCGCGCCGTCTCGGACGTGATCGAAGGCGCCGCACTCGAAGGGGGCCGGGTCGAGACCCGCGAAGGCTGGGCCTCGGCCGCGGCGTCGATCATCACGCTGGGCACGGGCGGGTCCTCGGGGCGCGAGGGGCCGGTCGTGCATCTGGCGGGCGTCATCTCGACCTATGTCGCGAACCGCATCAACGCCAGCGCCGTGACCGGGCGCGAGCTGCTGGGCTGCGCGGTCGCAGGCGCCGTCGCCGCCAGCTTCAACGCCCCCATCGCCGGCGCGCTGTTTGCGCATGAGGTGGTCCTGCGCCATTTCGCCAGCCGCGCCTTTGCGCCCATCGCGATTGCCGCCGTCGCCGGCACCGTCATCAACCGGTTGCGCTATGGCGGGTTGACCGAGTTCGACCTGCCCACCACCGGCAACTTTGGCCTTTATATCGAGTTGCCGGCCTTCATGCTGCTGGGGTTGATCTGCGCGCTGGTCGCGGCGGCGATGATGGCCGCGATCTTTCGCGCCGAGACCATCGGCAACCGCGTCATGGCCCGCACCGGCTGGCCGCGCTGGCTGCGTCCGACGCTGGCCGGCGCGCTTCTGGGGCTGATCGCCATCCCATTTCCCCATATCATCGGCGTCGGCTACGAGACGACCGCCGCCGCGCTCAAGGGCAATCTGGACCTGTGGACGGTGGTGATCTTTGCGCTGGTCAAGGCCTTCGCGGTGGCGATCACGCTGGGCGGGCGCATGGGCGGCGGCGTCTTTTCGCCCGCACTGGTCATGGGCGCGCTGACAGGGCTGGCCTTTGGCATCATCGCCACCGCCGTCGCGCCCGAATATTCCGGCAGCCACAGCCTTTACGCGCTGGCCGGCATGGGCGCGGTCGGCGCGGCGGTGCTGGGGGCGCCGATCTCGACCGCGATGATCATCTTCGAGATGACCGGCCATTGGCAGACCGGGATCGCGGTGATGACCTCGGTGTCGCTCTCGTCGGCGCTGGCCTCACGGCTGGTGCATCGCTCGTTCTTCCTGACGCAGCTGGAACGGCGCGGCATCCGCATCGCCGAGGGGCCGCAGGTCTGGCTGCCTCAAAAGATGCGGGTCACGGCGGTGATGCGGGCCCTGGGTGCGCGGGACGCCCCCTCGCCCGACCTCATGCGCAATATGGTCGCCGCCGGACAGGGCATTGCCGACAGCACCACGCTGGATCAGGCGCTGCGCCGTTTCGACGCCGAGGGCGCGGCGTTTCTGCCGGTCATCCATGCCGGCGAAAATGAAAGCGCGCCAGAAATCCTTGGCGCGCTTTACCATGTCGATGCGCTGCGCGCCCTGAATGCCGCCCTGGCCGCCACCGCGGCCGAGGAACACGGCTGAAGGGCTCAGGCCCTGGCGCCGAACAGCCCCTTGACCGCCCCGATCAGCGGCGAGACGACATAGTTCGCGACCGGGATCAGGATCAGGCCAAGCATCAACCCGAACACCCCGTCAAAGAAGGCCGTCACCGCCCAGTTCACCAGACCGGCCGCCTGCGGCACGGCATGGGCAGCGGCCTCGGCCGCGTGGTGGATCCATTCATAGGGCTGGTGCTGGCCCAGCTCGTGCATGCCATGGATGACGATCTGGCCGCCGACCCAGATCATGGCGGCGGTGCCCACCACCGTCAGCACCTTCATGAAGGGCGGCATGAAATGCACGATGCCGCGCCCCAGCGCGCCCAGCGGGCCGCCGCGCTCGGCCAGATGCAGGCCGAAATCGTCGGCCTTCACGATCAGCGCCACAAAGCCATAGACCGCCGCCGTGATGCCAAAGGCGACCACGACCAGGATCAGCGCCTTCATCCACAGCGGGTCCTCGGCCGGGATGGCGGCGAGGGCGATGGTCATGATCTCGGCCGACAGGATGAAGTCGGTCTTGATCGCACCCTTGACGCGCTCTTCCTCAAGCCCGGCGCCGCCCTCGGCGGTCTGGGTCAGATGCGGGTCGTTGCCATGGTCATGGGCCAGCGCGTGCCAGACCTTTTCGGCGCCCTCAAAGCACAGATAGGCACCGCCGATCATCAGCAAAGGCGCAATCGCCCATGGCGCAAAGGCCGACAGAAGCAGCGCGATCGGCAAGAGGATCACCAGCTTGTTGAAGAGCGAGCCGCGCGCGATCTTCATGACGATGGGCACTTCGCGCGCCGCCGAAAAGCCATGGACATATTTCGGCGTCACCGCCGCGTCGTCGATCACCGCCCCCGCCGCCTTGGCGCTGGCCTTGACCGCCTGCCCCGCCACATCGTCGACCGAGGCCGCCGCGATCTTGGCAATTCCCGCCACGTCGTCCAGCAGCGCCAGCAATCCGCTCATCTTGTCATTCCTTACCGTTTCCCTGCCCTCGTTGCCGCAAAACGGCGTTCCGGGCAAGGGTTTGCGGCCCGCGCGCTTGCACCCGAACGGCGAATCATTCATCAAGCACAGGACAATCGAAAGGGCCGCCCGATGCTGGATCAACACGCGAAACCGACCGAGGAAATCGACCTGCGCGAGGTCTTTGGTCTCGACAGCGACATGAAGGTCAAGGGCTTTGCCGAACGATCCGACCGCGTGCCCGAGATCGACAGCACCTATAAATTCGATCCCGACACCACCTTGGCGATCCTTGCGGGCTTTGCCTATAACCGCCGGGTGATGATCCAGGGCTATCACGGCACCGGGAAATCGACCCATATCGAGCAGGTCGCCGCGCGGCTGAACTGGCCCTGCGTGCGCGTGAACCTTGACAGCCATGTCAGCCGGATCGACCTGATCGGCAAGGACGCGATCAAGCTGGTGGACGGCAAGCAGGTCACGGTGTTCCACGAAGGCATCCTGCCCTGGGCGCTGCGCAACCCCACCGCCATCGTCTTTGACGAATATGACGCCGGCCGCGCCGACGTGATGTTCGTCATCCAGCGCGTGCTGGAGGCGGATGGCAAGCTGACGCTGCTGGACCAGAACGAGGTCATCACCCCGAACCCCTATTTCCGGCTGTTCGCGACCGCGAATACCGTGGGTCTGGGCGACACGACCGGGCTTTATCACGGCACCCAGCAGATCAACCAGGGCCAGATGGACCGCTGGTCGCTGGTCTCGACGCTGAACTATCTGTCCCACGACGCCGAGGCCGCCATCGTTCTGGCCAAGAACCCGAACTACAACACCGAAAAGGGCCGCAAGGTCATCAGCCAGATGGTGACGCTGGCCGATCTGACGCGCACGGCCTTCATGCAGGGCGACCTGTCGACGGTGATGTCGCCGCGCACGGTGATTTCATGGGCGCAGAACGCGCGCATCTTCGACAACAATGTCGGCTATGCCTTCCGCCTGACCTTCCTGAACAAATGCGACGAGCTTGAGCGCCAGACCGTGGCCGAGTTCTATCAGCGCCTGTTCGACGAGGAACTGCCCGAAAGCGCGGCGGTCAAGGCGGGGTGACAAGGGCCAGAGCGAAACGCGCCATCATCCCGGCAGGGCATAGTTGGTCAGCTCAACAAATATCAAGGCAGGAGACCATTTTGAGAAATTTCATTGCCGGTGCCCTGGCGCTCCATATGGTTTTGGCGGCAGGAGCGGCGCTTGCTGCCCCCAAGGGATGCAGCCTGCCGGCCGCAAACCAGCGCGGAAAACTGCCCGGCGGCGAGACCGTTCAGATCGCCACGCTACCCGATCAGCAGTTTCTTGCGATGATGATTGTTGACAATGGTAGCATCTCAGTATGGCCTCCGCTGCCCAAAGGCGGAATACAGGGCAAGGATCTGTGCGGCGGCACCACTGTCATTGCCAAAAATCCGGAACTGTTCCTCTCGACGCTTCGCGTCGATCCGTCTGTGGATCTCAGCAAATCCTACCCGGCGGCCTTCAAGTCGGCGGCGAAACGGGATCAGATCATTGTTGCACGGGCGGGAAAATATGCGGTCTTCCCGGTATCCGGGAAAGATGACGCACACACGACCCTCAACAAACATTGGGATGGCAAGGTCATGGATGGGGGCGCACCCGCCTTTCAGGTGGGTGATCAGCTCTATGTCCGCCTTACGATCAAATAGGGGGCGTCATGAAACCCGCCGGCAACCCGCTCGATCCGTTCCGCCCCCTCATCTGACGCATGATCTGAACCGCAGGGAAAACCCTCTTTCACCGAGACAGCGCAATGGCGACGGAACTGGCCGATTTCCTGCCCCAGCTTGACCGCGACATCCGCGCCATGGCGGATTGGGGCAAGGTCGCCGATTACATCCCCGAACTCGCCCGTGTCGATCCGGCGCAATTCGGGATCGCCGTGGCGCTGGCCGATGGCTCGATGGTGACGGCGGGGGATGCGCAAAAGCGCTTTTCGATCCAGTCGGTCTCCAAGGTGTTTTCGCTGGCCTGCGTGCTGGGCCGCATTGGCGAACAGATCTGGACGCGGGTCGGGCGCGAGCCCTCGGGGTCGCGGTTTGACTCGATCCTGCTGCTGGAACTTGAAAAGGGCCGGCCACGCAATCCCTTCATCAATGCCGGCGCGCTGGTCACCACCGATGAGCTGCTGACCGGCCGCAGCCCCCGCGATGCACTGTCAGAGATCCTTGGCTTTCTTGCCGCCGCGACGGGTGATGCCGACATCCATATCGACAAGTTCGTCGCCCAGTCCGAGGCCGAGACCGGCTTTCGCAATGCCGCGCTGGCGAATTATTTGAAATCATTCGGCAATCTCAAGAACCCGGTGGATTATGTGCTGGGCACCTATTTCCACCAATGCGCCATCGAACTGACCTGCGAACAGCTGGCCCGCGCCGGGCGCAGCATCGCCGGCCTGCCCGGCGCGCCGCGCCTTCTGACCCCGCAAAAGGCCCGGCGGCTGAACGCGCTGATGATGACCTGCGGGCATTACGACGGCTCGGGCGATTTCGCCTTTCGCGTCGGCCTGCCCGGGAAAAGCGGCGTCGGCGGCGGCATCCTGCTGATCGCGCCGGGCCTCGCCTCGATCGGGATCTGGTCGCCGGGGCTGAACGCCTATGGCAACTCGCAGGCCGGCACCGTGGCCGCCGAAAAACTGGCCCGGAAAATGGGCTGGTCGGTCTTTGGATAGCGTGGCATCCCCTTGCCGCAGCCGGCCCGTGATGCTCTATGTAGGTGGTGATGAACAAATCCGATAACCCCGCCGATCCGTTCAAAAAGGCCCTGGCCGAGGCCACCCGCGCCATGGCCGAGGATCACGAGCTGAACGTGACCTTTACCGCCGACCCTTCGGGGGTGACGGGCGACACCATGCGCCTGCCGCAGGTCAGCCGCCGCATGACCCGCGACGAGGTGCTGCTAGCACGCGGCACCGCCGATGCGCTGGCGATGAAGCTGCGCCACCACGATGCCGGGACGCATGCGAAATACGCCCCGCCCGGCCCGATGGCGCGCGACCTCTATGAAGCGATGGAGACCGCCCGCTGCGAGGCGCTTGGCGCCCGCGACATGCCCGGCGCGCTCAGCAATATCGACGTCAAGATCGGCCATGAGGCCGAGCGCAAGGGCTACGGCCAGATCAAGTCCCCTGCCGACGCGCCCTTGGCCGTCGCGGCAGGCTATCTCTTGCGGCAGAAGGCCTCGGGGCGGCCGCTGCCCCCGGCGGCCCAGCATGTCGCCGACCTGTGGCGGCCCTTTGTCGAGGAGCAGGCCGGCGCCGATCTGGAGCATGTGAACGAGGTTCTGGCCGATCAGGCGGCCTTCGCGCGGCTGGCGCGCAAGGTCATCGCCGATCTGGGTTACGGCGACCAGTTGGGCGAGGACCCGGACGAGCCGCAGGACGACGACTCCGAAGACAATGCCGAGCAGGACGAAGAGGCCGGCGACAACCAGTCCCGCGACCAGAACGAGGACGAGGATGCCGAGGCATCCCCCGAACGCACGCAGGACCAGACGCAAGAGGAACGTCAGGCCCAGGTCAGCATGGACGACCAGTCCGACGAGGAACTGGCCGACGAGGCCGAGATGACCGAGGCGGAAAGCCCGCCCGACCTGCCGCCTCCGGTCAGCGATGCCAGCGCCGATTACAAGGTCTATGCGCAGGAATTCGACGAGGAAATCCGCGCCGAGGATCTGGCCGATGTGGCCGAACTGGAACGCCTGCGCGCCTATCTGGACAAGCAGCTTGAGCCTTTGCGCGGCGCCGTCAGCCGGCTGGCCAACAAGCTGCAGCGCCGCCTGCAGGCGCAGCAGAACCGCAGCTGGGAATTCGACAAGGAAGAGGGCGTTCTGGACGCCGGACGCCTTGCCCGCGTGGTCGCGAACCCGACCACTCCGCTGAGCTTCAAGGTCGAAAAGGACACCGAGTTCCGCGACACGGTGGTGACGCTCCTGCTGGACAATTCCGGCTCGATGCGCGGACGCCCGATCTCGATTGCCGCGATCTGCGCCGATGTGCTGGCGCGCACGCTGGAACGGTCGCAGGTCAAGGTCGAGATCCTTGGCTTTACCACCCGTGCCTGGAAAGGCGGCCAATCGCGCGAGAAATGGCTGGCCAATGGCCGCCCCGCCCATCCCGGCCGCCTGAACGACCTGCGCCATATCATCTACAAGGGCGCCGACGCGCCATGGCGGCGGGTGCGCCCCAATCTGGGCCTGATGATGAAAGAGGGCCTACTGAAGGAAAACATCGACGGCGAGGCGCTGGAATGGGCGCATCGGCGGCTGACCCGCCGCCCCGAACAGCGCCGCATCCTGATGGTCATTTCCGACGGCGCGCCGGTCGACGATTCCACGCTGTCGGTCAATCCGGCGAATTTTCTGGAAAAGCACCTGCGCGACGTGATCGCCATGATCGAGCGGAAACGGCAGGTCGAACTGCTGGCCATCGGCATCGGCCATGACGTGACCCGCTATTACCAGCGCGCGGTGACGATCACCGATGCCGAACAGCTGGCCGGCGCCATGACCGAACAGCTTGCCGCCCTGTTCGAGGCCGATCCCAGAAAGCGCGCCCGCGCCATGAACATGCGGCGGACGGGTTAAGCCTGTCCTTTCGGATCGCTTGATTTCCGCCCCCGCTCCGTGTCACCAATTTTGGCGAAGCGGGGTGCGGGCATCCCGCAGACAAAGGGCATTTCGTGCTGCGCATTGGCTTTTTCATTCCCGAGTTTCCGGGCCAGACCCATATCTTCCTGTGGCGCGAGCGGCAGGCGCTGGCCGAACTGGGGATCGAGGCCGACCTGATTTCGACCCGGCCACCGCCGCGCGCGGTCGCCTCGCATAGCTGGGCTGCGGATGCGCAGGCCCGGACCCGCTATCTGCTGCCCCTGCGCGGCGAGGGGCTGGGAATGGCGACGGAATTCCTGCGCGCGGGGCCTGCGGGCTGGGCGCGGGGCTTAAGCGCGGCGCTGACCGCCGAGACCTCGGGCGGGGTCAAGGGCCGGGCAAGGATGCTGGCGCTGCTGGGCATGGGCGCGCGGCTGAAACGCATCGCCCGCGAACAGGGCTGGAGCCATGTCCATGTCCATTCCTGCGCCGACAGCGCCAATATCGCCATGCTGGCCGAACGGCTTGGCGGACCCAGTTACAGCCTGACCCTGCACGGCCCGACGCTGGAAGGCTACGGCCCGAACCAGCGCCAGAAATGGCGCCATGCCCGTTTCGCCACCATCATCTCGCGCCTGCTCGCGGGGGTGGTCGATCGCGAACTGGCCGGCGACGCGCCCGAGATCATCAATATCGCCCCGATGGGCGTGGATCTGGAGCAGATCAAACGCAGCAGCCCCTGGCAGCCCCCGGCCCCGGGCGGGCCGGTCCGCATCTTCAGCTGCGGGCGGCTGAATGCTGTGAAAGGCCATGACCACCTGATCGAAAGCATCAGCATCCTGCGTGACCAGGGTATCGACGCCCGGCTGGAAATCGCTGGCGAGGACGAACAGGGCGGCTCGGGATATCACCGGCAATTGCAGGCGCTGATCGACGCCAAAGGGCTGAATGATGCCGTCACGCTTTTGGGTGCGGTCAGTGAGACCCGCGTCCGCGACGGGCTTGAGGCCGCGCATATCTTCGCGCTGGCCAGCCTGAACGAGGGGATCTCGGTCGCGATCATGGAGGCGATGGCGATGGAAATGCCCGTGGTCGTCACCGATGTCGGCGGCAATCACGAGCTGATCACCTCGGGGCGCGATGCGATCCTTGTGCCGCCCGAAGAGCCCAAGGTGATGGCCGCCGAGATCGCCGGTCTTGTCGCCGATCCGGCCTATGCCCAGCGGCTGGCCGCGGCTTCGCGGGCGCGGGTTGCCACGGATTTCCACCATCGCCGCAGCGCCGAGGCGGTGGCCGACGGGCTGGCCCGCAGCCTGCCCGAGGCCGCCCGCGTGCTTGGCCGCGGCACCGCCTGATCTTTTGACGCAGAACCCCGGAAAGACGATGTTTCAAAGCTTTGACAGCAAGTCCTCGCCCGAAATCCACCCGCCGCGACTGGCCGATCTGCGCCGCGAACTGGCACGGCGCGATCTGGACGGGTTCATGGTGCCGCGCGCGGATGCGCATCAGGGCGAGTATGTCTCGGGCCGCGATGCGCGGCTGGCATGGCTGACCGGCTTTACCGGCAGCGCCGGATTCTGCGTCGTCACCCCCGATCAGGCCGGGGTGTTTGTCGATGGCCGCTATCGCGTGCAGGTAAAGACCGAGGTGGATCTTGCCCATTTCACCCCCGTCAACTGGCCCGAGACCAAGCCCGCGATCTGGCTGGCCGAGGCCCTGCCCGAGGGCGGGCGCATCGGCTATGACCCATGGCTGCATACCCGCCGCGAAATCACCGAGCTGGAAAAGGCGCTGACGGGATCGGGCATCGCGCTGATCGCGCAGGCCACAAACCCGGTCGATACAATCTGGCCCGACCAGCCCGAGGCGCCGGTGGGGCCGGTGCGGCTGTGGCCCGACGCGCTGGCGGGCGAGACCGCGGCCGAAAAACGCGCCCGCATCGCCGCTGACCTGCGCAAGGCCGGCCAGCATGCCGCCGTGCTGACCCAAGCGGATTCGCTCTCCTGGCTGTTGAACATCCGCGGCGCCGACATTCCCAAGAACCCGGTCGTGCAGGGTTTTGCCATCATCGAGGAAAACGGCCATGTCGCCGTCTTCACCAACCCGGCCAAGTTCCCGGGTGAGGTGCGGGCCGCCTTGGGAAACGAGGTGCAGATCCTGCCGCTTGAGGCCCTGACCCCGGCCCTGACCAATCTTTCGGGCCCGGTGCGGCTGGATGCGGGCACCGCCCCCGATCAGGTCTTTGCGCTTGTCGAAAGCATGGATACCGAAATCGCCGAGGGGCGGGACCCGGTCATCATGCCCAAGGCCTGCAAGAACCCCGCCGAGATCGCCGGCATGCGCGCGGCCCATCTGCAGGACGGCGCGGCAGTGAGCGAGCTTTTGTGCTGGCTGGACGCGCAGGCCCCCGGTCTTGCCGCCGCGCCCCTGACCGAGATCGACGTGACCCGCAAGCTTGAGGAGTTGCGTGTCGCGCGGGGCATTCTGGACATCAGCTTTGACAGCATCGTCGGCGCCGGACCGCATGGCGCCATCATGCATTACCGCGTGACCGAGAAAAGCAACCGCCGCATCCTGCCCGGCGACATCCTGCTGGTCGATTCCGGCGGCCAATATGACAATGGCACCACCGACATCACCCGCACCCTGCCGATGGGCCGCGATTACGATATCGGCGTGCGCAGGCCCTATACCCGCGTGTTGCAGGGCATGATTGCAATATCGCGCGCGCAATTCCCGCGCGGTGTCGCCGGCGCGCATATCGATGCACTGGCCCGCGCGCCCCTGTGGTCCGAGGGCATGGACTTCGATCATGGCACCGGGCACGGCGTCGGCGCCGGCCTGTCGGTGCATGAGGGGCCGGTTCGGATCTCGCGCGTGTCGGATATTCCGCTGCGGCCGGGGATGATCCTGTCGAATGAACCGGGCTATTACCGCGAGGGTGCCTTTGGCATCCGGCTGGAAAATCTGATCGTCCTGCGCGAGGTCGAAAGCCCCGACGGGCGCGACATGCTGGGCTTCGAGACGCTGACGCTGGCGCCGCTGGACCGGCGGCTGATCGAGCCGGGCTTGCTCTCGGGCGAGGAAATCGGCTGGCTGGATAGCTATCACGCCCGGGTCTGGGACGAGATATCTCCGCTGGTCGGCCCCGAGGTGCGCGACTGGCTCTATCTGGCGACGCGGCCTTTGGGGCGGCTCGTGTAATTCGCGCCGCCCGGGCCAATGGCGCGGGTGGCATGGATATTTGAACATGGAAGATGGCAGGGGCCGCGCGGAAATGGGTGCGGCTTTTGCTATTCGGCGCTGTCGCCGTTCTGGCGCCGCCAGGCCAGCGAGCTGAGGAAGGCCATGCCGATGAAGCCCGCGCCCAGAAGACCGGTGATGACCTCGGGGATCGGGCGCAGGGTTTGGGCGAACATCAGGATCGACAGGACGAGGATCGACCAGAAGGCGCCGTTTTCCAGATAGCGGAATTCGGCAAGCGTGCCGCGCTCGACCAGCATCACCGTCATGGCGCGCACATACATCGCCCCGATGCCCAGCCCGATGGCGATCAGAAACAGGTTCTGGGTCAGGGCAAAGGCACCGATCACCCCGTCAAAGCTGAACGAGGCGTCCAGCACCTCGAGGTAGAGGAAGGCGCCAAGGCCGCCGCGCGCCATGTCGGCGGGGCTGGAGCGGCCGCCCCAATTGTCCAGCACATGGCCCAGCATGTCGACGCCCAGATAGGTCAGCACCCCCCAGATCGCGGCGATGGCAAAGCTGTGGTCCTTGGCTTCGGGCAGTTGGCCCAGGATCACCAGCATGCAGATCAGCACGAAGCCGATCTCCATGCCGCGGATCTCGCCCAGACGGCGCAGGAAACGCTCGATCCCGGCGATCCAGTCCACGTCCTTGCTTTGGTCAAAGAAATAGTTCAGCGCCACCAGCATCAGGAACGAGCCGCCAAAGGCCGCGATCGGCAGATGCGCCTCGTGGATGATGCGGGAATATTCCTGCGGTTGGGTGGCGGCAAGGCGCATCGCCTCCCACGGGCCGAGTTTCGCGGCGATCACCACCACCATCAGCGGAAAGATCACCCGCATGCCGAAGACCGCGATGAGGATCCCCCATGTCAGGAAACGGCGCTGCCATTTCGGCGTCATCTGCTTGAGCTTGTTGGCATTGACGATGGCATTGTCGAAGGAAAGCGAGATTTCCAGCACCGCCAGCACCCCGGCGATCAGGAAAAACGACAGCGCCCCCGCCCCGCCGTCATAGCGCCAGCCGATCAGCGCAGCCAGCACCAGCCCAAGGCCGGTGATGATGAAGGGCCAGGTCATGTAGCGAAGCGTCTGGCGCATGGCGCCTCCGATAAGCGGCTGTCGATCCTCAATAGGCTCTGCTATGGCGGGGGGCAAGGCGGCCATGCGACATCGGCAAGGGGGCAGGATGCAGTTCCGGCGCTACGCGATCTATCACCTGCCCGGCGCTGCGCTGGGGGATTTCGGCGCCGGCTGGCTGGGCTGGGACGCGCGGACGGGCAGCACGCCCCCGCGCCCCGAGGGCCTGCCCGATCCGGCCGGGGCACTGATCGAGGTGCCGCGCCGCTATGGTTTTCACGCCACGCTGAAGGCGCCCTTCCGGCTGGCCGAGGGGCGGCGGCCCGAGGATCTGGCGCTGGCGCTGCAACTGCTATGCGACCATCTTGCGCCCTTCACGCTGGCGCTTGAGCTGCGCACCGACTGGGGTTTTGTCAGCCTGCGTCCGCGCCAGCAGCCACCGGAGCTGCTGGCGCTGGAATCATCGCTGGTAACGCGGCTGGATGAATTCCGCGCCCCCCTGACCCCGCAGGAATATGAGCGCCGACGCCCCGACGCCCTGCCCGATCAGGCGCGCAGGCATCTGGAACATTGGGGCTATCCCTTTGTGCTGGAGCTTTTCCACTATCACCTGACGCTGAGCGGCCCCCTGCCCCCCGCCCGGGCCGAGGCGCTGAGGGATGCCTTGGCACCCGGCCTTGCGCCGCTGATCGCCGAGGCCATGCCCGTCACCTCGGCCGCGCTGATGGGCGAAGACGAGAACGGGTTCTTTCACCTGATCGAGGATATTCCCCTGCGCAGCTAGTCCCACTTCATCCATTTCAGGACCAGCACGGTCAGCACCACCGAGCCAACCATCATCCCCAGCGCCAGATGGAAGCCCCATTCCAGCTCGAGGATCGGCATATGTTCGAAATTCATGCCGTAGATGCTGGCGATCAGCGTCGGCGGCAGGAACAGGGCAGCGACCACCGACAGGCTGCGCACGCGGTCGTTCTGCATCAGTCCGATCATCCCCATCGTCGCATCGACCGTCATGCCGATGCGGCCGCTGAGAAAGCTCGCATGTTCCTCAAGCGCCTGAATGTCGCGTTGCAGCGCCGCATGCGCCGGCCGCAGCTTGGCGCTGTCGGGTCCGCGCACGGCATTGGCGGCCTGATAGACCAGAATGCGGTCCAGCGACAAAAGCCCCATGCGGATGCGGTTCATCAACTCGGCCTGCTGGCCCACGGTGACCAGCACTTCCTGCAGCGTATCGCCGCCGCGCTGGCCGGGCATGCGCAGGACCTGCGCAGCCTCGGTGTCCAGCATTTTCGAGACCCCTTCGGAGAGGTCCGCCAGACGGCCGATGATTTCCTAGATCAGACCCAGAAAGATGCGCTCGGGGCTGGAGGTGCCGCAGCTGGAACGGTCGGCGCGGGTCGGAAAGGTCTCGAAGGGGCGCGGGTTGTGATGGCGCACGGTGACCAGCCGCTGGCCGTTCAGGATGAAGGTCACCGGCATGGAAAGGTTGGTGCCATCAGGCAGCGTGCCGGGCAGCACGCCGGTCATGTAGACGGTGCCCTTGTCGGTATAAAGCCGGTTCGAGATCTCGATCTCTTCCATATCGGCCAGGGTCGGAATGTCGTAACCCAGCGCCGCGACGGCCTGCACCTGCTCTTCCAGCGGCCGGTAAAGGTCGATCCAGATCGCCTCGGCCAGATCGGAATCCTTTGGCAGCGGTGCGACCCCCGTGCCCTGAGTGACATAGCTGTAAAGCATCGCATCCCGCCTGATCTCTTGCGGCCCTAGCTGTGCAGGGCCGGGCGGCGGGGTCAAGCCCCAGCCGGTCATAGGCTCTCAGGCGCGGACCAGCACCGCAAGGTCGGCGACATTGGTGCCGGTGGCGCCGGTCATCACCAGCGCCTTGCCCACTGCCAGCGCCGGGGTGGAATCGTTGCGCGACAGCGCATCAATGGGGTCGATGCCGCCGGCACGGATCGCGGCCAGCGTGGCCGGGCCGACCAGCCCGCCCGCCGCCTCGCCCGGGCCATCGCGCCCGTCGCTGCCGACCGAGGCAAAGGCCCAGTCAAAGCCCACGGGCCGGGCCTCGGCCAGCAGCGCGAGCCGCAGGGCCAGTTCCTGATTGCGCCCGCCCATGCCGTCGCCGACCAGCTTCACGGTGGTTTCGCCGCCAAAGGCCAGTGCCTGACCGGGGGCCAGACCGGCGGCAAGGGCCCAGATTGCCCCGGCGCAGTCCTGCACGTCGCCCTCCAGCGGGATCGGCCCGGCATCGGCGCCCGCCGCCTGCATGGCCGCGACCGAAATCCCGTTCGAGCCGACAAGGATATTGCGGCCCGGCGGCAGGGCTCGGCGATCCTCTGGGCGGCTCAGCGCGGCGCGGGCGGCCCCGGGCATCTGGTCCCAGATCCCCAGCGCGCGCGCCAGATCGGCGGCCTGCGCCCGGCTGCCCACAGGCGCCACCGTCGGCCCCGAAGCAATGACCCGCAGGTCGTCCCCCGGCACATCCGACAGGATCAGCGCCGTCACCGGCGCGCCCGAAAGCCGTAGCCAGCCGCCGCCCTTCAGCCGCGACAGGCCCTGACGGATCAGGTTCACCTGCGAAATATCGGCGCCCGAGGCCAGAAGCAGCCGGTTCACCGCCTGCTTGTCAGAAAGCGTCATGCCCTCGGCCGGGGCGGGCAGCATGGCCGAGCCACCGCCCGAGATCAGCGCCAGAACCCGGTCCTGCGGGCCGGCCGTGCCAAGCCGCGCGATCACCTCGGCGGCGGCGGCGGCGCCCTCGGCATCGGGCTGGGGATGGCCTGCGCGCATGACCCGCGCGCCGGTCAGGGGCGTGTCATTGCCGGCATTGGTGACGACCAGCGCCTCGGCCCCCGGCAGGGCGGCCAGCGCCGCCTCGGCCATGGCGCGTGCGGCCTTGCCCAGGGCGATCACCTGCCAGCGCCCACCGGCACCGGGCGGATTTGCCAGCACTTCGGCCATGCCGCGCGCGACCGCCGCGCCGGGATCGGCGGCAGCAATACCCGCGCGGATCAGCGCCATGGCGCGTTCTGCCGGCCCCATCAATTCACCCGGTCGGGCAAGCCATGCCCGTCGGCGAAAGCGACAAGATTGTTGAATGCACGCATGGCCATGGCGGTGCGGACCTCTTCGGCAGCGGTGCCCAGATGCGGCAGCAGGGTGACGTTTTCCAGCGCCGACAGCGCGGGGGCGACCTTGGGCTCAAACTCATAGACATCGAGCCCCGCCCCGGCGATGCGGCCGCGCTGCAAGGCGTCGATCAGCGCCGCCTCTTCGATCACGTCGCCACGGGCGATGTTGATGATGAAGGATCGCGGCCCCAGCCGGTCCAGCTCATGCGCGCCGATCATGTGGCGGGTGCCGCTGCCACCGGGGACGGCGACGACGGCGAAATCCGATTGCGTCAGCAGCTCGTCCAGATCGGCGACCTGCCGGGCCGGAAAATCTAGCGACGAAACGACCGAGCGGTTGTGAAACAAGACCTGCATGCCAAAGCCGAAATGGCAGCGCCGGGCGATGGCCTTGCCGATCCGGCCCATGCCGATGATGCCGACCGTACAGCCCGAGACATGCCGCCCCAGAAGCTGCGTCGGCTGCCAGCCGATCCACTCCCCCCGGCGCAGCAGACGCTCGCCCTCGCCGGCGCGGCGCGCGGTCATCAGGATCAGCGTCAGCGCGATATCGGCAGTGGCCTCGGTCACGGCATCCGGGGTGTTTGTCACCGCGATTCCGGCAACGGCGGCGGCATTCACGTCGATATGGTTAAAACCCGCGCCAAAATTCGCCAAGAGCTTGCAGCGCAGGTCGCCGCGAAAGGCGCCGGCGCCAAAGCGGTCGCCCAGCGTCGGCATGACCGCGTCATATTCGGCCATGGCGGCGGCGGCCTCATCCTCGGTCAGCCCGTCGGTGCGGTCCAGAATCGTCGTCTCGAACCGCGCCGTCAGGGCGTGCTCTGCCGCCTGCGTCATCCGCCGCGTCACCAGAAGCTTCATCAATACATCCTCCCCCCGATGGGCACGGGCTTGTCCGGGCCGATCAGCACCACCTGATCATCCTCATCCGGCAGACCCAGCACAAGCACCTCGGACATGAAGGGGCCGATCTGGCGCGGCGGGAAATTCATCACCGCCAGCACCTGTTTGCCGATCAGTTCCTCGGGCTGATAATGCCGGGTGATCTGGGCCGAGGATTTACGCTCGCCGATGCCGGGCCCGAAATCCAGCCACAGCTTGATCGCCGGGCGCCGCGCCTGCGGAAAGGTCTCGGCGCGGATGATGCGGCCGACGCGGATATCGACGGCGGCGAAATCGTCCCAGCCGATCTGCGGGGCAAGTTCGGTCGCGTCGCTCATTTCCCCAGCTCCCGCCCGCGTTCCGCCGCAGCCGAGACGGTGCGGCGCATCAGGGGCGGCAGGCCGGTTTCGGGATCCATCAATTCGCGCAGACCCGCTGCCGTGGTGCCGCCGGGAGAGGTCACGTTCTCGCGCAGCTTCGCCGGGTCCTCGTCCTCGGCCACGGCCAGCGCACCGGCCCCGGCCACGGTCGCCCGCGCCAGTTCCAGCGCCAGATCGGGCGACAACCCCTCGGCCTCGCCCGCAGCCGCCATCGCCTCGATCATGTGAAAGACATAGGCCGGGCCCGAGCCGGACAGCGCGGTGACCGCATTCATCTGGTCCTCGGACGGCAGCCGCACGACACGGCCGACAGCGGACATCAGCGATTGCGCCAGTGCCAGCTCGGCCTCGCCCGCCCGGGCATTGCCGACAATCGCGGTGATGCCCTGCCCGATGGCGGCGGGCGTGTTGGGCATGGTGCGCACGATGGGCGCGGCGGGAAAGGCCGCCTCATAGGCGGCGATGGTCACCCCCGCCGCGACCGAGACCACCAGCGTGGCCCCGCCCACCTGCAATTGCGGCAAGACATCGGCCATCATCTGCGGCTTGACCGCGATGACCAGACCCGCCGGGTCGGCGGGCAGCTTGCCATTGACCGAAATGCCCATCGCCGACAGATCGCCGCGCGGCTTGGGGTCCACGACATGCACCGCCGAGGGCCGCAGGCCGTTCTTGAGCCAGCCATCCAGCAGCGCGCCGCCCATCCGCCCGCAGCCGATCAGCACCAGCCCGCGGGCGTTCAGTTCCGAAATATCCGTCATGCGCTCCTGTCCCTGTCCCGGCCCCCGACCCGGGAACGCGCGATAGCAGGGTCCTGCCCCGTCGCGGGCGATCCCGGCCCTCATCTGCGTAAGGTTTTAGCCACAACCACGGGGCGGGGAAAAGGACCTTATCGGCCCGCCGGCCGATGCCGGTGCCGAAAATCCCCCGGCATCAGGCGCGCCCGTAAGCCTCGGCCATGGCGATGTTCATCGCCGCCTGCGGCGTGGCATCCCCCCAGCAGGCCAGCTGGAAGCAGGGGTAAAAGCGTTCCGCCGCCATGATCGCATTGCCGATCATCTGGTCGATCTGCCCGGGGCTGGCCATCGCATCGCCCGACAGCACCAGGCCGTAGCGCCAGACCATCAGCCGCTGCTGCGACCAGAAGGTGAAGCCGCCATCCCAGACCTGATCATTGGCAAGGTTCAGCACTTCGTAAAGCTGCGGCAGCCGCTCGGCCGGAGGGTCCATGTCGAAGGTGCAGATCAGCCGCAGCACCTCTTCGCCCGGAGACCAGGCCAGCGTGATCGAATAGGTCCGCCACTGCCCCTCGACCGCCATGGCGATCTGATCCTCGGCCAGCCGGTCGAAATCCCAGTCGTGATGGGTGGCGACGGTTTCGACGATGTCGATCGGATGGATCTCGTCGCTATGGATGAAGTCCAATTGTGCCATGCCCTGTCCCTGCCTGTCCGGGGGTGAGGCTGACCCACCCCTATCCTTGGTGGTCCCAACTACACCCGGCGTAGTTTCCCGAATGTGCCTACCAGATATCGTGGTACGGTTCCATGAGGGTGTAAAGCGAAAATTCGGTTACCACGGTATAACGGCCGATCCTCGCCGCTTGACGCGCGCAGGTTGCGGGGCTTCATGGCGCAAGGCAAGCCCCGAGTGAACAAGAGGTAAACGGATGCGCGATCATGGCGGCGATATCGACCGGGCGGCGAAACGATTCGGGTATACGGACTGGATCGACCTGTCGACCGGCATCAATCGCAGGCCGTGGCAGGCCGCGCCCCTGTCGGCCCATGCGCTGACCGCCCTGCCGACCGCTGCGGACGAGGCGCGGCTTTCCGCGCTGGCCGCCGCACGATTCGGCTGCGCGACGGATCAGGTCCTGCCCATGGCCGGGGCCTCGGCCGCGATCCAGCTTTTGCCGCATGTGCTGGCGGGGCGTCGCGCCGCCGTGCTGTCGCCGACCTATAACGAACATGCGGCCAGCCTGCGCGCGGCGGGCTGGCAGGTCGAGACGCCGCAGGATGTGGCGGGCCTCGTCGGCGCCGATCTGGCGGTGGTGGTCAATCCGAACAACCCCGACGGGCGCGAATTCACCCCGGCGCAGATCGCCGGGATCGCCGCCACGGTCGGGCATCTGGTCGTCGATGAGAGCTTTGCCGATCCGCGTCCGGACCTGTCCGTGGCCCCTGCCCGGCCCGCGAACGTGACCGTCCTGCGATCCTTCGGCAAGTTCTGGGGGCTGGCCGGGCTGCGGCTGGGCTTTGCCATCGCCGCCCCCGACCTGCTGGCCCGGCTGGCCGAGCGCGCCGGCCCGTGGTCGGTCAGCGGCCCGGCGCTGGAGATCGGCGCGGCGGCGCTTGCCGACCAGAAATGGTCCGAGGAAACCGTAACATGGCTCTCCGAGGCCGCGCTGCATCTGGACCAGATCGTCACCCAACACGGCTGGCGGCTAACGGGGGGCACGCATCTGTTCCGGCTCTATCACACCCCGGACGCCCGGACGGCGCAGGATCAACTGGCCCGCGCCGGCATCTGGGGACGGATTTTCCCATGGCATCCGCATTGGCTGCGGCTGGGCATTCCCGGAAACCGGGCCGAGTTCGCGCGCGTCAAAGCCGCCCTTACAGCAGCCGGTTGACATGCCCCATCTTGCGGCCCGGGCGCGCCTCGCCCTTGCCGTAAAGATGGACCTGCACGCGCGGCTTGCGCAGCAATTCCGGCAGGCGCGCCATGTCGTCGCCGATCAGGTTCTCCATCTCGACATCGGCATAGCGCTGGCCATCGCCCAAAGGCAGGCCGGCGACGGCGCGGATATGCTGCTCGAACTGGTCGACGGCGCAGCCGGCCTGCGTCCAGTGGCCCGAATTATGGACGCGCGGCGCGATCTCGTTCACCACCAGCCCCTGCGGGGTCACGAACAGTTCGACCCCCATCACGCCGACATAATCCAGCGCATTGACGATGCGCGCGGCCATCAGCACGGCATCGGTCAAAAGCGAGGCGGGCAATCCGCAGGGCACGGTGGTCGTACGCAGGATCCCCTCGCGATGGACGTTCAGGCCGGGGTCATAGGCTGCGACCTGCCCGTCCGCGCCCCGCGCCACGATGACGCTGATCTCGGCCGTGAAATCGACAAACCCCTCAAGCACCGATGGGACGCCGGTCCAGTCGCGCTGATCCGTGTCGCGAAAGCGGATCTGGCCCTTGCCGTCATAACCCATGCGCCGGGTCTTGAGAATCGCGGGCGCGCCCAGATCGGCCAGCGCGGCGGGCAGGTCGGCCTCGGTCTCGACATTGCGATAGGGTGCGGTCCTCAGCCCGATCCCGGCCAGAAAATCCTTTTCCGTCAGCCGGTCCTGCGACACCGCCAGCGCCCGGCGGTTGGGGCGGATCGGCCGGATCGATTCCAGCAGGTCAAGCGCCGCCGTTGGCACGTTCTCGAACTCATAGGTGATGACGTCGACCGATTCGGCAAAGGCGCGCAGGGCGGCCTGATCCTCATAGGGCGCATTCGTTACCGCATGGGCCACATCGCCCGCAGGCGCGGCGGCGGGTTCATAGACATGGCAGCGATAGCCCAGACGGCTGGCCGCGACCGAAAGCATGCGGCCAAGCTGGCCGCCGCCCAGAATGCCGATGGTCGAACCGGGGGCAAGCTCAGTCATCCTTGGGCTCCTGCGGGATGGATGCGGACAGGGCCGCGCGCCAGGCATCCAGCCGCGCCGCCAGCGCAGGGTCATTGATCGCCAGAATCCCCGCCGCCATCAGCCCGGCATTGGCGGCACCCGCCGCGCCGATGGCCATGGTCGCGACCGGATAGCCCTTGGGCATCTGCACGATCGAGTAAAGCGAATCGACGCCCGACAGCGCCTGGGTCTGGACCGGCACGCCGATCACCGGCACCCGGGTCTTGGAGGCCATCATGCCCGGCAGATGCGCCGCCCCGCCCGCGCCGGCGATGATGACCTTGAGCCCGCGTTCGACAGCGCTCTTGCCATAGTCCCACAGCCGGTCGGGGGTGCGGTGCGCGCTGACGATCCTGGCCTCATAGCCGATGCCCAACTCGTCAAGGATACTCGCCGCCTCGCGCATGGTGGGCCAGTCGGACTGACTGCCCATGATGATTCCGACGGGTTTGTCCATGGCGATCCCCCTGACTGTCGCGTTTGCCCCGCCCTAGCGCGACGGGCGCGCGCATGCAATCAGGCGCGGGAAATCAGGCAATGATATCGGGGGTCAGCTCGTCCTCAAGCCGGGCGATGCGGTCTTTCAGGGACAGCTTCTGCTTTTTCAGCCGCTGAAGGGTCAGCGAATGGGTCAGGCTTTGATTGGCCAGCGCGGCGATGGCCTCGTCGAGATCACGATGCTCGCGCCGCAGGACCTCCAGCCGGGTGCGGGCGATTTCCTCATGGGACATTTCGTGATGGGCATTCATGTCGGGCCTCGGGCTGGACTTGATCGCTTATAGCGCGGCGCCCGCGCACTGTTAATGGGTTGTTAACGGCTTTGCCCAATCCTGGTTAACAAACCGGACGCATCTTGCGGATCGGGGCCTGCGTTCACATATTGTCCCTGCCGGATCGCCATTCTGGGGTCTGGCCGACAGTCGCTTTACTGCAAAGGGCTTGGGGAAATGACCAAGATCAGTCTGGCCGCACATCCGTTCCTGCTGGGGTTCGACCAGCTTGAGCGCCTGGCCGAACGGGCCGCCAAGGGCGCCGAGGGCTATCCGCCCTATAATATCGAACATCAGGGTCCGAACGGGTTCCGCATCACGCTGGCCGTGGCCGGATTTTGCGACGACGATCTGGCCATCACGCTTGAAGATCGCCAGCTGGTGATTCGCGGCCGTCAGGCCGAGCCAGAGGCGGACCGCGTCTTCCTGCATCGCGGCATTGCCGCCCGCGCCTTTCAGCGCAGTTTCGTGCTGGCGGACGGGGTCGAGGTGGTCTCGGCCGGGCTGGAAAACGGACTGTTGAACATCGACCTGCGCCGGTCTGTCCCTGACAGCATCGTGCAAAGCATTCCGATCAGCCGCAAATGAAAGGGGATCGCAAATGAACGAGAAATTTGACTTCAGCCCGGAGACCTCGGGCAATACCGTCTATATCCGCCGCGTCGCGCTGGACACGCTGCCCGACGAAGTCCGCCGGCAGGTGCCGGATGTGGACGCGCTTTACGCCGTCCATGGCGTCGACGGCGAAAGACTGGCGCTGGTCAAGGACCGCGACCTGGCCTTTATTCTGGCCCGCCAGAATGAGCTGACCCCGGTCAGCGTCCACTGATGCATTGACGGGCGGGGCGCATTTTTGCCCCGCCCGCCCCGCGACCATGGCGACCGCCTGAGATCAGCAGATTACCGCAAGACACGGCCTATGGCCTGCGCGACCCGCGGCGGCATTCAACGCGTCACGAATTTGTCAGTCCGGCAACAAGGGCGTTCTGCGACCATTGCCAATGCGCGGTCAGCGAATTGATCAGGCAATGGCGACAAACCTTGCCCCCTTTCCATTCCGCAAAAAGGTCGCGCCGCGCGGGGGGCGCACCGGTCCCGGCAAGGCCAAAGGGGCTTGTGTCGCGAAACGGCACCTCTTTGCCGATCACCTCCTGACCGCAAAAGGTCTGACCGGTTCCGGGTACCTGCAGATGCAGCCTGCCCCGCTGCGAGATCAGTGGCAGACAGTGCTGCATGTCGCTGATGACCCGGCTGCCCATCGGTCCGACAAGCTGGTTCTGGGTCGGGCAGAACAGTGCCGCCCAGTTCTCGCCATCGGGATCGACCTCGATCCGCACCGGAATCAGCTCATCGACATCCGAGATCGGCATATTGGGGTAACGCGGCAGCGGAGGTCCGGCGACCGCCGCCTTGCGAATGACAAAGCCGGTGGAATCGGCCTCTCCCACCGTCAGAAAGCGGGTATAGAGGTCATCCAGAACTGCAAAGACTACTGCACAATAGGTCGCGTATTGCACGCGACCATCCGGGAAACGGACACTCGCCATCCAAGTCGCCACGACCGCCCCCTTTCAGCGGGTTCGCCCCAACGAAGCCGGAAACAGATTGCGAGATTTTCAACCAGAAATCAATGCGATAGATAAAATCAGAACGATATGTTCAGGCCGGCCAGCCATAGCGCTTGAGCATTGCACTGACGGCGCGGTCATTGCCATCGCCCGCCAGATTGGTGCCGCGCAGGTTCTGGGCCTGCGTATCTGGCCATTCGGTGATGCGGAAACGCCTGCCGATCTTGGCCGGGTTCGAGCCGCGCATCCGGTGCATCCAGTAAAGCCAGACGTCATCGGCCAAGGGCGCAAGTTCCTGAAACCGCGCCGCGTCGGTCACGTCTTCGTGAAAGACGCCGGGCGCATAGAGGACGCCCCCCACCCCGGTCGGAAAGATCAAGGGCCCGGTCTCGGGCGTCTCGATATTGCGCCGCCAGTCGTCATAGCTGCGCGGCTGATCGCCCGCCATGGTCACGCGATGGGCGCGATGGGCGGCGACACCGGCGCCGGCATGGGTGACCAGCCGCTCGAGCCAGTCCGGACCGTAATAGATATCGTCATCGGCGGTGACGATATGGGCACCGGGTGCCTCGATCAGCGTCGGCACGATCTTCTTGTAGGAGCGCCAGTTCGGACAGATCCGCACCTCGAGCCCCGGCAGATGCGCGGCACGGGGCAGCAACGCCTCATGCTCGGCATCCAGCCACAGGATCACCCGGTCGGCACGAAGGCTTTGCGCCAGCAACGAGCGCAGCACCAGATGCAGATGGGCAAAGCGCGCCGGATAGCTGGTCAGGCTGACCACCAGTTCCGAGGGCAGACCGTGCGGGCGCGGCTGGAGATCGCGGGACATGATCTCGGCCTCGGCCCGGGCGATGCGGCGGGCATGCTTCCAGCGCCGGAAGGCGTCCGCGATCATCCCTGCCATGCCTTGCGCAGCCAGTCGATATTGCCGATGCGGCGATACCATTTATGGCCGCGACCGGCAAAGACGTCCTCCATCTTGGGGGCGCCGGCAAAGAGCACGATCTTGGCCCGCGCGGGCAGCGTCGGATCGCTCAGATAGCTTTGGATATTGCGCGGCACGCAATCGTTCTTGAAGCTGACGCACCAGCCACGCGGCCAATAGTTCAGATGGCCATGCTTGGCCAGTTGCGCGGACTGGAACTGCTGGCTGATCTCATAGCCGGCGGTCGCGGCGACCGGATCGGCCAGATAGGCGTCAAGGATATAGCTGTGCGCGCCCACGACATAGCGAAAGACCGAGCTGTTGCCCACGGAATGCAGGAAACGGTCGCGTTCGGGGTTCAACCGGCGCAGCGGCTTGGGGCGAAACAAGTCGTCATCGCGGATGATGAAATATTCGCCTGGAAGATCGAAGAAATCCGAGAGGTCATCGACGACCACCAGATCCAGATCCAGAAACAGCGCCGTCATGCCGGTGAAACCGCCCAGATCGGCGCGAAACAGCGCCAGCTTGCGCCAGCGGGTGTCGCCATGCCCTTTGGGCAAGCCCAGTTCCGGCAAGGGCAGCGCCTCGACGCCCGGATCGATGCCCTCGGCGTCGTCGGTAAAGCAGATGAAGCGGTGCGGGCGGGCCAGATGGCGCTTTACCTGACGGTAAAGCCGGTTGACGTCCTCGGCGCCATAGATCGTGCCCCATTTCATCGTCAGGATCAGAACGGGCTCGGTCATCGGCACTCCCTTCACATCGTCTATCCCGCGATATGCGAAGGGGCCGCGCTGGTCAACGCCGGCGCGGCCCCCGAAATGTCACGGCTCCCGGCTTATTTCAGGCCGATCAGCCCCATGCCTTCCAGCTTCAAGAGCACCTGCTGGGCGGCGTGATCGACATCGACGCCCTCGGTCTGGACGCGCAGCTCGGGGTTCACGGGCTCTTCATAGGGGTCCGAAATGCCGGTGAACTCCTTGATCTTGCCTTCGCGCGCCAGCTTGTAGAGGCCCTTGCGGTCGCGGCGTTCGCATTCCTCAAGCGTGGTCGCGACATGGACCTCGATGAAGGCGCCGCCAGCCTCGACCATCTCGCGCACGGCGCGCCGCGTCGCGGTATAGGGCGCGATCGGGGCGCAGATGGCGATGCCGCCGTTCTTGGTGATCTCGCTGGCGACAAAGCCGATGCGCTTGATGTTGATGTCGCGGTGTTCCTTGCTGAAGCCCAGCTCCGAGGACAGGTGCTTGCGCACCACGTCACCGTCGAGCAGCGTCACCGGACGGCCGCCCATCTCCATCAGCTTGACCATCAGCGCGTTGGCGATGGTCGACTTGCCCGAGCCGGAAAGCCCGGTGAAGAACACCGTGAAGCCCTGCTTGTTGCGCGGCGGCGAGGTGCGGCGCAGCTGGGTCACCACCTCGGGGAAGCTGAACCATTCCGGGATTTCCAGACCTTCGCGCAGGCGGCGGCGCAGTTCGGTCCCCGAGATATCCAGAATGGTCGCGCCGTCTTCGACCTCGTCGCGGGGCTCGTATTGCGCGCGTTCCTGCACATAGACCATCTGTTTGAAATCGACCATCTCGATGCCGATTTCGTCCTGATATTTGCGGAACAGCTCTTGCGCGGCATAGGGATCGTAGAAATCCTCGCCCTTGCTGTTCTTGCCCGGGCCGGCATGGTCGCGGCCGACGATCATATGGGTCAGGCCGTGGTTGCGGCGGATGATGCCGTGCCAGACCGCCTCGCGCGGGCCGGCCATGCGCATGGCAAGGTTCAGCAAGCTCAGATGCGTGGTCGCGGCCGGATATTTGTCCAGAACCGCCTCATAGCAGCGCACGCGGGTGAAGTGGTCCACATCGCCCGGCTTGGTCATGCCGACGACCGGGTGGATCAGCAGGTTGGCCTGCGCTTCGCGCGCGGCGCGGAAGGTCAGTTCCTGATGGGCGCGGTGCAGCGGGTTGCGGGTCTGGAAGGCGACGATGCGGCGCCAGCCCAGCTTGCGGAAATAGGCGCGCAGTTCATTGGGGGTGTCGCGGCGGCCGCGAAAATCGTAATGCGTCGGCGGCTGGATGCCGGTGATCGGGCCGCCCAGATAGACCGGGCCGGCGGTATTGTGCAGGTAGTTCACCGCCGGATGCGCCAGATCGTCGGCGCCAAAGACCTGCTCGGCCTCATGCGCCTTGTTCGGGACCCATTTGTCGGTGACCGACAGGATCGCCAGAATGACGCCCTCCTGATCGCGCAGCGCGATGTCCTGGCCCGGCTCGATCTTGTCGGCGAAGTCCTGGCTGACGTCCAGGTTCACCGGAATCGGCCAGATATCGCCGGTGGTCAGGTGCATGTCCTCGACCACGGAATTGTAATCGGCCTCGGTCAGGAAGCCTTTCAGCGGGTAGAAGCCGCCATTCATCAACAGTTCAAGGTCGCAGATCTGGCGCGGGGTCAGATCCCAGGACGGCATGTTGCCGGCTTCGGTCTTGAGCTTCTGCGCCGAATCGGCGCTGACATAAAGTTCGGGGATCGGGGCAAGGTTGGGCTGGGTCATCGGTTACTCGGCGGTTTGATCAGGGCCGGAACAGCTGGCCCACAGCGAAAAAGGACATGGCGGCCGAAAAAATCCCGGCCCCCGGTTTCGGCTTGCCCTTAGCCGTCAAATTTCGCGGATTCAACAGAAGGTTTCAGGGTTTTCCCGCACTGTGTCGCATATCGGCCATGCATCGCCAAAAGGCCGGAATCTGACCGAAAAGGCTTGGTTTCCGCGCGCCGCCGCGCCGCCGCAAAGGCTTTCGCGGCAGCAGCGTATGGCCGGAACGCCGTCCCGGCCCGGGCGTCTCAGGCGGGAATTTCCGCCTCGTCCGGGGCGGGGGCGCCGGCCATGTGGTGATCGGCCAGCCAGCGCTCGGCATCCAGCGCCGCCATGCAGCCCATGCCGGCGCTGGTCACCGCCTGACGATAGATGTGGTCGGTCAGGTCGCCCGCCGCAAAGACGCCGGGAATCGAGGTGCGGGTCGAACCCGGCTCGACCTTCACATAGCCGCCGTGATGCAGCTCCAGCTGGCCCGCCACCAGTTCGGAGGCCGGCGCATGGCCGATGGCGACGAACACCCCGTCCGCCGGCACGGTCTGCTCAGTGCCGGTCTTGAGATTGCGCAACCGCACGCAGGTGACGCCCAAAGGCTGTTCGTCGCCCTGGACCTCCAGCACCTCATGATCCCAGATCACGTTGATCTTGGGGTTTTTGAACAGCCGATCCTGCAGGATCTTTTCGGCGCGCAGGCTGTCGCGGCGATGAACCAGCGTCACCTTGCTGGCGAATTTGGTCAGAAACAGCGCTTCCTCGACCGCAGTATTGCCGCCACCGACCACCACCACCTCGCGGTTGCGATAGAAGAATCCGTCACAGGTCGCGCAGGCCGAAACGCCAAAACCCTTGAACTTTTCTTCGCTTTCCAGCTCGAGCCAGCGGGCCTGCGCGCCGGTCGCAAGGATCACCGCGTCGGCGGTGATGCGTCGCCCCGAATCCAGTTCGGCCACGAAAGGACGCGCCTTCAGGTCCAGCCGCGTCACCGTGTCGATGAAGATGCGCGCGCCCATGGCGGCGGCATGGGCCTCCATTTTGACCATCAGGTCGGGGCCCTGGATCTCGGTCTCGCCGGGCCAGTTCTCGACCTCGGTGGTGATGGTCAACTGGCCGCCCGGCTGCATGCCCTGGATCAGCACCGGCTCAAGCATGGCGCGCGAGGCATAGACGGCGGCGGTATAGCCGGCGGGGCCGGATCCGACGATCAGCACGCGGCTATGGGCAGGCAGTGCGGTCTCGGCGGGGGTGGGGGCGTGGGACATGGACGGACCTTGGGCTGAAGCTTTCGCGTTGCCGCGCTAGGTAATCACGCCCGCGCCCGCATGCAATCCGCAGGAAGGTACGACCGTGCCCCAAGGGAATTTTTGAAATTATATTGCGCGAATACACCCGGCACGGTAGTTTCCGGAAAAAATTCAGGCCGACACCCGGCCCACGAGGACATTGATGAGCGCCGCCCGACTAGACGAAATCGACCGGAAAATCCTTTCCGAACTGCAGGCGGATGGCCGGATGACCAATGTCGAGCTGGCCCGCCGGGTAGGAATTTCCGCGCCGCCCTGCCTGCGCCGCGTCCGCGCGCTTGAGGAAATGGGCTATATCCGCGGCTATCACGCCGATATCGACGCGCGCGAGCTGGGATTCGAGGTGCAGGTCTTTGCCATGGTGCGGCTGATCAACCAGTCCGAGCGCGACCTTTCCGCCTTTGAGGCGCTGGCCCAGGGCTGGCCCTTGGTCCGCGAATGCCACATGCTGAACGGCGAGATCGACTTCATCCTGAAATGCGTCTCGCCCGACCTGCCGACCTTCCAGCGTTTCCTGACCGAGCATCTGACCTCGGCCCCGAATGTCGCCTCGGTCAAGACCAGCCTCGTGATCCGCTGCGCCAAGGACGAGCCGGGCGTGCCCTTCTCGATCGTCGAGGAACGCGCGGCAACGCAGGGTTAAGACGCGGGAACGTAGTCCGTTTCCAGCAGATAGTCCTTTTTCGGGCCGGTGACGCGGTGGCGGATCATCAGCGCAGGCGGCCGTCCCGGCAGGATGCGATAATCCGACCGATAGATGTCCTGCCCGCAGGGATGATGGCCCTGCCCCGTCCATGCGCCATTCGCCCAAACCAGATCGACGCGCTGGAACAGCCCCTGCGAAGGTCCGTCGAACAGGATCGTCATGCCCTGCCCGTCGATCCGGTAGAGATAGTTGCGAAAGAAGCTCAGCTCGCGCCCGTCGGGCAGGATCGCGCGGCCTTCCTCGTGATAGCGCAGGCAGTCCGGACTGTCGGCCCGGAACTCCGCCGTGCCCTGCATGCGCTCGCCGGTTGAGGCATGGCGCTGAAAGCGCCAGCGCCCGGTCAGCGCGGCCATGACCGTTGGATCGGCCATGGCTACAGCCGGATGACCGAGATCAGCCGGCCATAATCGACCTCGTGCAGATGGGTGCTGCGGCGATAGGAAAAGAACCGCTCGGGATCGGTATAGGTGCAGCGGCCGATCCATTCCGCATCAGTGCCCGCCTCGCGCAGCCGCATCAGCCCATAGGAGGGCAGATCGAACATCGGCCGCCCGTTCGGCCCACCGGCGAAAAAGCGGTGATGGCCGGGATCGTCGCTCAGGAATTCGTCCATGAATTCCGGGCTGACCTCATAGGCGCGCTGGCTGATCGTCGGGCCGATGACGGCGCGGATGCGGCGCGCGCCAAGGTCGGCCATGGCCCCCAGAGCGGCCTCGATCACGCCGGCAAGTGCGCCTTTCCAGCCAGCATGGACAGCGCCGATGACGCCAGCCTGCGGATCGGCCAACAGGATCGGCTGGCAATCGGCGGTCAGCACCGCGATGGCGATGCCGGGCTGGTCGGTGACGATGGCATCGGCGCGCGTCTTGCCGATTTCCGGCAATTGCGCGGCGTCGGTGACCACCGCGACCTCGGCCGAATGGGTCTGGTGCACGGTCAGCAGCGCCGCGGGGGCCACCCCCATCGCCTCGGCCACGCGGGCACGGTTGATCGCCACGATCTCGCCCTGATCGCTTGAGCCAAAACCGCAGTTCAGCCCCGCGAACAGCCCCGAAGAGGCGCCGCCGCGCCGGGTGAAAAAGCCGTGCCGGACCGGGTCAAGCAGCGGATGGGTCAGGATTTCCAGCGTCGTGTGCATCATTGTCCAGAGGTTCGAATCCGGGGGGAACTGGCACATCTGGCGCCCAAAGGGCCAGAACTTTGAACAGGTGACCCATTTCCGCAGGCGCGGTCAAGCGATGAAGCGCCGCCATCGCGTCCTGATCGCCGGCCTGCGCCAGCCGCTCGGCACGGGCCGCAATGCCCAGCCGCAGCAGCCATTCGCCCTGCGTGACCATGCGCGAAACCCGCGCCCCCGCCGCCTGCGCAGCCTGCGCCAAGGGCGCGAAATCGACATGGGCGGTCAGATCGGCCTCGCCGGGATGGGCAAGGGGGTCCTCGGGCGCGTGGCGGCGCAGGGCCTGAAACGTGTCGCCCCAGCCCTGCCAGTTTCCGTAATCGATGGCGATGGCCAGCCCGCCATGGTCAGCGATGCGCCGGGCGATCTGGGTCATGATCGGCGCAGCCTCGGGGCAGAGCTCGTGGATCTCGCGCAACCGTGCCTCGGGGCCGGGGGTCGGCGCGGCAAGGCCAAGCGCCAGATTGCCGGCATCGTCCAGATGCACGACCCGCTCGGCCCAGCCCTGTTCGGCGCGCTGGAATTGCCGGATCGGCAGCGCGTCGAAAAACTCGTTTGCTATCAAAAACAAAGCGCTTTCAGGAAGATCTGAGACGGAATCGAGGTGCTGGACCGCCCCCAGCCTGTCGCGCTGGACCTGCCGCAGATGTGGGGAGGCCTCGATCAGCGTGACCTGCGCCGCCTCATGCATGCCGGGGACAATGCGGATCGCGCGCAGGATATCGGCCATCAGCGTGCCGCGCCCCGGCCCGATCTCGGCCAGCGTAAAGGGCGCGGGGCGGCCCTGATCCAGCCATGACTGCGCCAGCGCCAGCCCGATCATCTCGCCAAACATCTGGCTGATCTCGGGCGCGGTGGTGAAATCACCTGCCACGCCAAAGGGGTCGCGCGTGGCGTAATAGCCATGGCGCGGATGCAGCAGGCACAGCCGCATGTATTCGTCCAGCCGCATCGGCCCCGAGGCGGCGATCTGGGCCGCGATCACTTGGGCCAAAGGCGTCATGCGGCGATCTGGCTTGCGACGGCAGGACGCCTGCGCGCCCGGATCAGGAAGACCAGCCCGACCAGCACCATCGGCAACGACAGCAGCTGGCCCATGGTGATCCCCCAGACCGGCCCGCCCAGCACATGGCCCAGCGGGTTGTCGGGGGTGATGAATTGCGCATCGGCCTGACGAAAGAACTCGACCACAAAGCGCGACAGGCCATAGCCCATCAGGAAGATCCCCAGCGCCTGCCCCGGACGGCGCAAGCCGCCCGCGCGGACCAGCGCGAACAGGACCAGTGCCAGCAGCACACCCTCAAGCCCGGCCTCGTAAAGCTGGCTGGGATGGCGCGCGCAAAGCCCCTCGACACCCGGGCAATCCTGCGCGGCCACGCCGGGAAAGATCACCCCCCAGGGCGCATCGGTCGGACGGCCCCACAGCTCGGCATTGATGAAATTCGCGATCCGGCCCAGTCCCAGCCCGATGGGTGTCGCCACCGCCAGCGCATCCGAGAGCCGCAGAAGATTGATCCCATGCCGGCGGCAGAACCACCACGAGGCCAGAACCACGCCCAGAAACCCGCCATGAAAGGACATGCCGCCCTTCCAGAGCACCGGGATCTGCGAGGGGTTCGCCAGATAATAGGCCGGTTCATAGAACAGCACGAATCCCAGACGCCCGCCCAGCACCACGCCAAGGATGATCCAGGTCAGCAATTCCTCGACCTGCTGGGGCCGCATCGGGGGCGCATCGCCCCAAAGCGCAGGCCGGCGCATCAGCGCGGTCACGATCCACCAGCCGATCAGCAACCCGACCAGATAGGCCAGCGCATACCAGCGCAGCGCCAGTTCCATGCCGAAAAGCTGGATCGTGAAGATTTCGGGCGAGATCTGCGGGAAAGGGATCATGGGCTCCTCGTCTTCGGGGCAGGCTAAGCGGTCGGCATCGGCCGTCAAGCGATTGAACAGCCGCTGCGGGAAGGCCATATAGGGGGCAAACCCGATCCGAAAGGCCCGCCATGACCGCGAACAACCGTTTCTTCGACGATCTCTCGAAATTGATGACCAATGCCATGGGCGTGGCCCAGGGCGCCAAGGACGAGGCCCAGACCGCCTTCAACGGCTGGATCGACCGCTGGCTGGCCGAGCGCGACTTCGTCACCCGCGAGGAATTCGAGGCGGTGCGCGAAATGGCGATCAAGGCCCGCACCGAGAATGCCGAATTGCGCGCCCGTCTGGACGCGCTTGAGGGCAAGCCCCAGGGCTGAACTCAGGGCTGAACCCGGTCCTTGAGCCGGCCCTGCCTGTCGTAAAGCAGCACCTCGCCCGTTTCCGTCACCACCACGACCCAGTTGCGGGCAAAGGTGACGGCGGCGGGCGCGGCGCCTTCGGGCAGGGCGATCTGTTCGGGCAGCTCGGGCAAGGGTGCCTCGGACAGGCGCAGCCACAAAAGCCCCGCGATCGCCAGCACCCCCACCCCCATCACCACCGCCAGCGAGGTCACGAGGATGCGCAGCCAGCGCAGCATCGGCAGCGCTTCCTCTGGCCCCGGTTCCACCTTATCATCCCGCGCCATGGCCGAAATCCTCATCACCATTCCCGAAGGTCTTTCCGACCGGCTTGATAAGGCCCTTGCCGCCGCCGCGCCAGAGGAGGCTGCGCTGTCGCGCTCGCGCCTGACGCGGCTGATCGCCGAGGGCGCGGTGACCGGGCCCTCTGGCCCCGTGCGCGACGGCAAGGCCCGGGCCGAGCCGGGCGAATACAGCATCGAGATCGGCGAGCCCGAGGCGCTGGACGCCCGGCCCGAAAACATTCCACTGAACATCGCCTATGAGGATGCCGACCTGATCGTGGTCGACAAGCCCGCCGGCATGGTGGTCCATCCCGCCCCCGGCGCACCCTCTGGAACGTTGGTGAACGCGCTGCTCTGGCATTGCGCCGACAGCCTGTCGGGGATCGGCGGGGCGGCGCGCCCGGGGATCGTGCACCGCATCGACAAGGACACGTCCGGCCTGCTGGTGGTGGCGAAAACCGACCGCGCCCATCAGGGGCTGGCGCGGCAATTCGCCGATCACAGCGCCAGCCGCCGCTATCTGGCCCTTGCCCACGGCATGATCGACGCCGCCGATGCGCGGCTGCGCGGGTTGCCCGGCATCGCCTTTGAGCCGGGCGGCGTCCTGCGCATCACCACCATGCTGGGCCGCCACCCGACCGATCGCCAGCGTCAGGCGGTCAGCTTTGACCGCGGCCGCCATGCGGTGACGCGGGCCCGCCCGCTTGAGGCATTCGGCACGCCGCCCGCCGCCATGCTGGTCGAATGCCGGCTGGAAACCGGGCGCACCCATCAAATCCGCGTGCATATGGCCCATGCCGGGCTGGGACTGGTCGGCGACCCGGTCTATAGTGGGGCAAGGCGCGCCTCGGCCAAGGCTTTGGGGGCGGATCTGGCCGGTGCTATCGCCGGTTTTCCCCGTCAGGCGCTGCATGCGGCCGAGCTGGGCTTTGACCATCCGGTCAGCGGCGACAGGCTGAGTTTTACCAGCCCGCTGCCGCCCGATATGGCCGGGCTTCTGGACAGGCTGCGCGGGGCTTCCGGCACGGCGGAACTTGAAATACGCTGATAGCGTTCACATTTACCCGCTAAAACCGCGGGACAGGGAATTTTCAGATGGCAACTTATCAGAACCTTCCGGCGCCCAGCCCCGAACAGGGGCTGAACCGCTATCTTCAGGAAATCCGCAAGTTTCCCCTGCTGGAACCCGAAGAGGAATACATGCTGGCCAAGGCCTGGGTGGACCATGAGGACCCCGAGGCCGCGCAGCGTCTGGTGACCAGCCACCTGCGGCTGGCCGCCAAGATCGCCATGGGCTATCGCGGCTATGGCCTGCCCCAGGCCGAGGTCATCTCGGAGGCCAATGTCGGCCTGATGCAGGCGGTCAAGCGCTTTGACCCGGAAAAAGGCTTCCGGCTGGCCACTTACGCGATGTGGTGGATTCGCGCCTCGATCCAGGAATATATCCTGCGGTCGTGGTCCTTGGTGAAAATGGGCACGACCAGCGCGCAGAAAAAGCTGTTCTTCAACCTGCGCAAGGCCAAGTCCAAGCTGGGCGCACTTGAGGAAGGCGACCTGCGCCCCGAGAACGTCGCCCTGATCGCCCATGACCTGAACGTGACCGAACAGGAAGTCATCGACATGAACCGCCGCCTGTCGGGGGGCGATGCCTCGCTGAACGCGACGGTGGGTTCGGGCGACGGCGAATCGACGGCGCAATGGCAGGACTGGCTGGAGGACGAGGACGCCAATCAGGCCGAAGCCTTTGCCGAGGCTGACGAGATGTCGGCGCGTCGTGAAATGCTGATTTCCGCCATGGATGTGCTGAACGACCGCGAAAAGGACATCCTGATGGAGCGGCGGCTGCGCGACGACCCGATGACGCTGGAGGATCTGTCGGCGCGCTATGACGTCTCGCGCGAGCGGATCCGCCAGATCGAGGTGCGCGCCTTTGAAAAGCTGCAAAAGCGTATCCGGGAACTGGCGCGGGATCGCGGCATGACCGTCCCCGAGGAAGCCTGAGACACCCAGGCCCTCCGGCCCGGCCATTGCAACATGACCGGGCCGCGCCGGACACGCATGTGGCGTGTTGCTTTTGTCGCGAACAATTCTGCGGCGATTTCACACCTTGGCCCGTGGCAAGCGAGACGAATTTTTCCCCCGTCCGCAGCCGGACGCTCTGGCGCAGCGGTGGTTTTTTCGTGACAAGGGGCGAAGTTGACCACCGCCTCGCTTGGCTTAAGGTCAGGGCAAGGCAGCAGGAACCGGTGGCGCAAGCATGACGGCGCTGAACCAATATCAACGGCTCGAGGCCGCAGGCATCTGGCGCGAAACGCCGCTGGCGCAGGCCCGCGACGTCATCGTGTCCTTTGGCGATGCGACGCTGGTTCTGACCGATCCCCGTTCCGAGGTACCGCTGGCGCATTGGTCGCTGCCCGCCGTCACCCGGATCAATCCCGGCAAGACCCCTGCGCGCTATGCCCCCGGAGGCGTCGATGCCGATGAAGAACTGGAAATCGAGGACGATCTGATGATCGCCGCGATCGCCAAGCTGCATCGCGTCATCGAGGCCCGCAAACCCCATCCCGGCCGCCTGCGCGGCGGGCTGATGCTGGGGGCGGCGGCGGTCATGGCGGCGCTGGCCGTCTTCTGGGTGCCTCCGGCGCTGGTCAGGCACGCCGCCGATGTCGCGCCCCCCGCCCAGCGCGCCGAGATCGGCCGCATGATCCTGAGCGAGATCGCCAAGACAACCGGCAGCCCCTGCTCGCGCCCGGCGGGCGATATGGTGCGCAAGAAACTGGCACAGCGCCTGATCGGGCCGGATGCGCAGATCGAGATTGTGCCCGCCACCCTGCGCGGCGCGCTACAACTGCCCGGTCCGGTCACGGTGATCGGCGAGGATCTGATCGCGGGACAGGTCACCCCTGAGGTCGCGGCCGGTCACATCCTTGCCGCGCAGGCCACGGCGATCAAGGCCCCGCCCTTGCTGGGCGCGCTGCGCCATGCCGGGCCGCGCGCGACCTTTCATCTGCTGACAAACGGCACGCTGCCGGCATCATCGCTGGCCGGTTACGGTGAAAAACTGTTGGCCGCCCCGGTGCCCCGCCCCGATGACGACGTGCTGCTGGACTATTTCGCCCGTGCCGGCATTTCGAGCGAACCCTATGCCCGGTCGCTTGATCCGACGGGCGAGGCGACGCTGGGCCTGATCGAGGCCGATCCCTTTCGCACCACCGAACCCCGCCCGGTCCTGAGCGATCGCGAATGGGTGGCCCTGCAGGAGATCTGCGACCAGTGATCTGCTGGCCAAGGGCGCTGCATCACCACACAAGCGGCAGTCGCAGCCCCCTTATGAAAGCTCCGAACGCCAACCGCGTACAGGGCAACGCCATTCCCGAACTGCCCGCCAAGGTGCAGCCGCGTCAGCGCGGATAGGCATCCTTGAACCCGGCGCGGCGGATGCTGTCCATCGCCTTGACGATGGACTGTCGGTCATTGAAGGGCCCGGCCATGATGTACTGCACCGCGCGTGTGCCGACCTTGTCCTTGCCGCGCAACACCGGATAGCCCATGGCAGCGATGGCCTGCGCCACGCGATCCGCATTCGCGGCATCGGCATAGGTCCCGACCTGAACATAGCGCGCGCCGGCAGGGATCATCATGCCACCCGTGGACGGTGCAGCCTCGGGCTTGGGTTTGGCGACGACCGCAGCCGGGGCGGACGGGGTCTGAGCAGCAGGAGCCTCGGCAGCAGGCATTGTGGCAGCGGGTACGGTCGCAGCGGGCGTTTTCGCAGCCGGAGCCTTGGCCGCAGGTTTCTCAGATGCAGGCGCTTTTTCAGCAGGCTTTTTCGGGACAGCTTGCGGCTGGGGCTTGTCCTTGGCGCCGGCATCGGCAGGCCTGGGCGCGGTTTCCTGATCGGGCTTGGCGGCGGCAGGCTTCGCCGGCTCGGATTTGGGCGCGATTGCAGCCTCGGCAACCTTTGGCTTGGCGGGGGGCTCGGCCTTGGGCGAGGTCGCAGAGCGAACCTCAGGCACCGCTGCAGCCGGCATTTCCGGGCTGGTCGCAGCAGGCGTTTCGCCGGCAGGTTCGGGGTTCTGGATACTGTCCACCGGGCGGATGAAGGTCAGGCGTGACAGATCCGCAGCCGGCAATGAATCGCAATAGCCCTGGCTTGGATCGGTTGCCAGCGCGCCGGGATTGGCCGTGCCGTCATAGCCCAGCAGTTCGCACAGCCGCTTGTTGGGCTGCAATGCCTCGCCCATGCTGCGGCGCATGTCGGGCGCGGCAGCCAGCGCCGCCTTGAGCGCATCGCCGGGGGCCGAGGAAATATCCGGCTCGGGTCCCATATCGGGCAATTTTTCCATCGGCGTGGGATCGCTGGCCAATTCGCCGGGGCGCAGATTGGTCAGGACCGTTTCGGCCAGCGCCTCTTCCAGCAATTCGGCGCGCGAGCGTCCGGCATCGGGGTCCAGCACCTTGAGCTTGGGCTTGCCGTCCAGCCCGCGCGCGGACAGCGTCGGCGGATAGCCGCAGATGGGCGAGCCATCGCGCGAGACCCGCGCCTTCCATTCCCCGGTTTCCTCGTCGCGCAGGAACACGCAGCCCTTGCTGTCAATATACTGACGCGAGGAGAAATCCGCCGGCGGCATTTCCGCCGGCCGGTAATCCAGCGCCAGCGCAACACCCGGCATCAGCAAAACCAGCATTACCCGCAGCATCAGCAGCATCGTCCCAATCCCGAATCGGCCATCTCGCCTAGGGATAGAACAAAAGCAGTGAAGGCGCGGTTAACGCGGGACTATTTCGTGCCGAACATGCGGTCGCCCGCATCCCCCAGACCCGGAACGATATAGCCGTGATCGTCCAGCCGCTCGTCCAGTGCGGCGGTGACGATGGGCACGTCGGGATGGGCCAGACGCATCCGTTCGACCCCTTCAGGCGAGGCCAGAAGGCACAGGAATCGCAGGTTTTTCGCGCCCGCCTTTTTCAGCAGGTCGATAGCCACGACCGAGGAATTCCCGGTCGCAAGCATCGGGTCGACGACGATGGTCATGCGCTCGTCCAGACCGCTTGGTACCTTGGAATAATATTGCACCGGCTGCAGCGTCTCGGGGTCGCGGTAAAGACCGATAAAGCCCACACGCGCCGCCGGGATCAGTTCCAAAATCCCGTCCAGAAGCCCGTTCCCGGCCCGCAGGATCGAGATCAGCGCCAGCTTCTTGCCCTCAAGCACGGGGGCATCCATTTCGCAAAGCGGGGTCTCGATGCGGGTCGTAGTCATCTCCAGCTCGCGCGTGATCTCATAGGCCAGAAGCAGGCTGATTTCGCGCAGCAGCCGGCGGAATCCGGCGGTCGAGGTCGATTTGTCACGCATCAGCGTCAGCTTGTGCTGCACCAGCGGATGATCGACGATGGTCAGATGCGGTTGGGTCATGTCAGGTCCTTTCGCAGACGCGTCTTTGTTGTCTCGTCGCAGAATGCCGCATCGACCGCCCAGAGGTTCATCTGGCGGAACTCATCCTCGGCCCAGCCGAAATGATCTGCAAGCATCTGATATTCATGGGAAAGCGTAGTGTGAAAAAACGGCGGATCGTCGGTCGAGACGGTCACGCGCGCACCCGCATCGGCAAGCCGCGCGATGGGATGGGCACCCCAGCCCCGGACCGCGCCAAGCGCCACGTTTGAGCCGGGACAGACCTCAAGCGTGACCTCACGCTGGGCCAGTTCATGCATGAGGTCCACGTCCTCGGAGGCGCGGATGCCATGGCCGATGCGGGTGACGCCCAAGGACAGCGCATCGCGCACCGATTCCGGGCCGCCCCATTCGCCGGCATGGGCAGTCAGACCCAGCCCCGCCTCGCGCGCGCAGTCATAGGACCAGGCGAAATCGCGAAGATTGCCGAAATCCTCGGCGCCGCCGATGCCAAGGCCGGTGACCCAGCCGCCGGCGGTTTCCGCCGCGCAGATCGCGGTCTTGCGGGCGCGGTCGGGGCCGAAATGGCGGATCGCGGTCAGGATGGCGCGGCTGGCGATGCCGCCCCGCTCGGCCGCCTGCGCGGCCTCCTCCATCGCGGCCAGATAGTCGCGCCACGCCACCAGATCGCCGCCGCCGCAGAACTCGGGCGAGACGAACAGCTCGGCATAGATCGCGCCATGTTCGGCGCATTCGCCCAGCACTTCGGTCAGCAGCCGCGCATAGTCGCGCGGCGTGGTCAGGACCGAGGTCGCCGCCTCATAGACGCGCAGAAAATCATGGAAATTCTGGTAGCTATAGGCGCCATTGGCATCAAAGATGCCGCTCAGGTCCTGCTTTTTCTCGGCGGCAAGGCTGCGGATCAGGGCCGGGGGGGCGGCGCCCTCGATATGCAGGTGCAGTTCGATCTTTTTCAAGGCGGTCATAGGAACGACTTTCCGGGTCCGACGGGGGGCAGGTCCAGATGGGCGGCAATCGAGGCCGCGATATCGGCAAAACCGACCTGTCCAATCCCGCGCGCGCCATGGCCCCAGCCCAGCACCGGCACGCGTTCGCGGGTGTGGTCGGTGCCGGACCATGTCGGGTCGTTGCCGTGATCGGCGGTGAAGATCGCCAGATCGCCCGGACGCAGCCGCGCGATCAGCGCCCCCGCGACGCCATCGAACCATTCCAGCGCCGAGGCGTAACCCGCCACGTCCCGGCGATGGCCGTAAACGCTGTCGAATTCGACGAAATTGGCGAATGTCAGGCTGCCCGGCTCGGCGGTTTCGCCCAAGGTCAGCAGATGCCCGGCCAGATCGGCATCGGACTTGCCCTTGTGCAGCTTGCCGATGCCGCGATGCGAAAAGATGTCGCCGATCTTGCCGATGGCATGGGTCGGGCGCCCTGCCCCCAAAGCGGCGTCCAGAATCGTCGTGCCGGGGGGCGCGATGGCATAGTCGCGGCGGTTCGGGGTGCGGGTGAATGCCCCCTTGGTCCCGATGAAAGGCCGCGCGATCACGCGGCCCACGCGCATCGGATGGACGATCGCCGCCACATCCTGACACAGCCGGTACAGCCGTTCGAGGCCGAAAAGCTCTTCATGCGCGGCGATCTGCAGGACGCTGTCGGCCGAGGTATAGCAGATCGGCCAGCCGGTCTGGACATGGCGCGCGCCCAGACGCTCGATGACCTCGGTTCCCGAGGCATGCTCGTCGCCCAGGATGCCCTCGGTTCCGGCGGCCTGCGCGATGCGCGCGGAAAGATCGGGCGGAAAGGACGGCTGGGTGTCGGGGAAATAATGCCAGTCCCATGGCACCGGCACGCCAGCGATTTCCCAATGCCCCGAAGGCGTGTCCTTGCCGCGCGAAATCTCGGTCGCGGCGCCCCAGAGGCCCTGCGAGGTCGCGCCAAGACCGGGTGCCTCCGCGCCACTGGCCAGACGGATCGCGGCCCCCAGCCCCAGCGCGTCAAGGTTCGGCATGCGCAGCGGCTGGCACGCCTTGGCCTGCGCCTGCGCGATATGGGCCAGTGTATTGGCGCCGGTATCGGGGCGGCCGTCGTTGAAATACTCGGCGGCATCCGGGGCACCGCCGATGCCCACGGAATCCATCACGATCAGAAAGGCGCGTCGGTCGGTCATGGCGATACCTCGCTGCGGATCAATGGTCCCGGTCCGGGCCCGTCGCCCATCAGATAGGCGGACTGGATGGTGGCAATGGCGGCCTCGGCCGCCGGTTCGGACGCCGCATGCACCAGCGCAAGCGGCCGATCCGGGCCGGCCTCTTCGCCGATACGCAGCAGATCCGCAAGCCCCACCCTTGGGTCAATGCGGTCCCCGGCATGAAGCCGCCCGCCGCCAAGCGCCACGACCGCATGCCCCAGCGCCTCGGTGTCGATGGCGGCGACGCGGCCATGACCGGGAACGGCACGGATGACCGGCGCGGAGGGAAGATGGCGGTCGGCGTTTTCCAGCAGATCGGCAGGCCCGCCTTGGGCCACGACCATGCGGGCGAAGCGCTCGGCCGCAAGGCCGGTTTCCAGCGCCCGTTCGGCCCCGTCCGCCAGCCCCGCCAGCCGCAGACAGGCCGAGGACAGCGCCAGAGACAGATCGCGCAACGCGCCCCCCTCGCCCTTCAGCGCGGCAATCGCCGCGCGCAGCTCCAGCGCATTTCCGGCGGCGCGGGCCAGCGGCTGGTCCATGTCGGTGACATAGGCGCGGGTCCGGCAGCCCGCTCCTTCGGCGGTATCGACCAGTGCGCGGGCCAGCACCTGCGCGGCATCCATGCTGCGCAGGAACGCTCCGCTGCCCTGCTTGACGTCCAGAACCAGCGCATCCAGCCCCGCCGCCAGCTTTTTCGACAGGATCGAGGCAGTGATCAGGTCGATCGAGCCCACGGTCGCGGATTCGTCGCGGATCGCGTAAAGCCGCGCATCGGCCGGCGCCAGATCGCGCCCCGCCGCGACAATGGCGCAGCCCTCATCGGCAACGATGCGGCGGAACTCGTCCTCGCTCAGCGCGGTGCGGAAACCGGGGATCGCCTCAAGCTTGTCCAGCGTGCCGCCGGTATGGCCAAGGCCCCGCCCCGAGATCATCGGCACATAGCCACCGCAGGCCGCGACCAGCGGCGCCAGGATCAGGCTGACCGTATCGCCGATGCCGCCGGTCGAATGCTTGTCCACCACCGGCCCCGGCAGGTCCCAGCGCATCACCTTGCCGCTGTCGCGCATGGCGCGGGTCAGCGCCACCCGCCCCGCCGCGTCCAGCCCGCGCGTCAGCACCGCCATGGCAAAGGCCCCGGCCTGCGCATCGCTGACCGAGCCATCCGCCAGACCGCGCGCGATCAGGCCCGCGCCCGCCGCATTGAGCCCGCGCCCGTCGCGGACCCCCGCAATGATGGGACGCGGATCGGCTGGCGTCATTCGTTGCCCGACATATGCGAGATGTCAAAGCGGCCCGGCAGCAGCTCGCCAATGGTGGTGGCCAGCGTGACGCCCCCCGTGGTCGCCAGCAGGACCGGGGTGTCCGCGCGGCCGAACTCGGCCAGTTTCTGGCGGCAGCCGCCGCAGGGCGGCACCGGGCTGGGACTGTCGGCGATGACGGCGACCTCGACCAGCTCGGTCTCGCCGCTGGCGACCATCAGGGCGATGGCTCCGGCCTCGGCGCAGGTGCCCTCGGGATAGGCGACATTCTCGACATTGCAGCCGGCATAGATCTGGCCCGAGGCCCCGCGCACCGCCGCACCCACCTTGAATTTCGAATAGGGCGCATAGGCCCGTTCCCGCACGTCGCGCGCCGCATTCAAAAGCGTCATGGCCCCGTCTTTCCCCTGCCGTATTCCGTTGCCGCCGACTTTGCGCCCGGCCAAGTGCCGATGCAAGTCTGGCGCGGCCTTGACGTGAATGCCGCCATTTTGCGGCGTGGTTCCGCCCCCTTGCGGGCAGCCCCCTGTTCGTCGCCGGAAAATTAGTTTAACGCTGAACCATCCGATCCGAGGAGGGGGCAGGCATGGAAGAACGCCGGCAGGACAGCGCCAGACAAGAGGCACTTGATTATCACGAATTCCCGCGCCCGGGTAAGCTTGAGGTGCGCGCCACCAAGCCCCTTGCCAATGGCCGCGATCTGGCCCGCGCCTATTCCCCCGGCGTGGCCGAAGCCTGCCTTGAGATCAAGGCCGATCCCGCCGCCGCCGCCCGCTATACCGCACGCGGCAATCTGGTCGCCGTGGTCTCGAACGGCACCGCCGTGCTGGGTCTGGGCAATATCGGTGCCCTGGCCTCAAAGCCGGTGATGGAGGGCAAGGCGGTGCTCTTCAAGAAATTCGCCAATATCGACTGTTTCGACATCGAGGTGAACGAGGCCAATCCCGAAAAGCTGGCCGATATCGTCACCGCGCTGGAACCCAGCTTTGGCGCCATCAACCTTGAGGACATCAAGGCGCCGGAATGTTTCATCGTCGAAAAGCTCTGCCGCGAGCGGATGAACATCCCGGTCTTTCACGACGACCAGCACGGCACCGCCATCGTGGTGGGCGCCGCCGCGACCAACGCCCTGCATGTCGCGAAAAAGAAGTTCGAGGATATCAAGGTCGTCTCGACCGGCGGGGGTGCTGCCGGCATTGCCTGCCTGAACATGCTGCTGAAACTGGGCGTCCGGCGCGAGAACGTCTGGCTTTGCGACATTGCCGGTCTGGTCTATCAGGGCCGGACCGAGGAAATGACCCCGCAAAAGGCCGAATTCGCCCAAGCATCCGACCTGCGCACGCTGGATCAGGTGATCGAGGGCGCCGACCTGTTCCTGGGCCTGTCGGGTCCGGGTGTCCTGAAGGCGGCGATGGTCGAAAAGATGGCCCCGCGCCCGATCGTCTTTGCCTTGGCAAACCCCACCCCCGAGATCCTGCCCGAAGAGGTGCGCGCGGTTGCCCCCGACGCGATCATCGCCACCGGCCGCAGCGACTATCCCAACCAGGTCAACAACGTCCTGTGCTTTCCCTTCATCTTCCGGGGCGCGCTGGATGTGGGCGCGACCACCATCAATGACGAGATGGAACTGGCCTGCATCGAGGGCATTGCCGCCTTGGCCCGCGCCACCACCAGCGCCGAGGCCGCCATGGCTTACCGCGGCGAGACGCTGAGCTTTGGCCCCGACTACCTGATCCCGAAACCCTTCGATCCGCGGCTGATCGGGGTCGTCTCGACCGCCGTGGCCAAGGCCGCGATGGAAACCGGCGTCGCCACCCGCCCCATCGCCGATATCACCGCCTACAAGCGCAAGCTGGACGGTTCGGTCTTCCGCTCGGCGATGATCATGCGCCCGGTCTTCGAGGCCGCCGCCACCGTCAAGCGCCGCATCATCTTTGCCGAGGGCGAGGATGAGCGCGTGTTGCGCGCCGCCAATGCGATGATCGAGGAAACCACCGATGCGCCGATCCTGATCGGCCGTCCCGACGTCATCGAACGCCGCGCCGAGCGCGCCGGCCTGCCGATCCGCCCCGGCCGCGACTTCGAGATCGTGAACCCCGAAAACGATCCGCGCTATCGCGATTACTGGGAGACCTATCACAATCTGATGGCCCGTCAGGGCGTCACCCCCGACATCGCCCGCGCCATCATGCGCACCAACACCACCGCCATCGGCGCGATCATGGTCCATCGCGACGAGGCCGACAGCCTGATCTGCGGCACCTTCGGCCAGTATAGCTGGCATCTGAACTATGTCAGCCAGATCCTTGCCCGGGACGGGCTGCGCCCCGTCGCGGCGCTGTCCCTGATGATCCTCGAGGACGGGCCGCTGTTCATCACCGACACCCAGGTCCATCACTCACCCACCGCCGAGCAACTGGCCGATGCCGCCATCGGCGCCGCCCGCCATGTCCGCCGTTTTGGCGTGACGCCCAAAGTGGCACTGTGCAGCCATTCGCAATTCGGCAATCAGAACACCGAATCCGGGCGCAAGATGCGCGACGCCATGGATATCCTGCATGCGCGCGAGGTGGATTTCGTCTTTGACGGCGAAATGCATGTCGACTCGGCGCTGGACCCGACCATCCGCGAGCGGATCTTCCCCGGCTCGCGTCTTGAAGGCGCGGCGAATACGCTGATCTTCTCGGGGACGGATTCGGCCTCGGGGGTCCGGAACGCGCTCAAGCTCAAGGCCAACGGGCTTGAGGTCGGGCCGATCCTGATGGGCATGGGCAACCGCGCCCATATTGTCACCCCCTCGATCACCACGCGCGGCCTGCTGAACATGAGCGTGATCGCTGGCACCCCGGTCGGTCATTACAAGTAAGGGGCCGATTCGCCCCGCCAAGGCTATGAAACGCGCGCCAGTTTGCAAACTGGCGCGCGTTTTTCTGTCCCCAGCAAAGAATTTTCCGCTTTGCAAACCAACCTCGCCGGTCTCGGCGAAATTCTGCAAAATATCGCCCTGCCCTGCCGATATTGGGCGTTAACATGCTTGCGCGAAGGCTTGGGGCGCGCCTAACTCTCGTCAACAGCTCGGGGAGGAGTGATCTGATGGGATATCGCGACACCTATGCCGCCTGGCAAGCCGATCCCGAAGGCTTCTGGATGCAGGCCGCCGGGGCGATCGACTGGCAGCAAAAGCCCTCAAAGGCGCTGTTTGCCGAAAACGCCCCGATCTATGAATGGTTCGCCGATGGCATGGTCAACACCTGCTGGAACGCGGTGGACCGCCATGTGCTGGCCGGGCGCGGCGACCAGATCGCGATCATGCATGAAAGCCCGATCACGCTCTCGACCAAGGGCATCACCTATCGGCAATTGCAGGACCGCGTGGCCTCGCTGGCCGGCGCCTTGCGCGCCAAGGGCGTTGAAAAGGGCGACCGCGTCATCATCTACATGCCCATGGTCCCCGAGGCGCTTGAGGCGATGCTGGCCTGCGCCCGACTTGGTGCCATCCATTCGGTGGTCTTTGGCGGCTTTGCCGCGAATGAGTTGGCGGTGCGCATCGACGATTGCCAGCCCAAGGCGATCATCGCCGCCTCCTGCGGGCTGGAGCCCAACCGCGTCGTCCATTACAAGCCGCTTCTGGATGCGGCCATCGACATGGCCAGCCACAAGCCCGATTTCTGCGTCATCTTCCAGCGCGAACAAGAGGTCGCCAAGCTGATCGAGGGCCGCGATGTCAGCTGGCACGGCTTTCAATACGGGGTCGAGCCGGCCGAATGCGTCCCGGTCGAGGGCAATCACCCCGCCTATATCCTTTACACCTCGGGCACGACCGGCCAGCCCAAGGGCGTGGTGCGCCACACCGCCGGCCATCTGGTCGCGCTGCAATGGTCGATGACCAATGTCTATAATATCGGCCCCGGCGACCGCTTTTGGGCGGCGTCGGACGTGGGCTGGGTCGTGGGCCACAGCTATATCTGCTATGGCCCGCTGATCGCCGGCGCGACCACCGTGGTCTTTGAGGGCAAGCCCGTCGGCACCCCTCATCCTGGCGTCTTCTGGCGCATCATCCAGAACCACCGCATCAAAAGCTTTTTCACCGCGCCGACCGCCCTGCGCGCCATCCGCCGCGAGGACCCGACCGGCGAATGGATCCGCCGCTACAAGCTGCATGACCTTCAGGCGCTGTTTCTGGCCGGCGAACGCGCCGATCCGGACACGGTGAAATGGGCACAGGAGCAGCTGGGCATCCCGGTCGTCGATCATTGGTGGCAGACCGAAACCGGCTGGGCCATCGCCGCCAACCCGATCGGGATCGAGGTGATGCCGACCAAGCTGGGCAGCCCCTCGGTCCCCATGCCCGGCTATGACGTGCAGGTGCTGGACGAGGGCGGCAATCCCGTGCCGCGCGGCACGCTGGGCGCCATCGCGATCAAGCTGCCCCTGCCCCCCGGCACATTGCCGACGCTGTGGAATGCCGAAAGCCGTTTCCGCAAAAGCTATCTGGACCATTTCCCCGGCCATTATGAGACCGGCGATGCGGGCTATGTCGATGAGGACGGCTATCTTTATATCATGGCCCGTACCGATGACGTGATCAATGTCGCCGGCCATCGCCTTTCGACCGGCGCCATGGAGGAGGTTCTGGCCAGCCACCCGGCGGTCGCCGAATGCGCGGTGATCGGGGTTGCCGATAGCCTCAAGGGCCAGTCTCCGCTGGGGTTCCTATGCCTGAAGGCAGGCGTCACCACGCCCCATGATCAGGTGGTGAACGAGGTGGTCAGGATGGTGCGCGACAGAATCGGCCCGGTCGCGGCCTTCCGCTCGGCCTGCGTCGTCGATCGCCTGCCCAAGACCCGCTCGGGCAAGATCCTGCGCGCCACCATGGCCAAGATCGCCGATGGCGAAGAGTTCAAGATGCCCGCCACCATCGACGATCCGGCGGTTCTGGACGAGATCCGCACGGCGCTGTCATCGCTGGGCTATCCCAACGCTTCCTGATTTCCGTATTTCGGGATGCCGGGTGCCCGGCAGCGCGGAACTGCGACCCGCTGGGGATCCTGTATGCTATTGCGCCTTCGATCCTCGTCGGGCCCATGCCGATCCGCCAGCTTTTCGCCCGCATCCGCGCGGCCCGTGAACCACTGCGCGTTCTCGCCCGGGCGGGCGTGATGTGCAGCTGACGGCCCCAGATCAAGACCGCGCGAGACGAGTTCACCAAGATTTCCGGGTGGCGCATCCCGCGTCCCATCAAGAAAAGCTCTGGCGGCCGCAAGACCAGCCCAACCCTTTCATCCTTGCCCGATGAAAAGCAGCGCCACTCCGAGCAAAGCCCGTCATCCGACTGCCTCAGCGCCGGCAAGATCGCCAGCCGTGGCGGGGCGGAGCCGGCGTCAGCCCTGGACCTCGCGGGTCAGGCCTTTTCGTCGTCAAACTTGGCGCATTCCTCGCAAAGCGGCAGGCCCTCGCGCGCGGCCATCTGCAGCGTCGGAACCTGCGCCCCGCCCGTGCCGCCCATGATGACATTGCCTTTCAGCCAGATCGTCGGCGCCTCCAGCGTGATGCCGCTGGCGTCGATGGTGATCTTGCCGCCGGGGCCCTTGATCTGCATCTTTTGCCAGGCCATCAGCGTGTGCAGCTTGGTGTTGTTGGTGATGGTCTCGCCCACGTCCAGCGTATAGCGGCCGAACACCTCGCCCTCGAAATTGCGGCCCGCCTCATAGAGATGGTCGGCATAGATCGACTGCTTGTGGATATTGCCGACGCGGTGGATGTGATCCTTGCCGTAGTTTTCCTGCTGGTTGCGGCCGACATTGTAGACCATGTCATTGCCGATGGTTTCGCGGTGGTCATTGCCGACGCTGATCGTCTTGTCATGCCCGATAGCTTCGGACTGGTCATTGCCGACGGTCTTGCTGCGATCATGCCCGATCGAATGACTTTCATCGTTTTCGATGATGGTGTTGTGGTCTTTCTGCGCATGCATGAAGACCTCTTCGCGGCCCTGTTCGTCCTCGAAGCGAAATTCGTTATAGCCGCTGCCCTGATGGGTGTCGGACTTGAAGGTGCTGACGGTCTTGTTGGCCGGCAGGGCATAGGGCACGGCATTGCGCCCGTTATAGACGCAGCCGGTGACCAGCGGCTTGTCGGGATCGCCCTCGAGGAACTCGACCACGACCTCCATGCCGATCCGGGGGATGACCATGCCGCCCCAGCCATTGCCGGCCCAGTTCTGGCTGACCCGGCAGCGCATCGAATAGGCACCGTCAAGATCCCAGTGAAAGCGCACGAGGATGCGGCCATATTCGTCGGGATCGATCTCGCCCTCGCCCACGACCATCGCGGTTTGCGGGCCGTGGACCACCGGCACCTGCGTGCGCCGCGGCGGCACCATCGGCGCGGTGTCGGGCATCAAGGTATAGGACCCGGTGAAGGAATAGCCGTCACTGCCCTGCCCGCCCGAGCCATATGCCTCGGATACGAAATGATGGCTGGCCGAAAGACACAGATAGGTCTCGCCCGTGCCGGGCACCTTGTCCCCTGACAGGGTCACGCGCTTGCCGGCCCCAAGGCTGACGCAGTCACCCACCGCCCGGTTCCGGCGATCCGCGCCGCGTTCCTGATTGGTGCGCAGCCCGGCGACGAGCTTGCCCACCGATTGCGCCAGATAGTCGCCCGGATAGTCGAAGCTTTCGATCTGCCCCTGGGCATAGACCGCGTCGCCCAGACGATCGGTCTCCATCGCCGCATCGGGGCTTTTGAAGTTGAAGTCGGTCAGGCGGATCGCGCCGGTGGTGATGTTGCGCTCGGGCGCCCAGTCCCAGAAATGCTCGCCCTCGGCCTGATGGTGGCCATCATAGCTCTTGAAGGGTCTTGCGCCGACCGTCTCATGGGCCAGCACGTCATCGGTCATGACCAGCGTGTGGCTGCCCATGGCGTGACGGAAGTGGAAGCTGATGCCGGCGCGCTCCATCTGGCGGCGGGCGAAGTCCAGATCGGATTCGCGATACTGCACCGTATATTCAAGGCTTTGGTAATCGCCCGAAAGCTTCATCTCCAGCGCCGGATCGCCCAGCCCGGCATAGTCGGAAAGCAGCTCGGTCAGGATCTGGACCACGGTCTTATTGTGGAAAATCCGCTGGTTGCGGCGGCGCGAGGCCAGCCAGAACCAGGGCCGCAGGATCAGGTCATAGCGGTGGCCATTCTCGCCCACCCCGGCCCAGCGGGCCTGCGTGACGATGCCGTCGAAATGGCGGGTGCCCTCGCGGGTGTCGATCTCGACCGTGGCATGGGTGCCGATCAGCGCATCGAAATCAAGATCGGAGCGGATCGCCAGCGCCTCGACGCGATATTCGTAAAGCTCGTTGATATGCTCGCTGCCATCAAAGCGCAGAAGCGAAAGCGTGTCGGGGCCAAGGGCCGTGGTCAGCCGGCCGAGACGTTCGGCCTGACGAAGGGGGGCATTCAATGTACTGGCCTCCGGCAACGAATCAATCAACAACGCCGCCATCATGGACGCAAATGATGGTGGGGCCAAGGCGATCAGGCAAAGAACCGTCCGTCAAGTGCCGGTTTGGCGTGAAGAAAACGGCAGATCCCGACGCCGATCCGCGCCCCGAAGGCCATTGCTTCGCCGCAACCAATTCAGTCGCCGGCCGACTCTGGCGGCTCTTTTCGTGCTAGACTGGATCGATCCTCAACCCATACAACCGGTGATCGATATGGCTGACAAGCGTGTAATCGCGTATTTCATGCATGAACGCGAAGAGGCCGAGGCGCGCGGGTTGCTGCGTGACGTGGTCGCCACCGATTCCTTTCTCATGGGAAATATCGACGACAGCGAGCTTGCGCGCCTTGAACAGGCCGGGCTGGTGGTCCGCGTCGTCGAGGAGGTGCCGCCCGAGCCCCTGGACGAGCTGATGGCGAGCGTCCAGAACATGACGGTTCCGCAGGCGGCTTTCGAGCGGGCCGGGGATCGCCCGGTCGGTGAGACGACATTTTTTACCTGCCAGCTTGCCGGACCGCTGATCGAGGAGTGGCGTCAGGCGCTCGAGGCGGCGGGGGCGGAAATCCTCGAACTGACCGGGCCAGAGCGCTATACGCTTCGGCTGGACCCGGACGCCCATTCCGCCGTTCTTGAGCTTGGCTTCGTGCTGCGGCTGCGCCCCTATTCCACCCAAAGCGCCCAGCCCGAGATGGCGCGCGCGTTCACCACCGAAAGCGTGAGCGATTACCGCGAGATGCGGGTCTATGAGATCCGGCTGCACCGAGCCGAGGACATGGAGGCGGTTCGGCGCTGGCTTGACGAGCATCGGATCGCCGTGGCGGGCGCTTCCGGCCGGAAGCTGCGCGTCCATCTTTTTGAAGATGCGCCCGAGCTTGCGCAGTTACGCCTGCGGCCCGAAGTCGCGCAGCTCGAGGACCATATCCCCCCCGAAATGTCGAACGCCCGGGCGCGGGTCATTCTGGGGCTTGATCCGGGAACGGGTCTGGCGGGTCTGAGCGAAACCGGGCGGGGGCAGATCGTTGCTGTCGCGGATTCCGGGCTTGACGATCAGCATCCGGATTTTCAGGGCCGGATCGTGGGGCTGATCGCGCTTGGCCGGCGCAACGATGCCTCTGACCCGCATGGGCACGGCACCCATGTGGCCGGGTCGGTGCTTGGCGACGGCGCCGCATCGAACGGCGAAATCCGCGGCGCGGCGCCCGCGGCCCAGCTGTTCTTCCAGTCGATCATGGATGCAAAGGGGCAACTTGGCGGATTGCCGCTGGACCTGAACACCCTTCTGGATGAGGCCTATCAGGCCGGCGCCCGCATCCACAACAACAGCTGGAGCGCCAATGTCGCGGCGAAGTACACGTCTTATTCAGTCGAGGTGGACGAATTTGTCGAACAGCATCCCGATATGACCGTGGTCATCGCGGCGGGCAACTGGGGAAGCGCGCATCAGCCGCAAAGCACGCAAGCCGGCCGTGTCGACTGGCTGTCGGTGGGCGCGCCGGCCACCTCGAAAAACGCGCTGACCGTCGGCGCCAGCCGCTCGGACCGGACCGAAGGCGGCCATGCGGCCCGGACATGGGGCGAGGTCTGGCCGCATGATTTCCCCGACGATCCGATCCGCGATGAGACGATCTCGGGCGATCCGCAATCCCTTGCCGCCTTCTCAGGCCGTGGACCCTGCGATGACCGCAGGATCAAGCCCGATGTGGTCGCGCCGGGCACGGACATCGTGTCAACGAAATCCGCGCGCGCGCCGCTGAGGAATTTCTGGGGGCCCTATCCCGGGCACCAGTCGCGCTATGCCTATATGGGCGGGACCAGCATGGCGGCGCCGCTGGTCGCGGGATGCGCGGCGCTGGTGCGTGAATACTACGTGGATACGCGCCAGCACGATCCGTCGGCGGCACTGATCAAGGCAACGCTGATCAACGGCGCGCGCTGGCTGACCGGAAAGGACGCGATCTCCGAATTCGCCGCGGCACCGAATTTCCATCAGGGCTTTGGCCGCGTCCATATGCCCTGGACGATTCCGAACGCGGATGAGCCGGGACTGGCGCTGTGCTTCCTCGACAGCTGGAAGGATCGCGCGCTGCAGTTTTTCGAGACCGGAGCGCGCTTTCGCTACCGCGTCAATGTCAAAGCTGGGCGCGATCTGCGCATCTGCCTTGCCTGGACGGACCTGCCCTTCCGCGCCTTGCAGAACAATCTCGACCTTGCTGTCGAGCATCTGAAAAGCGGAAAGAAATGGCTTGGCAATGCCGACCTGCCGCTGCGCCTGCGGCTGCCGGATGCCGAAAACAACGTCGAGGTCGTGCGCATCGCCGCACCCGAGGCGGGCGACTACCTGCTGCAAATCTCGGCGGGCAATCTGCTGCGCAACTCGGGGCAGGCCTTTGCCCTGGTGGTGACGGGGGATGTTGGCGGTGATCTGAAGCCCTACTGAGCGGGGGCCGGCAATACCCGCGCCAGCAATGCAAGCATTCCGCCGGGCGCCGACGGCCATGAAAACATGGAAAGGAATCGCCGGATCGGCTATCCTCTTGCGATAATTCAGATTCTCATCATACACCCTCAGATTGCGAGGAAGACATCATGGCTGGAGTCAGGAAGGATTTGGCCACGCTTGCGGGGCCGTGGTCGCCGGAAATCCTGTGGTATGCCCGCGCCGTCAATACGCTGAAGCGGCGCGCCCCGGCAGACCCGACCGGCTGGGTCTATCTTGCGGCGATTCACGGCATCGATCCCGCCGGCTGGGTCGGTGACGGGGTCATCCCGTCGGTGGCATCCCTGCCGCCGCCAGCCGTTCGGGATGTGGACTTCGATCAATGCCAGCATGCCGGCTGGTTCTTTCTGCCATGGCATCGCGGCTATCTGGCGGCCTTCGAGGCCATTCTGGCGGATTGGATCGCCGCGCAGCCGGGCGGTCCTGCCGACTGGGCCCTGCCATATTGGAACTATCTTGACGCCGCGAACCCGACGGCGCGCGACATCCCGCCCGAATTTCTTTCGGCAGACTGGCCTGACGGGCCGAGGAACCCCCTGCTGGCCCCACGCGGCGGCGCACAGGTCCTTGGACCGCAGCCCTGGCTGCCCCAAGACATCACCCTGAATGCCCAGACCACGCCGATGCCCTATACCGCCGCGCCGGGCACCGTCGGCTATGGCGGGGCGATCAGCGGCTTTTCAAGCTCGGGGGACCTGACCGGCGCGGTCGAAGGCAATCCGCACAACCTCGTCCATGTCATGATCGGCGGCCTTGGCGTTGGCGCGCCTCCGGGCTGGATGAGCGACCCGGCCTATGCCGCGCTTGATCCCATCTTCTGGCTGCATCATTGCAATATCGACCGGCTCTGGGCGGCCTGGATGAGCGATCCGGCGAATGTGCAGGAAACCGGATCGCCCTGGCGCAACGGGCCCTTTCCACGGCAATTCGTGATGCCCGATCCCGCCGGCGCGCAGGTTGTCTTCGTGCCCGGCGATACCCTGCCGGGCGGACCGCTTGAGCCGGTCTATGACAACCTGACCGCCGGGACCGGGATCGCCCCGCCCCCCGCCGGTCCAACCGGAGGACTCGTCATGGCGTCAGCCTCTCCCGCAGGCGGTGGCGGCGGCCCCGTCACCTCGTCGCTGGTCGGCGCGAACGATCAGTCGCTGACCGTCGCGGCGACACCGGTCGAGACCCAGATCGCCATCGATTCCGGGCCAGCGGCCCTTGCCGCAACGCCGGGCGCGCCGGCGCGCTACTATCTCAACCTCGAAGGGGTGCGGGGCGATGCGGCAAGCGGCGTCCTGAACGTCTCGATCGCGCCCGAGAACCGGGACGGCCCGCCGATCGTCGAAACGGTCACCCTGTTCGGCCTGGCGCGCGCCTCGTCGACCGAGGGCCGCCATGCCGGCAACGGGCTGTCGGTCGCGATCGAGATCACCGACGTGGCGCAGGCGCTGGAAGGTATGGGCGCGATCACCCCGAGCGCGCTCGGCGTGCGGATCTCGCAGCCCGAGGGGGTCGATACGCCGATCACCGTCGACCGGGTCAGCATCTACAAGAGCCAGCCGGACTAGAATGTCACGCGCGGCCGCCATGTTGGGACAGGTGCAAGTCGCGCTGCGCGGCGGGCCGGTCCCGATGCTGGCCGGGCTGACGGTGGCGGGCTTTGCACTGACGGCGGCGCTGCCTGCCGCCTTTCATCTTTCGACCGTCTGCGGCCAGATATCCGTCGCCGACATTCCGGCGCTGCTGGCGGTGGGGGCCGTGCTGCCCTCGTTTCCGGCACTGGCGCTTGGCTGGCTTGCGATGACGCTTGCGATGATGCCGCTGCTGGTGGCGGGACCGCTCGCCCATGTCCGGCGTTGCAGCCTGCCGCGGCGCAGGGCGCGCGCCATGGGGCTGTTCGCGCTTGGCTACGGCATATGCTGGGCCCTGGCCGGCGTGGTCCTTGCGCCGGCCGCGCTGCTGCTGGCGCTTTCGCTGGCGCAGGGGACCAGCGCGGCGCTGATGCTTGGCGCCGCCCTGATCTGGAGCGCCTCGCCCGTCGCGCAGCTGGCGCATAACCGCTGCCACCGCACCTTGCGCATCGGGGCTTTCGGCCCCGCCGCCGACCGGGATTGTCTGCGTCAGGGCGTGACGACCGGCATGGCCTGCGTGGCGACATGCTGGCCATGGATGCTGCTGCCGGCGCTGACCGGCGCGGCGCATCTGGCCGCGATGGCGGCGGTGGCGGCGTTTCTGCTGGCGGCGCGCTTCGCGCCGGCCGGCCCCGTGCGCTGGCGCGTTCCGCAGGCGCTGGAGGTGCTGTTTGGCCCCCGCTACCTCACCGGATTGCTGGCCCGGCGGCCGAAGTAACCGCCGCGCCGCATGGACCGCGGCAGCCTTGCAGATCGGCCTGCCCGGCCGGGGTCCGGCATCACCCCTGACCGGGGTCAGGCTTCGTGATATGATGGTGCCGTTGGCCGGCGCCCGGCCATTTCCTGTCTCGCGGGATCAGAATGCGACATGCACCCAGAACCCTGTCCCTCACCCCCGGGCACATTGCCCTGATCCACCGCGAGGTGCCCGATCCGGGTCCGACCGCCGGCGTGCAGCAGCAGACCGATGCCGATTATGCCGAATGGGTCGAAAGGATCGCCCAAAGCCACCCCGATCCGGCACGGCCGACACAGCTGTTTGCCTATGGCTCGCTGATCTGGAAACCCGAGATCGAGCACGGGGCCGAGCAGATGGGCACCGCGCGGGGCTGGCATCGCGCTTTCTGCCTGCGCCTGCACAGGTTTCGAGGCAGCCAGGAACAGCCGGGCCTGATGATGGCGCTTGATCGCGGCGGACAGTGCCGCGGCGTCCTCTACGAGCTGCCGCATGAGAACCTTGAACAACAGCTTGACCGTCTGTTTCGCCGCGAATTCACCGTGAAGCCGATCAACAGCATGCCACGCTGGCTGACCGTCGAGACCGCATCCGGCCCGGTCAGGGCCTTGGGTTTCGTGATGAATCGGACCTCGCCCTATTATGCCGGGCGGCTGGCGCCGGAGGAGGTGGCGCAAATATTGGCGAAAGCCTGCGGTCATTGGGGAACCGGCGCGGAATACCTGCTGAATACCGTTACGCATCTGCAGGCGCGCGGTGTCCGGGACAGCGGGCTTTGGCGGCTTCAGCATCTTGTCGCCGAAGAGATCGAGCGCGCCGCCGCAGCCATGGCGCGCCCGGACGCAGCCGCGGACCCAGAGGCCGGCGCGAGGCCGTAAGCCGGGCGCCGCCACCCGGCAGCATTTCCGAACCTTCGCAGGTTCAGCATCACAAATTTTTACTCGTGCAAATTTTTTATTTGACTTGAATAATTCAAAGGGTCAAAAATCTGACCACGGAGGAACTTAGGGGAGGTTATCCGATGTCCATGAAGAACGCACTTTTCGGCGCGACCGCACTGGCCCTGATCGGCCTTGCTGCCCATGCCGAGGAAATCACCATCGCCACGGTCAACAATGGCGACATGATCATCATGCAGGAACTGTCCTCGAAATGGGAGGAAGCGACCGGCAACAAGGTCAACTGGGTCGTGCTGGAAGAAAACGTCCTGCGCGAACGGGTGACGACCGATATCGCGACCCAGGGCGGGCAATACGACATCATGACCATCGGCTCATACGAGGCACCGATCTGGGGCAAGCAGGGCTGGCTGACGGTCCTCGACGGGCTTGAGGGTTATGATTACGACGACCTGATCCCGGCGGTCAGGGCGGGCCTGTCCAGCGATGGCATGCTGTTCGCGCTGCCTTTCTATGCGGAAAGCTCGTTCACCATGTATCGGACGGACCTGTTCAAGGCCGCCAATCTGACCATGCCCGAACAGCCGACCTATGCGCAGATCGCCGAATTCGCCGCCGCCCTGACCAAGAAGGACGCCGAGCAATACGGCATCTGCCTGCGCGGCAAGCCCGGCTGGGGCGAGAACATGGCCTTCTTTGGCACGCTGGTGAACACCAATGGCGGGATCTGGTTTGACGACAAATGGGTGCCGCAGCTTGACCAGAAACCATGGCAGGATGCGCTGGCCTATTACCTTGACGTGATGACGAAATACGGTCCTCCGGGGGCGACCTCGAACGGCTTCAACGAAAACCAGGCGCTGTTCCAGACCGGCAAATGCGCCATCTGGATCGACGCGACCTCGGCCGCTGGCCGGGTCTTTGACCCGACGCAATCGCAGGTCGCCAAGGATGTCGGCTTTGCCGTCGCGCCGCATGCCTCGGTCGACAAGGGCAATGCCTGGTTCTGGGCCTGGTCGCTGGCCATCCCGACCAGTTCGAAAAAGGCCGAGGTCGCCAAGAACTTCGTCGCATGGGCCACGAGCAAGGAATATGTCGAGCTTGTCGGCGCCGAAAAGGGCTGGGTCGCGGTCCCGCCCGGCACGCGGATGTCCACCTACAAGAACCAGAACTACATCGATGCGGCACCCTTTGCGGCAACGGTGCTGAGCGCGATCGAGGGCGCCAACCCCGACGACGCCACCGCCGTGCCGGTGCCCTATTCTGGCATCCAGTATGTCTCGATCCCGGAATTCCAGGGCATCGGAACCAGCGTTGGCCAGAACATCTCGGCGGCGCTTGCCGGCCAGACCCCGGCCGCCGACGCGCTTGCCGCCTCGCAGGCGACGACCGCCCGCGAAATGGCCCGGGCCGGCTATCCCAAATAAGCCGCCCCGCTTACGACCCCGCATCGTCCGATCCGCTCGGGCGATGCCTCCGCCGGGCGCGCAACTCCCGCCTTGCGCCACGCCCCGCCTGCGTCCATCACATTTGGCGAGAAGACGGACTTGGCGGCACAAAACCCGCCAGCCGATGAAAAATCGCCCATATCCCAGGAAGGAGTTCGACTGTCATGAAGCGTCTTGAAGGAAAATCCGCGCTGATCACCGGCGCGGCACAGGGCATCGGTCGCGGCTTTGCACAGGCCTATGTCCGTGAGGGCGCGACGGTCGCCATCGCCGATATCAACCTTGAGGCCGCCGAGGCCGCCGCCGCCGAAATCGGCCAGGGCGCCTATGCGGTGCAGCTGGATGTCAGCCAGCAGGACAGCATCGACGCCGCCGTCGCGGCGGTGGTGGCGCGCGCTGGCAAGCTCGATATCCTGATCAACAATGCGGCGCTTTTCGACGTGGCCGAGACCGTCGATATCACCCGCGCCAGCTATGACCGGCTTTATGCGGTCAATGTCGCCGGGACCCTGTTTACCATGCAGGCCGCCGCCAAGCAGATGATCAAGCAGGGCCATGGCGGCAAGATCATCAACATGGCCTCGCAGGCCGGGCGGCGCGGCGAATCCCTGGTCGCGGTCTATTGCTCGACCAAGGCTGCGGTGATCAGCCTGACGCAATCGGCCGGCCTGAACCTGATCAAGCATGGCATCAACGTCAACGCCATCGCGCCGGGTGTCGTCGATGGCGCCCATTGGAAACATGTCGACGCGATGTTCGCCAAGCTTGAGGGCAAGGCCCCCGGCCAGAAAAAAGCCGAGGTCGAGGCCGGCGTTCCCGCCGGGCGTTTCGCCACCCCGGACGATCTGACCGGCATGGCGATCTTTCTGGCCTCGTCGGAATCCGACTATATCCTGTCGCAGTGCTATAACGTCGACGGCGGCCAGTGGATGAGCTGACCGGGCCAGCGGCACCCGCCGCGAACTCGCGCACTCAGCCCGAACCGATGTGATCCGATCCTGCGCGCCTTACGCCGAGGCGCGCAGCATGATTCTGGCGGTCAGCAGCAGCGCGTCGCCCGATGCCTCGGCCGGGCTTGCCGGGGCCTTTTCATCAAGCAGGACCAGCAGGCGGTTGGTCGCAAGCCGGGCGATCTCGCCATAGTCCTGCGCGACGGTGGTCAGCGGCGGACAGGCATAGCGCGCCAGCGGGTGATCGTCATGGCCCGCGATCCGCAAGCCGCAATCGCGGCCATGGCCGACGCGGATCCCGGCCTCCCATGCCGCCAGCAGCGCGCCAAAAGCCAGCCGGTCATTGGCGCAAAGCAGCGTCGGCGACGGCAGGCCGCGCGCCAGATAACCGGCGGTCTGCTGATGCGCGAACTCCTCGAAATCCCAGCCTTCGGAAGCCGGGATCGGCAGGACATGCGGCATGTGCCCGGCCTTTTCCATCGCCTCTTCATAGGCCAGCCGCCGCGAGCGCGCGTTCAGGTTCACCTCGGGCATGCCCAGAAAACAGGGCGGCGTGCCCGAGCGGCACAGGTAATCGACGATCAGCCCGATGCTCTGGCGGTTGTCGGTGCCGATATAGGGCGTGCCCTCATGGCCGGGGGCATCGACATAGATCAGCGGCACCCGGCTGGCCAGCGAATCCAGCTTGCGCTGCCCGCGCGCCCGCCCCAGAGGCGCGACAATGGCGCCGGCCACGTTCATCGATTCGAACCGCTCGATCGCCTCGGCCTCAAGCTCGGGCCGCCCGTTCGAGCTGAGCGCGATCGCGAAATAGCCCGCCTCATTGGCGATCTCTTCGATCCTGCGGGTCAGTTCCATGTAAAAGGGGTCGATGGCGTTGGGGATGATGACGCCAAGGATCTTGGTGCGCTGCCGTTTCAGATTGACCGCGAACAGATTGGGCCGAAAGCCGGAATCGGTGACCGCCTGTTCGATCCGCTTGCGGGTCTTTTCACGGACCGAGGCAGGATCGTTGAAGTATTTCGAGACCGTCGGCCGCGACAGCCCGACATGGGCCGCGAAATCCTCCATCGTGCGGATATTTGCCGGCTTTGCCTTGGAATTATTCGCGGCCAATATGATGCATTCCCGTTTCAAGGACGTGCGGAAGAACCCCGGCACGCCACGACATAATCTTGCGCCAGCCGTTCAACCGCAGCAAGAGCCAGATCCCTTGCGCGCGGCGCCAGCCGGCCGGCACGGACATCGGGATAGAGCCCGCCAAGATACTGCGCAATCAGTGTTTCGGGCAGGTCGATATCCCCCAGCAGGGCCAAAAGCTCGGCCACTGCCTTGTCGGCTGCCGGGTTCGGCCAGTAATAGCGGATACGGTCACTATACGAGAAATGCCGCTGCAAGGCGCGCTCTGCGTCCGAGCCGTGATAATAGCGGTCCCAGTTTTTGGGCGCGTCCAGCATCACCGACTCCATTGTCGCGCGCAGGCTACGGGGGCGTTGGCCGGGGAAAAGCTCCTCGGCGATGGCGTCCAGCCCGTAAAGCGCCTCGCGCAGGACAAAGGTCAGGCCGGGGCCGACCTTCAGAATGGCAAAGCCATCATCGACCAGCGCGGTCAGGGCCTCGCGGGTCTGGTAGTCGGTCGAATGCGCCTCGAACACCAGTCCGGGCATCCGGGGCAACGTGGCGCTAAGATCAGTCGCAGCGGCAGAATCATAGTCGATGACATTGTGATTGCCGAATTCGACCCCCGGCTGGACCACCAGCCCGATGACCCGGCCAAAGGCGTCAGACAGCCCCGCCGTCGCGAAGGCGTCCTTGTGAACGGCAAAGGTCGTCAGTGCCGCGTCCGGACTGGTCAGTTCCAGCCCCTCGATTTCCTCCATGGCGCCGCCGGGGATCGGGACCTCGGTGCCGATGATATAGACCGGTGCGATGCCATCCTTGGGGCGCGAGGCTTCGGCGGCGGTGGCAAGGCGGGCGGCGCGCGAGGCGGTCTCGGCATCGTCCAGCGCCACCGGCTCGCCCGCGCAGCCCATCGAGCAATCCAGATGCAGCTTGGTGAAACCGGCGGCGGCATAAGCGCGGATCATGGTTTCGGCTTTGGCCATGGCCTGATCGGCCGGCATGTCCTTCCAGGGGTTCGGCCCCAGATGGTCGCCGCCCAGGATCAGCCGGCCCAGCGGGAAGCCGACCCGCGCCGCGATGGCCTCGACAAAGCTGCGGAAATCGGCCGGGGTCATGCCAGTATAGCCGCCATCCTGATTGACCTGATTGCAGGTCGCCTCGATCAGCAGCGGCAGGTCGGTTGGCAGGGTCACGCGCATCGCGGCCTCGATGGCCATGGGATGCGCGGTGCAGATGGACGGGATCCCCGAGGGACCCGGCCGACCGCGCCATGCGGCGATATCGTGCAGCGGATTGTCGGTCATGATCTAGCCTTTCTGTTCCGAAAGCAGCGCGTCCAGCTCGGCGCGCGTCGAGGTGCCCTCCATCGGGCCCAGTTGCGTCACCGCGCGGGCACCGGCGGCATTGGCATAGCGCAGGGCCTGTTCCGGTGCGGCCCCGGCCAGCCAAAAGCTGAGGAAGGCGCCGCCGAAGCTGTCGCCCGCGCCGGTCGGATCCAGTTCGGATACCACCAGCGGGGCCGTGTCGACGCGGGCCCCGGCCTCGAACAGGCTGGCCCCCTTGTCGCCGCGCTTGACGACCACTGTGCGGATGCCACGGTCCAGCAAGGACTGGACGGCGCGGGCCTCGTCGCGCGTGTCATCGAACAGGAACAGCTCCTCGCCCGAGGGCATGAACAGGTCCGTCATCGCCAGCACAGCCTCCAGTGCTTCGCGCAGGCCGGGCGCACCCAGGATCTCGGCGCGCAGGTTGGGGTCGAACGAGATGCTGCCGCCCCGCGCCTTGATGCGCCGCGCGGCGTCCATCACCATCGCGCCCAGGCCCGGCGCCGACAGCGCCGTGCCCATGACATGCAGGTGGTCGCAACTGTCGATCAGCGCCTCGGAGGCGGCGGTCGGGCGCAGGTTCCCGCAGGCGCTGTGGCGGATGTTATAGACAAAGGCGCGGCTGCCATCCTCGCGATAGCGCACAAAGGCGCTGCCGGTGGTCTCGCCCGGCGCGATCTCGATGCCCGAGACATCGACCCCGTCGGCCAGCAGGCGGTCGATATTCACGCGCCCGAAATCATCCTCGCCCACGCGCGAGACGATGGCGCAGGGCGTGCCCAGCTTGCCCAGCTGGTCGATGAAGATCGCCGGCGCCCCCGAGGGAAACGGCCCGACCAGCGGCTGCGCCGCCAAAAAGCCATTGCCCTTGGTGGTGGCGACGATTTCGACCAGCACCTCGCCGATTGTCAGAACCTTTGCCATGCCTCATGCCCTCCGCTGCTTGGCACGCACATCCAGCCAGACGGCGATCAGGATGACGAGGCCCTTGACGATCAACTGATAGAAATAGGGAACCGACAGCATGTTCATGCCATTATTCATGACACCGATGATCAGCGCGCCGATCAGGGTCCCGACCATGGTGCCGACCCCGCCCGCAAGGCTGGTTCCGCCAAGAACCGCCGCCGCGATGGCATCCAGCTCATAGCTCATGCCGGCATTGGTCTGCGCCGAATACAGCCGCGAGGACAGCAGGATTCCCGCCACCGCCGCCATCACCCCCGACAGGGTAAAGATCGCGATTTTCAGGCGGTCGACCTTGATGCCGGAATACAGCGCCGCCTCGCGATTGCCGCCGGTCAGATAGGTGCGGCGCCCGAATGTCGTGCGCGACAGCAGGATGTGGTTGAACACAAACAGCACCAGCACGATCCAGATGATGATCGGCAGTCCCAGGAACGTGCCCGCGCCGATGGCAAGCCAGGCCGGGTCCGCGATCATCGCGGGCGCGCCATTGGTCGGCAGGCTGACCAAGCCGCGATAGATGCCCATGGTCGCGACCGTCACGATGAACGAGGGCAGCATCAGCTTTGCCGTCAGCACGCCATTGATCGCCCCCATCAGCGCACCGGCCGCCAGCGTCAGCAAAAGCGCCGGCACAAAGCCAAACCCCAGCGCCAATGCCCCCACCATGCCCGCGACCGCGATGATCGAGCCGATGGAGAGGTCGATCTCGCCCAAAAGGATCACCCAGGTCATACCAAAAGCCGCAATCGCGACGACCGCAACCTGTTGCAGGATATTGGTCAGGTTCGCCACGGTCATGAAGCGCCCGTTCAGCGCGGTAAAGATCACGCAAAGCAGCACCAGCGCCAGCAGGATTCCGCCATATTGCAGCATCAGGGCGCGCAGCCGGTGGCCCTGCGAGGCGGTGATCGGGTCAGGTGTCTGTGTCATTTCAAAGTTCCCGTTGCATAGGCCATGACGCGCTCGGGCGTCAGATCGGTGCCGGCCACCGTCGCGGTGATCCGGCCTCCGGCCATGATGGAGACGCGATCCGCAAGCCCCAGAACCTCGGGCAGCTCCGACGAAACCATCAGGATCGCCGTCCCCTCTGACGCCAGCTGGCGGATGATGCGATAGATTTCGAACTTGGCGCCGACATCGACGCCACGGGTCGGCTCATCCAGGATCAGCACCCGGGGCCGGGTCAGCAGCCATTTGGCCAGCACCACCTTTTGCTGGTTGCCGCCCGACAGCGTCCCGGCCAGCGTGTCCAGCGAATTGGTGCGGATTGCCAGCCGCTGCACCTCGGCCAGGGCGGCCCGCCGCTCGGCGCCGAAATTCATGAAACCGGCACGCCCGGTAAAGGCCGGGATGGCAGCAGCCGAGATATTCGTGCGCAGCGCGGCCCCCAGGACCAGCCCCTCTTCCTTGCGGTTCTCGGTGACAAAGCCGATGCCGGCCTTGATCGCGTCAGCCGCATTGCGGAACCTGACCGCGCGGCCGTCCACGCGGATCTCGCCCTGCGCCTCGCGCATGCCGAACAGCGCACTCATGACCTCGGACCGGCCCGAGCCCACCAGTCCGAAAAAGCCGTGGATCTCGCCCGGGCACAGATCGAAGGTGACATCATCGAATTCCCCCGCCCGGGTCAGGCCAGAAACCTGCAGCACCGGGGCCGTCGACAGGCCGGGCAAAGGCTCCAGCGCGGGCGGATAGATTTCGTCCATGCGGCGCCCGACCATCAGGGCGATCAATTCCTCGATGGTGGTATCCTCGCGTGCACGGGTGGTGACATATTCGCCGTCGCGGATGACGGTGATATCATCCGACAGGCGCATGATCTCCTCCATCCGGTGCGAGATATAGATGATCGCCGTGCCGCGCGCCTTCAGCCGCGCGATGATGCCGAACAGGATTTCGGCCTCGGAATCCGACAGGGACGAGGTCGGCTCGTCCAGGATCAGCACCTTGGCGGGATGGCTTAGGCCCTTGGCGATCTCGACCAGCTGGCGCTGTGCAATCGAGAGTTGCCCCACCTTGGCGTCGACATTGACCGGCAGGCCCAGATTGGCCACCAGCTCTGCCGCCTGCTGGCGCAGCTTGCGGTCGTTGATAAAGCCGTAGCGCGCCGGCTCATGCGTGGCCATGATGTTTTCGGCCACGCTGAGATTATTGCACAGGCTGAGTTCCTGAAAGACGATGGCCAGCCCGCGCTGCGATGCCTCGGTGGGGTTTTGCGGCAGATAGGGCTGTCCATCCAGCTCCATCCGGCCTTCGGTCGGGGGATGCACGCCGACCAGAATCTTCATCAGGGTGGATTTGCCAGCGCCGTTTTCGCCAAGGATCGTGTGTACGCGTCCCGGACGCACCTCAAGCCGCATGTTCTTCAGCGCCGCGACGGGACCGAAGTTCTTTTTCACATCGCGCATGGACAGTACGGTCCGATCCGCCTCGCTCATGGCTTGCCCTCCCCCCTTCTTGTCCGTCTCCGCCCCGGCGCGATGCCGGGACGGATTTTCTGCATGTGACCGCCGGGCGATCACTTCTTGACGTAGACGCCCGGAACGATGGGCTGTTCGGCCGGAACGGTCTTGCCGGCGATGACGTCGACGGCGGTGTCCACGGCGGTCTTGCCCATTTCCTGCGGGTATTGCTGGATCACGCCAACCATGATCGGGTCGCTGTCAACGGCGTTGCGGGCCTCTTCCATGCCGTCAAAGCCGATCACCTTGACCTGATCCTGAAGGCCGGCTGATTTCGCCGCGACCGCAGCCGCCAGCGCCGCATCGTCGCCAAAGCCGAAGATGCCGGTGATTTCGGGATTGGCCTGCAGCATGTTTTGCGAAACCGCCAGCGCCTCGGCGCGGGTGATGCCGGTCTGCTGGGCAACGATCTCGATATCCGGGAAGGCTTCCAGCCCCTTCTTGAAGCCATCGATGCGGGCCACCACCGACTGAACCGTCGGATAGTCGATGATCGCGACCTTGCCCTTGCCGTCCAGCACCTTGCCCATCAACTCGCCGGCCTTGACGCCGCCGGTATAGTTGTCGGTGCCGATATGCGAGGTCACCTCGGCATTGGCGATCGGAATATCGACCGTGATCACCTTGATGCCCTGGGCCTGCGCCTTGGCGATCGCGGCCACGGCGCCCTGGCTGTCCACCGGCGAGATGACGATGACATCGACGCCCTTGACGATGAAGTCCTCGACATCGGCCAGCTGCTTGTTCAGGTCCTGATTGGCGATGCTGATTTCCAGCGGTACGCCCTTGGCTTCCGCCTCGGCCTTCATCGCATCGGCCAGTTCGATATAGAACGGGTGCTGCTGGGTCAGCAGGGACGCGCCGATTCCCTCGGCAAAGGCGGCCGATCCGGCGCTCAGCGCAACAGTGGTCAGCAGCGCCGAAAGCGCTTTCTTCAGGCTCATGTCAATCCTCCCGGGATCTCGTTGCAAGGAGATCAGATGCTTTGGCGCTTGCCATTGTCCGCAGCTCCTCTCTGCGGCATGAGTCACGATAATTGATACTTAACTCGTGTCAACTTTTAATTTTTCTCATGCGCTTTTTATTAACCTACCCCTGCATCGGGGGCGGCGCGGCCGCATCCCCGATGGCCACAAGCACCACGGAAAAAAGGACAGGCCCGATCCGCGCGCAGCGTTCGGGCGTGGATGCAGGCCGCCTGACAGGCGGGTCGTTCGGAACGGCCTTAGATGGCTCAGCCCGTAATACCTGCGCCGGACGGGGAAACGTTCATAGCGCGCGGCGCTGCGCCCGTCCGTCGTGACAGCCGTTCACGATCCAAAGGGTCTGCTGCGCGCCGGCCTGCCATTCAAAGCCGGTCTCCGGCGAAGATCACCGCCGGCCTTTTCATCATCAGGCCGCGTGACGGCAGGACCGGACGCGGCTTGAGGCCGCACCCTGATCCGGCCTCAGCCCTCCATGGCCACGTCCAGATCGGCAAGCGCCTCGCCACCCGCCATCAGGTCGGTGATCTCCTCGCGGGACTTTTCGCCACGACGGAAATTCGCGGCCACCCGGCCGCGGATCAGGACCGCATATTGATCACCCACGGCCATCGCATGCGTGACCTGATGGGTGATGAACACCACCGCGATGCCCCGCCGCTTGGCCTCGAGCACGATGCGCAGGACGTGGCTTGCCTGCTTGACCCCCAGCGCCGCCGTCGGCTCGTCGAGGATCAGCACCCGGGCGCCGAAATGCACGGCCCGGGCAATGGCCAGGGACTGCCGCTCGCCCCCGGACAGGCCGCCGATCAGCCGGTCGCCATCGTCGATCCGGGTGATGCCGAAATCGCGCACCGCCTTGACCGCGATGGCATTGGCCGTCTTGCGGTCAAAGACCTTGAACGGTCCCCAGCCTTTCGTCGGCTCGACACCGACAAAGAACGACCGGCCGATGGTCATCAGCGGAAAGGTTCCGCCGAACTGGTGGACGGTGGCGATGCCCTTTTCCTGCGCGTCGCGGGGGCGCTCGAAGCTGACCTCGGCCCCGTCCATCAGGAACTGGCCGCGGGTCGGCCTGTGCACGCCCGCCAGCGTCTTGATCAGCGTGGACTTGCCCGCGCCATTGTCGCCCAGCAGGCACAGGACCTCGCCCGCATTCACGCTCAGCGAGATGTCGTGCAAAACGTCGATGGGGCCGAAGGATTTGTCGACATTGCGAAGTTCGATCACAGGGGTTTGCCCGGACATGGCGTGTCTCAGTCCTTTTTCCTGGAGCCGGTATAGCTGAGCGCCATCTGCCGGAAGGTGTTGTTCATCAGGACCGCGATCAGCAGCATCACCCCGATGATCAACGAGGACAGGTTGCGGTCAAAATCGGTGAAATAGATGCCCTGGTTGACCATTGCGAAGGTCAGAGTGCCAAAAAAGATCCCGATCACCGAGCCGAAGCCTCCGGTCAGCAGCACGCCGCCGATCACCACCGAAATGATCGCGTTGAAGATGAAGGACATGCCGGTCGAGACCTGGGCCGAGTTGAACAGGATCGTCTGGCACAGCCCGACAAAGGCGGCGCTGACCGATGACAGGATGAACAGGCCGATGGTGAATTTCGTGGTCGGGATGCCGGCGTTGCGGGCGCTTTCCTTGTCGCCGCCCATGGCGAACAGCCAGTTCCCCCAGGGCGAGAAATGCAGGAAATAGACGTAAAGCGCCGTCAGGCCCAGCCACCAGACGATGATCACCTGATAGGAGTTGAAATAGAACCCGCCAAAGATGGCCTTGGCCCAGGCGGGCGGGTTCATGGCGACGGCGGTGGTGTTGGTCAGCAAGATCGACAGAAACAGCGTCAGCCCGGTCACCGCGAACAGCGTTCCCATGGTCACGATCAGCGATGGCACGGCGGTGCGCACCACCATGATGCCGTTGATCCAGCCGATCACGACCGCAAAGCCCAGCGTCATCAGGATGCCGACCGGGATCGGCAGCCCGTAATGCCCCGAAATGATGCCCATGGACATCGAGGCCGCCGGAACCATGGCCCCGATCGAGATGTCAAGCTCGCCCGCGATCATCAGAAAGCCGATCGGAATGGCGATGATGCCCAGATTGGCGGCCACGTTCAGCCAGCTGGCCGCCCCGGCAAATGAGGTGAAGTTCCGCCCGCCAAAGATGGCGAAAAACACGAAGACAAAGACCATGCCCAGAAACGCGCCCGATTCCGGGCGCCTGATCAGGCTGGCAAAGGACAGATTTCCCATAGGAGTTACCTCGAACTCGTACCGCCTTGGAAAACGGCATCATTCCTGTCGGACATAGAGGGATCAGCCCGGCGCGCGATGCGCGGGGCTGACCGCGAAGGACCGGACCGGATCAGCGCGCGCCGGCAGCGACCCCGACCAGCGCCGCGTCGATATTCCCGGCATCGACAATGCCGGGGCCGGTCAGCACCGGATCGGTCGGCAGGTCGATGCCGAAGTCGATATAGGCGGCCAGCATGGTGGTGGCGAGGAACGCCTGCGCATAGGGCTGCTGGTCGATGGCCATGGTCTGGGTCCCAGCCTTGATCCGCTCAAGCACCGAGGGGCTGAGATCGAACGTGCCCAGCAGCACCGGCCGGCCCGCCTGCTGGATGGCGATGGTCGCCGCGTCCGAAGCCCAGGCGCCCATGGTGATGACCGCGTCAATCGAGGGGTCCTTCAGCAGTTCGGCCTTCAGCGCCTCGGAGGTGCCGGTCACGTCGGAATCGATGCTGGCGGGCGTGGGCAGCCGCATGACCGTGGCGCCATTGGCCTCGGCCCCGGCGACGATGCCATCGCAGCGCCGCTCAAGGTTGACGGCGCCGGGCACATGGATATGGCACAGGATCTTCTTGGCGCCCTTTTTCGCCATGTAAGCGCCGCCCGCCTCGCCGGCCACAAACTCGTCCGAGCCGAAATAGTTGATGCCGGCGATCTGCTCCTTAACCTCTGCACCCGAGTTGTACATCATGATCTTGATGCCCTGATCGGCGGCGGATTTCAGCGCCGGCACCTGGCTTTCAGCCACCCAGACCGGAATGGCGATGCCATCGACGCCCTGGCTGACGGCGGTGTTGATCAGCTGCACCAGATCGGGGCCGAAATTGTCGTAATTCTGCGTGGTCAGATAGTTGACCGTGCCGCCATTGGCCTGAACCACCAGCGCGGCATCATCGACGCCCTTCTTGACGCGGTTGAAGAAGGCGTCATTGGCCGAGCCCGCGATCACCGCGATATCCGCCGCCGAGGCCGCGCCGGTCAGCGCCACCGAAGCCAGCATCGCGGCCAGCATGTTCTTGCGCATATTCATCATCGTTGTCGTTCCTCCCGTTCATGGCCCGAAGCGGCCGGGCAATCCGTCTGCATGCCCCCGACGCGGCTGAGGCGGCCCTGCCTGCCGCCCCGTCCCGCGCCTCTCCTCCAAGGGCTGCACGTCCGCTTGGTATAGGCGAGGTTGTCGCGCTGGCGTAACCGGAAGCTGATTGAAATCAATCACGCCATCCCGACACATCCGGCCCGAAACGCCAGCGGCCACCCGCATGGGGTGGCCGCTGACCGGACTGCCGGTTCCTTGGGGTCAGATTTCCTGCAGCCGGTAATCGGACGGCGCCCGTGGCGCGACATTCTTCAGCAGCGCCACCGAACGTTCCAGCCCCTCGATCGAGTTCAGGATGATGTCCTCATGCTCGATCGACAGCCAGCCGTCATAGCCGCCCATTTTCAGTCGATAGCAGAACTGCCGCCACCAGGTTTCGTCATGGCCGATGCCCAGTGTCACATAGCTCCAGGATCGGGCCGGGATATCGGTCAGCCCGCCATTCTCAAGCAGGCTGGTGGTCGCCTGCACCGGAGCGTTCAGCATCGTGTCCTTGGCATGGACGTGATAGATCGCCCCGCCCAACTGCTCGGCCATGATCAGGGGATCGGCGCCCATCCAGAACAGGTGGCTGGGGTCCAGATTGGCGCCCAGCAACGGCCCGATGGCCTCGCGCAGGCGCAAGAGCGTCGGCATGTTGTAGACGCATTGGTTGCCGTGCAGTTCCAGCGCGATGCGCTCGACGCCGCACTCCCGGGCCAGTTGCGCGATCTCTGTCCAGAACGGGATCAGCACGCGGTTCCACTGATAATCCAGAATCGCCCGCGTTTCCGGCGGCCAGCTTGAGACGACCCAGTTGGGCAGCGTGTCGCCCGGCGCACCCGCCGGCAGGCCGGACATGGTGCAGACCGTCTTGATGCCCATTTCGCCCGCGACGCGGATCGTGTCCTTCAGGCATTCGCCCTGTTTGGGATCGGTGGGATGGGTCGGGTTGCCGTTCGCGTTCAGGCTGATGACCTCAAGCCCGCGCGATTCGAACGCCCGCAGAAAGGCCCGGCGGGCTTGCGTGCTGGCCTTCATGGCAGCCAGATCGAAATGCGGCGCCGTGGACCAGCCGCCGGTATTGACCTCGACGCCATCGACGCCCATCCGGGCCGCGTTCTCCAGCACCTGTTCAAGGGACAGGCCACCCAGACTGTCCGAAACAAACCCGATCTTCATACCCGTTTCCCCATGGTCCGCGGGAATGCCCCGGCACTCCCCCTGCGCCGCCATCTAGGCGCGCCGCCCGGTCCGAGGCACGCGGATCTTTGATTGAAACCCATCAGGAATGGGCCAGCGCGGATCGGGCGGGCATGCCATCTCTGCCCGGTGTCGTTCCCCGCCTTTCGGGAAGACATCTCAAGGAGGAGGTTCCATGACAGTTCCATCGCCCCCGGTCAGATGGGGGATTCTTGGCGCCGCGCGGATCGCGGATGGCGCAATCCTGCCCGGCATCTCGAAAAGCCCGGCCTGCACCGCCTTGGCCATCGGCGCGCGCGATCTGGACCGGGCGCAGGCCATGGCAACCCGGCACGGCATCCCCCGCGCCTATGGCAGCTACGAGGAGGTGCTGGCCGATCCCGAGGTCGAGGCCGTCTATATCGCGCTGCCGAACCACCTGCATGTCGAATGGGCGCGCAAGGCCGCCGATGCCGGAAAGCATGTGCTGATCGAAAAACCCGCCGCCATGCGCGGCGCGGAACTTGCCGCGCTTGAGGGCCTGGACCCCCGGCTACGTATCTACGAGGCTTTCATGGTCCGCCAGCAACCCCGCTGGATCCGGCTGCGCGAGATCCTGCGCTCGGGCGAATATGGCCGCCCGATGACCTTCTGCTCGCTTCTGTCCTTCATGATGACGAACGAGGCCGATTTCCGGCAAAGGCCCGAATGGGGCGGCGGGGCGCATTACGATCTGGGCTGCTACACCGCGATGACCGCCCGCTATGTCTTCGATGCCGAACCCCGGCGGGTCTTTGCCGCGATGGACAGGAATGCGAACGGGATCGACATGTTCACCTCGGTGATCATGGATTTCGGCGATGGCCGCCATGCCACGTTCATGGTGTCCCTGGCGCAGGCGTCGTCGCAATCCATCCAGATCGTCTGCGAAAAGGCCTTCATCACCCTGCCGCAGGCCTATGTGCCCTCACGTGCCGAACCGAACCTGATCCTGATCGACACCTCGGCCGATCATGCGAATTCGAACCTCACCCCCATCGCGTTCCCGACGCTTGATCAGTACGAGGCCGAGGTCACCAATTTCTCCAAAGCGATCCGGGGCGAGCACGTCGCCTTTTTCGATCTTTCCGATGCCCGCGCGAATGCCGCCGTGACCGATGCCATCTTTGCATCCGCCGCCAGTGGCCGCTGGGCCGATGTCAAAGGAGCCTGACATGAGTGTGAAACTTGCCCTGATCGGCGCTGGCCGCATCGCCAATGTCCATGCCGACGCCATTGTCGCCAGCCGCGATGCCAGGCTGGTCGCCGTCACCGACGCGATCCCTGCCGCGGCCGAAAGCCTGGCGGCCCGCAGCGGCGCCCGGGTGATGAGCCCCGACGAGATCGCCGCCGACAAGGATATCACCGGCGTGCTGGTCTGCACCCCCACCGACACCCATGCCGACCTGATCGAGAAATTCGCCAAAGCCGGCAAGCATGTGTTCTGCGAAAAACCGGTCGATCTGGATCTTGCGCGCGCCGAACAGGTGGTGGCCATCGCCGCCGGGGCCGGGGTCAAGCTGATGCTGGGCTTCAACCGCCGTTATGACCCCAATTTCGCCGCCGCGCGCAAGGTCATCGATGCGGGCCGCATCGGCAATGTCGAGATGGTCACCATCACCTCGCGCGATCCGGGCGCGCCGGATATCTCGTATGCCTCGCGTTCGGGCGGGATCTTCCGCGACATGACGATCCACGATCTGGACATGGCGCGCTTTCTTTTGGGCGAGGAACCGGTCTGGGTGTCGGCCCATGCCTCGGTTCTGGTCAAGCCCGAGCTGAGCGATATCGGCGACAGCGATTCGGTTACGGTGATTCTGGAAACCGCCTCGGGCAAGCAGGCGGTCATCACCAATTCGCGCCGCGCAACCTATGGCTATGACCAGCGGATCGAGGTGCATGGCGCATTGGGTGTTGTGGACGTCGCCAACCATCACGAAAACACCCTGCGCATCGGCGGGGCCGACGGCTATACCACCGCGCCCTTGATGAACTTTTTCATGACGCGCTATCTGGCCTCATATGCCGGTGAGATCGCCGAATTCATTGCCTGCATCAAGGAGGACCGCGCGCCGAAAACCACCGGCGCCGACGGGGTGATCGCGCTGAAACTGGCCAATGCCTGCGTGGCTTCGGTCGCCGGGGGCAGGCGCATCGCCGTCTGATCGGACAAGAAAAGGCGCCTGCGGGCGCCCTTTCCGCTGGCCGGAACCAAGGAGGATCAGTCCTGCCATGCCACCCTGACCGGCGCGTTGGTCACGCTGGCCATCTGGATCGCATCCAGCACCTGCGCCGCACGATAGCCATCCTCGATCGAGCCATTCGCCAGCGGCTGCCCGGCATCGATCGCGCAAAGGAATTCGTGGATCATGAAACCGAAGATCTCGGCATAGCCGATCGACACGCGGTCATGGGGCACGGCGGCCAGTGCCACGCCGGGCATCCGCGGCCGGTACTGCACCTGCAGGAAATCCGATCCCTGATCGCTGAACCGGGCGAATTCGTAATAGCCGGGCGTCTCGGTCGAAAAGCGCGCGGTGCCCTGCGTTCCGTATACCTCGACCGAGAGGCAATTGCCCGACCCCACGGCCACGCGGCTGGCGGTCATGAAACCCTGCGCGCCATTGGCAAAGCGCATCAGACCCGACATCACGTCGTCATTGTCGACCCGGGCGGTTTCCCCGGACAGCTCGACATGGCCGTGGCCCACCGCCATGCCCTTGGGCAGGTACCGTTCCGGGATCGAGATGGTCGAGACCGCGCCCACCACCTCGGCCACATCGCCAAACAGAAACCGCATCATGTCCACGGCATGCGTGCCGATATCCAGCAGCGCACCCGGCCCCGCCTTGGCGAACTCATAGCGCCAGGAATGCGGCAATCCGGGATCGGCGGCATAATCGCATTGAAACTTGACGATGATCTGCACGGGCTTGCCCAGATCGCCACGCGCGATGCGGTCCCTGATCTCGGCCAGAGCCGGAATGCGGCGATAGTTGAACACGGTTGCCGACACGCAGCGCGCCGATCTTGCCGCATCGCGCAGCCCCCGCGCGCTGTCCGCCCCCAGCGCCAGCGGCTTTTCGCACAGCACATGCTTGCCCGCCACCAGCGCGGCCTGCGTCACCTCGGCATGCAGGAAATTCGGCAGGCAGATCGACAGGATATCGATCTCGGGGTCCGCAACCACCGCCGTCCAGTCCGAGGCGGTGCCCTGAAACCCGTATTTCGCGGCCAGATCCTGCGCCAAAGCCGGGTTCATGTCGCAGACGGTCTTCAGCCGGATCGCGCCTGCGGCGAAGCGATGGGCATACTGGCGATATCCGGCGGCATGGGCCGCGCCGATCATGCCCGCGCCGATGATGGCGATACCTTTGGGCGACATGGGATCCTCCTGAGCAAGCAAGTCACTTGCCAAGGGTTGTAATCGCGCATTGGCGTTCGCGGGCCCGCGACGCTGATTGTTTCACATCACGCGCAGGTTCGGCCCGGTCAGTTTCCGGCGGGGATGTTTTCGGCGCTGTAAAGGACGATGGGCACCGTCGACACATAGGGCGGCGCGACCGGGATATCCTCATATCCGAAATGGTCCAGCAGCACGTCGATGGCGAATTGCGCCTGCAGACGCGGGCTTTGGTCGATGGTCAGCGTCATCACCCCGTCGCGCAGCATCTTTGCCGTATGCACCGTCAGTTCGTGGCCGATGAACAGCGGAGGCTGCGACAGCAAATTCGCCTCGATGGCGGCACGTACGCCCAGATTGGCGGCGCCGACATTATAGACGGCGGCGGTGTCGGGAATGTCGCGAAAGGCAGCCAGAAGCCGGGCCTGCGTCCGGTTGCGATCATCCAGCCCCTCGACGATGCGGGCGATGGTCAGGCCGCGCGCCTTTTCGGACAGGTATTCGCGAAACCCCTCGACCCGGTCGGCATGGGACTGAAAGCCAAGATGGTTGCAGACGATGACGACCGGCCCCGGCCGCGGAAGCATCCGGCTGACGAAAAGCCCGGCGGCACGGCCGGCGGCACGGTGGTCGGTGCCGGCATAGGCCAGACGTCGGGTGCCTGGCAGGTCCGAAATCATCGTGACGACCGGGATCTTCTGCGCCGCAAGCCGGTCGACCGCGTCCCGGATCAGCGGATCATCCTGCGCATAGACGATGACCGCATTGGTCGAGCTGCCCAGGATCGCCTTGGCGACCGTCGCCGGTTTCTCATCCGGCAGGGTCGAGATCTGCAGGTGGATCGAACGGTCCGTCGCCCGCACGATCTTGCGAAACTCCTGCGCCATATGCTCGAGCAGCGGCAGGTTGGGCCGGGGCAGGATCAGGTTGATGCGGATGATCGGCTTGTAGGCCGGGGGCAGTTTGCGGCGCAGGCCAAGCTCGCGCGCGGCGTCCAGAACCCGGCGGCGCACATCCTCGCCGACATTGCCGCGCTCGTTCAGGACGCGGTCCACCGTTGCCGATCCGACCCCCGCCGCAGCGGCGACATCGGCCATCGTCGGGCGACGCGTGACTTTCTCCTGCAACTTCCGTTCCTCCCGACAGCCGGGCGACGATACATGCCCTTTCCACCGGCGATCAATGGCGGCATTGCCGGGGGCGTGGCCGGTGCTTACGGCTTGCGGGCGCTGATCGCGTAGCGATGCTCGCTGCGCCTCAGCAGGGATTTTCGCCAGCCGAAATGCCGCGCCTGCGCGTGGTGGATGGCGTTGAAGCCGGTATCGATGCGGATATCGGCAAAGCCCGCCGCCCCCAGCATGGCGGCGACGTCCCCTGCCCGCGCCCCGTCCGAGAAATGCACCCGCGCGAGGATCTCGGCGTGACGCGCGGCCATGCTGTCGGCAAGCGTGGCATGCGCGGGACCGATCAGGCGCTGCAAGAACCGCCCCAGCGGGCCGCGACGGACGAAATCGCCGTCCACCAGCAGGATCTGCCCGCCCGGCGCCAGCACGCGCAGCCATTCGGCAAAGGCCGCCGCCGGGTCAACCAGCGTCCAGACCAGATGCCGCGTCACGATGACCTGCTGGCTGCCCGAGGGCAGCATCGTGCGCTCGGCATCGGCCTGCAGAAAGCTGACCTGCGCCCCGGCCGCCCGCGCCTTGGCTCGGGCGCGCTCGAGCATCGGCTCGGACCAGTCAAGCCCGGTCACCTGAAAGCCAAGTTCGCTGCACAGCAAGGCAATCTCGCCGGTCCCCGAGGCCAGATCCAGCAGCCGCCGCCCATCCGCCGGCCCCAGATGGCGCGCGAACAGCTCCGCCCAGGCGGCGCGCTCGGCCCCGTCGGCGATCTTGTGGCCGGGGTCCTGATCGAAGCTCGCGGCGCGATCCGACCAATAGTCACGGATCTCGTCGCGCAGGTCGCGGTTCGTGCCAAAGCTCTGCGTCATCGGCCCTGCCCCCGGCTGCCATCGGGCCCGCAGCTAGCGCATGATATCTGACAAAACAAGTCTGGAATTATTGTTGACAATATTTATCACCAACCCTACCCCAAAGAGAAATCCACCCATGAGGACGTCATGATCCACCTCCGCTCTCTGCTCGGTGCTGCGGCGCTGAGCCTTCTCGCAGCCAGCCACGCGCTTGCCGACAAGGTGACCATCACCGACATCACCGGCCGAGAGGTCGCGGTCGAGACGCCGGTCCAGCGTGTGATTCTGGGCGAGGGGCGGCAGGCGTTTTTCACCGCCGTGCTCGAGACCGAGGACCCCTTTGCCCGCGTCGTCGGCTGGCGCGACGACTTCAAGGAGGCCGATCCCGACACCTATGCCGCCTATCTGCAGAAATTCCCCAGGATCGGCGAGATCCCCAGCTTTGGCGGCTTCAAGGAAGGCACCTTCGATATCGAGCAGGCGGTTTCGCTGAAACCCGATGTGATGATCCTCAACCTCGAGGCCAAGGCCGCAACCGACGAGGCCGGCTATGAGGAAAAACTGGCCGCGGTGGGCATTCCCATCGTCTATGTCGATTTCCGCGAGAATCCCTTTGAGCATACCGCCAAGTCGATGCAGATCATCGGCCAGCTTTACGGCAAGGACGAGCGCGCGGCCGAGTTCAACGCCTTTTTCGCCGAGCAGATCGCCAGGGTGACCGATGTGACCGGCGCGCAGAAGGATCTGGCCCGGCCGCTGGTCTTTGTCGAGCGTGCGGGCGGCTATGCCGAGGATTGCTGCATGTCCTTTGGCGCCGCCAATTTCGGCCAGATGGTCGAGATGGCGGGCGGCACCAACATGGCGACGCCCTTCATTCCCGGCACCTTCGGCACCGTGAATGGCGAGCAGATCATCGCCTCGAACCCCGACATGGTCATCGTCACCGGCGGCAACTGGGAGGCCTATGTCCCCGGTGGCGCCTGGGTCGGCGTCGGGCCGGGCGCCGATCTGGCGGTGGCCCGGACCAAGCTCGCGGCACTGATGCAGCGCCCGGCCTTTACCGGCATCAAGGCGACCGAGGCGGGCAATGTCCACGCCATCTGGCACCAGTTCTACAACAACCCCTACAGCTTCGTCGCCGTCCAGCAGATCGCGAAATGGACCCATCCCGAGCTCTTCGCCGATCTGGACCCCGAGGCGACGCTGAAGGAGTTGCACAGCCGCTTCCTGCCGATCGAATACCGCCCGGGCTATTGGGTGTCGCTGAAATGATGTCACGACGGGGCGGGCAAACACCGCCCCGCTTCGCCTGAATAGGGGTCCAGCCATGTCCAGCCCGACCGAGACAGCGCCGATCAAGACTGCGCCAACCAAGACTGCGCCACCCGATACCGCCGCGCATCCCTATCGCCGGCTCGTCGCCCGCCGCATCACGCTGGTGCTGGGGCTGAGCCTGCTTCTCTGTCTCAGCATCGCCGTCGATGTCTCGCTGGGGCCCGCGCGCTATGCCCTGCGCGACGTGGCGGCGACGCTGATCTGGCCCGAGGCCGCCGATCTGCAGATGCGGGTGGTGGTCTGGGATATCCGCCTGCCCATGGCGCTGATGGCGGTGACGGTCGGGGGGTGCCTGTCGCTTGCGGGCGCGCAGATGCAGACCATCCTCGCCAATCCGCTGGCCAGCCCCTTTACCCTTGGCCTGTCGGCGGCAGCCAGTTTCGGCGCGGCGCTGGCCATGGTTCTGGGCGTGGCGCTGTTTCCCGCCGCGCTGGCGCTGATGGTGCCGATCAATGCCTTCGTCATGGCCATGCTGGCGGCGCTGCTGATCTTTGCGCTGTCCAGCATGCGCGGCGTCACCGTCGAGACCATCGTGCTATTGGGCATCGCCCTGGTCTTCACCTTCAACGCGGCGCTGGCGCTTTTGCAGTATTTCGCCTCGGAACAGGCCCTGGCCGCCGTGGTCTTCTGGACCATGGGCAGCCTGACCAAGGCCAGTTGGGACAAGGTCGCCGTCACGGCGGCGATCCTTGTCGTCTGCACGCCGCTTTTCGCCCGCCGCGCCTGGGCGCTGACCGCGATCCGGCTGGGCGAGGCGCGCGCCTCGGCCATGGGGGTTCCGGTGCGCCGGCTGCGGCTGGAAACGCTGGTCCTCGTCTCGGTTCTGGCGGCGATCCCGGTCTCCTTCGTCGGCACCATCGGTTTCATCGGCATTGTCGGGCCGCATATCGCCCGGCTGCTTCTAGGCGAGGACCAGCGCTTTTTCCTGCCCGGCGCGATCCTGTCGGGCGCCCTGATCCTGTCGGCGACCTCGGTCCTGTCCAAGGCGATCCTGCCCGGCGCCGTGCTGCCGATCGGCATCATCACCGCGCTGGTGGGGGTGCCGTTTTTCGCCACGCTGATCTTTACCCATGGAAGACGCTCATGGTGACGCTGGAACTGGACCGGGTCGAGGCCCGCTATGGCCGCAAGATCATCTATACGGACGCCACCACGCCGGCGATTTCCGGCGGCCATCTGACAGCGCTGATCGGCCCCAACGCGGCCGGGAAATCGACGCTGTTTCGCCGTATCGCCGGTCAACTGGCCGGGTCGGGACAGGTGCGCATCACCGGCGCGGACCGCGATGACCTGCGCTACATGCCGCAGGATACGGCGATATCGGCGGCGCTCAGCGTCTATGAGGCGGTGATCCTGGCGCTGAAGCAGGGCCGCAGCGGCTGGCGCCTGTCGGCGGGGGAACTGGCCGCCGTCGATGCGATCCTGACCCGGCTGAAGATCACCGCGCTGGCCGAGCGGCAACTGGCCGAGCTGTCCGGCGGCCAGCGCCAGTTGATCTCGATTGCCCAGACCCTGGTCAGCCGCCCCAGGCTGGTGCTGATGGACGAGCCGACCTCGGCGCTGGATCTTTACCGGCAATACGAGGTGCTGGAACTCTTGCGCAGCTACGCCGCCGAGACCGGCGCGGTGGTGGTGCTGGCGCTGCATGACCTCAATCAGGTGATGCGCTCCTGCACGACCACCATCGCGGTGGCCGAGGGCCGCGTGGTCGCGGTCGGCCCCACGCTTGAGGTGCTGTCACCGGCGCTGATCCGACGGCTTTACGCCATCGAATCCCGGGTCGAGACCTGTTCGCGCGGCTGCCCGATGATGATCGTCGACGGGGCATTGGAACAGGGCACCTGACAGCGCCAACTCAAGTCCACGGCCAGTCGCAATTGTTCCGCAGCGCACCGGAACAACGCGCCGCGCCCCTTCGCGTCACGACCTTCGCGGCCGGCCTGTCGACGGCGATATCGGCGAAATGCTGGCAGAACCTCCTCGCAATCGCTGCTGAAATCAGGCCGCGCAAATCTGCGGAGAGATTCTCAATACCCGCACCGACACCAGAGCGAAAATCAGAAAACCGTTCGGACCGCGCGCATGATCGCATGCATCATTTGGCATCACGCTGCCTATGTCCCCGCGCACCGCGCGGTGGCCCTGCAACGCGGTGGCCCTGCGGATGACGCGCCCGCCATTCATTCCTTTGGCGTGGATCGCACCTCGGCAAATTCAAGCTGCCTGCTGACCAGCGCGGTCAGATCCGACAACGAGAACGGCTTGGCCAGGAAGGCTGCCCCGGCGATGGGCTGATGCCCCTCGGAAAAGACATCCTCGGCATAGCCGGACATGAAGATGACTCTTGTGTCGGGCCGGTCGCGCAACGCGGTTCGTACCCAGGCAGGCCCGTCCATGCCCGGCATGACGACATCGGTCACGAAGACATCGACCGAAAGCCGCTGATCGGTCAGCAGCGACAACGCATCCTCGGCGCAGGCCGCCTCGAGCACGTTGAAGCCTTGCAGCTTCAGGGCCCGGCTGGCGAAGGCACGGACCGGCGCTTCGTCTTCGACCAGAAGCACCGTCGCCTCGACATCGCGGCGCACGCGCGGAACGGCGGTATGCGTCACGACCTCCTCGTCTTCGCGGCGGTCATGGGCCGGAAAGAACATCGAGAAGCAGCTTCCCCGCCCGGGAACACTGTCACAGAAAATATACCCGCCAGTCTGCTTGACGATGCCATAAGCTGTCGAAAGGCCAAGGCCGGTGCCCTCGCCCGTCCGTTTCGTCGTGAAGAACGGCTCGAAGATCTTGGCCAGATCGTCAGGCGCGATGCCACAACCCTGGTCATGCACCTGCACCCGCACATAATCGCCCGCAGGCAGCGTCGCACGCCCGAATGTCGTGCCGGTATCAAATCGGATATTGTCGGTCGAAATGGCGATATCACCGCCTTGCGGCATGGCATCACGCGCATTGACGACAAGATTCATGATCACCTGCTCGAACTGCCGGCGATCTGCGCGGATCATCCGCAAAGCCGGATCGTGATCGAAGGTCAGCACGATCCGCTCGCCCACGAGCCGGTTCAGCAGATGCGTAAGATCGGACAGCGCATCCCTGAGATCCATGATCTGCGGCTTCAGCGTCTGCTTGCGCGAGAAAGCCAGCAATTGGCGCACCAGCGCAGCCGCCCGGTTGGCGTTCTGGCTGATCTGATCCAGATCGGCATAGTCGGGATCCGCCTTGTCATGCCGCAGCATGAGCAAGTCGCAATGGCCGGTGATCGCGGTCAACAAGTTGTTGAAATCATGCGCAATACCACCCGCCAACTGTCCGATCGCCTGCATCTTCTGGCTTTGCACGAATTGCGCCTCAAGCGTCTTGAGCGCGCTTGCGTCCGAAAGCACGGCAGTCGCATAGTCACCCTGCCCACGGGTCAGGCTGATCTGGACAAAGCGCTGCACTCCGTCGCCCTTCAGGTAAAGCACTTCCGAGCCGCCGATGGTGCGCCCCGCGCAAACATCGCCGACCCAATCGCTCAGCTCGCGTCCCAGACCGTCAAGCAACGCCGCAAGGGATTGGCCCGGAACAGCTTTCGCGCCCAGCAACTCGCGGGCGGCATCATTCGCCCGCATGATGTTCGCCGACGGATCCAGGACCAGAAGCGACACTGGCAGATGATCGAAATCCCCGCCATCTTCCTGAACAGAGGACGCGGTTGCCGGCGCGGCAATATCGTCATCAGAGATACGCCAGCACTGCACCGTCGAGCCGGCATCGCGGGTGACGTGAAAGGGGCCTTGCGCCCCCAGATCGACGCGGAACCTGCCATTGCGGCCAAGCGCGATGCCGATGTCATGCCATATCCGCTCGGGCTCGGCATAGCGCCGCGCCAGCAGCTCCTGCACCCGGCGACCGGTGACATCACCGATCCGTTCAAGCGCGGCCTCGTTTTGCGCAAGGACAATGCCGTCCGGATCGACCGCGAATGATGGCCCCGAATCGTCCAGAACCCGCGAAATGACCCGCATCAGATCGCGCCGGACGGCCAGCCCTCGGCGGATCTGCCTGACCGAGATCGCCCCGCCGGTCAGGTACCAGGCCATGGTCGCGCCGCCCGCCGCCAGCAGCGTCGTACCGCCGCTTGCGCTTTCCGGGCGCAATGCCAGCCAAAGCGCGCCGATCACGACCGGCAGCACCAGAAATGGAACCAGAAGCTGCGCCGAGCGCAGGATCTCTGCCCGTTCGGATATCATCAGGCCCCTCGCAATCAGTCGTTTCCGGTCGGGATAGCGCATGGCGGTTAAGGACCCGTTAATGACGCTGCATCAGGCAAAGATAAAACCCGTCCGAGGCGTCCAATGGCGTGAAAAGGCGTTCAGTGACCAGTTCGAACTCTGGCGCGCGGTGCAGGAAGGCGGCTGTCTGCGCCTGATTCTCGACCCGCAAAAGCGAGCAGGTCATATAGGCAAGCCCCCCTCCTGCGGCGACCCGCGCGGCCGCCTCATCAAGGATCCGCGCCTGCGTTTCGACCAGCGCCGCCAGTTGCGTCGCGGTCAGCCGCCATTTTGCGTCGGGTGTTCGCCGCCACGTACCGCTGCCCGAGCAAGGCACATCCGCCACGACCAGATCGAAACGTCCTGACAGCTTGTCCGGCGGGGTGATCTGCACCCTCACGCCCGCACGCGCCGCCCGCGCGGGCAGGTCGGACATGCGGCTGACATCGGCATCATGGGCGGTGACCGGAGACAGCCCACGCGCCGCGAGCGCCAATGCCTTGCCACCGCCACCCGCGCAATAGTCCAGCAGACTGCCGCGGTCGGGCAAGAGGCTGCAGGCCAGTTGCGGGGAAAGATCCTGCATTTCGACCAGCCCGTCGCGATAGGCGCTCGAGGCCGCCAGCCGCCGGGCACCGGCAGAAACGCAAAGCGCGGTCGGCAAATCGGGATAGGGCGCAGCCGCGATATCCTCGGAAGCCAGGACCGCCACGGCCTGATCCGGCGTCGCGCGCAACTGATTGGCGCGCAGCCAGACCGGCGCGCGCTTGCGCATGGCCATGGCCACAGGCTCGACCGCTTCGCCCAGGGCTTCGCTCCAGGCCGGCAGGATCCAATCCGGCAGGTCAAGCGCCGCCGCAGCCTCCGGCGCCCCGCCACGGGCCAGTTCATCGGCCGAGAGCGGCCACGGCGCGTGACCTTCGCCGGTAAAGACGGTTTGCGGGTCCCTACCCTCGTCACGACACATGCCCAGCATCAGGCCGCGTCCCGTCATCGCACCACCCAATGCCGCGCGCGAACGCAGGCGACGCAAGCTGTCGAAGACCAGATCGCGCACGGCGGCACGATCCCCCGAGCCGGCAAAGCGGCTGGCGCGCGACCAGCGCAGCAGGGCCTGCTCGGCAGGGTCGCCGCCAAGGATACGGTCCAGGATCGTGATCGCCGCCTCGATACGGGCTGCTGGGGTCATGTGGCCTGCGCCCCCGGGCGCTGATGGTCATGGTTTCAGGCCAGAAAGGCCGCGCCACCCGCTTTGTCAATCCTGTCCCCATTCAGGGCGGTGCGGCCTGCTGCCAGAGCGAGGGCCGTCCGGTTCCGGCATCGGGCGATGCAAGCCGAACCGCGACCATCGGCGTCCCGCCCGGTGCCAGCGGCGACCGCCCCGAGGCCAGCACCGCCAGCGATCCGGGCTGGCCCGTGCGCGGGCTGCCCAAGGGCGCCCCGAGCAGCATCACCCTTTCGCGGACACGCTGCCGCTGGCCGGAATCGATCCCCGCAAAGCTGTTATAGGTTTCGGGCGAACCGCTCAGCCCTTGGAAACCGCGTTCGCGCAACATGTCCCGCAACGTGTCGAAGCGCGCCAGATAGCGCTGCGCATGGACTTGCGTGCGCGAGTGGAACGCCCCGGCCGCAATGCGCCAATCGCCGGTTTCGGTATATAGCTGGCGCACGAACCGCGCCGCGTAGCGGGCGTTCTCCAGAGGGTCAAACATCTGTGCGACGGATGCGAAATTCTCGCCATGCCAGCGGTAATTCAACTGGAAGCAGCCGATATCCAGGTTGAGGCGACCCTGCGCCACGCGATCCTCGGCAAAGGCGATGGCGGTATCGGGATCGTCGAACCATGTCCCCTCCCCCTCGGAATTCGCACTCCAGGCCCAGGGGCGGACGACCCCGTCCATGCGCCGTCCGGTTTCGGTCAGGGTCAGCGCACCCAGGATATCGACCGGCACACCGCTTTCCTGAGCCGCCTGCTGCGCCGCCCATTCGCAGATCTCGGCCGAGGGCAGCGCCAGCGCAACCGTGCGCAGCAGCAGAAAGGCCGGGATGGCGACCGACAGAAGAATGAGGCGAGACAGCATGACAGCCCATGAAATCGGCGTTCAGCATCCTCATAGGCCGATCCGGTTAAGATTCGGTAAGCCCGTCCCCAAATGCCATTCCAGAGATGCCCGACCATTGCGATCGGGTTTTCGCATGACGCCCCCCTTCACCAAAAAATACCTGATCGATTCACGGATTCAACAAAACCAATAACGGTAGCGACCGGCCAACACTTACCCAATAACGTGTGCGGGCAAGCGCCGGGAGGAGAATCTGACGTCATTTACCGTCGCGACTCAACGAATTACTCCGGCAGTAGCCAAGAAAATTCATGGCGACCATGATCAATATCCGACGTCTTGGAAATGCGTCAGGAATGCGTCGAAAAATTTCGCCACGCATGTCAAATCGCAAGCCGTCAATGCGCTCATCCCACAAGGGATCAAAGAGTTAACTGTTTATTTTTATTTGATAAGTACTGAATATGTCGGAAAATTTCTCGTGGCGATTTCACATCACAAGAACTCGCCATCCAAGGAATGATCGTTGACAAATTATGCAATACAAATCCGACAATAATGATCTCACATGATGAATTCACGATATGAGATACTGTCTGTCTCGCATATCTGATTGCATCCTGCGGCCAAGTTTGTTGACAGGTGCCACCTATGCGCGGATCATTTTCCAGAGACTTGTCTGCTGAGGGGGAATATATGATGGCTCGTAATGCCCTGCTGATCGGCAGCCTTCTGTCGGCATCAATTGCCCTGACCCAACCAGTGCATAGTGACGAGCTCGGAAGGTTTTTCGGCACGATCGCCGGTGAAATCGTAAGGGACCAAATGCGCCAGCAACAGGTGCAGCCCCGAAGACAGCAGCCCCAGGCGAGCCAGCCGCAAACGCGTCAGCAAACAGGGGCGCGTCAACAATCCGCAGCCCCTCAGCCGCAGCAGCCGGAAATGAGCCTGGCGGAACGGATGGCCGTGCAGCGCGCGCTGGCGGCAACGGGCCATTATGCAGGCGGGATCGACGGCATACTCGGCTCGGGCAGCCGGCGGGCCATCGCCGGCTGGCAAGCTTCACTGGGCGCGGCTGCAACGGGTTATCTGCTGCCTCAGCAGGCCCGCATGCTGATCGCGGCCGCCCCGCCGCCCGATCCGCTTTACGAGATGGCGGCGCCGAATCCAGCCGCTCGACCCGGCGTGACGCAGGGCTGGGCGGGGAATGCGCCTGTTTCGGCAACTGCGGCCGATGGCCACTATGCGGCACCGATGCTTGCCGGATCCGCGCCGGCCGCGCCGGCCGCTGAGCCATTGCCGGGCGACGCGCTGATCGGCGACAACGAGTTGGCGCGGCAACTGGTGATCTGGACAATCGCGCAGAACCCCGCGTTGCTGAACTCCTCGCATGGCCTCGGTGCGCTGATCAGCTTCAACTATGCCCCGGAGATCCAGGCGCAAAGAATCACGGACCCGGCGCTGCGGCGTCAGATACTGACGGCCAAGCTTGCAACCGAGGACAAATCCCCCCCTACTCGCGCCGTGCTCGAACGTTGGGTACAGATCCAGCCCGCCTGGGACGGCGCGCCACCAAAGATGGCAACCGAGTTTGCGGATATCGAGGGCGTGCCGACGATCACCGCGCTGAACGCCGTTTCGCGCGGCCCGTATGCGCCGTCCGTCTGGTCGCTCGCTGTCGATCAGCCGTTTTTCCTGCCACCACCCGAAGGTTTTGCCGCCTGGACCATTCCCCCAGAGAGCCGGGACGAGTTGCTCTTGCAGATCGATATCACGCTGTCTGACGTGCGGCCGCGCATCGGCTCGGCGGACATCGGCGTCAGAGGCGGCAGCGCCAAGGCTACCATCAACCGTGTCACCCTGATCCGCCGCCCGCCGCCCGCGCACAACCGAAGCGATCCAAACCCGCCCGACGAGATCCTGCACACATGGACTGGCGAGGCCCCGGCCACGGCAAGTCCCGACCGCCCGGCCGATCCGGGTGCCATTGCTGCGGTCTATGGCGGCGCTGTCAGTGGCGGGCGGTATGTGGTTTCGTCGGGGGGCAGCGATATGGGGCTTGATGTCATCCACCAACCGCTGCTTGCCGGCGATTGGGGCCGGCTCGACGAGGCCTTGCCGCTGGCCCTGTCGCTGCGTCGGTTGACGGAGGCCGCGCCCGATCGTCAACCGGACCCGCAACTGACCGAAATGCTGTCGCAGTATCTGCTGACGGCCCGTGAACGCATTGACCTGCTTCCGGTCGAGATCGCGCAGCGCAACGATTCGACCACGATCAGCGAACTTGCCCTGCATGCCGCGATGACGGAAAACGCCGCCGCCGTGCGCGATATCGTCGTCACCCGTGCGCCCGACCTGCCGCTGGCCATGCGCCATGTCGGGTATGCCTCGCTGGGTGAATACGACTTCACCGCGAATGCCTTTCCGGTCTCGGTCGACCCCTCGTTGTTGCAGCGGCTGCCGCTGGCCAAGCCGGGACCGGACATGAGCCTCGACGCGCTGCTGCCGATCGCACCGACCGACGCGCAGGCGCTGCTTGACACCATGGCGCAGATAAATCCCGACGGCGGACAGAACCGGCAACTTTTCTCGGTGGTCGATTACGTGCTTGAAGAGATGGTGCCGCGCGGCGCCCGCCCGGGTCCGATCACGCAGGCCGAACTGGAGGCGCTGTCCCCGCGCAGCCGGATCGAAAGCGTGGCCCTGTTTATCGATCCCGGCCTGACGCAGAAGCTGATGGATCTGCCCATCCCCGAGGACCCTGCACATGCCGTCGCTGCGGCGGAAGGTGTCGAAGGTCCGCCAGAGGAGATTTACGCCACGACCGGAAAGAGCCTTTGGGGGGCCTTCGCGCGCGCCGATGTGAAGGACGAATGGTCAAGCAGCTATATCATGAGCATGCAGCAGGTTTATCGCGGAGGCGATGCCGGCCTTGAGGCCCGTACCGAGGCGATGCGCAACGAAATGATCGCCGAGGCGCGTAACAGCTATTGGATCGGCGCCCATCTTGATGTCGGCGAATACGACCCGAACACGGGAAGCGTTCCGTTGACCGGCTACACCCTGGTTCCCGTGCCTTATGACAATGACATTTCGGGCGTCGCGCCACCACCGTTGCAGCCACGGGACAGCCGCGATTTCGCGGCGTTGCAGGTCACGGCCGAGGAGGCGGCCAAGATCGACCAGCTTCGCGAGTCCCGCACCCGGATTGCCGCCTATCTGCTGATCCGGCCGGACGAAGTCGTCTTCGATGACGAAAACCATGCGCCGTTCCTGACCTTCGCGCGCCCCGAGGCCGTGCTGCTTGGGCCCGCCGGCAGCGACGGCATGCCCGATCCGGTCATCCTGCGCATCGGCATGCTGGAGCCACCCCGGCTTGATGCCGCCATCACGGCTGCGGAAGGCGGGGCCGCTTCCCCGGTGACTGCTGCGCCAGAGGCGCTGTTTCTGGATCAGGAAGGGGTGGATCTGCTTGCGCTGTCGCTGGATCCGGCCGTCTATGGCGACAGCGGCTGGCAACGCATGCTGATCCAGCGGCTGGTAAAGGAGCGCTGGTTCGCGCTTGAGGGCGAGGCGCTGCGCGGCGACCTGCCCTGGGGCAACTTCTTCGCCAATCCGCAACTGACGCCGCAGGCCGACGAGGTGGCCGCGTTGCTGCCCGCCTTCCGTGACTGGACGATGGCACGCGCCGCCGCCCTGCCACAGGATCTGCTGCTGCCCCACGGGCCGGTCCCCCAGAACAGCCCCCAATGCGGCATGATCCTCGATGTGACCGGACCGGGATCCGAGGCCGATATCCGCTTCATCCTGAGCGATGCGGCATCGCTGCTGGGCGACGCGCTGCCGCTTCCCGAAAATGTGCCCGTCGGATACAGCAACGTCGCTCGCGCCGGCAGCCATCAGGTCTGGGCCTTCGATTCGGCGCCGCCTCACAGCAATTGCAGCTATCCGCGCGGGGTCGATGGCGCTGAACTGGGCGACTTGATCGCGGCGGATCCCGACAGTACATCCGCGCTTGTCCATGTTGCGGCCGTGCCGACCCTGGGCACTGCCGGCGAAGGCGTATTGAGCCAGTTGCTGCGGCTGAAGATCTCGGAGCTGCGATTGGCACCGGCCGAGGGCGCGGACAACATCCCTGCCGGTCTTCGTGCCGTTGTCATCGTCGCGACATCGGTCGAGAGCGTGACCGGCTATCGGCACGGCAGGAACAATAGCGGCTTCGAGGAGGTGGTGACGCTCACGCCACAGGACTGGGCCACACCGGTCGCACAGACCCTGGCGTCCGAGGATGTGGTCGGCCTCACCATCGGGATGACGCTTGCCGATTTCGAGACCGCGGCGCGCGCACATCTGGGAAAGGCGGTTCTGTTTCGCGAGGAAACGCCCGGCAAGGGCATGTTCGGACATGCCAGGGGGCTGCTGAACCTTGAAACCGGCGAGGCTCTGGCCGCCGTTTACGCGCCCCATGCCGAAGGCCAGCCGGTCGTCGCGATCATGCGCCGCCTGAGCCTTCCCGCCAGCAAGGCAAGCACCGAAGCGGTGAAACAGGGCCTGATCCAGAAATACGGCGCATTGTCGCGCGAGATTGACGACGGTTTCTGGCTGTGGGGAACCCTGCCCGATAACGAGGACGGATGGGGCGTCTGCGGCGGCCCCTCACTTCTGGGCAGTTCAGGACGCGAGCGCGCGCCCGAGCTGGTGCCGACCGAAGATCTGGGACAGCCTGTCGGCACCTATCAGAACAGCCCGGCCTACTGGTACGATGCCGGCTGGCCCGACATCGTGACGGACCGTCCGGGTCAGGTCGATCCGTCGCGCTGCGGCCCGGTGGTCGGCGCGATGGTCGCCGATAGCGGCGCGGCTGGGCGGATGCTGCAGCTCTGGCTGCTGGACCGCAAGCTGGCGGGCGAATTCGACGCCCTGCCCAAGCCCGCCGTCGAGGCCGCCGATATCAAGTTCTGACATCAAGCTCTGACATCAGCTTCTGGGGCAGCATGCCCCGGAACTGCCGCCGCCCCTGCCCCCAAGGGCGCGGGCAGGCGCTCTGCATCGCCGCCCATGCCCGATGGCCCGAACCGGGTCCGCCCCGGACGCGCGCGCGCCCCGAGGGGGTCGGCCTGCGGGATCGATACGCCGCCTATTGTTCGGGCTCTTTCAGGCGGTCAAGCTGATCCTGCAACCAGAGCCGCCTTCCGTACCATTTCCCGCGCCTCTGCGCCTCCTGGAACTGCGGAGATTGATCCAGCGCCAGCCCCTGCAGCCATCCCAGTTCCAGCAGCACGAGATGATCCTGATCGGACATGCCGATCAGGCTGTCGGCGACCGGAAAGAAGTGGTCGAAATACCGTCCGCGCGGCTCGGCCAGGGGGCCTTCGCCGGCAAATGCCTGCCGCAGTTTCCGGCTTGCACGGCGTGCGTGGCGATCCTGAATCGCCGCGATATCCTGTTGCGAGAGGATCATTGATACAGCTCGCAGGACCCGAGAACCTCGGCCATGCGGCCACGCACCCAATCGATGACCACGCGCGCGCGGATGGCGGCCTCGTGCTCATAGCCGGGATGGTGAACGGCACGCCGTTTGCCCGAGATGCGCAGCGTCGAGGCACTGATAGGCACGGTGCGATCGCCCGAGCCGACCGGCGCCGCGATGGTCCAGTCGGTCCCCAGACCCAGATAGCCGCCATCGATATGCTTGTCGCCCTCATTGCCCCAGACGACATGCTCGCGGCGATAGTTGGGCGTCGCGCCCTCCTTGATCGTGATATTGGATTCCTTGACGCTGCGCCCGAGGCTTCCCCCGGTCATGTCCGGGCGCCAGCTGATGAAGTCATAGGTCTTCATCCCCGGATCGGCGCTGTGGCACATATAGGTCAACTCGTGAAAGTCGCCCGCCGAATAGATCCGGTCGTGCCACGCCTCGGCCACCTGGTTGTGGCGCAGGAATTCGTCGAACGGATCGCCTTTCGGAAGCGCCTCGGGAAACAGCCAGTCCGGATTGGCGGCCCGGTACATCTTGTCCTTCTTGCGGTAGATCTCGGTATAGGGGTTGGCCTTGGGCAGATGCAGATAGCCGGCCCCGCCCGAGATCGCGTTCCCGACCAGATTGCGCGCGGGGTTCAGGATGTGCAGCCATTGCCGCGAGCTGTCATTGGCCCGGTACCGCTTGTTGGGCAAAAGCTCCTGCGCGCCGGGCATATGTCCCAAAAGCGCCGTCACCAGCGAACCCTGGCGGCCCAGCACGACATAGCTGCCAAGCTCGGCGCCGATGCCCGGGTTCTCGAACCCGAAGTGAAAGCGCTTGTAGGCGGCCGGCGCGCCGTCCGTTGGCATGACGGTGCTGATGACCGCAAGAATGTCGCCCGCCGCGCCATGCATCAGCGCCGCCGAGCGGGCGACAAAGCCGCCCATGGAATGGGTCACCAAAATCGCGCCCGGGCATTGCGCATCATTGGCCGCGGCCCATTTCCGCGCCTCGGCGACCCAGGTCTTGATATGCGCGGCCGCCGCCTTTCCGGAATCGTAGTTCGAGGCGGACCAGTTATACCCGCAGGCATAGACCGGCATTCGCACCAGATTGAACTGCGGGTTGTGCTTGCGCACCTCATGGGTCAGCCGGGCGGGAAAGCTGCTTTCCATGTCGCGCAGGATCGGCCCGTAAGAGGACAGCGACACCGAGCTCCAGTTCCGCGACACCTGCGCGGCCGTCAGCCCCGCGACGGGGGCAAACTCGACGGGTTTCAGAAAATTCTTGTCGAAACGATTGCCGACAAGCAGCGCTTTCCTTTTCGCTGCAGCCGCCCGCACGTTCGAGCGCTCGCGGGTGCGAAACAGGTCGGGGCCGGGAACGGATCCCGCGTTCAACGCATAGTGCCGGATCATCAGCCCCTTGCTGTCGGGGTCCCAGACGATCTGGTTGCCGGATTTCAGACGCGACCCCATGATCCCCGGCAACAGGATGACCGGGACGATCACATCGGCGGGGCAGACCGCGGTTCCGCCGGCCATCTCAGCGCCTCCTGCTGATCGAGGTCAGCAGCCCGAGGGCGCGGCCTTCGGCGTCGGCCTCTGGTTCGGCTGCGTTGACGAACTTCAAATGCGCCGAGGTCAGCGTCGCGCCCGGCGAGGAGGTCAGCGTCGCGCCCGGCGAGCTTCCGACCGGCCAGAAGACCGTGGCGTCAAACCAGGTTTGCACGTCGTCGCCCTCGCGCAGCGTCACCCGCGAAAAACCGGCATCGGCGCCGTCGACCTTCAATGTGCTGTTCTCGACCTTGACCCCCGGCACATCCGCAATATCGTTCGGCTTGACCAGAGGCCGGTCGTCACCGCCCTGATCGGCGGGCCCGATGATGAAGTACAGCTGATAGTTGTTCGAGGCGGCGGCATCCGCCTCGGCCTGGCCGGTTTCCTCGGCCCGAACGGCAGAGGCCGAGAACATCGCCTCGGCGTCAGGACCCGCCTGATCAAAATACGCGGTTTCAAAAAACAGCCCGTCAAAGACAAAACCCATGGCCCTGGCATTCGGGCCGACCGGCGCAACCCTTGTCAGGCTGTGAAACAGCCATTTCTCCGCGTCGTCGCCCTTGGGAAAATCGGTCCGCGACATGGAATCGCGCGTCATGACGACATCGTTGCCGACACGGTACAAGCCCAGCACAAGATAGGTATAGCTGGACACGATCAGCCCCATATCCTCGCTTGTGACAAAGACCTCCCAGTCATTGACGGTCATGTGGCGGATGATCTCGCCGACATCCTCCTGGGCCAGCACGATGTCCTGCGCCCGCCCGGCCTGATTTCGCAGCACGGTGATCGCGGTCGAGCCGATAGTGGCCGTGATGTCAGGGGCGGTGAAATCCGGGGGCGTGCGAAACTGGTGAAAGCCAAGATGCACGGTGGGCCAGGCCGAAAGGTCTGCGGGCACAATCTGTTCCTCTGTCTTACATGCGGCAAGAGTTGATAGCAGGACGACCAGCAGGCCGAGAATGGCCATGGGCGAAAAGGCGGCTCGCTGGTGCATCGCGTGTTTCCTGATCCTGATCTCTACCGCGCGTCGTCATCTCAGATGAAATGTCGCGCCGCCGCCTTCGTCATCGCCCCGCCAGACAAGGCGGCAACCGCCCCAGAGCCGGCCGAACAGATCGGCGCCCGCGTCGCTGGTCGCATGTTGCAGGGCGGCAATCTCCCAGAAGCGGAAATAGTACCATTTCCCGCTCTCCTGCTGGATGCGGGTGAACCTGCGAAACTGGCGGCGCAATTCGGCCAGCGACTTGCGTGATCGCAGAAAGATGCCGGGGGCCGCGTCCCACAGGTCGTCGGGCATGCCGGCATTTGAGAAAAGACAGCGGGTGAACCGGCTGTCATCGGAAATCCTGACGAGATAGGGCGCCACCTCGCGCAGCTCTTGCGCGGCCTTGCCCGAGAAAAGACTGCACCATTCCAGTTCGGAACGGTCGAGCAGTTCGGGAAGCTGCGGCGCACGCGCGGCCTCAAGCAGCGCAAAGCTGTTCATGGGCGGGCTGTCCTCGGCAGGTTCGGGCTGGCCCGCCGCATCGGCGGTCTGACCGGCCGGCCCGAACAGCCATGGATAAAGCGCGTCGGGGACGGTTTTCTTCGGCCAGATGCCCAGCTGCGCATCAAGCGGCCTTACCCCGCCAATCGTTTCGGTCGCGGGAAACCCTGCGGCAGCCCGGGTCGCAAGACCGGACTCGGAGCGCGTATCGACGGCGCTCGTCCAATACTCCGAGTCACTCACCTGAATACCTGATGTTCACCGCATGACAGCATCGGGATGTTAGCTTGACCAACCCGCAGGCACAAGAAGCCGCATCCGCCGACGGCCCAAGGCCCACGGATTCGCCGCGCTCCTCGGCGATCTCTGTCGCCTGAATTCGGGAAATGTGTCCAAGCATAAGGGCCATTCGCTGCCCCCTCCTCCCCCCAAGGGATAGCGGCCCGCCGGCAGGCAGCGGGCGATCAGGCCGCTCGTGCCAACCCGCTTTCCAGCACGAAACCCGGGTAGCCGCCATGAATGACCGGGGCCGCGTCCCAGCCGGCGCGGCTGCGCCCGACCGGTGGCCAGCCGCGCGACGGGTCCGGCCAGGGGATCGCCCCCACCAGCGCCCGGGTATAGGGATGGCCGGGGGTCTTGATCACCGCGCGCGGCGGGCCGGCCTCGACGATCCGGCCCTGATGCATGACCAGCACGTAATCGCTGACATGGTAGGCCGTCGCCAGATCGTGGGTGATATAGATCACCGAAATCCCGAACTGGTCCTTCAGCTCGCGGATATTGTTCAGAATCGTCATCCGCAACGAGGCATCCACCATCGAGACCGGCTCATCCGCGACCAGCAGCGGCGGCCCGATCATCAGCGCCCGCGCCACCATCAGGCGTTGCCGCTGGCCGCCCGACAGCTCATGCGGAAAGCGGCCCAGGACCTCGTCGGCATTCAGGCCCACGGCGCTGCATGCGGCCTCGACCCGCCGGCGACGGTCGGTGGTGCCGGCGGCGATGTCAAAGTTGACCAGCGGCAGTTTCAGCGTCCGGTCGACCTGATAGAACGGGTTGAACGAGCCATAGGGGTCCTGAAAGACCGCCTGCACCTGCTGGCGATACCCCGCGCGGGCCCTGCCCCCCATCGCGTCGACCGGCTGGCCGCGCCACAGGATGCGCCCCTCGGAGGGGGATTCGAAACCAAGGATCAGGCGGGCCAGCGTGGTCTTGCCAGAGCCGGACTGCCCGACGACCGACACGATCTGCGGCGTATCGGCGGCCAGGGCGAAGGAGACCGGCGCCAGCGCCCGCACGTCGCCGCCGCCGAAAAAGCCGCCGCGAAAGGTCTTGCCGACATGATCGAAACGAAGCAATTCGGACGGGCCGGCATCGCCGGTCGCGGGCATGGCGAGCACGGCTGCGGAACCGGCTTTCTGCGGTTCGCGAACCTGATCCTGCGGCACATCGCCAAGTGAGGGCACACTCTCGATCAGCATCCGCGAATAGGGATGGCGCGGCGCGGTGAAGATGCGGTCGACAGGGGCATCCTCGGCGATCAGGCCGTCCTGCATGACGATGACGCGATGGGTCGCCTGCGCCATCAGGCCCATGTCGTGGCCGATCAGCAGCAGGCCGCAGCCGATCTGCTCCTGCGCGGCGATCAGCGTCTCCATCACCTGCTGCTGGGTGATCACATCCAGCGCCGAGGTCGGCTCGTCGGCGATGATCAGGTCGGGCTTCATCGCGATCGAGATGGCGATGCAGGCGCGCTGTTTCATGCCCCCCGACAGCTGATGCGGATAGCGCGTCCCGACATCGGCCGGCAGCCCCACCCCTTCCAGCGCGGCGGCGACGAAATCGCGCGCCTCGGCCCGGCCCATCCGGCGCCCGTGATCGGCCATGCCGTCCAGCATCTGGTCGCGGATCCGCATCACCGGGTTCAGCGCATTCATCGCGCCTTGCGGGATATAGGCCACGCGCGACAGTCGGGCGCGGCGCATCTGTTCGTGGTCCAGCGCCAGCAGGTCCTGCCCCTTCAGAAGCGCGTTGCCGCCGGTGATCCGGCCCGGCTTGTCGATCATCTGCATCAGCGCCAGTGCCGTGGTGGTCTTGCCCGAACCGCTTTCTCCAACCAGCGCCACCCGTTCGGCCGGGGCCAGATCGAAGCTTGCGCCGCGCACGGCGTGGATCACCCGCGTGGTGGTGAAATAATCGACGCGGAGGTCGCGCACCGTCAGCAAGGTCATGGTTCAGCCCCTTTTTCGAAGTCGTGGATTGGCCAGCTCGTCCAGCCCGGCATTGATCAGGTAAAGCGCCACGAACAGGATGATCAGCAACAGGACCGGCGGCAGGATCCACCACATGCCCAGCAGAAAGGCCGAGAACTTCATGATCCAGTAGATGGTCATGCCCAGGGTCGGTTCGTTCTGCGGGCCCAGCCCCATCGCCTCCAGCCCGATCCCGGCCAGGATCGCCGCCGCCACCGCGATGATGAAGGACGAGATCAGGAACGGCATCAGGTTCGGCGCGATCTCGCGGAAGATGATCGAGGGGACCGAGGCGCCCGACAACCGCGCCATCTCGACATAACCCGCGTTGCGCATGACGAGGATCTGGCTGCGCACCTGCCGCGCCGGCCGCCGCCAGGCCAGAAGCGCGATGATCATCGCCATCCCGAACGAGGTCAGCGCCGTGCTCAGCATGGCCGAGATGATGACCAGAAACAGGATCGCGGGAACGGTCAGCAGCACATCGACCAGCCATGTGATGATGCGGTCGGTCCAGCCGCCGTAATAGCCGGCGACAAAACCCAGCGCGGACCCCGCGGCCATGCCGATCAACCCGGCCAGAAAGCCCATGCGCAAGGTCAGCCAGGATCCGTAGACCATGACCGCCAGAATGTCGCGGCCCTGCGGATCGGTTCCCAGCGGGTGCTCTGCCCCCGGCGGCAGGCTGGCGGGCCCGACCAGCGGCTGGGCCATGCCCGCCTCGATGAACAGACGGCCGATCAAGGAAAAGGCCAGCAGCCCGCCCAGCAGCAGCACACCCAGCACCAGTTGCGGGTTGCGCCGCAGATAGCGCGCGATGGCCAGGATCCGGGCAGCGGCGCTGCCGCGCGGGGCCTCGCGCGCGATGACCTCGACGCGCGGCGGGGATGGCGAAGCGATCGGCGCGGGATCGGGAATTCGGGTCATCGGCGCACCCTCGGGTCAAGCAGCGGATAGATCAGTTCGACCGCCAGCATGGAGACGGCGATGGTCACGATCAGGATGAAGACGATGCCGTAGATCGTCGGATAGTCGAACAGCGTGATCGAGGACAGCAGCAGCAGACCCATGCCGGGATAGCCGAAGACCGCCTCGACCAGCACGGCGCCGGTGACGATCTGCCCGAAGAACAGCGCAAGCGCCGTGACCTGCGGCAGGATCGCATTGCGTACCCCGTAATTCAGGAACATCCGCCGGTTGGTCAGGCCACGGGCGCGGGCGAAGGTCATGTAATCCTCGCCCTGCACCGTGACCATCATGCCGCGCATCCCGACCGCCCAGATCCCGATCGAGGCGATGGTGATCGACAGCGCCGGCAGGACCGAGTGATGCAGCACCTCGCGGGCGAATTCCCAGGTCGGCGCGGGGATCGAAAAGATCGAATAGCCGCCCGAGATCGGGAACCAGCCCAGCCTGACCGCGAAGACATAGATCAGCACCAGGCCGATCAGGTAAAAGGGGATGGCCGAAAACACCATCAGCATGGACGACACCGCCTGCAACAGCACGGAATCGCGCCGCCACGCCGCCCAGGCGCCGATCAGGGTGCCGATGACGAACGAGATGATCGTGGTCGAAACCATCAGCCCGATCGTCCACGGAATCGCCTGCGCGATCAGGTCGCTGACCCGCGCCGGATAGTTCGAAATCGACTGCCCGAAGTCGAAGCGCGCGATATCCCCCAGATAATCGAGATACCGTTCCCATATCGGCCGGTCGAGACCGAAGCGTTCGTTCAGCGCCGCCGTCAGCTCGACGATCTGCGCGCTGCTGATCCCCGAGGTTTCGCCCAGCACCGTCAGCTTCTCGGTGATCGGGTTCTTGGGGGCAAGCTGCGGCAGGAAGAAGTTCAGCGTCGCTGCCGCCCAGATGACAGCCAGCAGCATGAACACATGCCGCAGCAATCCGATGAGATAGTTCATGGCGATATTCCTGGAAGCAGGATGGCACCGGGGCGCAGGATGCGCCGCCGGTGCGTCGCGCGGCCCTATTGGGCAGCGGCGGGTTCAAGCTGGTGCAGCACATAGCCGAACTGACCCGAGGTATACCAGAAGGCCGGCTGCATGTAGGGATTCTCCAGCGACGGCCAGTTGCCCCAATAGGCGGTGTTCAGCGGCACACGGTGATACCATTCGGTCAACGGCACCTCGACCGCCTCGCGCATCCAGATCTCCATCGCCGCCGACACCCCGTCGGCCAGCCCCGGATCGCCCGGCGGCAGCGCTGCCACCTTCGCGACTGCCGCGTCATATTCCTCGTTGCACCAGCGGGCCATGAACATCGTCGGCTGACCCTCGGGCAGCGCATTGGCGCAGGTATACATGGCCAGCGTCGCATAGGGGTCCGAGATCGAGCCGCGATGACCAAAGATCATCAGATCGGCGCGGCCGTCGCGCATCACCGCGCGGCTTTCCGGGCTGGAGCGGAACTGCGCGTCGATCCCTGCCCGGCGCAGCTGTTCGGCCACCACCGGTGCCACCGGATCAAGCTGCGGGATGGTCTCGATCTGGGCGGCCAGAACCGTGCCGTCCTTTTCCCACATTCCGCTGGCATTCTTGGTGAACCCCGCCTCCTGCATCAGGGCGTCGCCCTTTGCCGGGTCGAAGACGCCGATGCCATTCGCCTCGGCCAGCGTCCTGGTCACGTCGGTATAGGGCTTCAGCGCCCCGAAAGCCGGAAACGGCCCGAACAGCTTTTCGCTGGCGCCGCCATAGACGACTTCGATCAGTTGGTCACGGTCGATGAAATAGTTCACCGCGTGGCGCAGCCGCGCATCGCCCCATTTCGGATTGAGATGATTGAAATAAAGCGAGGTCGGCCACCAGTCGATGGAGCCATAGGGCGCCTCCTTGCCGCTGAATGTGGTCACATCAGGACGGGCGGCAAGCTCTTTCATCACGGAGGTCAGTTGCAGGTCGGCGGTGATATCGACCTGGCCCGACCCGATCATCTGCGCCATGCGGTCGCGCGTGCCGCCCGGAACGGTCAGGATCCGTTCCATCGCCGGCAGGTCGGTGAAGCCCGCGGCGGCGCCCCAGTAATCGTCGCGGCGATCCATGAAGATCTGGCTGTCGGTAAAGCGCACCAGCTTCCATGGACCGGTCGTGACCGGCCAGCCCTGTGCCAGATCGAAATTGCTGAACTCGGCCTTGTTCTCGACCCCGGACCAGATGTGCTCGGGCACGATCTGATAGCCGATATCGTAATAGTTCATCAGGAAGCTCAGCGCGAAACGCGGGTCCGGGGCCTTCAGCGTGAACACCACGGTCAGCGGGTCGATGGCCTCGGTCCTGGCGACGGCGGCGGCGACATTGCCGGCCTGCACCAGATCCTTTGCGCCCCCGCCATTCTCGCGCAGCATCTCATAGGTGAAGGCGACATCCTTGGCGGTGAAGGGTTGACCGTCGGACCAGGTCACCCCGTCGCGCAGCTTGACCGTGGCCTGCGTAAAGTCGCCATTGAAGTCAAAGCTTTCGGCCAGCCATGGGATGATCTCATCCTTGTTCGAGTTATAGTAGAACAGCGGCTCGAACATGTTCAGGATCGAGCCCCGGATATCCTCGTTGTTGATCGAATAGGGATTGGCCATCCCGACATTGCGATAATTCGGTGCCTCGGTCTGATGGGCGACCACCAGCGTCTTTTCGCGCGCAACATTGCCGGGCGTCTGGGCGATGGCTGCCCCCGTCAATCCAAGGATGAAGGTCCCGGCCAGAAGCGCTCTCAGCACCGGATTTCTGCGGTCAGCCATGGTTTCTCCTCCCATTGCGGCTTCTTGTTCAGTCCACGGCGGGGGCGGCCTGCAATCCCAGATGCGCCCCCCCGGTTATCATCAGCGCCGCGCCGGTCAGGAAACCTGCGGCGGGCGACAGAAACATCAATGCGGGCGCCACCATCTCATCCGGCTGGCCGGCGCGGCCGAGCGGGTTCGCCCGGCGCGTCAGCTCGGCCCAAGCCGCCGGATCGGCGCGGCGAAAGGCATTGCGGTCGGTTTCGATCAGGCCGGGCGACAGGGTATTGAAGGTGACACCCCGCGCCGCATATTGACCGGCAAGATTGTCCATCAGATTGCGCATCGCCGCCTTGGTCATCGCGTAGACCGGCATTTCCGGCGAGGGGGATCGCTCCTGGACCGAGCCGATGGACAGAACCCGGCCAAAGCCGCGCGCGGCCATCACCGGCGCAAGAACCTGAAGCAGCGACAGGTTGGCGGTCAGGTTCACCTGCAATTGCAGGGCTATTTCCGCGGCGCTCTGTTCGGGCAACGGCTTGTTGATCTGGGCGGAAGCCGACAGGATCACCCCGTCCACCGGCCCGCCCGCCAGCACCGCCTGCGCAAGCGCCGCTCCGGCGCCGGGCTGGGCCAGATCGGCATCAAGCAGCTCGGGCTTTTGCCCCCGTGCCGCGATATGCCGGGCCAGCTTCTCGGCGGCATCGGGCTGGCCCGCAGCCGCGTCCAGCCGCGCGGCGTGGTTGATTATCACCTGAGCCCCGGCCTCACCCAGCGCGCTGGCGATGGCGGCGGCGATCCCCCGGCTGCCGCCCGTCACCAGATAGCGCCGGCCGGTGAAGGCCCCGGCGTGGGTCTCTGAAATATCCCGCATCCGTTCCATCATGAATCCGGCCCCGCACCCGCCATCCCGGCAAAGCTGACCGGCACGGCCCCGGCGATGGCCTCATCCTCGGCCCCGGCGAATTGCGGCACGAAGCCGAAACCGCCCCCGCTCCCCAGCCCGGTACGGCCATCCCTGACCGGCTCGGCCCCGCCGGCGATGGCATCGTAAAGCGGCGTTTCGCCGACCTGACGTTCCACGATCACCTGCGCATCCATCGCCGCCGCGAGATGACGGCTATGGCCGTCCAGAACAGGGCCGACGGGATTGTGCAGGCTGGGCGCCACGCCGCGCGCCAATGCGGCCTCCAGCACGCAGATCCCGCCGCGCAGCCCGGTCAGCCGCAGGTCGGGCAGGATCACGTCATGACCGGCAATGGCGAGAAACCGCATCGCATCGGCAAGCCCGGTCACATCCTCGCCCCCGGCGATCCGGATGCCGCGACCATGGGCGGCACGGCGGATCGCCCGCTGATCCCCGGCATCGGTCCGCGTGGCATCGACCGGATCCTCGATCCAGTAGGGCGCGCAGGACGCCAGCGCGTCGATCAGGCGGCGCGCATCCGCGACCGAGAAACGGGAATGGCAATCAATCATCAGGCGCGCATCGGGGCCGATGGCATCGCGCACGGCTTCGACGCGTGCCACGCCTGAGGAAAACAGCGCCGGATCAGCGTTGCGATCCCAAAGATAGCCGTCGAATGGCGCGATCTTGACCGCACGATAGCCGGCAGCGATCACCTCGGCGGCGCGGGCGGCGAAACCGGCCGGCGCGCGGTCAGCAATGCCCCGGTTGATATTCGCATAGCAGTCCAGACGGTCGTGGAAACCGCCGCCCAAAGCCACAGCCAGCGGCACACCGGCGCGGCGCGCCAGCGCATCGGCAGCCGCGGCCTCCAGTCCGTGACGCAGGACCGCCAGCCGCGCCGCCCCCTGCCGGCCGCGCACCAGTGCCAGCAAGCCCCCCGGAACGCTCGGCCGGTCATTGGCTATGGCCCGGCCCAACGCGGAAAGCGCCAAGGCCAGCCCGGCCTCATCGCCGAAATCGGTGATCTCGGCCCACCCCTCGGCGCCGCAGCCCAGCCGCACACGCAGCACGACCCACACGGTCTTGGGCGACACCCGGATCAGCCGGAAACCCATCTGAACGGCGCGAGGTATTTGAGTCAGCATGATCGCCTTTCCAAATTTGTTCCATAATGTGATAGATGATAATTTTATGTCAATTGATTTTCCACTTACTTCACTCCTGCGCGCGCTACGACGCTCTATGATGGGCAAGAAGAACAGGAAATGTTGCGGGGAAATCGTTGCTGCTCTATGTTCCACATTATGGAATGGGTGCCCAAGATGACGCAAAAGCCTGCCACAGACTCCGATGAAGTTCCTGGCACTCAGGCGCTGATGCGCGGAATCGATGTGTTGATGGCCATCAACATGGCGCCCGAGCCCCCCCGATTCGCCGATATCAAGGCGGCTGTCGGCCTGCCCAATGGCACCCTGCACCGGCTGCTGGCAGCGCTGATCCGGCGGCAGCTGATCCGCTATGACAGCCACAACAAGCGCTACCTGACGGGATCGCGGGTGTTCGATCTGGCCCGTCGCACCCTTGACCAGTCGCAGGTGCTGCGCGCCGCGCGGCCCGAACTGGCCCGGCTGGCGCGCCTGCTGGGGCGGCCCGTCTGCCTGTGCCTGGCCGATGCCGGCGAGATCTTCGTCATCGACTATGAAGACCCCGATGCGACGCAATCGCGCGTGGTCCGCCTGTGGCCGCGGCTGGCGGCGAGTGATTGCGCCGCGGGACTGGCGATGCTGGCCAACCTGCCCGCCGATCAGCGCCCCGCCCTGCCGACGGGCGGCGCGGATCTGGGCCTGTTTCGCGCCCTCGGCTATGCCACCCATCTGGCCGCCCGAGGCGGCGCCAGCGCTGCGGCAGCCATTTGCGACGACAAGGGAATACCGCTTGCCGCGATTTCGGTCGCCTTCGACGGGTCCGCCGCAGCACCCGAAACGCTGCACGAGGCCGGACGCCTTCTCGCCGAGGCCGCGCATCGGGCCGAGGCCAATTTCGGCGTGTCCGTGGCCACACCCGCCATCGTGACCGAGGCCCCCGGGCCGGTTCCCGACAGCTTGACCGACCATGCCACCGGACGCGATTTCATGGGAGAGAACCCGGTCTGGAGCGCAAGGGATGGCCGGCTGTACTGGCTGGATATCCTTGCCCCGGCGCTGCGCAGCCTTGCCCCCCAAAGCGGACACAACACCCACCGGATTCTGCCTCGCGTCATCGGCGGGCTGGCGCTGGCAATGGATGGGCGCATGATCCATCTGGGTCAGGGCGGCATCTTCACCCATGACCCGGCCAGCGGCAGCCAGAACCTGCTGCTCGACCCCGAACCAGAGCTTCCCGACAACCGCTTCAACACTGCGGCGGTGGATCCGGGCGGTTGCCTGTGGGCGGGCACCATGTCGCTGCGCAACCGCCCCGGCACCGGCGCCCTTTACCGCATCACGCCCGAGCTTGGCGTCCGGCGCGTGATCGGCCCGGTCGGGCTACCGAAGAACTGCGCCTTCTCTCCGGATGGGCGGCAGCTCTACTATACCGACGGCGCGCGCAAGGCGATCCTGAGGCACGATCTTGACATCAAGAGCGGCAGTATCGGCCCCGAACAGATCCTGTTCAGCGCCACATCCGACAGCGGGTTGCCAAACGGCATCGCCTGCGACAGCGAGGGGATGATCTGGGTCGCGATGCTGGGCGGATGGTCGGTCTGGCGGCTGGATCCGCAGGGCCGGGTCGAGCGGCGCGTCGCGCTGCCCGTGCCCATGCCGACCGCCGTCACACTGGGCGGCGCGGATATGCGGCGGCTTTTCATCACCAGCACCTATCTGCGCCTGCCGCCGGGATATTCCACCATCGCGCCGCGCTCGGGCAATCTGTTCTCGATCCCGGTCGACATTCCCGGCCAGCCGGTGCGGATTTTCGGAGGCAAGGCATGACCGCCTCACTGGCCCGCGGTCCGGCGATCTGCGTTCATGACGCCATGGCGTTGACCGGGGAATCGCCCTGCTGGGACGCCGGACGCGGCATCCTGTGGTGGATCGACATTCAGGGCCAACGGCTGCTTGCCCACGCGGCTGAAGGCCAGAACCGCGCCATCCCGTTACCGCTGATGCCGGGCTTTGTGGCGCTGCATGACAGTGGCGATCTGTGGCTGGGTCTTGAAAATGGCGTCTGGCGCTATGATCCGGAAAGCGGAGACCTGGATTTGCTGGCCAAAACCAATGCCAACCCCCGCTTGCGCCTGAATGACGGCAAGTTCGACCGGCGGGGCCGGCTGTGGTTCGGCACCATGGACAAGAGCGGTCCGACCGGTGGCCCGGTCGGCGCGCTGTGGCGGCTCGATCCGAATGGCACGCTCCACAAGATGCGCAAGAATGTCTCGATCCCCAACGCCATCTGCTTCGCGCCGCAAGGCGACCGCATCTATTTCGCCGATACCGCCCTGGCGCGGATCGAAACCGCGACGCTTGGCTCCGACGGAGCGCCCGGCCCATGGGAGGTGCTTTGCCGCTTCGAGGCGGGCGAACATCCTGACGGCGCGGTTGCAGACGCGGAAGGCGCCATCTGGGTCGCCGTCGTCGGCGGCAACCGGATCGAGCGCATCCTGCCCGACGGGCACCGCGCAGGCGTCGTTCCGCTGCCCGTCAGCCGCCCGACGATGCCCTGTTTCGGCGGTGCGGGCGGGAACGTGCTGTTCGTCACCAGCCAGCGCCGCTTTCTGACAGCCGACGATTTGCGGGCCCAGCCATGGGCGGGCGCGCTGATCGCGGTGGCAGTATAGACGGCTTCGACATCAGGCCGAGCCTTCAAACGCATGCGCGAGTGATGGTTGATGCGGGGCTGGGCGCTGGAAGCGGCCAATCTGCCTGAGGCGTCGGCCCTTGGGATGGATCGGGGCGATCCGGCCAGTGTCGGGCACGCCAGCCTGCCGCCACCGCGCCCTCCGCTGACGCCGGCGCCGGCTCCAGCCATTGACCAGATGTTCGGCCTTGGCCTTGGCCTGTTCCAGCGCCTACTCGGCCTGCGCGCCACTGGCCGAACATGCGGCGAGGCAGCTTTTGGAGATCCTGCGGCCTGCGGCCCGTCCTCTTTCCGGTTACCTCTGCCACAAAAACCTGCCACCTTCCGGTTGTCAGGCATGACAAGGCTGAAACAAGGGGAGCCGTGGGGCGCGATCTGGGCATAATCGGACAGCATGTCGGGCTAAGCCTGTCGCTGTTCTGGCGCTATGGCGCGGTTCTGACCGCGATCTGGGCAGGCGGCGCCTTGCTCGATCAGATCCTGCTGCGGATCGCGGTCGAGATCGGATTTTTCAACCGTCTGTTGGGGCTGTTCGCGATTGCGCCGGTAATCCTGCTGCAATTGCTGGTCACGGTATCGATGTTCCTGATCTTGCGGAACGGCCTGCCGCGCATGCGGCTCTGGCGCAGGAGGGCGGCGCAGGTCACCGCCCAAACGCCACAGGATCAACGCGAAGGCGGTATGTTCGCAGTCACCTTGCTGGCGGTTCTGATCCCGTTTTACGGCTATTATGCCGGCTGGGGTTTTCTGGGCGATACGCTGCGCAGCTATTCGCAGATTTTCTATGCCGCGCAGATGATGCGGGTGGACTTTACCAGGCCAGAACTGCCCCCCACCGCGCTGGAGGTCAGTCAGACCGGCTGGGTCATCCTGGGCGTGCTGCTGATCTGGGCCATCCGCCGCTTTGCCAAGACCATGCAGAGCCGCGGCAAGTCCGGCTTCTGGCCCATGCTGGTCGTGGCCTGCGAGGCGACCTGGGCGCTGCTCGGCCTTTATGTCATCGCAAGCTGGAAGAACGAATTCGCCGGCTGGCTGGCGACCCTGCCAAGACCCGACGAGTTGCTGGAATGGATCATCCCCGCCGCCCGGGCCGCGATCAGCACGGCCGAGTTGCGCCCGGTCGACTGGGCGCCGGAATTTCAGCTTTGGCCAATGCTCACATCGCTGTTCTGGTATGCGCTGCTGCCGCTGGTCTGGTTCAATCTGGGCGCCATCGTCTATGGCCATGACCTGACGGGCGTGGGCGGGCAGACCCGGCGCGTCGCAGGCCATGCCATCGACCGATGGAAGGCGCTGCCAAAACCGGTCACCGACTTTATCGGGCATTTCTGGATGGGGGTCGTCAAACGCTGGAATGCGGTGATGAACGGGGTTTTTCTGGCCGCCTCGGCCGGGTTTGCGCTGACGGCTTCGGTTCTGGTGCTGTGGCGGCTGGTCGACTGGCTGGGCAATTGGGCATGGGCCGGATTGGCGCATCTGATCGGGCCTCAGGACATGCTGAGCTGGCAGGTCCTGTCCGTGCCGCTGAATGCGCTGTTCAATGCCCCCGGCGCGCCCGCAGGCGGACTATTGGTCAGCCCGCTGCAGTTCTGCGTCCTCGCCGCCGGGCTGGAACTGGCCCTGCGGGCAGCCGTCACCCCCGAACCTATTCCGGCGGAGGCCGCAGCACCGGCCTGATCGGCAAGGACAAGGCATCGGGCCGGGTGGTCATCCCCGATATCCGCAGCCGCAACTTGCCCAGCACATCGACCGGCACCAGAAATGCCTGCACCGACATCGAGGGGCTGCCATCCTCGGGCGCCAGAATCCGCGATTGATCGCAGCTGTTGTCGGTATCCCCCTCATCGCCCAACAGATCGATGACCTGCAACCCGACGACATTCATCAGCGGTCTCCAGACGCGGCCCTGATCGTCGGTCAGCCCAAGATCGCAGGCCAGCCAGTCGCGCATCCTCTGCGCATCGCCCTGCAGGCCCATGCGCAGATACAGCACCGCCCGATCCGGCAGTTCGGGCAACACCATCACCCGCGCCTGATCGACCGAGACCGTCACGCCGGCCAGTTCGCCGCTTGCTCCCTCGATCCGGGTGACATTCCAGTTCTTGCCGCGACGCAGTTCCAGCAGATCGGGCCATGCGACCAGAAGGGTGCTCAGCAGCGAAAACACCAGCGCCAAGGCGATCCAGCCAAGCCGTTTCATCCGTCCAGCTCCAGCATGGGCACATGGATTGGCGCCGTGACCGGGGCCTCTAGCCGCAAGACCCCGTCCAGTGGCGGATCGGTGCGCTGCGCCAGCAGCAGCGCACCCTGCGGGATTTCGTCGGCGGGCAGCTCGAAAATGGCAATCGCCCTGCTTTCCAGACCCGGCTGCAGCCACAGATCCTGAACCTGCCGAAAGGCGCCCGAAATGCGGTCCGTGGTGTCATAGCGCCGCCCGCTGGCGCCGATCCATGTCGCCCGCAGCATGGTCGATTCCGTGGTGCCGAACAGGGTCGCATCGACGATCAGGAAGACGCCCTGCGTCTCGCGCCGAACCAAGTCCCCATAAAGCGGAAAGGTGATCATATCCGCGCTTCGCCAGCTGTCGATGCGACCGCCGATCAGGCGGGTCTGGCCAGTCTCGCCGGGTGGAACCCGGGTTTCAAACGGGCGCACGATACTGTTGTAATCAGGATTGGTCAGCATCATTCCGGCCAGCAAAGCGGCACTGACCGCCGCAATCAGGATGGGCGCCACGCGGATCATGGCCGGATCCCGGGGATGGCGGTCAGCCGGGCCGCTGGCGAAAAGCCAAGCCAGCTTGACTGGCCGTAAAGATTGTCCTTCAGCTTGAAGGCCTGTTTCGCGAAATCGATCTGGACCTGCCCTGCCTGCCAATCAGGCGCGACCTGCCAGATCAGGGCGATGTCTTCGGAAATGCGCGGCTGCAATTGCTGCAGGGGCGCATCATCGCGCAAAAGCACGATCTGCGGCGGCTCTTGCGGGGCGCCGTTCAGGATCAGCTGCGGTGGATGCGGCGGGCCGCCGAATATCGCGACCTGCGTCTCTCCGGTCAGGTTCTCGATCGCGGCAGTCAGGACCAATCGGCCATCGCCCGGCTGCCATTCCAGCACCATCGGTGTCAGCGCGGTCCGCCCCAGATCGACAGCTGTCCCGAAAGCCGCAGCCGGGGCAGTTTCCGGGGATCGCGCCTCTTCGATCTTCCACCACCAACTCAGCAGAACCGCCGCGGCGATACCTGCGGTCGCCAGCGTGCGCAGCCAGATCCGGCGAAGCAAGGATGGTCTGGTGTCCCGAGTCATGCCGGTATCTGAGCGAAACAGGCATATGGGTGCAAGTCATTGACACGGAGACCCGGTGCCTGCGCTTGATCCGGCGGATCATCGTCAGGCCCGCAGGCTTTGCGTCCCATCTGGACCGCGGCGCCACACGGAGCCGCCGCGCGGCGTCAGAGCCTGCGCCGCACGGTTTCCGCGCGCCCGGGCAATGTCAGTTGCGCATCGTTGCGCTGCCGCCGGGCCACCAATCTGCCCTTGGAGATCACCGCCAGACGGTCGGGGCGCAGGCGCAGCGCCTCGGTCGGGTTGCCGGCGTCCAGCACCACAAGACTGGCCCGCGCGCCCACATGCAGCCCGTAATCGGCCAGTCCCATGATCCGGGCGTTCTGGGTCGTCACCATGTCAAAGCAGCGCGCCATTTCCGCCGGATGGGTCATCTGCGCGACATGCAGCCCCATGAAGGCCACGTCCAGCATGTCCGCCGTTCCCAGCGAATACCACGGATCCAACACGCAATCCTGCCCCCAGCCGACGGTGATGCCATGGGCTTGCATCTCCTTGACCCGGGTCAGGCCCCGACGCTTGGGATAGGTATCATGGCGGCCTTGCAGGGTGATGTTGATCAAGGGGTTCGGGATCGCGGTCATGCCCGATTCCGCGATCAAGGGCAGAAGTTTCGAGACATAGTAATTGTCCATCGAATGCATCGACGTCAGGTGACTTCCGGCCGCCCGGCCGCCGAGGCCGTGCCGGGTCACCTCGCGCGCCATGGTCTCGACATGGCGCGACATGGGGTCGTCGGTCTCGTCGCAATGGACGTCCCACATCAAGCCGCGCTCGGCCGCGATGCGGGCAAGGTCGCGCAGGCTGTCGGCGCCCTCCTCCATCGTGCGTTCGAAATGCGGGATGCCGCCGACCACATCGACACCCATGTCCAGCGCGCGGATGACATTCTGACGCCCGGTCGCCGCGCGATAAAGCCCGTCCTGCGGAAAGGCCACCAGTTGCAGGTCAAGGTAAGGGGCGACGCGGGACTTGACCTCGAGCATGGCCTCGACCCCGCGCAGATGGTCAGGCGTGGTGTCGACATGGCTGCGGATCGCCAGAAGGCCCATCGAGACGGCCCAGTCACAATAGCGGACGGCGCGGTCGACCATCTCGTCAACCGTCGCCGTGTCGCGCAATTCGCCCCAGAGGCTGATCCCTTCCAGAAGCGTCCCCGAGGCATTGACCCGTGGCAAACCATAGGAGAGCGTCGCGTCCATGTGAAAATGCGGATCGCAAAAGTGTGGCGAGACCAGATCGCCGGTGGCATCGACGACCAGCCCGGCCTCGGCACCCTGAAGCCGGCCCATGGCCGCGATCCGGTCGCCGGTGATGCCGATATCGGCGGTCGTGCCATCGGGCAGCGTGCCGCCCCTGACCAGAATGTCGAACATCAGCGTTCCCCCTTGTTATAGGGCACCATCAGGGCCTGCGGCACCTCGGCCCGGCGCGACATCAAGACCAGCGCGACGATCGACAGGATATAGGGCATGGCCAGGAACAGCTGATAGGGCAGGACCGCGCCGATGGGCGTCTGTTGCAGGCGCACCTGAAGCGCGTCGAAGGCCGCGAACAGGATCGCGCCCATCACCGCCTTGCCCGGCCGCCAGGCGCCGAACACCACCAGCGCGATGCAGATCCAGCCGCGCCCGTTGACCATGTCAAAGAAGAACGAGGAAAAGGCCGACAGCGTCAGGAACGCCCCGCCAACCGCCATCAGCCCCGACCCCACGATCACCGCACCCATGCGCAGCCCCGTCACCGACAGGCCCTGCGCCGCCACTGCCGAGGGGTTTTCTCCCGCCGCGCGCAGCGCCAGACCCAGGGGCGTGCGGTACAGCACCAGCGCCACCAGGAACGCGGTCAGGAAGGCCGCATAGGTCAGCGCGGTCTGGGAAAACACCGCCTCGCCCAGAAAGGGAATGTCCGAAAGGACCGGCAGCTCCCAGGGCTGGAAGGGCTCGATCCGCGGCGGGCTGGTCACTTGCGGCAGGGCCAGCCGATAGGTGAAGGCCGCAACCGCCGTGGCCAGAAGCGTGATCCCCAGCCCGACCACATGCTGGGACAGGCCAAAGGGCACGGTCAGAGCCGAATGCAGCGCCCCGAACACCATGCCCGAGGCAAAGGCCACCGCCACCCCCAGCCACAAAGGCAGGCCCAGATAGACGGCGAACCAGCCGGCAAAGGCACCCATGACCATGATGCCCTCGATCCCGAGGTTCAGCACACCGGCGCGCTCGCAGATTAGCTCGCCCATGGTGGCGAAGATCAGCGGCGAGGCGATGCGGATCGCGGCGGCCCAGAAGCTGGCCGAAATCAGGATGTCCCAGAACGCCATCATCGCCAGACCACTCGGTAGCGCGTCAGAAGGATCGCCAGCACCATGAACAGCAGCGCCACCGCCATCAGGATATCGGCGATATAGGTGGGCACGCCGGCCGCGCGGCTCATGCTGTCTGCGCCGACAAAGATACCGGCGACGAACAGCGCCGTCAGCACCACGCCCAAGGGATGCAGCAGCGCCACCATGGCGACGATGATCCCCGTATAGCCAAAGCCGGGCGAGAGATCGCGCGACAGGTGGCCCTTCAGCCCGGCGACCTCGGAAAACCCGGCCAGCGCCGCCAGCCCGCCCGAGATCAGCGCCGTCTTGACCAGCACCGCATTGACCGGAATCCCGGCAAAGCGCGCCGCTTGCGGGTTCTGCCCCACGGCGCGGATCTGATAGCCAAGGACGGTGCGCGTCTGGATCACCCAGATCAGCAGTGCCGAAATCAGCGCCAGCGCAAAGCCCCAATGCAGCCGCAAGCCTTGGGCGATGCGCGGCAGGCGCAGATCGGCCGCGACCGGCACGGATTTGGGCCAGCCCATCCCGGCGGGGTCTTTCAATGGGCCTTCGACCAGATAGCTGACAAACAGCAGCATGATGAAGTTGAACAGAAGCGTCGTCACCACCTCGTCGACGCCGAAGCGGGTTTTCAACAGGACCGGCCCCAGCAGCACCAGCGCACCGGCCGCGATGGACAGCGCCGCCATGACGGGCAGCTGCAGCCAGGGCGCGCCCCAGCTGTGCATGCCGATCAGCACGGTCATGACCGCGCCGGCATAAAGCTGCGCCTCGGCCCCGATGTTCCACAGTTTCGCGCGAAAGGCGACGGCGACGGCAAGCCCGGTGAAGATCAGCGGCGTGGCGCGGTTCAGCGTCTCGAGCGTCGCGAACTTCGATCCGAACGCCCCTTTCACGATCAGCCCCAGCGTCGCGAAAGGGTTGGCCCCGGCGATCAGCGCCAGCACGGACGCAACCAGCACCGTCGCGCCCAGCGCCAGCGCGGGCAGACCGTAGATCCGGGCCGGCCCGGGATTGGCGATCGGTTCAAGCCGCATGGGGAAAGCCCTCGCCCGCCATCCACAGGCCCAGATCGGCGACGGATGCGGTGCCGCGCGGGATCGGGGGCGACAGCCGCCCCTCGCTGATGACATGGATCACGTCGGAAAGCTGCATCACCTCGTCCAGATCCTCAGAGATCAGGATCACCGCCGCGCCCCGGTCGCGCGCGGCCAGCAACTGGCCGTGGACATAGGCGATGGCGCCGATATCCAGCCCCCGGACCGGCTGATTGGCCAGGATGACCGAAGGCCCAGCCTCCAGCACCCGGCCAAGGATCAGCTTCTGCATATTGCCGCCCGACAACAGCCGGATGCGGGCATCGGGCCCCGGGCAGCGGACATCGTATTTTTCGATGATGTCGCGGGTATGGGCAGCTGCGGCGGCCCAATCCATCCAGCCCCCGCGGCTGAAGGGCGGGCGGACGTGGGTTTCCAGGACCGCATTCTCGGTCAGGGTGAAATCGGCGATGGTGCCGGTCTTGTGGCGATCCTCGGGGATGCGGCCAAGGCCGGATGCCAGCGCCGCCGCCGGGGTCCAGCGATCCGGCGCGGGCTGGCCTTCGATCAGCAGCCGGCCCGAGGCTGGCGACAAAAGCCCCGACAGGATGTCGGACAGCGCCGCCTGGCCATTGCCCGAGACCCCGGCGATGCCGGTGATCTGGCCCGCATGCAGCGCCAGCGACGCCGCCTTCAGCCCCGGCGCGCCCTCACGGTCGGGCGTGGTGACGCGGTCGAGTTGCAGCAGCGCCCTGCCCGCCTGCCCGGCTGCGATCTGCGGGCGGGTGACCTCGGCGCCGACCATCATCGCGGCCAGCTGCGCGGGCGATGTGTCGCGGGTTTCGACCTCGCCCGCCATCCTGCCATGACGCAGCACAAGACAGCGGTCGGCAATCGCCATGACCTCATTGAGCTTGTGCGAGATGAAGATGACGGCCAGCCCCTCGGCCACCATCTTGCGCAGCGTGTCGAACAGGGCTTCGGCCTCTTGCGGGGTCAGAACGGCGGTGGGCTCGTCCAGGATCAGCACGCGCGCATCGCGATAGAGCGCCTTCAGGATCTCGACCCGCTGGCGTTCGCCCACCGACAGGCGCCCCACCCGCGCATCGGGATCGACGCTCAGCCCAAAGCGGCCCGCAAGTGCCATGACCTTGGCCCGGGCGGCGGCGATGTCCATCGACCATGACCACAGCCCGCGCGTGCCCAGCAAGATATTTTCCAGCACCGTCAGCTGATCGGCCAGCGTGAAATGCTGATGCACCATACCGATCCCCGCGTTCAGCGCGGCGCGGGGATTGCCGGGCGGCAGGGCCCGGCCAAAGGCGGTGATCTGGCCTTCATCGGCCACATATTGACCGAAAAGGATATTCATCAGCGTGGTCTTGCCCGCGCCGTTTTCGCCCAGAAGGGCCACCACCTCGCCGGCACGCAGGCGCAGCGAGATGGCGTCATTGGCGACCAGCGCCCCGAACCGCTTGGTGATGCGGTCGAGGCGCAGAACCTCGGCCGGGTCGGTCACGATGATTTCGGCTCTTCGTCGTTGATCTCGACGGTGAAGCTGCCATCCTTGATCGCGGCTTCCTTGGCGGCGACCGTGGCCATGACCTCGGCCGGAACCTTGCCTTCGAAGCTGCCCAAGGGCGCCAGCGAGCAGCCGCCCGCCTTCATGAAGGAATAGACCCCGTAATTGTCGGCCTTGAACGCGCCGCCCTCGATCGCATCCAGCGCCGCGTTCAGCGTCGGCTCGAAATGCCACAGCGCCGAGGCGACGACGGTTTCGGGATAGTCCGCCTGGGTGTCGATGACATTGCCGATGGCCAGAACGCCACGCTCCTTGGCCGCATCCGAGACGCCGAAGCGTTCGGCGTAAAGCACATCCGCGCCCGCATCGATCATGGCGATGGCGGTTTCATTGGCCTTGGGCGGATCGAACCATGAGCCGATGAAGCTGACCTGGAACTTCGCATCGGCGCGGGTCTCGCGCACGCCGGCCATGAAGGCATGCATCAGCCGGTTCACCTCGGGGATCGGGAAGCCGCCGACCATGCCGATATTGCCCGACTTGGTCATGGCGCCGGCAATGATCCCCGACAGATAGCTGGCATCCTGGATGTAATTGTCAAAGACCGCCAGATTGGGATTGGCCGCCGCGTCGGGCATGAAGGACGAGCCCAGCAGGAAGGCCACATCGGGATATTCGGCCGCGACCTCGCGCGCCTCGGCCTCGGCGCCGAAGATCTCGCCGACGATCAGCTTGACGCCGCTTTCGCAATATTCGCGCATGACGCGGGGATAGTCCGTGTTGGCGACGTTCTCGGTGTAGGTATAGTCGATGCGGCCCGCGGCCTTTGCGGCCTCGGCGGCCTGATGGATCCGGCTGACCCATTGCTGCTCGACGGGCACGGTATAGATGCCGGCGGTCTTGATCGGATCCGCCGCCAGCGCCCGCAGGGGCACCAGCCCCGAAAGGGACAGCGCAGCCCCAGACAGAAGAACACTGCGACGGGAAGGACGATACGCCTGAGTCATTGCTTGCTTCCTAACTGTTGGGGGGTGATTTTTTTCCAAGTAGTAAAAAAGCCCGGCCCATATAACAATCGTTTTCTCACGACCATCGCCGCGCACAAAGCGCTTTCGCACATTGGCCCATCCGGCGCGCAGCAAATGTCATGGGCCACAAATTGCGCCCGGAGGACATCATGTGAAAACTCGCGCGGGAGCGGGATTGCAGAGAAGCTGTCGCCGTTCCTGTGCAGCAATCGGCCGATCTGATCAGCGGGGTCGTCAGCCAGCGGGCCTCTACCCCAAAGGCAGACATCATTGCCGGCGAGACCATTGCCGGTGGTAAACCTTCCAGCCTTTCGTCGGATTTCATGGTTGTCTTTCGTTTCGGACAGAATCGTCCACTGCCCGGAGACCTCCCGGCGCAAGAGGCGGCGTCTCATCCAGTAAGCGTAATACTGGTGGCCAGCGAAAAAGAGACCTCTGGCGACCTTTACCGGCAAAGGATCCGCCAGCCTTATGGGGCCATCGGGAAAGACAAAGGACGAAACACGCCCGGTGGTGTCCGTGAACAGCGACTGCTTGGGGCTGTCGGGGCTTCTGCTGCCTGCTGCACTCGGAGACCCGCTCAGCGCCGGACGTCTTCGCGACCGCAAAGGCAACTCGGCGCGGAAAAAGCTTGCTCGGCGCGCGGATTCCGTCGACTTTGCCGTAAGCGGCAAGCCACCTGGGGAATGTCGGAACAATACCTTGGATGGACGCACAGGCAGCCGTCATGGACCCAACTGACGACGTTCGATACGATCGGATAGAGGTCCGGCCTCTTGATCGCCAGTTCGGCGTGCATCCGGCCCTTTCGGTCCCGGCAGGTGTTTCCGAAATCGTTTTTGGACAGGTGAACGGCACCGGCGCCACGCCTTTCACCTACGCGCTGTTTGACGCGGCGCGGGTCGACGGCCTGTCCGAGCGGCTGGTCGCAGCCGCGACCCCCCATGACTGTCTGGTGCGCGGCCGCTCGCGCGAGGGGCTGGGCGCGGTGTCGCCCTGGCTGGTTCAACTGCGGGCGGACAGCCGGTTGTGCCGTGATCTTTTCACCGCCGGGACCGCGCCTTGGGAGCTGTGGGGCCGGGAAGCCTATATCCTGATGCGCTCGCATGACGAGCTGGCCACGCTTGTCGAGCACCTGCGCCATTTTACCAAGCTGCGCGACAGCAAGGGGCAATGGCATTTTTTTCGCTTTCAGGAACCGCTGGTCATGCGCACGATCGTCATGGGGCTGCCCGACGATGCGCGGCGCAGCTTTCTGGCGCCTTTCCAGCGGATGATCGTGCCGGATCGATCCGATATTCTGCACGTCTTTGACATCAGTTTTAACGGTAGCGCGGGTCAATGATTTCATATGACGACGTTCTGAACAGCAGCGGCATGCCCGCCTTCCTGCAGGAAAGACGGCAGCGCTATTTCGACAAGGCAAGGGCGTTCTGCCGCGGACAGTTTCCCGGCCGGTTCGGGGCGGCAAGTGACGCTGAAGGTCTGGCGCATGTCAAGACGGCCTATGGAATCGGGAAATCCTTCGGGCTGCGCAGCGAGCGCGATCATCTGAAACTGCTGATCGCGACCGTCCACTGGGGGTTGGGCCTTGCCTCGGATCCGCGCCTTGCCCTGCGTATGGTCCGGGCGGGCTGGCTCGAACCCGACCTGTCGGCCCGCCATCATGTCAAACCCTCGCAACTTCTGCGCGCGGTGGATGACTGGCATGCCCAGGTTCGCCCCGAGGGTCGCGCCTGGGCCGACGCGGCCGCGCAAACCGCCCCGATCAACGCCTCCGGCCTGAGCGGGTCCGACGCGCTGTACATGGCTGACGAGATCTGGCCCGTGGGCGTCCGGCAGATGCCGGCACGGGCATGGGGGCCATATGGCGCCGCGCTGGATGCGGATCGGCAGCGATGGGCGCTGGATGGCGGGGCGCTCGTCCTGCATGCGCTGCTGGGGCTGCGACTGGGATACCGATACCTGTTTGAACCGACGCTTTCCGATTTCGCGGCGGCTTGGCAGACCGATGACTCAAAGGCGCAAAGATTCGATGCGCTTTTGCAGGCGGCGCTGGCAATGCCCCCCTTGTTGCAGGACATGACATGCCACAGGACCTGAACGACCTTGAGGACGACGAGACGCCGCCGCAAGGTGTGACCCGCGCGGCCGAACAGGCGGCGGATGCACAGGGTTCCGCCAGTCCGGTCGAGGCGACCGAGCAGGGCTGCCGCGGCTGGATCGAACTGGACAGCCGATACTGGCATGTCAACGATCTGGGCGTCAGTGCGACGATCGAGGTTCATCGCATCACCGCCGGCACAGCCGGACTGCCGGACGAGCAGACCGAACTGGTGGACACGCAGGTGCTGCACTATGCGCAGGAGGCCGGCTTTCGCATCGATCCGCCTTCGGCACCGGCTGCCGCACTGACCGATGGAAACTGCCGTATCCTTCTGGGCGGCGAGGAAGGTTATCTGTCAGGCCATTCCTACCGGCTGAAACTGACCCCACGCGACAATCCCGACAACGCAAAAAAATACGTCATCCTGCCGGTTGCGATAACGGCGGAGGATGCGGGCAACGACTCGGCGCTGACCGGCACGCAGGTGGGGCGGCGCATCATCCCGGACCCGAACACGGGACAACGGCCGACGACATCGCCCCTGCCCCTGACGGATACGGTCGACCAGTACATGCGCGTCCACGAGGATCGCACGACCGGTGCGGCGCAATGGGCAAGCCGGGCCTTTCCCATGCCCTGCGCCGATGCGACCCAGCCCCATAAGGTCGAAATGCGCTGGATCCATTACTGCGACCCGCGCGACTTCATCTATGGCCATCTGCTCAATCTGGAGGGCGGTTTCGTCAACGATCCTGTCGACCGCGGCGGCGCAACCAATATGGGCATCACCATCGCGACATGGCGGCAATATTCGCAGGAGCTGTTCGGAATACCGGGCACGGTGGACACATTGCGCAACATCACCGAGGAACAGGTCTATGAGATCACGCTGGCGGGCTATTGGCGGCGCTTCTGGTGCGACCGGATCAATCACTGCCCTCTGGCGATTCAATATCTGGATACATGTTTCAATGGCGGCGGCGTGATCGTTCTGCAGCGGGCCATCAATGTCGTCGCGGATGCGCAAGGCAAGCCGCATTGGCGCACCGGTGAAGATGGCGATATCGGCGAGGGAACGCTGCTCGCGGCCAACAGGATCATCGAATGCGGCCATGGCGCGGCGCTTTACATCGCCTATCGCGAACGCAGGATCGCGCGCTATCGCACGATCGTCGCGAATAACCCAAGTCAGAACCGCTTTCTGAGAGGATGGCTGAACCGTGCGAATGAATTCAATGAATTTTAAAGTTGTTGCCGCCTGCTGCCTGATCGCGCTTTGCACTCTGGCCGCAGGCGCTGATGGCACCGAGTTCGCCCGATGGGAGGCTGACACCACCGACCCCGAACGCTTTGCCGGCACGGTGACGATCACCGGGACGGGTGAAGACATGACGCTGGGCTATTCCTTCGTCTATGACACCCAGATCATCAGCGCGAATGAGCCGGCCGCGGCGATGAAGCCGCTGGGAAATGATTGCTGGCGCGCCGATGTGAAGGGCGAATTCATGCAGGATATCGCCGAGACGATGGAGGTGGTGTTCTGCCAGCGCGGCGATCAGGCTTACTGGTCGCTGCTCGACACACGCGGCGGCGCGGTGCGGCTGCCGGCATGGGTATCCTTTACAAGGTCGTAGGACGCGACGGGAAAGCGCTGCTTGAAGCTTTTCCGATGGGTTTTTCGAATTGCGAGGCGTTATCGCATAGCTCTTAGCTGTCAGGATTCATGTTGCAAATCCGGTAGGTCAAGACGCTGGGCATGAGTAAACCTGAACGCGCTTGCTTCCGCCATGGTTGGCGAGGGTCTGGCCCGGTCGTTCTGTCCGGCCAGATCATGCTTGCCCGCGATCTGCGGATGCGATGGTGAAGACCCCAATGCGGTTCAGAGGGATGAGGCGTTCGAAACCGGCGAACGGCCTGCCGGTGCACGCATGGCCCAATCCCGGCGCAAGGGATGGTGCGCCGAAGCTCAGACATGATCGGCCATACCCACAATTGTTTGAAACGCGATTCGATGGCAGGATATTCTTTTGGAGGGTGATTCAATGGGCTGCGAATGGGATGAACTGCCTACCGCAACCAAACTTGGGAAAGCTACCGCAAATGCCGATTGGCTGGAAGAGATCAGGCCCTTCTATTTGCGGCACAGTTTTCCGCTCGCGATATTCCTGCCCACAACACCCGGAGCGCCGATATTTACCGGCGTCCTCGACATGCCGCACTGGCGGCCAACCTATATCCGGGTCAATGGCGCTACCGACCGCGCCGTGAAAGATGCCGCACGTGAAATTCGTGATGCCGGAACATTTTCTCCGCCGAATACATGGCCGATCATTCTGCTGAACAGGGATGCAGAGGAGACGTTGGACCGGCTGATCAATTTTAGCGGCTCATCCATTCCCGATGAGGCCCGCTACCTCTTCATCTATACGCTTGAGCGGATGAAGTTCCCCTTCAAATTCGCCTGCGAGCCGAAATATGTTGGTCCGCCGGTGCCGGATCTGTCCCTGCTGAATGTCTGGCAAAGGGGCAGTCCAGCCGTGAAGCCTAAGGCGACTGGCACGGAAATACAGAAACGCAAGATCCAGCCATCCCCCGTCGTCACCGCCATCATCGACACCGAGATCGCGATCGCGCATGAGCGTTTCCGGTCGGGCGCGATGACGACCCGGATCGCCCATTTCTGGCGGCAACAGCAGGAATCGATCCTGCCCGCAACCGGCCTTGCCACGGGCGAGATGTTCGACGAGGACGAGATAAATCAGCTCCTGCGCGAGGCCGCCGGCAACGAGAGGCTGTTCTATCACCTTCTGCGCAGCGGAAAATATGGGAGTCATGGCTATACTGCTATGGTTAAGCCCGGGGCGGGCGAGGCGATAGATCCCTGGAGGCTCGAGGTGGCGACGCGCCTGAAGCATATGATCGAGCTCGAGGCGCAATATGGAAAGGAAAATGGCGAGGCGGCCGGGGCTGCGAAAATCAACAAGAGGGACGAGGACGACAGGAACGGCCGCAACGATGAAAGTCATGGGAATGACACGGATGGCAGCGCGTCTGAAAACCTCGAAACAGGGAGGCAGGTTCTTGTCGAGAGGCCGCTTGCCCGCTTTCTGGTCGCCCCCGATGATATGGACAGCCAGACCCTGTTCGATTTGGAAAAACGGAGACTCATCGTCGCCTTCGTTCGCGAATCCGCGCCGGATAAAATAGCCGATCGTCTTCGACTGATCGATTACGCCGATCTGCGCGAGGGCATCCCTTTGGCGCCATGGCAGCGGCTCCGGCGCGACGTGAACTATGCCTCGCGCAGCCGGTCGCGGCCGGTGGGGTTCAGGGCCGGGCATGGCACACATATCATGGATATTGCCGCCGGCTTCCCCGCAGAGAACGCGCCGACGGATCGGCCCATCGTCGCCGTCGAACTGCCCGACTATGTCATCGAGGACACCACCGGCGCGCGGCTGGAGGCCTTCTGTCTGATGGCGATGCGGCAGATCCTGCGCTGGGTCGATGACTGGGGGACAACAACCCCCGGCGAGGGAAGTCGCGTGCCGGTCGTGGTGAATATCAGCCTTGGCAATGCCGCCGGACCACGCGATGGCACCGGCTTTCTGGAACAGGAACTGACCCGGCTGGCCGCGGCGCGCGAGGCATCGGCGGACGACTCGGATCGGGTTGCCACGAAGATCGTCATTGCGGCCGGAAACAGCTATCGCAGCCGGCTGGCGGGCAAGATTCAGCTGAGCGCTCTCCAAACCGAGACGGTGGACTGGTGCGTCCCGCCGGGCGACAAGAGCGCCAGCTATCTCGAGATCCGCGCCAATAATCCGGCGCGCATGGAAATCACATTCGAGGAACCGGGCGGCGGCGTACGGAAGCTGCCGGCCGGCAAGGGCGTGGTTCTGAAATCCGGCGAGCGCGTGGTCGGTCGGCTTTTCCAACACGAGGAGGCTGGCGATGCCGTGCTGACCCTTGCGCTGGCACCAACCCTGGCACTGGATGCGCCTTTCGCGCAGGCCCCGGCGGGCACCTATCGCCTGACCTTTCACAATACTGGCGACGATACGCTGAACATCGGGCTTGGCATCCAGCGGGACGAGACATTGTCGGGCTATCCGCTTTATGGCAAGCAATCCTATCTGGACCATCCGACGGTAAAGGAACGGGATCCGGTGACCGGCGATCACGACCTGCCGGAAAGCCGGTCCCCGGTCGGGCGCGAGAACACGATCTCGGCTTTTTCGACCTCGACGCAGCCACAGCTTTTCGTCGTCGGCGGCGCGGTCGCCAGCAAGGTCGATGATACGACGGATGCGCCCGAAGCGCCGGCGACCCGCTATACCGGCTCGGGGCCGACATCCGGGAATGCACCGCGAAACGGTCCCGATCTGGCCGGGATCGCGGTGGATGCGCCGGCAACCCCGGGGCAGCGGGCCGCTGGCTATTTCAGCGGCTCAAGCGTGGTGTTCGATGGCACCTCGACCGCGACCGCCCATGTGACGCGGCGCATGGTCGATGTGCTGATAAGCAAGGGCGGCGCCATACTCGACCATCACGACATGCTGAAGGCGGTTCTGGATGTCGCCAGACTGCCGCACAGGAGGCAGGATCAGCGGCTGGGTCATGGCATCCTGAAGGCGGAGACAGCGCCGGGGAGGGTGCCCCGGCGCCGAGGCGGGCCGGGCCACTGAGCGCCTATTTGGGCGGCGGTTTCGGCAGGTCCTGGCGAAAACCCTTCAGCACCTGCGACGATGTGACCTTCAGAGTGGGGGTCTCGATGTTTCCCGCAGTGCCCTTGGGATGTGAATCCTTGATGGCGGCATCGAGTTCGCTCAGGGTGAAGTCGCGGCCAAAGATCTTCGGTGAACCCTCTGTGTTGATTGCCACTGAGATTTGACCCGGCATTGTCACCGAGAACTGACCCACCCAGTGGTTATGTTCTGCGTGTTATGATGGCGTCAATGCTAGT
>NZ_QPJL01000005.1 GCF_003337565.1 Paracoccus lutimaris
CCCCAGCTGGTTCAAGCCGGGGCAAGGTTGCACATGGGTCAATTCTCAATGACAATTTCCGCTGTTGCCGGGTCAAATCTCAGTGGCAATCAACAGTCCTCGCGCCTGACGTTGCGCCTTCTTCCCAACCCCATTTGAGTTCTCCTCTGGCCCAAGCGAAAGGACCAGAGATGAAGCGCAGCAGGCTCACCGAAGAGCAGATCATCGGCATTCTGCAAGAGCTCGAGGCCGGGGTTTCGGTCGCCCATCTGTGCCGCAAGCACGGCGTCAGCGATGCGACCGTCTACAAGTGGACGACCAAGTATGGCGCAGGGATGTCAGTGAGGCCAAGCGCCTGAAGGGTCTCGAGGACGAGCACGCCCATCTGAAGCGGCTGTTGGCTGACGCGATGCTCGACAATGACGCGCTGAAGGGTTTCTTGTGGAAAAAGTGCCGACGCCCGCTGCGAAGCGGCAGGCGGTCACGCATCTGATGGCAGGCCACGGGATGAGCGGGCGGCGGGCAAGCCGACCCAGAACGCTTTCGTCGAGAGCGGCAAGGGCCGCCTGCGTGGCGAACTCTTGAACGAGCCCCTGTTCCCGTCGCTGAACTATGCAGCGCGAGCAGTGGTGACTTGCCTGCAAAGCGAGATCTCGTTTTGGTGCTGCTGCAAAATCGTCGCGAGGCATAGAGATTGGCTTTTCCCAATCGTATCATGCGTTTCGAGAATATTGGCGTGCCTCAATAATGTCATTGCTGGGAACCAGAAACACAGCCTGTCTTGCAGATCGCTCAAGCGGGCAGTTCTGTATGCGCGATCAGGGGGGCGTCCGCCGGACCTTTGCAAAGCCGTGATCAATCGCAACGAAGCGCTCCAGCATCGGTACGACCAGCTTGGCGGGTTCGACCGGCATGCCGCCCTCGGTCAGCAGACGGCCGAAATCGGTGACGTCACGATGGAGCGCCGCCGGCAGCTCCACCGTCACCTTTACGGGTTTGTCGTCGGCAATGGGCCGAGTTTCATCTTGGTCATCTGGCAGGATCAGGTGAACTCTTGAGAGGCGCCGCTGGCTGGCAAAACCGCGGATAACGGGCGCCGCTTCGCTGCGGCGCAGGAGCTGGCCCGCCTGCGGGGGATTGCGCAATCTGTCTGCGTCACGCGTCGCAGCGCATCGACATGGTGCAGCGCCGTGACGGTAGCGCCGTGACGGTAGCGCCGAGCCACCTCGCAGCCCTGGCGATCCGGTCAAGACGAATACGATCGCTCTAGGCGTTGCGCTTGCGGCGGCGTTTCTGGGCGCGTTTGACCTCGGCAAGCCGCGATTGCGTGGCGCGCTTGCGCATCGGCCCCTTGGCCCCGCCGCGCCCGCGCCCGCTGCCTTGCGGCAGGGGCCGGCCCTCGACCTCCAGCAGTTCCAGCATCAAGCCGCCGGTCAGCGGCACGGCCTCGGAGAGGCGCACGGTGACGCGCTGGCCGATGCCGATTTCCAGCCCGGTTTCCGAGCCCAGCAGGATCTGCTGATCGGGGTCATAATGGAAATATTCGCGCCCGATCTCGCGGATCGGCAGCAGGCCATCGGCGCCGGTCTCGTCCAGCCGCACGAAGGCGCCGAATTTCTGCACGCCGCTGATGCGGCCGCTGAATTCGGCCCCGACGCGATCGGCCAGATAGGCGGCCAGATAGCGGTCGGTGGTGTCGCGTTCGGCCGCCATCGAGCGGCGCTCGGTCTCGCTGATCTGCTTGGCGGTGTCCGAGAGATTCTCGATATCCCAATGCGACAGCCCGTCATCGCCCCATTTGTGGCCCAGGATCAGCGCCCGATGCACGATCAGGTCCGAATAGCGCCGGATGGGCGAGGTGAAATGCGCGTAAGACCGCAAGGCCAGCCCGAAATGGCCATAGTTTTCCGGGTGATAATAAGCCTGCTGCATGCTGCGCAGCGCGGTCATGTTGATCAGCTCGTCGAAATCGGTGCCGCCGGCCTGTTCCAGCAGCCGGTTCAGGTGCCGGGTCTGCAGGACCTGCCCCTTGGCCAGCGTAAAGCCCGAGGCCTCGGCCACCTCGCGCAGCGCGTCCAGTTTCTCGGCGGTCGGCTCTTCGTGGACGCGGTACAGCAGCGGGCGGCGCAGGCGTTCCAACTCCTCGGCGGCGGCGACATTGGCCAGCACCATGAATTCCTCGATCAGCTTGTGGGCGTCAAAGCGGTCGCGGAAATTCACGGATTTCACCCGCCCGTCCGGGGTCAGGATGATCTTGCGTTCGGGCAGGTCCAGTTCCAGCGGCTGACGGCGCGCACGGGCCGCCTTCAGCAGCTCATAGGCGCCCCAAAGCGGGCGGATGACGTTATAGACCAGAGGTTCGGTCTGCGCGTCGGGATTGCCGTCGGCGGCGGCCTGCGCCTGTTCATAGCTCAGGCTCGCGGCCGAGCGCATCATGGCGCGATGAAAGCTGTGGCCGGTCTTGTTGCCCTGCGCGTCCAGCCGCATCTTGACCGCGATGATCGGGCGGTCGACGCCTTCGTGCAGCGAGCACAGGTCACCCGACAGGATATCGGGCAGCATCGGCACCACGCGGTCGGGGAAATAGGTCGAGTTCCCGCGCTTTCGCGCCTCGCGGTCCAGCGCCGAACCGGGGGTGACGTAATGGGCCACATCGGCGATGGCGACCCAGATCGTGGCGCCGCCGTCATCATGCAATTCCGCAGCCACCGCGTCGTCATGATCGCGCGCATCCGAGGGGTCGATGGTGACCAGAGGCAGATGGCGCAGATCCTCGCGCCCTTTCAGGCTGGCTGGCTTGGCGGCATCGGCTTGCGCAATCACGTCATCGGGGAAATCGTCGGGAATGCCGTGCTGGTGAATGGCAATCAGGCTGACCGCGCGCGGCGCCGAAGGATCGCCCAGCCGCTCGATGATCCGCGCCATCGGCAGGCCAAGGCGGCCACGCGGACCGGCCTGCTCGGCCTCGACCAGCTCGCCGTCCTTGGCGCCATGGGCATCGCCCGGACGCACCTGCCATTCCTTGTCCGAACCCTTGTCGATGGGCAGGATGCGGCCGCCGGCCTCGGGGCCATTGCGGCTTTCGCGATAGATGCCGACGACGCGATGCTGGACGGTGCCGATGCGGCGGATCAGCCGGGCCTGATAGTCGTGATCTTCCTCGCCCCGGGTCTCGATCAGGCGGGCCAGAATGCGTTCGCCCGCGCCGATGGCCGGATCGGATTTCAGCGGCGCATAGAGAATGCGCGGCATCGGCGCGTCGCCATGCCATTCCAGCGGCTTGGCAAAGATATCGCCATCGGCATCGGGGGGCAAAAGCTGCAGCACCGTGACCGGTGGCAGGCGCTCGGCGTCCAGATAGTGGCGGCGGCGGCGCTCAAGCAGGCCCTCGGCCTCAAGTTCCTTGAGGATGCGCTTGAGCTCGATGCGCTCGGCGCCCTTGATGTTGAAGGCTTTCGCGATGTCGCGTTTCGCGGTCGCCTCGGGATGGGCCGAAACCCAGTCGAGGATGTCTTGTCGGGAAGGAAGCTGTGCCATGGCGCCACGCTAGCACGGCGCAATGACGCGCGGCAGAGGCAAAATCAGGCCCCGCGCGGCACGTCCTGCGGCAGCGTGATGAAGGCCACGGCGTCGCGAACGATGGGATCGGCCTTGGCCCCGGCCTGCAGCGCGGCGATCAGGTCGGCGCGCATGCGATAGGTCCAGCTGTCATTGATATGGGCGGCGACGGCCTCGGCCGGGGGGCGGTCGGGCTGGCTGCGAAAGAAATCGGCCATCTGGCCGGCCATGCGGATCAGCTTGGACGCGGGATCGGACATCAGAAACCTCGGCTGCCGGCGATGCGCCGGGGATGGGTGTAAAGATCAAAGACCGCGCCCCGCGCCCGCGCGATCAGCGTCAGGCCCGCGCGCCCGGCCCAGTCCAGCGCAAGGCCCGTGGGGGCGCTGGCGCCGATCAGGACCGGCGCGCCGATGCGGGCGGCCTTTTGCACCAGATCGACCGACAGGCGCGAGGACATGACGATGGCCCCCTGCCCGGCATCGACGCCCGCCTGCGCCAAGGCACCGGCCAGCTTGTCCAGCGCATTGTGGCGGCCGACATCCTCGCGGGTGATGGCGCGGCGGCCGTCCCAGAAGGCGGCGCCGTGGATGGCGGGCGTGATCCGGCGCAGGACCTGCCCCTCGGCCAGCGCGTCCATGGCGCGGCCGACATCCTCGGGCGGCATCGACCAGTCGGATGCCACCGGCACCACCTGCGGCAGCGCCGCCGCGATGCTGTCCACGCCGCAAAGCCCGCAGCCCACCGGCCCGACCATGCTGCGCCGGCGTTCGGCCAGACCGGCGGCAAGGCCGGGACGCAGCCACAGCCGCGCCTCGCGCGCGGGGAAACCGCCGGCCTCGACCTCGACGTCCTCATAGTCCTGAATATCGGCGGGGCTGGCGATCAGCCCCTCGGTCAGGGCAAAACCCAGCGCGAAATCGCGCAGGTCATGGGGCGTGGCCATCAGCACCGCCTGAGACATGCCGTCGATGACGATGGCTACGGGGCATTCCTGCGGCTCGGGCGGCGGCGCGACGGGATGCCAGCCATCCTGCCAGCGCAGCGCGCCGCCGGGCTGATCCTTCATCGGCGTGTCACTCTGCGGCCTCGGGCAGGATGCGGCGGGCGATCTCGGAATGATGGCGATACTCCTCTTGCCATTCTGACGGGCCGTTCGAGGGGCTGACCTGCACGGCCGTCACCTTGAATTCGGGACAGTTCGTCGCCCAGTCGGAATTGTCGGTCGTCACTACATTGGCCTGAGTCGCCGGATGATGGAAGGTCGTATAGACAACGCCCGGCGCCACCCGCTCGGTGATCCGGGCCCGCAGCGTGGTTTCCCCCGAGCGCGAGGCCACCCGCACCCAGTCGCCATCCCGCAAGCCCCGGTTCTCGGCATCCGAGGGATGGATTTCCAGCACGTCCTCGGGGTGCCAGACCACGTTGTCGGTTCGCCTTGTCTGCGCGCCGACATTGTATTGCGACAGGATCCGCCCGGTGGTCAGCAACAGCGGGAAGCGGGCGCCGGTGCGTTCCTCGGTCGCGACATATTCGGTATGGATGAAGCGCCCCTTGCCGCGCACGAAGCCGTCCACATGCATCAGGGGCGTGCCCAGCGGCGCATCGGCATTGCAGGGCCATTGCACCGAGCCTTCGCGGTCCAGCAGGTCATAGCTGACGCCCGAGAAGCTGGGCGTGGTCATGGCGATTTCGGCCATGATCTCGCGCGGGTGGGCATAGTTCCAGCCGGCGCCCATGCGATTGGCCAGCATCTGGGTGATTTCCCAGTCCTCATGGCCGTTTCTGGGCGTCACCGCGCGGCGCACCATGTTGATGCGGCGCTCGGCATTGGTGAAGGTGCCGTCCTTTTCCAGAAAGGACGAGCCGGGCAGGAACACATGCGCGTAGTTCGAGGTCTCGTTCAGGAACAGGTCATGGACGATGACGATATCCATGGCCGCCAGCGCCGAGGTCACATGGCTGGTATCGGGGTCCGACTGGACGATATCCTCGCCCTGGCAGTAAAGGCCGCGGAAACGTCCGGCCAGGGCCTCGTCGAACATGTTGGGGATGCGCAGGCCCGGCTCATCGGACAAGGGCACGCCCCAGACCCGTTCATAGATCGTCCGCGTCGCCGCATCCGAGACATGGCGATAGCCCGGATATTCATGCGGGAACGACCCCATGTCGCAAGAGCCCTGCACGTTGTTCTGGCCGCGCAGCGGGTTCACGCCGGTGCCCGGCACGCCGATATTGCCGCACATCATGGCAAGGTTCGCGATCGCCATGACCGTGGTCGAGCCCTGCGAATGCTCGGTCACGCCAAGGCCGTAATAGATGCTGGCGCGGGGCGCGAGCGCATAGGCGCGGGCGGCGCGGCGGATCAGGTCGGCCGGAACCTTGCTGAGCTTTTCTACCTCGTCGGGGCCGTGGCGCGGATCGGCAAGGAATTCGGCATAGGCCATGAATTCGTCCCAGTCGCAGCGGCTGCGGATGAATTCCTCGTCGTAAAGCTTTTCGGCGACGATGACATGGGCCAGCGCGGTCAGCACGGCGACATTGGTGCCGGGGCGCAGGGGCAGATGCAGCCCCTCGCCCATATGCGGGGTGGAGAGCAGGTCGATCTCGCGCGGGTCAAGGACGATCAGCCCCGCCCCCTGCCGCAGCCGCTTGCGCAGCCGGCTGGCAAAGACCGGATGGCCGTCGGTCGGATTGGCGCCGATGACCAGCGCCAGATCGGTATCGTCGACCGAATCGAAATCATGCGTCCCGGCCGAGGTGCCAAAGGCCGTCTTCAGCCCGTATCCGGTTGGCGAATGGCAGACACGGGCGCAGGTATCGGTGTTGTTGTTGCCGAAAACCGCGCGGGCCAGTTTCTGGACCAGATAGGTTTCCTCATTCGTGCAGCGCGACGAGGTGATGACGCCGATGGCGTCGCGCCCGTGATCGCTTTGTGCCTGCCGCAGACGCGATGCGGCGAAATCCAGCGCCTCGTCCCAGCCGACCACGCGCCACGGGTCCTGGATATTCTCGCGGATCATCGGCTGGGTCTGACGGTCGCCATGGCTGGTATAGCCCCAGGCAAAGCGGCCCTTGACGCAGCTATGGCCGCGATTGGCCTTGCCATCGCGGCTGGGGACCATGCGCACGACCTCTTCGCCGCGCATATGCGCGTCAAAGGAACAGCCGACCCCGCAATAGGCGCAGGTGGTCTTGACGATATGTTCGGGGGTGCCGATCTCGATCACCTTGTTCTCGATCAGCGTCGCGGTCGGGCAGACCTGCACGCAGGCCCCGCAACTGACGCAATCCGAGCTGAGGAAATCGTCGCTTTCCATCCCCGCCGAGACCCGGCTGTCAAAGCCCCGCCCCTCGATGGTCAGCGCGAAAGTGCCCTGCACCTCCTCGCAGGCGCGCACGCAGCGCGAACAGACGATGCATTTCGCCGGATCAAAGGTGAAATAGGGGTTCGACTGATCCTTGGGCCGGTATTCGGGATTGAGCGCCCCGGCCTCGCGCTGCATGAAATGGTTCGCGCCGGGGTCAAAGCGCACCTCGCGCAGGCCCACCGCGCCGGCCATGTCCTGCAATTCGCAATCGCCATTGGCGGCGCAAGTCAGGCAGTCCAGCGGGTGGTCGCTGATGTAAAGCTCCATCACGCCCTTGCGGATGCGGGCGATATCGTCGGTCTGGGTATGGACGACCATGCCTTCGGCCACCGGCGTCGTGCAGGAGGCGGGCGTGCCACGCATGCCGTCGATGGCCACCACGCAGAGCCGGCATGAGCCAAAGGCGCTGACATGATCGGTGGCACAAAGCTTGGGCACGCTGATTCCGGCCTCGGCGGCGGCGCGCATGACGCTGGTGCCGGCGGGAACGCTGACCTTGATGCCGTCCACGGTCAGGCTGACGATGGTGTCGGAATGGACCGCTGGCGTGCCCATGTCGCGGTCGGGAATGATGAAATCCTTCATTCTGCGGCCTCCTTGCGCGGCTGGCCGCGCCCGCTGAAGTCATCGGGGAAATGGGTCAGCGCCGACATCACCGGAAAGGGCGCAAAGCCCCCCAATGCGCAAAGCGAGCCCCATTTCATCGTGTTGCACAGATCGGTCAGGATCGGGATCGCGTCCGGATCGCCCGCGGCAATGCGGTCGATGGTCTCGACGCCCCGGACCGAGCCGATCCTGCAGGGCGTGCATTTCCCGCAGGATTCGACAGCGCAGAATTCCATGGCAAAGCGCGCCAGTTTCAGCATGTCGGCGCAGTCGTCAAAGACGGTGATGCCGGCATGACCCAAAAGCCCGTCCTTGCCCGCCAGTTCCTCATAGCCAAAGGGCACGTCGAATTCCCAATGCGGGATATATGAGCCAAGCGGCCCCCCGACCTGCGCCGCCTTGACCGGGCGGCCGCTGGCGGTGCCGCCGCCGATCTCATTGACGATCTGGCCCAGCGTCATGCCGAAGGCCGCCTCGTAAAGCCCGCCATGGCGGACATTTCCGGCAATCTGAATCGGGATCGTGCCCTTGGACCGCCCGATCCCCAAGGCGGCATATGCCGCCCCGCCATGCGCCATGATCCACGGCACCGAGGCCAATGAGATCACGTTATTGACCACCGTGGGCCGGCCCAGAAACCCTTCCAGCGCCGGGATCGGGGGCTTGGCGCGCACGGTGCCGCGCTTGCCCTCAAGGCTGTTCAGCAGGCTGGTTTCCTCGCCGCAGACATAGGCCCCCGCACCGACGCGGACCTCCATGTCATAGGCGTGGCCTGAGCCAAGGACCGAAGGCCCCAGCAGCCCCGCCTGCCGCGCGACCGTGATCGCCGCCTGCATCTGGCGGATCGCATCGGGATATTCGCTGCGGATATAGACATAGCCGCGCGTGGCGCCCACGGCGATACCGGCAATCGCCATGCCCTCGATCAGGGTCAGCGGATCGCCCTCCATCAGCATCCGGTCGGCGAAACTGCCGCTGTCGCCCTCATCGGCATTGCAGATGATGTATTTCTGCGCCGCTTTCGCGCCCGCCACGGTCTTCCACTTGATCCCGGTCGGAAAACCCGCCCCGCCGCGCCCGCGCAGGCCGGAGGCCGTGACCTCCTCGACGGTCTTTTCCGGTCCCAGATCAAGGGCGCGCCGCAGCCCTGCCAGACCGCCATGCGCCTCGTATTCAGTGGTGGACATCGGGTCGATCACGCCCACGCGGGCAAAGGTCAGCCGCGTCTGCCCACGCATCCATGACAGTTCCTCGACCGGGCCCAAGGCCAGCGGGTGATCGCCGCCCGTGCGGATCACCTCGGCAAGCCCCGCGACATCCTCGGGCGCCACCGGCCCATAGCCATAACGCAGCCCGTCGCGTTCGACCTCGACCAAAGGCTCAAGCCAGACCATGCCGCGCGTGCCATTGCGGGTGATCTGCGCATCGGGCAGCGCACGGGCCAGCGCATCCGCCACCTCATCCGCGCCCACGGCCCTTGCGGCGGCATCGACAGGAACCCAGACCCTCATGCCCCCACCTCGGCCACCAGCCGCGTCAGCTTTGCCAGATCGGCGCGCCCGACCAGCCGCTGATCCATCTGGGCCGAGGGCGCACAGGCGCAAAGCCCCAGACAAAAGACCGGCTCCAGCGTCAGCCGCCCATCCGGCGTGGTTTCGTGGAAATCGATCCCCAGCGCGGCGCGAAGCTGATCGGCCAGCGCATCCGCGCCCATCGACTGACAGGCCTCGGCCCGGCACAGCCGCAGCACATGCCGCCCGGCGGGGGCTTCGCGGAAATCATGATAAAAGCTGACCACGCCATGGACCTCGGCCCGCGTCAGGCCAAGCGCCGCTGCGATCACCGGCTGCGCCTCCTGCGGGATATAGCCCCATTCGGCCTGAATATCGTGCAGGATCGGCAACAATGGCCCCTCGCGGTCGCGATGCAGGGCGACGATCGCATCAAGGCGCTCGCGGATGTCAGCGGAATTCGCTGTCAGGGTCATGGCTGGGCAGGTCCTGGCTCATTGCAATGCCCAACCAGCCTAGACCCCTACGATAGTCGAAACAATCGCGATGTCCCGTCTATTGATTGAAGTTCTCAATCAATTCGGCGGCCTTCAGCAGCGCATCGACCAAAGGCGGATGCGGCTCGCGCCGCGCCGTCACCAGCCCGACCATATGGCCCGCACCGGCCAGCGGTCGCGCCCGGACACCATGCGGCAAGGGCAGGCCCTGGGCCAGCGATTGCGGCAGGATCGCGGCCCAGTCGCCGCTGGCCACATGCGACAGGATCGCCAGCATCGAGGTCGACTCGACCCGCGGCATCGCGTCCGCCCCCGCCTCCAGCAGATGGCGGGTGACGATGCGGCGGTTCTGCATGTCCGGCGTCAGCAGGCACAGGGGCCGCCCGGCCGCCTCGGTCCAGTCGACCGGCCCGGTCTCGGCATCGCGCGACACCAGACAATAGGTCTCGCGGTAAAGCGGTCGGCTCTGCACCCGGCCCAAGGGCTCGCTGTCCAGATAGGTGACGCCGGCATCCAGCTCCAGCGCCTCGATCTGGTCGCGGATCTCGTCGGAGCTGCGCGACAGGATCGACACGCCGGCATTCGGATGGCGGCGCAAAAACGGCCCGGTCAATTCGGCAATGCGCGGCATGGCGGTCGGAATGACCCCCAGCCGCAGCAGCCCGGAAACCCCCTTGCGGCTGGCAGCCATCTCGGCCTGCATGGCGCGGGCATCGCCGACGATCCGCCGCGCCCAGTCCAGCACCCGCTCCCCCTCGGGGGTCAGCCCCTGATAGTGCGAGCCGCGCCGCACCAGTTGCACGCCCAGTTGCTCTTCCAAGGCCTTGATCGCGGATGACAAGGACGGCTGGGTGATGCCAAGCGCCTCGGCCGCGCGGCCGAAATGCTCTTCGCGCACCAGAACCATGAACATGGACAGCCGGTCGATCATCAGGCCTCCCGCCGCCCTCTTTCATGTCCAAATATCCTGCGGGGGTCCGGGGGCGCAAAGCCCCCGGTCCGGCAGATCAGACGATCTCGACGGCGTATTTCTCGATCACGGTATTGGCCAGCAGCCCCTCGCACATGCGGGCAACCTCGGCCTTGGCCGCCTCGGCATCGCCCGAGGTCAGGTCAAGTTCGATCACCTTGCCCTGACGCACGCCCGAGACGCCCTGAAAGCCAAGCCCGCCCAGGGCATGGCGGATCGCCTCGCCCTGCGGGTCCAGAACGCCATCCTTCAGCATGATGGTGACACGAGCCTTAAGGGGGGCTTTCATCGGCGGGCCTTTCAGTTGATCAAAGTGGGCTTGGTCAGCGTGGTGGTATTGGCAGGCATCAGGCCCAGCCGGCGGGCCACCTCGGTATAGGCGTCCGTCAGGCTGCCCAGATCGCGGCGGAACACGTCCTTGTCGAGCTTCTGCCCGGTCTTGACGTCCCAAAGCCGGCAGGAATCCGGGCTGATCTCGTCGGCGACGACCAGGCGCATGAAATCGCCGTCCCAGATGCGGCCGATCTCGATCTTGAAGTCGATCAGCTTGATCCCGGCGCCAAAGAACACACCCGACAGGAAGTCGTTCACACGCAGCGCCAGGCTGACGATATCGTCCAGATCCTGCTGGCTGGCCCAGCCGAATGCGATGATATACTCCTCGGACACAAAGGGATCGCCCAACTCGTCGTTCTTGAAACTGTACTCGACGATCGGGCGCGGCAGGGGCGTGCCCTCCTCCATGCCCAGACGCTTGGCGATGGAACCGGCGGCGAAATTGCGGACAATCACCTCCAGCGGAATGATCTCGACCTGACGCACCAGCTGCTCGCGCATGTTGATGCGGCGGATGAAGTGGTTCGGCACGCCGATATTGGTCAGCCCGGTCATGAAGAATTCGGACAGGCGGTTGTTCAGCACCCCCTTGCCCTCGATCGTGGCCTTTTTCTGGGCATTGAAGGCAGTGGCGTCATCCTTGAAATACTGGATCAGGGTGCCCGGCTCGGTGCCTTCGTAAAGGATCTTGGCCTTGCCTTCGTAGATTTTCTTGCGCCTTGGTGCCATGCTGCGCGTCTCCCGTGTGCAAGGTGACCGTCATTCCTTAGCGCCTATAGGCCAGAAACGGGGTCCGGGGCAATACGGGGCGCAAGACGGACCCCCGGAAAGACACAGCGGAAAGGTTCCGCAAACCAGTTCCCGCGATACAGGCTTGCGATGCGGCGTGCGGCTGGGCATATCCTGTTGTATAATCAAGAAACACCCAAGCCGGAGGCCGCCATGACCACCTTTGATGACCGCGAGCGCGCGCAAGAGGCGAAATTCGCCTATGATGCCGAGCTGAACTTCAAGGCCGAAGCGCGGCGCAACCGCCTGCTGGGCGAATGGGCCGCCGGCCTTCTGGGCAAAAAGGGCGACGATGCGCGCTCATACGCCCTGACCATCGTCAGTTCGGATTTCGACGAGCCGGGCGATGAGGACGTGTTCCGCAAGCTGGCCCATGACCTTGCCGATTTCGCCGAGGAAGCCGCGATCCGCGCCAAGATGGTCGAGCTGCGCGCTGTCGCCCGCCAGCAGATCGTCGACGAGATCTGATCCCGCGCCAGGCGCCATGCAGATGACAATACGCCCCGGACAGCCCGGGGCGTTCGCGTCCTTGACCGGCGGTTCTCAGGCAGCCGCCCGGGCCACGCGCGGATAAAGCCGCCACATGGTCAGCCCGCGGATCGCATTCAGCCCCATCAGCGCCGCCCACAGGCCATGATTGCCGAAAGCCATCGGCAGCACCGCGACCAGCAGCGCGTAACAGCCGACCGAGATCAGCATGGCGTCGCGCATCTCGCGCGTGCGGGTGGCGCCGATGAAGATGCCGTCCAGCATCCATGAGGCGATGCCGATCAGCGGCGCCGCGACCAGCCAGGGCAGGTAAAGCCGCGCCTCGGCCCGCACCTCTGCCGAGGTGGTCAACAGATCGATGATCGCGGGACCGGCCAGCGCAAAGACCGCCGACATCAGCGCCGCCCCCGCCACGCCCCATGCCGAGGTGACCGCGACGGCGCGGCGCAGCCGTTCGGGACGGCGCGCCCCGACCGCCTGCCCGACCAGGGATTCGGCGGCAAAGGCAAACCCGTCAAGCCCATAGGCGACAATGCTGAGAAATTGCAGCAGGACCTGATTGGCGGCCAGCGCCACATCGCCCTGCCCCGCGCCCAGAAACATGAAGCTGGTGAACGCGCCCTGCAACAGGACCGAGCGGATCATGATATCGCCATTGACGCGGACCAGTTCCACCAGCCGCTCGCGCGCCCAGATCCCACCCCGGCGCAGGGCCGCGCGCAAGGCGTGCCGGGCCAGCACCAATCCCAGCGCCAGCCCGGACCATTCCGCGATCAGCGTGGCCAGCGCGACGCCGCCGACACCCCAGCCAAGCCCCAGCACGAACCACAGGTCCAGCCCGACATTCAGCCCGTTCATCAGCAATTGCAGCGCCAGCACGGCCCGCGTCCGCTCGATGGCGATCAGCCAGCCGGTGATGGCGTAAAGCGCGATGGTCGCGGGCGCACCCCAGATGCGGATCGCAAGGTATTGCCGGGCCAGCGCCTCGACCTCGGGCGAGGCCGGCGCCAGCCGGAAGGCGCCGGCAAAGATCGGCACATGCAGCAGCATCAGCGCCAGCCCCGCCGCCAGCCCGATCCCCAACGCGCGGGCCAGATGCGCGCCCGCCTCGCCCTGATCGCCCGCGCCATGGGACTGCGCCACCAGCCCCGAGGTACCCATGCGCAAAAAGCCGAAAATCCAGTAGATCGAGGCCAGGATCACCGCGCCGATGCCGACCGCGCCAATCGGTTCGGGTCGGCCCAGTTGGCCGACGACGCCGGTATCGACCGCACCCAGAATCGGGATCGTGGCGTTGGAAAGGACGATGGGCAGCGCGATGGCCAGAACCCGGCGGTGGCTGATCTCGCGCCCCGGGGCCGGTTCGGCCATGCCTGCGTCAGCCATCCTGCGGCATCAGGAAATGCCCGGTCGCCTGCGCGAACAGCTTGGTGCGCTGGTCCTGCCATGCCTCGACATGGACGCTGGCATAGCGCCGCCCGGAGCGCACCACCCGCGCCCGCGCATAGGCGTCGCGCGGCAGGCCCGAGCGCAGGTAATCGACGGTAAAGTCGATGGTCTTGGGCAGGCGCGGCAGGCTTTCTGGGACCGAGGCATCGGGGGCGATGCGGCCCTCCTCCATGTCCTCCCAGATCGCGGTCCAGGTCAGCTCGACGATGCAGGTCACCTCAAGAAAGGCGGCCGTCACCCCGCCATGGATCGCCGGCAGCAGCGGATTACCGATCAGCTTTTCGTCAAAGGGCAGCACGGCGGTCAACTCGTCGCCACGGCGGTCGAAGACCATGCCCAGCCAGCGGATATAGGGTACGCCCGAGACCAGCGCATTCAGCGCGTTGTTGCGGCGTGACTTGATCGCGGCAAGGGGTTCGTTGCGGGGGGCCATGTCAGCGCTCAAGCGTAAAGGCGCCGGTGGCCGAGGCCACGGGGCGGGTTTCGTCCTCGTCCATCGCCACGGCGCGCACAAACGCGACCGAGCGGGTGACGTGATAGCATTCGGCGCGGGCGCGGATCACCTGTCCGGGCGTCGCGCCGCGCATATAGTCGATGCGCAGATCGATGGTCGCGGTCGAACGCGGCCCGACCGGATGCGCCATCACCGCCGCGCCACTGCAAGTGTCCATCAGCGCCGAGACGACGCCGCCATGGATCACCCCGCTGCGCGGATCGCCGACCAGCTCGGCATTCCACGGCAACGAGATCACCGCCCCCTCGGGGCCGATATCCTCAAGCACCATGCCAAGGGCGCGCGCATGCGGAATCGCCTCGATGAATTGGCGCGCGATGCGCCGGCGCTGTTCGCGCTGCTCGTCCTCTGACTGCCTTGTCATCCGTTTCCGCCAAACCTTGCGTGATCTTGCGGCATGGTATCAGCGCCCATCCGGCTGGCAAGCCCGCTGCGGTGGTTGAGTTTGATTCGCCAGCACGTTACGCTGAACGTCATGCGCATCCGACCACAGAGATTTCCGATGCCCGATAGCGAATATATAAGTTTCAAAGATATGTGCGGCCGTTTCGACGTCACGCCCAGAACCTTGCGTTATTATGAATATATTGAGTTGCTCAGCCCCCATAAGGAAGGCCGCTCGCGTTTTTATGGCGCGCGCGAGGTTGCCCGGATGAAGCTGATCCTGCGCGGTCGCCGCTTCGGCTTTTCGCTGGAGGACATCCGTCAATGGCTGCTGATCTATGGCGAAAAGGGAACGCGCGAGCAGTATCGTGTCTGGATCGATCTGGCCGACCGCCAGCTTGATGTCCTGCGCGAACAGCGCGACGAACTGGAAACCTCGATGAGCGACCTGCGCGCCCTGCGTGATGAGACATCAAGACTGCTGACTGAGATGGACGGTCGCGCCGAGCAAAAATAATGCAAGGCGCATCAGGCTGATTTTCATCAATATTCGCAGGATGACCCGACCCTGACGCGACGTTCCACCTTACGCGAACGTCAACCTTGCCTATATTGCGTGGCAAGTGAACGTGGTTTGGGAGGGTATCGGCCATGAGCGCCGACTTAATGACCATCCGGCAGATGTGCGACGCCTTCGATGTGACGCCGCGCACCCTGCGTTTTTATGAGTCCCGCGAACTTCTGTTTCCGCTGCGCCGCGGCCAGCACCGGCTTTACGGCCGTACCGACCGCGCCCGGCTCAAGCTGATCCTGCGCGGCAAGCGCTTCGGCTTTTCACTGGAACAGATCCGCCAGCTGCTCGAGCTTTACGACCCGGCCGAGCGCAACATCACCCAGACCGAGGCCATTCTGGCCACCGCCCGCGACAGACTGGCCGACATGGAACGCCAGCATGCAGAGCTGGGCGGCGCCATTGTCGATCTGCGCCAGCAGATCGCCGAGGGCGAAAGCCAGCTGCGCCACGTGAAATCAGAAGCCTGAAACGCAGACCCCCCGGGGAGGAACAATGACCACCTATGCCGCGCCCATCCGTGACATGCAGTTCGTGCTGCATGACCTGCTTGAGATCTCGAAGCAGGACCTTTCAGGCTATAACGAGCTTGAGCCGGAATTCACCGAGGCCATTCTGGACGCCGCCGGCAAGCTTGCCTCCGAGGTACTGGCGCCGCTGAACCGGGTCGGCGATCACGAGGGCTGCACGCTGGAGAACGGCGTCGTGCGCACGCCGACGGGGTTTCGCGCCGCCTTCGACCAGATGCGCGAGGGGGGCTGGACGGCGCTTGACTGCGACCCGGACTATGGCGGCCAGGGCATGCCCTATGTGATCGGCCTGGCTGCGGGCGAGCTGTTCTCGGCCTCGAACATGGCCTTTACCATGTATCAGGGCCTGACCCATGGCGCCTATTCGGCGATCCACGCCCATGGCTCGGACGAGCAGAAGGCGACCTATCTGCCCAAGATGGTCAGCTGCGAATGGACCGGCACCATGAACCTGACCGAGCCGCATGCCGGCACCGATCTGGGCATGCTGCGCACCAAGGCCGAGCCGCAGGACGATGGCAGCTACCTGATCAGCGGACAGAAGATCTTCATCTCGGCCGGCGATCACGACATGTCGGAAAATGTCATCCATCTGGTTCTGGCCAAGGCACCGGGCGGCGGCGAAAGCACCAAGGGCATCTCGCTGTTCATCGTGCCGAAGTTTCTGGTCAACGAAGATGGCAGCCTTGGCGCGCGCAATGCGGTCAGCGTCGGCAATCTTGAAGAAAAGATGGGCATTCACGGCAATTCGACCTGCGTGATGAACTATGACGGCGCGAAGGGCTGGCTCCTGGGCGACCTGCACAAGGGTATGCGCGCCATGTTCACCATGATGAACGAGGCCCGCCTTGGCGTCGGCCTGCAGGGCTATGCCGTGGCCGAGGCCGCCTATCAGAACGCCGTGACCTATGCCCGCGAGCGCCTTCAGGGCCGCGCGGTGACCGGCGACGCCAATCCTGCCGGGCCGGCCGATCCGCTGATCGTGCATCCCGATATCCGCCGCAACCTGATGGACCAGAAAAGCTTCCTTGAAGGCGCGCGCGCGCTGGCCTTCTGGGGCGCCTATCTGATCGACCGCGCGCGTTTGGCCGAGGACAAGACGGCGGACGACCTGATCTCGCTCCTGACGCCGGTGATCAAGGGCTTTTTGACCGACAAGGGCTTCGACTCGGCGGTGCAGGCCCAGCAGGTCTTTGGCGGCCACGGCTATATCGAGGAACAGGGCATGTCGCAATTCGTGCGCGACAGCCGCATCGCCATGATCTACGAGGGCGCGAATGGCGTGCAGGCGCTGGACCTCGTGGGCCGCAAGCTCGCGGCCGAGGGCGGCAAGCCGATCATGGCCTTCTTCGAGATGATCAAGGCCGAGATCAAGGCGCATGAGGGCGACGCAGCGCTGAAGGCCGACTTCCTCGAACCGCTGAAGTCCGCGTCAAAGGATCTGCAGGCGGCGGGGATGTATTTCATGCAGCAGGGCATGAAGGATCCGAACGCGGCGCTGTCGGGCTCCTATGATTTCATGCATCTGTTCGGGCATGTCGCGCTGGGGCTGATGTGGACCCGCATGGCCGCCGCCGCCAAGAAGGCGCTGGCCGAGGGCCGGGGCGATCGCCAGTTCTACGAGACGAAGCTGGCGACCGGGCGCTATTATATGGCGCGGCAGCTGCCGGCGACCGCCATGCATCTGGCCCGCATCCAAAGCGGCGCGGATCCGGTGATGGCGCTGGACGCCGACCGGTTCTGAACCCTTGTCCCCGCTGGCACGGCCGGATGCCTCCGGCGGGGATATTTGAATGAAGAAGAAGGGGCGGCCCCGCCTCATACGCGGCCATCGGCATCAGTGGCATGACGCGGGGCTTTCTCCTTCAGCGGTCATCGGCTTCCCAGCCTGTACCGCGCCGTCAGGATAGAAGGCGAAAGGTTGCGCAAGCGTTAACAAGGCCCATTCTTCTTCACGAAAATATCCCGGGGGGGTCCGGGGGCGCGCAGCCCCCGGCTGGACGAGGCAGGAGGAACCCATGACCGCACAGCTCTGGTGCTTTGGCGAAAGCGGCAATGCCTACAAGGCGGCGCTGACCATGGAACTGGCCGGATACGGCTGGCGGCCGGTCTATGTCGATTTCTTCAACGGCGAGGCCCGCAGCCCCGAATTCCGCGCCCTGAACGAGATGGGCGAGGTGCCGGTCTTTCGTGAAGGGGGTCTGACCCTGACCCAGTCGGCGGTTATCCAGTTGCATATCGCCGAGCGGAGCGGAAAGTTCCTTGGCCGCGACCGGAGCGAAGTCCTGCGCTGGCTGATGTTTGACAATCACAAGCTGTCGGGTCAGGCCGGATCCGCGCGGTTTCTGGCGAATTTCCTGCCCGAGGCCAAGCGCCCGCAAGAGGTGATCGGCTTTTTGCAATCGCGCCTGCGCGCCACCTACAAGGTGCTGAACGACCATCTGGCCAGCCGCGACTGGATCGTGGACGCCGCCCCGACCATCGCCGATTTCGCCTGTTGCGGCTATCTCTTTTACCCCGAACCCTTCGGCTTTTCGCGCGCCGAATGGCCCCATATCGACCGTTGGCTGGACGGCATTGCCGCCCTGCCCGGCTGGAAACACCCCTATGATCTGATGCCCGGCAATCCTTCGGACCGGGCAACGAAGGAGGACGCATGACCGAAGCCTATATCTATGACGCCGCCCGCACCCCGCGCGGCAAGGGCCGCCCCGATGGCAGCCTGCACGAGGTCACCTCGGTCGCGCTGTCGGCGCGGCTGCTCAATGCCGTCAAGGAGCGCAACGGTCTGGAAGGCCACGCGGTCGAGGACGTGATCTGGGGCAATGTCACCCAGGTCAAGGAACAGGGCGGCTGCCTTGCCCGCTCGGCGGTGCTGGAATCCGATCTGGACGAGTCGATCCCCGGTCTGGCCATCAACCGCTTCTGCGCCAGCGGCATGGAGGCGGTGAATCTCGCCGCCAACCAGGTCAAGGGCGGGGCCGGTCAGGCCTATATCGCCGGCGGCGTCGAGATGATGGGCCGCGTGGCCATGGGCAGCGATGGCGCCGCCATCGCCGTCGATCCCTCGATGACCTTCAAGACCTATTTCGTGCCGCAGGGCATCTCGGCCGATATCATCGCCACCGAATACGGCTTTACCCGCGAACAGGCCGATGCGCTGGCAGTCGAGTCGCAGCGCCGCGCCGCGCTGGCCTGGAAAGAGGGCCGCTTTGCCAAATCCGTCGTCCCGGTTCTGGACCAGAACGGGCTGGTGATCCTTGACCATGACGAATACATGCGCCCCGGCACCACGGTCGAGGATCTGGCAAAGCTCAAGGCCAGCTTCAAGGACATGGGCGAGGCCATGCCCGGCTTCGACAAGGTGGCGATGCTGAAATACCCGCATCTGTCGCATATCGAGCATATCCACCATGCCGGGAACAGCTCGGGTATCGTTGATGGCGCCGGTGCCGTGCTGATCGGGAATGCCGAATTCGGCAAGGCTTACGGCCTCAAGCCCCGCGCCCGCATCCGCGCCACCGCCAAGATCGGCACCGATCCGACGATCATGCTGACCGGCCCGGTGCCGGTGACGGAAAAGATCCTGAAGGACAGCGGCATGTCCATCAGCGACATCGACCTTTTCGAGGTGAACGAGGCCTTTGCCTCGGTCGTGCTGCGCTTCATGCAGGCTTTCCAGGTCGATCCGGCCAAGGTCAACCCGAATGGCGGCTCGATCGCGCTTGGCCACCCGCTGGGGGCCACCGGCGCCATCATTATCGGCACGCTCCTGGACGAGCTGGAGCGTCAGGACAAGAACGTGGGTCTGGCCACGCTGTGCATCGCGTCCGGCATGGGCGCGGCGACCATCATCGAGCGCGTGTAAGGGGCAGGAACATGACCGATTTCACCATGAAGAAAGACGCCGACGGCGTCGCCATCATCACCTGGGACGTGCCCGGCAAGTCGATGAATGTGCTGTCACTGGACGGCGCGGCCACGCTGAACACCCTGATCGACGAGGCCCTGGCGGACGCAACCGTCAAGGGCATCGTCATCACCAGCGGCAAGAAGGACTTTGCCGGAGGGATGGACCTGAACGTCATCGCCGGCATGAAGCAGGGCGGCGCTCAGGGCGTCTTCGACGGCGTGATGACGCTGCACAGCCTGCTGCGCAAGATCGAACTGGCCGGGATGGACTTCAAGACCAAGAAGGGCGGCAAGCCCATCGCCACCGCCCTGCCCGGCACCGCGCTGGGGATCGGGCTGGAGCTGCCGCTCTCGACCCACCGTATCTTTGCCGCCGATAACCCCAAGGCCAAGATCGGCCTGCCGGAAATCATGGTCGGCATCTTCCCCGGCGCCGGCGGCACCACCCGCCTTGTGCGCAAGCTGGGCGCGATGGGCGCGGCCCCCCTTTTGCTCGAAGGCAAGCTTTCCGACCCCGCGAAAGCCAAGGCCGCCGGCCTGATCGACGAGGTCGTGGCCGACCCGGTGGCGGCGGCCCGCGACTGGGTGCTGAAAGCGACCGACGCCGATCTGGTGAAACCCTGGGACGCCAAGGGCTACAAGATGCCCGGCGGCGAGCCCTATCACCCGGCGGGCTTCATGACCTTTGTCGGCGCCTCAGCCATGGTCCATGGCAAGACCATGGGCGTCTATCCGGCGGCGAAAGCCCTGCTGAGCGCCGTCTATGAAGGCGCGCTGGTGCCCTTTGACACCGCGCTGAAAATCGAGGCGCGCTGGTTCACCAATGTGCTGATGAACCCCAGCTCGACCGCAATGATCCGCAGCCTCTTCATCAACAAGGAGGCGCTGGAGAAAGGCGCGAACCGCCCCGAGGCCCCCGACCAGAGCGTGAAAAAGGTCGGCATCCTTGGCGCCGGCATGATGGGGGCGGGCATCGCCTATGTCAGCGCCATGGCCGGGATCGAGGTCGTGCTGATCGACGCGGCGCAGGATGCCGCCGAACGCGGCAAGGCCTATTCGACCGGGCTTCTGGACAAGGCGATCAGCCGCCGCAAATCCTCTGAGGAGAAAAAGGCCGAAGTGCTGGCCCGCATCACGCCGACGACCGATTACGCCGCCCTTTCCGGCTGCGACCTGATCGTCGAGGCGGTGTTCGAGGACCCGAGCGTCAAGGCCGAGGTCACGAAAAAGGCCGAAGCCGCCATCCCGGCGGACGCGATCTTCGCCACCAACACCTCGACCCTGCCGATCAGCGATCTGGCGAAAGCCAGTGCCCGGCCCGAGCAGTTCATCGGCATCCACTTCTTCAGCCCGGTGGACAAGATGCTGCTGGTCGAGATCATCAAGGGCCGCGAAACCGGCCCGCGCGCCGTCGCCAAGGCGCTGGATTTCGTCCGCCAGATCCGCAAGACCCCGATCGTCGTCAACGATGCGCGCTTCTTCTACGCCAATCGCTGCATCATCCCCTATCTGAACGAAGGCATCCGCATGGTCGGCGAGGGCGTGAACCCGACGCTGATCGAAAATGCCGCCAAGCTGATGGGCATGCCGCTGGGACCGCTGCAACTGGTCGATGAAACCTCGATCGATCTGGGCGTGAAAATCGCCAAGGCGACCCGGGCCGCGATGGGCGACGCCTATGCCGACGCGCCGGTGGACGAGGTGATCTTCAAGCTGGCCGATCAGGGCCGCATGGGCCGCAAGGCGAAAGCGGGTTTCTATGACTATGACGAGGCCGGCAAGCGTCAGGGCCTGTGGTCGGGTCTGGAACAGCAATGGCCTGAATCGGACGCCCAGCCCGAACTGACCGAGGTCCAGCACCGCCTGATGTTCGCCCAGTCGCTGGAAGCCGTGCGCGCATTGGACGAAGGCGTCCTCGAAGACATCCGCGAAGGCGATGTCGGCGCCATTCTCGGCTGGGGCTTCGCGCCTTGGTCGGGCGGCCCGTTCAGCTGGCTCGACATGCTGGGCGCCGCCCGCGCGGTCGAGATCGCCGACGATCTGACGGCGAAATTCGGCCCCCGCTTCGCCACGCCGCAGCTCCTGCGCGACATGGCGGCGAAAGGCGACAGCTTCTATGGCCGCTTCGGCGCCGGCAAGAAAGCCGCCTGAGGCCATCATTACGCAATGGAAAAGGGCAGAGGCGCAAACCTCTGCCCTTTCTTCTTCACTCAAATATCCAAAAAAACCGCGCCACACGCGCGATCAGATCAGCCCTTCGGCGCGAAACAGCGCCCGCACATCCCGCTCGGGCCGGGCGCCGACATGGCCGATGACCTCGGCCGCCGCGATGCAGCCCATGCGGCCGGCAGCCGCCAGCGGTGCCCGGACGGCCAGACCATAGATCAGCCCGGCCGCGAACTGGTCGCCCGCGCCCGTCGCGTCAACGGGCACGACGCGGTGAACCGGCGCGCTGACCCGCTCATCGCCGCGGATCAGGATCGCATCATCGCCCGAACAGGTGCAGATCACCGTGTTGCAATCGGCGCGGGCCAGACGCAGCGCCTCCTCAAGGTCCTCGACCTGATAAAGCGATTTCCATTCATGGACATTGCCGATGACGTAATCCATCGGCCCGGCGACCAGACGCCGGAAATCGGCACGGTGACGGTCGACACAGAACGGATCGCTAAGCGCGATCCCCGCCTGCCCGCCCGCCGCGTGGCAGGCCTCGGCCGCCTTCAGGAAGGCCGCCTTGCCGGCATCCTTGTCGAAAAGATAGCCTTCAAGGAACAGCCAGTCGGCACCGCTGAAGGTGGCAGGATTGACGTCGCCCGCATCCAGCTGGGCCGAGATGCCCAGATAGGTGTTCATCGAGCGCTCGCCATCGGGCGTCACGAAGATGATCGAGCGCGAGGTCGGCAGCACCTCGCCAGCCACCGGCGGATTGACGAAAACCGTGCCCTGCGCCTCGGTCTGCTCGGCATAGGACAGGCCCAGCGGATCGCCCGCGACCCGGCCGATAAAGGCGGTGCTCAGCCCCAGCGCACCGATCCCGGCCAGCGTATTCGCGACCGAACCGCCCGGCACCAGCCGCGCCTTTTGCGCATCCGTATCGGCCGACTGCGCCGCCATCAGGAATTCCGAGCGCTCGCGGTCGATCAGCTGCATGATGCCTTTTTCAATGCCCAGCCGCGCAAGGCTTGCATCCGACGCGGGCGCGATCACGTCCATGACCGCATTGCCAATGCCGATCACATAGGGGGTGGTCATTGGGTCTTCTCCTCATAGGGGCAAAGGTCTTCGATGGGGCAGATGCCGCAGCGCGGCCGCTTGGCCTGACAGATATAGCGGCCATGCAGGATCAGCCAGTGATGGGCATTCTGCTGAAATTCGACAGGGACATTGTCCTCGACGGCGCGCTCGACCGCCTCGACATCGCGGCCGGGCGCGATGCGGGTGCGGTTGCCGACGCGAAAGATATGGGTGTCGACCGCCTGCGCGGGAAAGTGAAAGACGGCATTCAGGACCACATTGGCGGTCTTGCGCCCGACACCGGGCAAGGTCGTCAGGGCGGCGCGCGACTGCGGCACCTCGCCGCCATATTCATCGACCAGACGCTGCGACAGCGCGATCACGTTCTTGGCCTTCTGGCGGAAGAGGCCAATGGTCTTGATTTCCTCGGTCAGCGCCTCGACGCCGAAATCCAGCATCTCCTGCGGGGTGGTCACGCGGCTGAACAGGTTTTGGGTGGCCTTGTTCACCCCGGCATCGGTCGATTGCGCCGACAGCGCCACCGCGACCAGCAGGGTGAAGGCGTTGACATAGTGCAGCTCGGTCAGGGGCTGCGGCTCGGCTTCGCGGAAACGCGAAAAGATCGCCATCTGGGTGGCATAAGGCAGGGCTTGCGGGATGCGGGGCGAGGATGCGCGGGCCATATCCGCCTGATGCCCCGCGCGCGCGCCATGTGCAAGCTTTGGCGCCCGGTTTCGCGTGCATCCGTGACTGGATTCACACCGATCTTGCGCTAGGCTGGGCTGAAACCGGATATGAGGCCGCCATGACCCAGACCGTCTTTGCCTTTGCCCAACCCGCCCCGGGCCTGCGGGTCCGCATCACCACCCAGCCCGCCGAGGATGCCGGCGCGGTGCTGTGCCATGGCGAATTCGCCACGCCCTTTGGCACCGTGATCGCCTTTGGCGCGGGCGGCGCGCTTTGGGGGCTGGGGCTGGCGGGCGAGATGTCGGCTGATGAGGTTCGCGCCGATCTGGCGGCACGCTGGCCCCGCGCCCGCGTCGTCACCGCCCCCGAGGCGCTGGCCCCGGCGGTGAATGCGCTGATCGCGGATCGGGGCGAGATCACCGTGCGCCTGACCGGGACCGAATTTCAACTCGCCGTCTGGCGCGCGCTCATCGAGGTGCCGGCCGGGCAGGTCATCAGCTATGCGATCCTCGCGGACCGCATCGGACGCCCGCGCGCCTTGCGGGCGGTGGGGACAGCGGTCGGGCAGAACCCGGTCTCATGGGCGGTGCCCTGCCACCGGGTCACCCGCACCGATGGCAGCATCGGCGGCTATCACTGGGGTGCGGCGATCAAACGCGCGCTTCTGACCCGCGAAGGCGCCAGCATCGCCCCCCGCGCCATCGCTGCATTGTGACGCATCCGGCGGGGATTTCCGCCTGTTCCTGTGGCCTTGGCCGGGAACCCGTGGCATGGTCGCGGTGTTTGGGCACCAGCGGCCGCGCAGCAAAGCGCGGACCAGATCGTTTGGACAGGCGATGATGGATCGCCCGCTAAAAAGGGAAAAGAAAGAATGAAGACCCGTATTCCGCTGCTTCTGGCCTCAGCCGGCCTGATCGCCATCAGCGCCTGCACGACCACCGATCCTTACGGCAACAGCACGGATGCCGGCGGGGTCGGCGGCCTGAACCGCACCCAGACCGGCGCGCTGGCCGGCGCGGCCATCGGCGGCATCCTTGGTGCGACGCGCGACAGCGACAAGAACGATCAGGGCCGTGATGCGGCGCGCGGCGCGTTGATCGGTGCGGCCTTGGGCGGCGGCATCGGCGCCATCCTGGACCGGCAGCAGAAATCGCTGCAGCAGTCGCTGAACAACCCCAATATCCAGGTCGTGAACCATGGCAGCTATCTATCGGTGACCATGCCGGAATCGACGCTGTTCGCGACCGACTCGGCGGCCGTGGGCGCGCAGGGGCAGAATGATCTCTACACCATTGCCCGCAACCTCCAGCAATATCCCGACAGCACGATCCAGGTCGTCGGCCATACCGACAGCACCGGCTCGGCCGCCTATAACCAGGACCTGTCCGAGCGCCGGGCGCGTTCGGTCGCGGGCATCCTGAGCGCCGGCGGCGTGGCGCAGAACCGCCTCAGCACCGCGGGCCGCGGCGCCAGCCAGCCGGTCGCAAGCAACGAGACGGTGGCGGGCCGCGCCCAGAACCGCCGCGTGCAGATCCTGATCACCCCGACCCGCTAAGGGCCGCGCACGACGACACGATGGGGCCGGCAGCCAAGCTGCCGGCCCTTTGCTTTCGCGCGGTTTTGCGTAGCTCCGGGTCGCGAATATAATACTTGTCATTTATAGAACTCTGACGGGTTTGCACATTGCGTACTGCTCCGGCTCATTCGGTCTTGGGATCAAAAGACGCTCGATCACTTTCCAAACCAAGACATTTTACAGTGCTCCCTTCACAGTCTGGCGAGCGGCAGAGTGAATCACGTCGGTTGACTAATTCGACGACACACAAAACATTATAGGTACATGGCGACAGGATAGGGCAACTGCATGCACGGCTTCCCATCAGGCTCAATATGGTCGGCAGATGATGAGATTTCCATACAGATCCGCGAGGTGTATTCGCGGTATGGACTGGCGATGTATCATGCACAGGTCCTTGAACACGGCATGGCTAACGCAGCCATCGTTCTCCACATGCTACCCACCGCAAGCCAGTATCCAAACCGGATTGAATGGGTGGAGGCGTTAGATAGTGCATTCAACTCTGAGCTATCAAAAACATTTGGTAATATGCTCAAAGCACTATCTTCATCCGAGCTCCCAAAAACTATTATTGACGGACTTGGTCGGGCCAAGGTTGTGCGGGATCATCTAGCACATCGTTTTTTCCGTGAGCATGATCAGAATTTCTTCGGCATTTCTGGCCGCGAAAAAATGATCTCCGAATGTTAACGGGCTATTGAACAGTTCCGTTCTATTGATGCCGAATTGGACGAGTTTCTACATGCCCAGTACGAACACTACGGCATCACAAAAGAAAAGGTGAACGCTCTCGTTGCCGCGAGAATTTTAGCTGCCAGGGCAGGCGATTAGCTAAAGCAAGGCGATCTGAGTAATCGGAGAAAGCCCCTCTAGCAGAGATCTCCGTTCCATTCCATAAAACGAGCCCGCACTGCATGTAAACCGCCCCAAAAACAAAACCCCCGAAGCTCTCGCCCCGGGGGTCTGGATCACTGTGCGTGGAATCGCGGCGGGCGCGGGCCCGATATCAGTTCAGCCGGTTGGCCACGTCTTCGATGGCCTTGTCGATGCCGGCGCTGCGGTCGGCGGCGCTGGCCTGCTTGCCCAGGATCTCGGTCGCGGCCGAAATCGCGGTCTGCACGGCACGGTCACGGACGGCGCGGACGGCATCGCCCTCGGCGCTGGCGATCTGATCCTCGGCCGCTTTCAGGCGGCGCTCAATCGACAGTTTCAGCGCGGCCTTGGCCTTTTCGGCCTCCAGCGTGGCTTCGCGCTTGGCGTTGGCGACGATCTGGTCGGCCAGACCCTTCACCTCGCGCTGGCGGCGCTCATAGCTGGCATAGATCTCCTGGGCTTCCTCGCGCAGGCGACGGGCCTCGGCCAGATCGTTGCGGATGCCCTCGGCGCGCTTGTCCAGCAGCCCGCCGACGATCTGCGGCACCCGGTAATAAACCAGAATGCCGATGAACAGCAGGAAGGCCAGCAAAACGATGAAGTCGGTGTTCCGCAGCGAGAAGAACGGACCCGAGGCGGCCAGCGCGGGGCTGGCGATCAGGGCAAAGAGAACGCTCAGACGTTTCATTGCAGCGCCCCCTTCAGTCGCTGATCGACCGCTTCGTTGACAAGGTTCTGATCGCTCTTGCCACCAAAGCTTTCCACCAGAGCCGCGGTCACGTCACGCGCAACGCTGCGCGCATCCTCGACCGCCGAGGCGCGAATCTCGCCGATGCGCTTTTCGGATTCGGCGGCACGGGCCCCGATTTCCGCGTCGGCATGGGCAATGGCCGCGTTCAGCTCTTTCTGGATCTCGGCCTTGTTGGCAGCGACGATCTTGTTGGCCTCGGCGCGGGCATCGGCCAGCGCCTTGTCATAGGCGGCCTCGGCCTCCTTGGCCTTGTGCTTGAATTCCTCGGCAGCCATGAGGTCGCCGGTAATGGCACCCTGACGGTCCGAGATGACCCCGCCGATGCGCGGCAGCGCAATCCGCGACAGGACCCAGTAGATCACCGCCAGAACAACCAGCAGCCAGAAGATCTGGTTGCCAAAGGTCGTGAAGTCCAGTTGCGGCATGCCGGGGGCGCTGGCTGCGTGGCCAGCCGCTGCGTGGGCGGCATCAGCTGCACCCGCCACGGCATGGGCCGCATCGGCGCCATGACCCGCCGCTTCGGCGGATTCGGTGGAAACCACCGTTTCGGTATTTTCGACCACGGCTGGCGCGGTCTGTTGCAACAGGCTGATCATATCCTACCCCATGCCGGTCGTTTCACAATCGGGTGGGCGCGTGACGCCCCCACCCAACCGCAAGGATGGCAGATAAGGATCAGACTGCGAACAGCAGCAGCAGCGCGACCAGGAACGAGAAGATCCCCAGAGCTTCGGCGAAGGCCATGCCGATGAACAGCGTGGCGGTCTGCGAGGCAGCAGCCGACGGATTGCGCAGCGCGCCCGCCAGGTAGTTGCCGGCAACGTTGCCCACACCCATGGCGGCGCCCGCCATGCCGATGCAAGCCAGGCCCGCGCCGAGATACTGTCCGAGTTGACCCAGATTTTCCATATTTATGCTCCTTGAGGCTTTTGGAAAGAGTTTCGATTTTCCTGATCTGCGGTCCCGCGCTTAGTGCGCGGGATGCAGGGCGTCCTTCAGATAGACGCAGGTCAGGATGGTGAAGACATAGGCCTGGATCAGCGCAACCAGCACTTCAAGCCCATACATGGCGGTGATGGCAACCACCGAAACCGGCGCGATGGCGGCAATGGCGGCGAAGGCGGCAAAGACCTTGATCACCGCGTGGCCAGCCATGATGTTGCCGGCAAGTCGGATCGAGTGGCTGACCGGACGCACGAAATACGAGATCAGTTCGATCACGGCCAAAACCGGGCGCAGCGCCAGCGGTGCCGAGCTGACCCAGAACAGACCCAGGAAATGCGCGCCGTTCTTGACAAAGCCCAGCACGGTGACGCCGACGAAAACCAGCAGCGCCAGCACCGCGGTCACCGCGATATGCGAGGTCGGCGAGAAGCTTTTGGGCAGCAGCGCCAGGAAGTTCGCAAACAGGATGAAGCAGAACAGCGTCATCACATAGGGGAAGTATTTCAGCCCGTCCTTGCCGGTCACATCCTCGACCATCTTGCGGACCATGCCGTAAAGCAGCTCGGCGATGGATTGCAGACGGTTCGGCACGATTGCGCGGCCACGGGTCCCAAAGACCAGCAGGCCGGTAATGGCCAGCGCGGCCAGAGCCATCCACAGCGTCGCGTTGGTCGGCGTGTACCAGTTCACCGCACCGTCGCCGAACAGCGGCTTGATGACGAACTGATCCATGGGATGGAAAACCAGACCACCTGCTTCTTCTTCTGTCGCCATCGTCATTCACCCTTGTCGTCGCCGGGATGCCCCGGTTTCTTGCCTATCTCATGCGCCGTCCGCATCATGGTCTTGATGCCGGCCACCAGGCCCAGCAGCACAAAGACCACCATGAAGACCGGGCGCCAACCGGTCACATAGTCCAGCCCGAATCCGATCCCGAAGCCAATGGCCAGCCCGGCCACAAGTTCGGTCACCATGCGCCATGCCATATTGGCCTGGCTGAAATGTTCCTCTCCGCGCGAGGGGCCCTGCACTTCCGCCCTCTGGCCCAGCCGCGCTTCCAGCTCGCGCAGCCGCCCCGCGTCCCGGGCCCGCGCGGCCTCGTCATGCGGTTCTTCGGCCAAGGCTCACACCCTCGTTATCGGTTGGGGCGGTGATAGGGGTTGGGGCTCTATGAGTCAAGCAAAGGGAATACCCCGCCAAATCCTTGAAAAACAAGCGATTGGCAGGCAAGGCGACGGTGGCAAAGCCGGACTTGCGGCGCCCCCGGCATCCGTTCCATATTCAACCCGCAAGTTAAGCAAAGCCGATGACCCCGCAGACCGCAACGCTCGACGCCATCTTTTCCGCCCTCGCCGATCCGACGCGGCGGGCGATCCTTGCCATGCTGCTTGAGGATGACATGGCGGTGACCGACGTCGCCGCACCCTTTGCGGTCAGCCTTGCCGCGATCTCGAAGCATCTGGCGGTTCTGGCGGCGGCGGGGCTGATCCGGCAAGAGCGGCGCGGCCGCATCATCTGGTGCAAGCTGGAACCGGACGGGCTGCGCAATGCCTCGGTCTGGATGCAGGGCTTTGGCCAGTTCGACCCCGTGGATTTGGACGATTTCGAACGTTTTCTGGCCGATGAGCTGGCCGCAAGCGCCGCCGACCTGCCCGAGGACCAGGCCTAGAAACGCAAAAAGGCCGGGCACGAGGCCCGGCCATGCAACGTCTTGTGACGACAGATTTATTTGACGGTGATGCGCCCATCCAGTTTCGGCGCGAAATCGGGTCCTTGCTTGGCCAGATATTCCGCCAGCACATCGGCCAGATCCGGGCCGAAATCATAGGCGTTCATGCCCTTTTCAGCTAGGACCTTATAGCCGTCGCCACCCGCGCGCATATAGTTTTGCGACACCACGCCATAGACCGCGTTCGGGTCGATGGGCACCCATTCTGCGCCGCTGCGCACCAGAACCTCGCTGATGCGGCTGCCCACGGGCGCGGCGGGATCAAGCGTGTATTTCAGCCCGGCCACCTGCGCGAAACGGCCGGCCCCCTCTTCGATCTGGCTGGCGCCGTTCTCAAGCGCGGCCACGACATCGCCGCCGCGCAGCTCGAATGTGGACAGCGTGTTCTGGAAGGGCAGCACCGTCAGCACATCGCCCATGGTCACCGGCCCGGCATCGATTGAGGCCCGCAAGCCGCCGCCGTTCTGGATGGCGATGGTGATGCCCTGATCCTTGACACGATCCAGCATGGCGTCAGTGACGACGACGCCCATCTCGCATTCCTTGGCGCGGCAATTGTTGCGGTCTCCGTCGATGGGGGTCTTGATATCGGCCACGCGCTTTTGCTTGAGCTCATCGATGGGGGCGGCCATTTCCTTGACCCGCGCGGCGATCTTCTCATCCGGCTTGACCGAGGCATCGAGCAGGATTGGCTGCCCTTCGGCTTTGATCAGCTTGCCCTGGTCGTTCCAGGTCAGCGTCAAATGGCCCAGATACTTGCCATAGGCGCGCGCGGTGACAACCGGCACCTCGGTCCCGTCGGCGGCCTTGACCATGGTCGGATAGGGACCCTCGGCATCCTCCATATCGCCCAGAAGCGTATGGCTGTGCCCGCCGACGACCGCATCGACCCCGGCAACCTCGGCTGCGATCTCCTGATCGCGCTTGTAGCCTTCATGGGTCAGCGCAAGGATCTTGGTGACGCCCGCCTCGGTCAGTTCCTGGACATCGGCCTTGAGGCTTTCCAGATCGTCCATGAAGATGACCTTGTCGCCCGGCGCCGCCGTCTCGGGCGTGTCCATCGCCAGCGCCGAGACGATACCGACCTTTTCGCCGCCGACCTCAAGCGTCAGCACATCGCCGACCTTGTCCTTGAGTTCGGGCGATTGCGACAGGTCCAGATTGCCCGAAACGACCGGGAACTTCACCCCCTCGGCCAGAATCTGCAAACCGCCCGGGCCATCGTCGAATTCGTGATTGCCGACCGCCATGGCGTCAAAGCCGATCGCGTTCATGAACTCGACCGTGTCCTTGCCCTTGTAGGTCGTATAAAACAGGCTGCCCTGATACTGGTCGCCCGCATCCAGCACGACGACGTTCTGGCCATCGGCCTTGAGCTGATTGCGCAACTCGTTGATCTTGCTGGCAACCCGCGCCACACCGCCAAAGCACTCGTTCTTGGCCTCGGTCTCGGCATCGCAGGTGCTGTCATATTTGTTGATCGGCTCGATCCTGCTGTGGAAATCGTTGATGTGCAGGACATGCAGCGTGTAGTCAGCCTGCGCGGCACCAGAAGACAGCGTTAATGCCGCCGCCGAAAGCATGAGCCAGCGTTTCATTCCAATTCCCCTCAGTCACGGATGCCAGACAACGGGGGGCAGATTGGGCGATGCTGGCGCGGTCGTCAATCGACGAAGCCGTGTAGAGCGCAAGACCGCTTGACGCAGGGGGCGGCGCAACGCATGAACCGGCCATGCTGGCCTACAAGATTTTCCGCGCCTCCGAGTATCAGGCATTCCGCCGCGACGGCCACAGCGCCGGCGCTCCCATCGACGTGACCGATGGCTATATCCACCTGTCCACCGCCGCGCAGCTTGCCGGGACGCTTGGCAAGCATTTCGCCGGCGAAGAGGGGTTGCACCTGCTTGCGGTGGAAACCGAACGCCTTGACGCCCTGCGGTGGGAGCCGTCGCGCGGTGGCGATCTGTTCCCGCATCTCTACCGCGACCTGCGTGCCGGGGACGTCCTGTGGAGCCGCCCCCTGCCCCTCGGCCCGGACGGTCACATCATCGGAGAGCTGGGATGAATCTGATCGAACGCCTTGGCCTTGCCGCGCTGCACCGTCTCGACCCCGAGCGTGCGCATGATCTTTCGCTGCTGGCGCTGTCGCGCGGCCTTGTGCCGCTGCCGGGCAAGCCTGTCACGTCCGAGCGGCTGCGCATCAGGCTGGCGGGGCTGGAGCTGCCGAACCCTGTCGGCCTTGCCGCCGGCTATGACAAGAACGCCCGCGCCCTGCCTGCGCTGATGCGTTCGGGTTTTGGCTTCATCGAGGTGGGTGCTGCGACGCCACGCCCGCAACCCGGAAACCCGAAACCGCGCCTGTTCCGCCTGACCGAGGATCGCGCGATCATCAACCGCTTCGGCTTCAACAACGAGGGTGCCGAAACCATCGCCGCTCGTCTGGCCGCACGCCCCACCCCCTATCCGCAAGGGATCCCGGTCGGCCTGAACATCGGCGCGAACAAGGACAGCACCGACCGCAGCGCCGATTTCACACAGGTTGTCAGAATTGCTGGGAATGCCGCCGATTTTCTGACGGTGAATGTCTCATCGCCGAATACGGAAAAACTGCGCGATCTGCAGGGTCCCGAGGCCCTGGCCGCGCTGCTGAAAAGCGTGCTTGAAACCCGCGACACGCTGCCGACGCGCCCGCCGGTCTTCATCAAGATCGCGCCGGATCTGGACGACGCGGCGCTGGCCGATATCGCGGGTGTGGCGCTGGCCGCCCCGGTGGACGGCATCATCGCGACCAATACGACGCTGTCACGCGAAGGGATTGCTTCAGCCCACGCGAATGAGGCCGGTGGCCTTTCGGGTGCTCCACTGTTCGAGCGCTCGACGCGCATCCTTGCCCGGCTTCATCGTGAAACCGGCGGCCGTATCCCGCTAATCGGCGTGGGCGGCATCGCCACGCCCGATCAGGCGTGGCAAAAGATTCGTGCCGGCGCCTCGGTGATCCAGATCTATTCGGCGATGATCTATCAGGGAATTTCCATTGCCTCGCAGATTGCCCGTGCCATCGACGACCGGCTTGCCCGCGAAGGCATGACGCTGACCGAACTGACCGGCAGCGGCAATGCCGAGTGGACCTGACCCACCCGGCCTGATTTTAGAACAGGTCTTCGTGACCCAGCAACTGGTTCATCATGCTGGATGGATCGGAACAGCCCGCATCCCCGACGATCCGCGCCGGAACACCAGCGACGGTCTTGCAGGGGGGAACCTCGCTCAGCACGACCGAACCGGCAGCGATGCGCGAATGATGACCGACGCTGATATTGCCCAGCACTTTTGCGCCGGCACCGATCATCACGCCATTGCCGATCTTGGGATGGCGGTCGCCGTCCTCTTTGCCGGTTCCGCCCAGCGTCACCGAATGTAGCATCGAGACGTCATTGCCGACGACCGCGGTTTCGCCGATGACGATGGAGTGGGCGTGATCGATCATCACCCCGGTGCCGATCCGCGCGGCCGGGTGAATATCTACACCGAACACTTCCGAGCAGCGCATCTGCACGAAATAGGCCAGATCGAACCGGCCTTGCTGCCATAGCCAATGCCCGATGCGATAGGCCTGCAGCGCCTGATAACCCTTGAAGAACAGGATCGGCTGCATCAGCCGATGCGTGGCCGGATCCCGCTCATAGACGGCCAAAAGGTCGGCCGTCGCAGCCTTCGCCAGATCGGGCGAACGCGCAAAAGCATCGTCGGCGATCTCGCGCAGGATCTGCTCGCTCATCTCGCGCGAAGACAGCTTCAGCGAAAAACGATAGGCCAGCGCCGCCTCAAAGGTTGCATGATGCAGCAGCCCGGCATGGATCAGCGCACCCAGCAGCGGCTCGTCGCGAACAGCGACGCGGGCTTCGCAATGGATCCGTCCCCAAAGCGATTCGCGCGTCGCATTGCGCCCATCGAAAAGCTGTTCGATCTTGTCGTTTTGCAGGTTCATCACGGTGTGCCCGTCCATTTCTCAGCCAAATTCTAGCGGAAATGGACGGGCGCGGAAAGGCCGCTGTGACCGGCGGTTAGTTCGGGATGCGCAGCTCCCACCAATGAAGGACCACGCGCACTTGCCCGCCGGTAAACTGCCCCCCGGTCGCGGTCAGCACCACCGGCGTCGGATCCCAATAGGTCATCGGCGCCGAAAGGATGCCGCGCGACCACGATCCTTGGCCCTTGCCCAGCCCCTGACCAAAGCGGTTCACGGCCCCCGGATTGCCCAGCGTCCATGACGTCGCGCTGCCGGTGATCGCCTCGAGCACGCGGGCCGTCACCCCGATCACCATGGCCCCGGGCGGGATCGCCATCATGGTCTGAAAGCTTGCGCCCGCGCCCAGTGTCACGTCCTCGGACAATTGCCGCGCGATCATGCCCGAACCATGCGTGCCAAGCGTAATCGCCCCCGCAACCCAGACCGAGCCATCATGAATGGCGGTCACACCCTGATCGGCGATCATGGCACGCCTGCCAAAGCCGGGCTCGACAAAGATCCAGCCGCCATTCGCTGCAATGGCGATCTTGCCGCCCTGCCCCTCCCAAGCATTGGTCGCACCCGAGGGAACCCCCCAGCACAGCCCGTCAACGACGGTTTCGGGTGGCGTGATGCGGCCCAGGCTTTGCAGCACCAGATCCACCTGCCCATCCAGCCGCACCAATGCGTCATTGACGGTCACATGCTTCTGCGCCTGCGCCGGCATCAGCAATGGCAGGTCGCAATTCGCGGTGGTGTTCTCAGGCATCGATCATCCTCCTTGCATATTGTCCCGGGCCGAACGTGTCGGAAAGCTGGGCCACCTCAACGGCAAACGCGCCCCCCGCCACGGCGGAAGACCAGATATCCTGTGGCACGGTCCAATGCGGCGCAGAAACCTGCGCCTGCGCCAGCACATTGCCGCCGCGAACCAGTCGGGCCAGATACAGCTCCTGCGCCTCGCCCAACGGCACGTCCGGGCCCTCCCACCCGTCACCCTGAATCCGCGTCCGGCGGATCCAGCTGATGGCGTGGCCCTTGACCATGATGTGACAGGGCGACAGCGGGCGCAGCCCGGCACCCCGGAAGGCCTGCGCAATCGGGCGATAGCTGGCATCGTCCGGCGCCCGCGTCGCTGGTCCGATCCGCCAGTACCGCAACTGATTGCGCGCCGTGGGCGCCAGATCCACCTGCTGCGCCGCACCGTCCAGCAGCACGACCGTGCTGCCCACCGGCCAGACCTCGGGCATCAAGGCATCAGTGCCCGCCTGTCCGCGCAGCCGCATCGACAGCTCCCACAGACCGGGCGAAATCAGACGCGCTTCGGCGAATTGCAGCAGCTCCCAGTTTTCGGCAGAGCCATCGCCAATCGCCATCAGGTTCGCGCCCGACATCAGCGCCTCAGGCGTGGCGCTTTCCAGCGTGCCCCCCTTGACGCGCACCCGCAGGGCCGACCCGCGATCCCAGACCCCGGACCGCGCAGCCGCAAGCGGCGTCATCGTCTGCCCCATGATCGAGGGCTGTGCGATGGTCGTGTTCAGCCCATAGCCGCCAACCTGCTGAGCCGAGACCCAGACCGCTGCCGCCCCCGGCCAGGGTGTCGCTGTTACCGCAAGATGCGGCGCATGCGGAGCCTCATCACCCCGCAACAATGGCAGGTCCATGAAGACCGGCCAGACCGGAATCGGGGGCCGGAAGGCGCGCGAGGACGCCTCGCCCTCGACCGCACGCGCCGGGCGGTAGATCCCCGGCTCGACGCGGACGGCATCGACAGTGATCGCACCGGCGCGCTCCACGCGGTCGATGCGCCAACGCCGGGCCTCGGCGCGGCCCTCGGCCAGCCGGACGACATCGCCCGGCCCCAGATGCCCAAGCGAGGGAGGCAGCGCAAATCGTATAGAATCCCGCGCCACAATGGTTTCGGACAGCCAGCGCTCGGCCATCGCCTGCCCCTCGCCCCGGGTCAGTGCCATAGCCAGCTCACTGTCGGAAACGGCGCGGAACTCACCACCCGGCATCACCGTTTCGGCAGTACGCGCAGCATAGTCGCCGCCCGCCTCGACATGGGTCAGGCGCACGCGCCCGGCCAGTTCGGCATCTGCCGCGCGCGAGACCTCGACCGCCTCGACCTCTTCGGCCAGCGCCATGTCCTGTGGCCCAAGCTCTGCGACGACCCTGCCACCGCGCATGACAAAGCCCAGGACACCATCACGTTCGACCGCATCGAAGCCATGCGCCAGCATCAAAGGCTGCAAGGCCGCCCGTCCGCTTTCCGAGCCCGGCAAAGAATAGCCCCGCACAAGACCGCGCAGCCCTTCGGTGTCAAATGCTCGCACGCCCGCCTCGCGGCAGATCTCTGCCACGACATCGGACAAGGGCACCGCGCCGGCACGGCCATTCAGCCAATGCCCGCGTTCCCATGCCGGGCCATCCGACCACAGATCGGTCCGCACCGGAAAGGCGGGGAAAGGCCGCGCATCCCAGCACCAGACATGGGCGCGCGACATGTCGATCATGCGCCCCGCATCCGTGCGCCCATAGGCCCGCCGCGCCGGATTGTTCGCCGGCTCTGACCAGAATTCGGTCATCGCACGAACATAGGCCGCCTGGATCACATCATCGCGCCGCCCATCCGAAAAATAGGGCAGCATCGATTCCGAGCTCATGGCATCCAGGAACTTGTTGGGTTGGTTCGTCCCCTTGTCCAGCGCCGCGCAGCCCATCTCGGTAAACCAGACCGGTTTTGAGCCGGGGATCCATCCCGTGGCCTGCGCCTGCCGCACCCCGTTGATCCGGTTATGGTGATGCTGCGACCACCAGTTGCGGATATCCTTGTAACGCCATACCCAATGTTCATCATGGGCGCCGTCCTGGATCGGCGTCCGGCGCTGCTCGTGGCGATCCTCGTCGCGCGCGTAATACCAGTCATAACCTTCACCACCAGCGACATTGGCACGCAGGTAGTCGGGATTGTCGATCCGCCCCCAAGCGGCATCCAGATGCGTCTCACCCTCGCGCCAATCGGACAGCGGCATGTAATTATCGATGCCGATGAAGTCGATGTTCTCATCCGCCCAAAGCGGGTCGAGGTGAAAGAACAGATCACCATTGCCGGGGTGATAGCCGAAATATTCCGACCAGTCGGCGGCATAGCCAATCTTGACGTCCTCGCCCAGAATAGCCCGCACATCCGCCGCCAGCTGCCTCAGCTGCGCGACCGCAGGAAAGCTGTTCGCCGCCCCACGGATCTGCGTCAGCCCTACCATCTCGGACCCGATCAAGAACGAGTCGATCCCGCCAGCGGCCGCACAAAGATGCGCATAGTGCAGAATGAAGCGGCGATAGGACCATTCGGCGGGACCGCTATAGGTGATCTGATCGCCGTCACGCTGGAAATGCCCCGGCTGGGCCGCGCCAAAAAAGCGCGCGACTTCGGCAAGGGCGGCTGCGGTCCCGGCGGGACTGCCCGCGCGCCCGGCGGCAATGCTCGTGGTGATACGGCCACGCCAGGGCATGACCGGCTGGTTTTCCGCGCCGTTCCAGGGATCCGGACGACCGTTTCCGGCCAGCTGCTCCATCAGGATGAAGGGATAGAACACCGCCTTGCGGCCGCTTTCGCTGATCGCGCGCAAGGCCTCGATGACCGAGCCATCGGCGGGCGTACCGCCATAGATTGGGCGGTCATTGACCCGCGCGACCTCGACTGCCTGATCGCGCCCAACGCCACCCGCGCGCCAGTCCATCCCATGCCCCTCACGCGATGTATCCTCGACCTTGGGGCGTACCGCACATTCGCCGACGCGCAGATCGTCCCCGAACCACGAAACAACCAGCGAAACCGAGCCCACCAGCGGCAGTTCACGGCCGAGAGTTTGCATCGAGGCCAGAAAATCGCTGCCAGCGATAGGCGTGTTGCGGTTGATAACCTGCATCTCGCCCATCCCCAGGTCATAGCTGACCGGAGTCGTCGCCAGCGAATATTCGCCCGTGCCGGGGATCATCGCCACGGCCTGCACTTCGCGCGACAGACCGCGCCCGCCCTTGGCCGCCCGTGTGACCTCGACGGAAAGCTGCGGGACGCGATTGCCCCATTTCTCCAGCCCCAGATCCTCGATCACGACATAGGCGACGCCGCGATAGGCCGGCGCGTTTTCCCCCTCTTGTGCCGAAATCGCCGGGTCCGGAAGTTGCGTCTCATCGCCCATATAAACGCGCATGTTCAGATCATCGGCCGAGACCTCCTCGCCATCGGCCCAAACGCGGCCCACACCAAGAATCGGCCCTTCGCACAGGGCCAGCGCAAAGCTCAGCCGGTAGCTGATATTGGTCACGCTGGGGGCCGATCCCTTGCCACCGCCCTGTTTCTTGCGGACCTCGACCAGCGGCCCGGCCCAGATGCAATGACCCGGCACGCGCATCTGTCCCCACAGGCGCGGGACCGGATTACCCTCGCCAGCGGTCTGAATGCGCATGCGATCCACGCGCCCCGTCTCGACCGCCTTTGAGCCAGCCCCCAGCAGGCGCTGGTCGATCACGCGGCCAAGGGTCGCGCCGATGGCGCGGCCGATGACTGCCCCCGACATGCCAAGAATGGTGCCGCCAAAGCCCGCACCCAGCGATGCCCCCACCGCCGACAGCAAAATCGTCGCCATTGCGCCCTATCCTTCCAATTAGATCGACGGAAACCGGAACCGCCCCGCGATCCGCGCCCTCCAAGGCGCCGAAAGCGGGCTTTCGACCACGCCATGCCGGTCATAGGCATGCACGAAACTGGCCTCGGCGCCGGTTTGCGCCAATATTCCCATATGTTTGGCGACTGCCCCGGCCCTCATGCGAAAGACCAGGACATCTCCGGGCTGCTCGTCCGGTGCCGGCTGCAGGAAGCGCCCCGCCCCGCCCAACAGCAGCTCACTGCCGCCGATTTCACCCCAATCCGGCGTATAGGCCGGCATGGCCTCGGGTTCGATCCCAAAGAACTCGCGCCAGACCCCGCGTACCAACCCCAGACAATCCGTGCCTCCGCCCTTGACCGAGGCCTGATGCACATAGGGCGTCCCGATCCAGCCGCGCGCCGCCTGAACGATCTCACGGCTCATCGGTTCACCTTGGGGGTCAACAGCCAATCCTCGGGCGGCAGATGCGGAAATCCGCGAAAGTTCAGGTAGTTCAGGAACTTCATCCGGCAGGTTTCACCGCGCTTGTCACAGCCCGCGACCAGCCGAACGCGGTCACCGATTGCTGGATAGACACCAAGCCCGGACCAAAGCTCGACCTCGCGCCTCGTCCCAGCCGAGGCAAGATCTCGCTTGACGATCCCAGACAGCCCGTTGGCCACGCCCGAAATCACGACCAACTGGCCGCGCTCGAACCAGGCCGCGTCGTGGCCTTCGATCCCAGACAGCGTAAAGCGCTGCCCGTCCTCATGCGCGACGATCACGCCCTCGGCCGAATAGCCGGGGCGGGTCAGGTCGAATTTGCACTGGCCGTCCCCCAGACTCGCCGAACAGCGCGGGTGATAGACCCGCCCCTGCGTCCGGTTCAGCGGTTCGGACAGCCCGCGCAGTTCGGCACGAAACGCGGCGCCGCTGCGCGTGACCTCGCCCAAATGGCCGCGAAAGATCAGCCGCCGGTTTTCGGGATTGGACCAGTCCACATCCCACAGCCGGACATCAGCCGCATCCCAGCGGCCGGCCATCAGGTCGATCTCGGTGATGGCGCTGTCCGACAGGGCGCCCGCCGCCTCGGTATTGTCCACCGACAGGCCCGAGCCCTGCACCACGGCCCGCGCGCTCAGCCCGCTATCGGGACGAAACTCGATTCCCTCGAACTGCAACGAGCGGTCATGATCGGTAAAGCCCAGAACCATGCCGTCGTGGCGGGTGACAGCCCATGCCCGTGCAATCGTCTCGCTCATAGCCGGACCTCCACAACGGGCACCTGCGGCAAATCACCCGCCTGGAACGAGGCCACCGAAACCGCGATCCGGTCGGTGTCAAAGCGCACCGGCACGTCAAATTCAAAACCTGCGGTAACCTTGCCACCATTTTCCGGTGGGTCGGCAAAGGTGATGATGCCGGCCATGGCGTTGACCTCGAAATCCACATCTGGTCGCAGCTCGACACCCCCGACTGCTGCCAGCACCGTGCCCTCGACCGGCTTGGCGATGGGGCGCCAATATTGCGCCGGCCCCGAGGCATAGGCCTTGCGCAGCGCAAAGACCCGGTTCACCCCATTCCCGGTTCCGATCAGCTGATCCCGATAACTTGGCGCAAGGCTCGGGGCGGCGGATTTATAATCGGCCCAGTCCTTCCAGCGAAAACCGTGCATCTGGCCGGCACGCGCCTCGAAAAAGGCGATCAGCGCCGCCACATCGTCCAGCGAGCGCAAGCCCAGCCCGGCATCATAGCGCCGACGCGAATGTGCCCAAGGCGTGCGACGCTCTTCGTGACCATTGGTCAGCGAAACGATCTCGGTCCGCCGCTCGGGCCCCCCGACCGAGCCAAAGGACAGGTTGGCCGGAAATCTGATCTCGTGAAATGCCATGGATCACCCGTTTCTTTCGCCGCGCGCCAGCAGCCGGCCCATCTGGGCGGCGATCTGGCTTTGGCTGCGCTGGAACCCCGCCACATCGGGGGTCGAGACATTGAAGGTCACGTTGAGAGGCCGCCCGCCGCCCCCCGCCGCCACGCCCAGCCGGCCATCGGCACCGCGCCGCAACGGCATGATCGCCTCGGCGCCGGCCTCGCCCATCAGCCCGGTCGCGCCGCGCATCGGGAAATAGGTCGGTTGGCTGACAATGCCCCCCTTGGCAAAGGGCATGACCCGGCCCTGCGCAAAAGCACCGCCATTGGCAAAGGGCAAAGCCCCGCCAATCAGCCCATTCACGCCCTGCGCGATTGCCCCCGACAGCGCCTGTTCCAAGGGCTTCATCGCCACCGAAAAGGCGGTATCGGCCATGCTGCGGGCGATGCCCTTCAGCGCATCGCTCAGCTTCATGCCGTCAAAGACCAGCCCTTCGAAGGCACGGCGCAATCCGCTGCCGATGCCCGAGCTGAGGGTCGTCACCTCGCGATTGGTGTAAAGCATCGACTCGCGCAGCCGTGACAGTTCGGCTTCGAAGGCGGCGGTCATGCGCGCGCTGTCGTCAAAGCTTCTGCCCAGCATGACCTGGCCATCGTCCTCCAGCCGGTCGAATCCGTCCTTGTTCGCCACGACGGCGCCTCCTTTTGATCTTGCGGTTCTATTTCGCGGGCGCGTCGGGATAGCGGGCGACAAGCTCGGCCAGCCTGCCGCGCGTCATCGCACCGCCCTTGCCCGGCTCGATGCCCAGCATCAGCGCCAGTTCGGCCGGGGTCAGCGCCCAGAATTGCGCGGGGGTCAGGCCCAGCCCGCCCAGCCGGGCCGGGCCGATCCCCACGCGCAGCAGCCCCGGCCAGTCCATGCCGCCCGCAGCCTTCCCGCTCATGTGCCCTCGATCCGAAAGGCCCGCGCCAGCAGTGCCGCCGCCGCATGCGCCGCACCGACCGGACCGCCGCGGAACTCGGCGGCCAGCAGCTCATCCATGCCCCCAGCCCAGCCCGCGCCTTTCAGCCCGGCTACCAGCACCGCCATCACGTCGCGGCTGGAAAAGCGCCCCTGCTCAAAGCGCTCGACCAGGGCCACCATGCTTTCGGCGCCCAGCTCGCTTTCCAGCCCGGCCAAAGCGCCCAGCGTCAGCTTGGCGCAATGCGGCCGGCCGTCCAGCCAGATCTCGACCTCGCCCGCCAGCGGGTTGGCCATTTCAGAAGGCGACGAAGCTGATGACGCCCGCGCTTGCCATGGAAATCTCATAGGTCGCCTCACCGTTATAGCTGCCCGCATACTCCAGAGACGTGATCTGGAACGCCCCCTCGACCGCGCCGAAATCGGGGATCACCACCTGAAAACGTGGCACTTCGCCGTCAAAGAACACCTGCCGGGCGCGCTGGTCGGTGGTTCCATCGCGAAACACCCCCGACCCCGAGATCGAGGCCGAGCGCACCCCCGCGCCGGCCAGCAGCTCGCGCCAGCGGCCCTCGCTTTCCAGGCTGGTCACATCCACAGTCTCGGCATTGAACCCCAGCCGCGTCGCGCGCAGACCCGCGATCGTCTCGAACTGGCCGTCTCCGGTCATGTCCATCTTGATCAGCAGGTCGCGTCCGTTCTGCACCGCCATTTCCGTCTCTCCTCAACCCAGGTCAATGCGCGCGCGAAAGGTCATGTCGACCCGCCGCCCCACGCCATTCTCGGCCCGGCGCGCGGTCGCGCGCAGGAACCACAGCCCCGCCAGATGACCGTGATCCAGCGTGATCTCTGCCGTCTCAAGCGCCTCCGAGACCGCCACCGCGACCTCTTTCACCGCCCCGAACCCGTTCGCCTCATCGGTGCCCGACAGGACCGAGACGATGAAATCATGGCGCGCACCTGGCGCCGTCATGTCACCCGCGTCCCGGACCTCTTCCGGCCCCAGCGAGACATATGTCCCGGTCGGCGCCGCCACCGGCATCGCGTCATAGATCGCATCCCCGACCAGATCGGCCAGCGCCTCGCTGTCACGCAAAGCCTGATAGACTGCCGTCTGAAGCGCGGCCGTCGCTGCATAGCTCATGCCAGGGACTCCTCTTTCGCGATGCATGCCAGCCAGCAGCCCTGCGGGTCGCTTTCGGCCACCGCCTCGATCCTGAAACGCCGCGCCTGCGGACCCTCGCCCATGCGCAGCCGCTGCTCGGGGCGCGGACGGCGCGGGTCGCCTGCGGCCGCCGCCCTGACGGTGATCCGCCAGGTCACGACACTTCGCGCCCCCACCTCGGCGAACCGCTCGCCGCCCGCGCCCGACCGCATCTCGGCCCAGATCTGCCCAGTGTCCTGCCAGACCAAGCGATAACCACCCATGCCGTCGGGCTCACGGACCGGGCTTTCGATCACCAGCGGCACCGTCAGCCGCGGCGCCGTCATGCCCGGCCGCGCGAATTGCCGCGCCCCCCCAGCACCCGGACCGAGCGCCAGCGCTCGATCAACGCACTGACCCCGAAGGGGATCGCCGATTGCGTCCCCTCGAAGCTGCGATCCTCGTGATAGCGCGCGGCCAGCATCAGCACCGCCTGCGCCAGATCGGCCGGCACATCGGACCATTGCGGACCAAAGCCCGCGCGAAAGGTGATGGTCACATGACCGCCACACGGAATCTGCGGCAAAAAGGCCCCGACCGGCGCCAGAACCGGGCGCTGCATGTCGGGCTGCAGGCGATAGCTTGCCGGATCGACCAGCGTCAGGTTGCCCGCGCCATCGTCGATCTCGACCCGCTCGATGGCGGCCACCGGCGCCAGCGGCAAGGGTTGCCCCATCGGGTCGCGCCATTCCTCAAGCCGCAGGCGGAACTGCCGCACCAGAAGCGCCTTGCCGGTGCGCGCCTCGATGGTGGCCATGGCCGCCCGCAGAAAACCCGCCAGGGCCGCAGTTTCGGCCGCGTCCCCGGCCATCTCGAACCCTGTTCCCAGCCGCAGATGGTCTCGCAACCCTGCGACCGGCAGCGCCTCAAGGGCTGGCGCCGTCACTTCCACAAGCATCATCTTTGTCTCTCCCGTTCGCACGGTGGCTGCATTCCCAAGGGCGAATGACATGGGGGCCGCGCATGTCCGCCCTTGCGCGCGCGGACAGTTGCTCAGCCGGTCGGGCGGACATTTTTCCGCGCGGCCCCCGCTTCGGCCTTGGATCAGCCGAAGACCATCAGCTTGATGGCACGGGCGTCAGTGACGCCGCCGCCGACGCGTTTGGTGGCATAGAACAGCACATGCGGCTTGGCCGAGAAGGGGTCGCGCAGAACCCGCAGGTCCGGGCGCTCGACGATGGTATAGGCCGAGCGGAAATCACCAAACGCGATCGAGAAGGACCCTGCCGCGATGTCGGGCATGTCCTCGCAGACCAGCACCGGATAGCCCAGCAGCTGCGCCGGCTGACCCATCGCCAGGCTGTCGGCCCACAGGAAGCGGCCATCGGCGTCACGCATCTTGCGCACGGCAGCGGCGGTCTTCGAGTTCATCACGAAGGTGCCGTTGGCGCGGTATTGCGCACCCAGCGCATAGACCAGATCGATCAGCGCATTGGCCGGGTTGGTCGAGGCAAAATCGCCCGCCCCGCCCGAAGGGATGGTGCCGATCTGCACATTGGTCGCGGTGCCGTTCGGGGCTTTCGCATGGGTCAGGAATCCCTTGGGCTTGTTGACGCCGTCGCCGCTGACAAAGGCCGTGGCCTCGGCACGGGCAAACTTGGTGGCGATGCAATCGGCCAGCCAGGTCTCGATGTCGAAGGCCGCGTCGTCCAGCAGGCGCTGGCTGGCCTTGGGCATGGCCGACAGCTCATGGACCGGAATGACCACGCGCTGCACGGTCGAGGTGCCGGTCTCGGCCTGCGCGGTCGCCTCGGTGGACCAGCCGCTGGCGATATCGCCCATGTCGACCAGCACTTCGTAATTGGCGGACTCGACAGCCACGACATTGGCCACGCGACGCAGCGAAGCGGTGATGTTCAGCGCGTCCTGCACCTGCAGCGCCACGGTCGGCGCAGCCAGGAAACCGCCGTCGCTGACGGTGCTCATGGCCTTGCCTTCCAGCGGCAGGCCGCGCAGCGCGTCATCATCGCCGTGGCGGATATAGGCGTCGAACGCCTTTTGATGCGGTGCGCCGGCATCGGCCTCGGCCGACAGAGGGGCGCGGCCACGGGAAATGGTCTTGCGGTCCAGCATGGTCATGCGATCTTCCTGTGCTTGCAGTCGTTTCTGAATATCGGCGCGGAACGATTTGAGTTCATTGACGAACCCGATCATCTCAGCCCCCAGGTCGCCGGGCATGTCCGCCCCGGCCGCGGCTTTCACCTCGGTCATGGTTCCCCTCCAATCGGTGAAACTTATTCGGCGCGCAGCGCCATGGTGGCGGCCCGAAAGGCCGCTGCCATCTCGGTGATTTCTTCGGAACCGCGGTCGGATTTCTTGCCGACCTTGGCCTCGGCCAGCATCGGGAATGTGACCAGAGACACCTCCCACAGCTCGACCTCACTCAGCAGGCGGCGGCCCTTGCTGTCGCGCTCGGCAGAGATGGTGCGATAGCCGATCGACAACCCATCGATGGCCCCCGCCGCGATCAGCGCCGCCGCCTCGCGGGCCTGGGCAATCTCGGGCAAAAGGCGGCCCTTGACCCACAGGCCCTTGTCGTCCTCGCGGATTTCCTCCCAGACGCCGATGGGCCGGGTCGGATCGTGCTGCCACAGCATCCGCACCTTGTCGCCGCGCGCCTCCAGCCGCTTCAGGCTGGCGGCATAGGCCCCCTTCTGGACGATGTCGCCACCCTGATCGGTCAGGCCGAACAGGCTGGCATAGCCCTCGATCTGCGTGCCGTCGCTGACGATCTGCGCGCCCGGCGCATACTTCAACTCGAGCCCGTAATCCTTTGAATTCACGTCACCCTCCTTTCGGTGCATATTCCAGGATCGACTGCACCGCCTGGGTCAGGATCACCGCGACCACGCCATAGACGGTCATCCACAGCCGCCGCTCCAGCCCTTCGATCAGCGCCTCGATCCGCTCCAGCCGGCGCTCGACCTGGCCGAATTGCAGCGCCATGATCCGCTCCTGCGTATCAAGGCGCTGGTCGTGCCAGTCGAATGGCTCCTTGACGAAACGCGAGCCCTCCATCTCAGCCCTCCGCGATCGGCGGCAGGCCCAGCGCCGCACGCTTCTCGGCCTCGGTCAGAAAGCTCGCTTCGCCGATACGCTTCCATTGCTGGTCACGTTCCTCGGCCAAGGCCGGGACCTGATCGGGATCGGGCCGCAGATCGATCTCGGCGCCCAGATGCTCACCCAGCCACCAGGCCAGCGCACTGGCCACGCGCGTGACCAGCGGCAGCACGGTCAGGCGGTAGAATGCCCGATGCGCCTCGGCGTAATTGGCATAGGTCGCATCGCCCGGAATGCCGATCAGCATCGGCGGCACGCCAAAGGCCTGCGCGATCTCGCGCGCGGCGGCCTTCTTGGTCTCATGAAACTCCATGTCGCTGGGGCTGAACCCCATCGGCTTCCAGTCCAGCCCGCCCTCCAGCAGCATCGGCCGCCCGGCATTGCGCGCGCCCTGATGATGCATCTCCATCTCGGTCACCAGCCGGTCATACTGATCCGAAGACAGGCTCCCCTGCCCATCCGCGCCCTTGTAGATGATCGCCCCCGAGGGCCGCGCTGCATTGTCCAAAAGCGCCTTCGACCAACCTGAGGCGCTGTTATGCACATCGACCGCCACAGCAGCCGCCTGCATCGGCGACAGTCCGTAATGGTCGTCCAGCGGGTGAAAACTGCGGATATGACAGATCGGATCGGGACTGCCGGTCATGTCGAACCGGAACTTCCGCCCGCCCAGCGCATATTCATAGGCCTCGGGCCAGCCATCCGTCCCCGGCACCACCGACATCCGGTCCGAGCGCAGCACATGCAGCTCCGAGGGCAGCCCCTTGGCCCCCTCGCCCACCGCCTCCAGATAGCCGTTGCCGCTCAGCAGGATCTGCCCGATCAGCGCCTCGAACAGCTCGGCCCGCCCCTGCCCGGCATTGGGCCGCCGCAGCAGGTCCAGCACCGGATGCACCTCATAGCGCCGTTCGCGATCCTGACAGATCAGCGGCACGGCGGCGGCAGCTTCGGCGATCAGCCGCACGGCGCGAAAGCCGACCGGATTTCCGGCAAACCCCGTCCGCGTCAGGCTGACCGTATCGCGCGGCGACCACACCACCCGCCCCGAGCCCGAGGCCAGCGCCACCAGCTTGCCTGTAGCACTCGCCTTCTTTTCGACCTCGACGGGCGCGCTTTCCCGCCCGAACCAACGAAACGCCATAGGTTCCTCCTGAAATCCCAAGAAAAAAGGGCCGCAAGACGCGACCCTTTGCAGACCCCGAGAGATGATCCGGCGCCCGTTCTTTCATGCCCAAATATCCCGGGGTCCGGGGCAGAGCCCCGGCTTACAGCCCCCGCACCTGCGGCCGCCGGTAATGCGCCGAAGGCTCGATCATCAGCTCATGGACCGCCCAGACCAGCGCATCCAGCCGGTCGGGCGAGCCCTTGCCGTCATAGCCATGCAGCGTCATGCGGCACATCTGGTCCTCCAGCGCACCCAGGCCCCGCAGGTGGTGAACCCGCCCCTGCTCGTAAAGTGCCGCCACCGGCTCGGCCCGCAACCCCTTGCCGCGCCCCGCCCGCAAGGCGCGGAACGGCACCAGCGGATCGATCTGGCGGATCACGCTCTCGACCAGATCGCCGCCCTGATTGACCTCCGCGACCAGCCGCTCGGCGCCATGCCGCTCCATCGCGGCGATGGCGGCCCGCGCCCAGTCCAAAGGTCCGCCCCTGACGGTCGCGTCCTCCAGAACATAGGCGCGCCAGTCGGTGACCGGCCCTTCGGTGACGGCCCCCGCCACCACGATGCCGCATTCATCCGAGCCCGCGCCCCCCGTCACCGCCGGATCGACGGCAACGACGATGCGCGACAGCTTCGGCGCCGCATCGACCCGGCAACGCTCGATGGTCGCAGTCGCCCAAAGCGCCCCCTCGACATCATCCAGCAACACCCCTTCCAGCTCCTGCCGGCCCAGACGGGTGCCGGCATAGCGCGCCTCGACCTCGCTCAGGAAGCTCTCCGCCAGATAGGCGCGGTTCGCATCCGTCGGCGCATGGGTCGTAACGGTCGAGGCATTGCCCAGAATCCGCTTCAGCACCGCCACATTCCGTGGCGTGGTGGTGACGACCTGCTGCGGATGCTCGCCCAGACGCAGGGCGAATTGCAGCATGTCCCATGTATCTTCGGCCTTTTTCCACTTGGCCAGCTCATCGACCCAGGCCGCATCGAATTGCGGTCCGCGCAGGGCCTCGGGCTCATGCGCCGAATAGACCTGCGCGGTGGCGCCATTGGGCCAAAGCAGCCGGCGCCGTCCCGCCTCCCAGACCGGACGGCGGTCCGGGGGCGAGCAGGCCAGAATGCCCGACTCGCCAAAGACCATCACGTCGCGGGCCTGGTCAAAGGTCTCGCTGACCAGCGCCACGCGGCTCGCCCGGCCCGGTGCCTCGGGCGTCGCGCCCTCGACCTGGGCCCTGACCCATTCCGAGCCGGCGCGGGTTTTCCCCGCGCCGCGTCCACCCATGATCACCCAGCTTTTCCAGTCCCCTCTGGGCGGCAGCTGATGCGGCAGCGCCCAGAACTCGAACAGCCAGGGCAACGCGGCCAAAGCGTTCTCGCTCAGCCCGCCCAGGAACTCGTCAACCTCCTCCGGCTCTGCGCAGGCAAGCCAGGCGGCGCCCGATTTCATCTCGTGCTGCGGCAAGGTCAAGGACACCTGTCCCGACCGCTCCGGCAGCGTCCTTGCGAAGCTTGTCAACCTTGCTCCTTTCCTCCAGCACCAGATGGGCCGCGGCCCGCAGGTCGCGCACCAGTCTGCCGGATTCCTTCAGATCATCTGTTTCCCCGGCCTGGATCTTCAGCCGAAGCTGGTGAAGATCCCCCGCATAGGACCGAAACAGCCCATCGGCGATTTCGACCACATCCATATCTTGCGCCAAGGCGGCGCCGGGCACGAAAGGCCCTTCCGGCGCCTCCGGCCCCGGATCGAAGTTCATCGTCATTCGTGTGTCGCCCTGCCCTCGTGTGCCTGTCCGCACGAGCGAGACATGAAAAAAGCGGCCTCGGGTCCCTCAACCCGGCCGCTTGCCCACCTCTCCCAGCATGTATACTTTCTACTTCAGGGCGTTCGCCGAGTCAACGCTTAACCCAAGGTTGAGTAACGTTTCGTTATTCTTTATGTGAAAACAATGAACTAGCCAGCGCAACACCCCAGCGCACGCTGCGCAACGGGGGGCCAGTTCAGGGTGCAACAGCCCCGAATCCGCGCCCCCGCAAGATGGGGGGACGCGGAAGGATCAGTTGAAAATCAGCTCGTCTTGGGCTTCAGCGCATCGGCCTTGGCGCGGGCCTCGGCGGCGGCGGCAACGGCTGTGCTGGCCTCATCCTGAATGGACTGGGCATAGGCGACCATATTGGCGGCATAGGCTTCGGACCAGTCGGCGTAATCCTCGGCATTCATGCTGTCGACCTTGGCGCGCATTTCGGCGGCCTTGGCCTTGGTTTCGGCCACCTGCTTGTCCCAGCCTTCCTGCATGCTGTTCCATTGCGTGCGCACGCTTTCGCTGGCGTCGTCCAGATAGCCCTGAACCTTCTTCTTCAACTCTTCCTGACGGGCTTCGGCGCCCTCCTGCCAGCGACGGGCACCAGCCTCCATCTCGGCGCTCTTCGCCTCAAGCTCCTCCTGCCATTTCTTGATCCGCCCCTCGAAGCTGCGGGCGCCATCGGCGAGGTTGGTGAAAAGGTCGGACAACTTCATCGCTACATCTCCGTGCTGCGGCAGCGCCGTCATGGCGCATGGCCATAAGAACAAAGGCGATGGTGCAAGCGCGTAGCCGCTTTGTCAAACCGCGCGAAACGAGAGCGGCGGCGAAGCGCATCCGCATCGCCGCCGCCATGTTCCGCCAGCACTTATGCGCAGATCAGTCGCCCTGCACCGGCGACAGCGCCTGCCCGCGCTGGCGTTCGATTTCGCGCCAGCGCAGAACATTGGCATTGTGCTCGTCCAGCGTCCGCGCAAAGGCATGCCCGCCCGAGCCATCGGCCACAAAGAACACGTATTCCGTGTTCTCGGGGTCCATCGCCGCCTCGATAGCCGCCTTGCCGGGATTGGCGATGGGCGTCGGCGGCAGGCCGGCGATCTGATAGGTGTTATAGGGCGTGCGGCGGCGCAGCTCGGATGCGCGCAGCCCCCGGTCCAGCACGCCCTTGCCCTCGGTCACGCCATAGATCACCGTCGGGTCGGTCTCCAGCCGCATCCCCTGCCGCATCCGGTTGACGAATACGCTGGCCACGACGCGGCGCTCGTCGGGAACGCCGGTTTCCTTTTCGATGATCGAGGCCATGATCAGCGCCTCCTCGGGCGTCTGATAGGGCAGATCGGCCTCGCGCGCCTCCCAGGCGGCGGTCAGAATCGCGGCCTGGCGCCGCTCCATCTCGGCGATCAGCTTGGCGCGGTCAGCTCCCTTCTCGACGTCATAGGTATCGGGGGCAAGGCTGCCCTCGGGGGGGACATCGGCGATCTCGCCGCCAAGAAACCCCGCCTGTTTCAGCCCCTCGACCACCTGCCAGCTGGTCACGCCCTCGGCCACGGTGATGCGCAGCCGGGCGTCGGGCTTTTGCTCGGCGCTGGCGATCGCCTCGGGGGCGGATTCCTTGCCGGGGTCGTATTTCGCCTGTTCGGCGAATTCGCCCGTCGCTGCATCCATGTCGCGCAGGACCACCGAGTTTTCGCGCACGCCGATGCGGAACACCACCTCGGTGCCGCAGGTCGAAGGCCCGCCGGCGGTGATGACCTTGACCACCTCCTCCATGCTGGAATGCGGCAGCATCAGGTATGAGCCGAATTTCAGGTCGCGCGACTTGCCCGCGTAATCGGTTCCGGCCCGGAAGATATAGGCGTTCGAGACCACGCCCTGATCGGCCAGCTGCTCGCTGACCGCGCTCAGGCTGGCGCCGGGCGCGACCCGGACGCAGGCCGCGACGGCGCTGGGTCCTGGGGCGGTATACTGGTGCTTGGCCCAGGCCACGGCGGCCGCCGCAGCGATCAGGATCACGATCAGCAGGGTCAGGAAATTCGACGCGATATGGCGCCAGATCATTCCTTGACCCGTCCCATCACCAGACTGGCATTGGTGCCGCCAAAGCCGAAGCTGTTGGAGAGCACATAATCCACCTTGCGGCGCACGGCGGCATTGGCGGCCAGATCGATGGCGGTTTCCCGCGCGGGATTGTCCAGATTGATCGTCGGCGGGCAGATCTGGTCGCGGATCGCCAGAATGCAGAAGATCGCCTCGACCGCGCCCGCCGCGCCCAGAAGATGCCCGATCGAGGATTTGGTCGAGGACATGACCACATTGCCGGCCGCATCGCCCAGCATGCGCTCGACCGCGCCCAGCTCGATCACGTCGGCCATGGTCGAGGTGCCATGCGCGTTGATGTAATCCAGATCGGCCGGCGAGATCCCGGCGCGGTTCAGCGCCGCGGTCATGCTGCGGAAGCCGCCATCGCCATCCTCGCTGGGGGCGGTGATGTGATAGGCGTCGCCCGACAGGCCATAGCCGAGGATCTCGGCATAGATCTTGGCGCCGCGCGCCTTCGCATGCTCGTATTCCTCCAGCACGACGACGCCGGCGCCCTCGCCCATGACGAAGCCGTCGCGGTCCTCGTCCCAGGGGCGGCTGGCGGCCTTGGGGTCATCCTCGCGCTTGGTCGACAGCGCCTTGCAGGCGTTGAAGCCGGCAACGCCGATCTCGCCGATGGGGCTTTCGGTGCCGCCCGCGATCATCACGTCGGCATCGCCCAGCATGATCAGCCGCGCCGCATCGCCGATGGCATGGGCGCCGGTCGAGCAGGCGGTGACCACCGCATGGTTCGGCCCCTTGAAGCCGAAGCGGATCGAGACCTGCCCGGACACAAGGTTGATCAGCGCGCCGGGGATAAAGAAGGGCGAGACCCGCTTGGGCCCGCGTTCCTTGATCAGCACGGCGGTTTCCGCGATCGAGTTCAGCCCGCCAATCCCCGAGCCGATCATCACGCCGGTGCGGATGCGGTCCTCCTCGTTAGCCGGAACCCAGCCGGAATCCGCCACCGCCTGCGTGGCGGCGGCCATGCCGTAAAGAATGAAATCATCGACCTTGCGACGATCCTTGGGCTCCATCCAGTCATCGGGATTGAAGGTCCCGTTGCTGCCGTCGCCAAACGGGATCTCGCAGGCATATTTCGTCACCACATCCTTGGCGTCGAAACGGGTGATCGGCCCGGCCCCGGATTCTCCGGCCAAAAGCCTCGTCCAGGTCTCATCGACCCCCGAGGCCAGCGGCGTGACCATTCCCAGACCAGTGACGACAACTCTGCGCATCCACAGGCTCCTTCGCAACGCATAATCGCTTGGTTTCTACACGCCCCCCGCCCGGCGCGCAACGCCATGCGGCCCGACCGGCCGGGGCCCGCCCATGTGCGCCATACCGGCAGGAAAGCCACAGCACCGCCACAGCTTTCGCGGAACGGGAACTTTCGGGGTGGCCTCTCGTTGCATCCCTTGGGAATCGGCCTATTCTGCGGCCGGTCCTGAAATGACCCACGAAAGGACGACCGGATGACCACGCAGACCCAAGCCAGTGCTGAAGCCGCCTTGGACGAGATCAAGACAGTGACAGCCATGGTTCTGCCAGAGCCACCCGCCGCCGCCCCGACCCTGACCGGGGCCGAGCCCGCCGTGGCCGAGGAAATCCGCCGCCGCATCGCCGAGCTTGATATCCGCGATTCCGGCTCGATCGTGCATTTCGGCGCCCGCGCCCAGAACGAATTGCAGGAAATCAGCCAGGCCATGCTGGCCGATGTCAAGAACAAGGACGTCGGCCCCGCCGGGGAATCCCTGCGCGATATCGTGACCACCATCCGCGGCTTTTCGGTCAGCGAACTGGATGTGCGCCGCGAACGCAGCTGGTGGGAAAAGCTGCTGGGCCGCACCGCGCCTTTCGCGAAATTCGTCGCCAATTACGAAAAGGTGCAGTCCCAGATCGACCGCATCAGCTCGGATCTGGACGGCCACCAGCACCGGCTGTTGAAGGACATCAAGTCGCTCGATGTGCTCTATGAACGCACGCTGAACTTCTATGACGAGCTGGCGCTGTATATCGCCGCCGGCGAGGAAAAGCTGGCGCAGATCGACCGCGACGAGATCCCCGCCAAGGCCGCCGCCGTCGAGGCCGCGCCTGAGAACGACAAGGTCATGGCCGCGCAGGAACTGCGCGACCTGCGCTCGGCCCGCGACGATCTGGAACGCCGTGTCCACGACCTCAAGCTGACCCGGCAGGTGACCATGCAGTCGCTGCCCTCGATCCGGCTGGTTCAGGAAAACGACAAGTCGCTGGTCACCAAGATCAACTCGACGCTGGTCAATACCGTGCCGCTTTGGGAAACCCAGCTGGCGCAGGCCGTCACCATCCAGCGCAGTGCCGAGGCCGCCCGCGCCGTCAAGGACGCCAACGACCTGACCAACGACCTGCTGACCGCCAACGCCAAGAACCTGCGTCAGGCCAATGCCCAGATCCGCACCCAGATCGAGCGCGGCGTCTTCGACATCGAGGCCGTGCGCACCGCCAATGCCGAGCTGATCTCGACCATCGAGGACAGCCTGCGCATCGCCGATGAGGGCCGCACCCGCCGCGCCGCCGCCGAGGAGGACCTCAAGGTGATGGAGACCGAGCTGCGCAAGTCGCTGTCTTCGGCCAGCGCCCGCCCCGCCAACCCTGCCCCTGCAACAGCCGGACGATCTGCGACGCCGTGACCCCGATCCTTTCTGCCCGCAGGCCGCGCGCCGGCCTGCCCTTCGCCCTAGCGGCGCTGGCGCTTCTTGCCGCCTGCGCCGACCCCGCCGGCACCCCGCCGGCCTCGCCCGGCATCGACGCCACGGCCCCGCCCGAAAAGCCGGACCTGCCGCGCGTCGATCAGGCCGCCTTGCGCCGCGAACGGGCCGAGGATGCCCGCGCCGCCAATGCGCGTGCGACTGCGGCCGCCGCCTCGCCGGCCAGCGCCAACATGCGCCAATACCTCGCCGGGATCGAGGAAACGCTGATCGCGCGCGGCCGCCTGCGCACCGATCCGGGGACCGAGATCGCCCTGACCCCCGAACGCCTGACCGAGGATTTCATCCAGATCGCGCTGCATGACGAGTATGTCCGTCAGGGCGATGCGCTGGTGTCGCGCGGGGCGCCCGCGCCGCTGCGCCGCTGGCAGCAGCCGGTGCAGGTGCGGCTGTATTTCGGCGATTCCGTCGCCCCCGCCGAGCGCAGCCGCGACCGGGCCGAGGTGGCGGGCTTAGCCGCGCGGCTGCAGAAGGTCAGCGGCCATCCGGTGGGGCTGTCGGGCGCGGGCGGCAATTTCACCGTGCTGATCGTCAACGAGGACGAGCGCCACGCCATCGGCCCGCGCCTGACTTCGCTGGTGCCGGGGATTCCGCGCTCGGACGTGGCCGCGCTCAGCGATCTGTCGCCGCAGAATTACTGCACGGTCTTTGCCTATTCGCAGGGCAACTCCCCCGTCTATGCGCAGGCGGTGGCGCTGATTCGCGCCGAACTGCCGCCGCGCCTGCGCCGTTCCTGCGTGCATGAGGAAATGGCCCAGGGCATGGGTCTGGCCAATGACAGCCCGCGCGCGCGCCCCTCGATCTTCAACGATGACGAGGAATTCGCCTATCTGACCCGCCATGACGAATTGCTCCTGAAGATCCTCTACGATCCGCGCCTGCGCCCCGGCATGACCGAGGCCGAGGCCCGCCCCATCGTCTTGCAGATCGCCAGCGAGCTGTTGGGGACCGAGGTGTGAACGCAGGTCTTGCGCTGCTGCTGATCGCCGCCACGGCGGGCGGGGCAATGGCGCAGGACCGTCCGGCCTCGGTGGACTGGCTGATCGCCGCCTCGGCCGATCCCGGCAGGACCGTGATTGACCTCGGCGAATATCATCTGGATGGCAGCGGCGTGGTGGCGCTGGATCCGCTCACCGGCCTTGCCACCCCGCCAGCAAAGAGCCTGCCCACCAGCACGGCGCAGGTCCATGTCATTCAGGCCCATCAGGACGGGTTTGACGACACAGCCGCCCTGATGCTGACCCTTGGCAGGGGCAAGCCGGTCTGCGGTGTCCTGCTCGGCGGCTTCGGCGTCGATACCGGGCTTGCCGCCCTGGCCAACCAGAGCCATGCGGAAAAGCTGGACGGCTATGGCCGCATCCTCGACCTTGCCGGAAGCGACCTGTTCACCGCGCTGGAGCCCCAATTGCCGATGGAGGAACCCGCCGGTTTCGTAACCCTGCCCGAAGGCACGCGCTTTCCCGTTTCGCGCAGCGGCTATGGCGATGGCGCCTACCACCTGTTTCGCCTGAACGATGCCCAAGACGCGCCCGTCGCGCTGTACATCGACTTCATCGGCGATCGCAAAGGTGAATGGATCGACCCGCCGCCTTGCGCTAACGTCTGACCCGAACGGGGCCGCTGCCCCTTCCCGATACGAGGTAACCCATGTCCCTGTTCAACATCCTTGGCGGCGAGTTCATCGAGATCATCGAATGGACCGACGATTCCCGTGACACCATGGTCTATCGCTTCCCGACCGTGGGCAACGCGATCAAATACGGCGCCAAGCTGACCGTGCGCGAGGGGCAATCCGCCGTCTTCATCCACGAAGGACAACTGGCCGATGTCTTCGGCCCCGGCCTTTACATGCTGGAAACCAACAACTTGCCGATCCTGACTCGGCTGCAGCACTGGGACCACGGTTTCCGCAGCCCCTTCAAGTCGGAAATCTATTTCGTCAACACGACGCGCTTCAACGACCTGAAATGGGGCACCAAGAACCCGGTCATCGCGCGCGACCCGGAATTCGGCCCGGTGCGGCTGCGCGCCTTTGGCACCTATTCGATGCGGGTGACCGATCCCGGCAAGTTCATGCAGGAAATCGTCGGCACCGACGGCGAATTCACCGCCGATGAGATCAGCTTCCAACTGCGCAACATCATCGTGCAGGAATTCTCGCGCATGATCGCGGGCTCGGGCATCCCGGTTCTGGACATGGCCGCCAATACCCAGCAATTCGGCCAGCTGGTCGCCAAGGCGATCAGCCCCACGGTCGCCGGCTACGGCCTGACCATTCCCGAATTCTACATCGAAAACATCAGCCTGCCGGATGAGGTTGAAAAGATGCTCGACAAGCGCACCTCGATGGGCATTGTCGGCGACCTCAACCGCTTTGGCCAATATGCGGCATCCGAGACGATGCTGAACGCCTCGACCCAGCCCGGCGGCGGCATGGGCGCGGGTCTGGGCGCCGGGCTGGGCGCTGGCATGGGCATGGCCATGGGCGGCATGCAGCGCGGCCCATGGGGCCCTGCGCCGCAGCAGGCTGCCCCGCAAAGCCCGCCGCCCCTGCATCCCGAAACCGTCTGGCACATCGCCGTCGACGGTCAGGCCGAGGGGCCTTATGGCCGCGCCAAGCTGGGCCGCCTCGCCAATGAGGGCAAGTTCACCCGCGACACGCTGGTCTGGACCCCTGGTCAGGACGGCTGGAAAGCGGCGGATGAGGTGAATGAGCTGGCGCAGCTTTTCACCATCGCCCCCCCGCCGCCGCCCCTGCCCAAACAGGGCTAAGACGCGGGCATGCCGACGCCCCGGTCAGAATTCCGCTATCCCTGCGAGAATTGCGGCGCCAGCCTCGAATTCTCGCCGGGGCAGAACAGCCTTGTCTGCCCCTATTGCGGCCATGAACAGCAGATCGGCCCCGGCCCGGCCCGCGCCCCCGCAAGGCAGGCGCAGGACGGTCCCTGGGGCGAAAGCGCCATCCTGCGCGACCCGGCGACGGGCCGGGCGCTGCAATGGGATGCCGGCCACAAATCCCCCGGCCTGCGCGAATTGCCGCTGGCCGAGGGGCTGCGCCTCGACCAGAACAGCGACCTGACAGAAACCGTCCGCACGCTGTCCTGCCCCAATTGCGGCGCCAAGGTCGAAATCACCAGCGACCGCCACGCCTCGACCTGCCCGTTCTGCGCAACGCCCGTGGTGACCGATACCGGCACCACGCGCCTGATCAAGCCGCAAGGCGTCCTGCCCTTCGTCATCACCGAGCCGCAGGCCAAGGCCGCGCTGGAGGACTGGCTCAAGGGCCTGTGGTTCGCCCCCTCGGCGCTGATGGCCTATGCACGGCGCGGCAAACAGATGAGCGGCGTCTATTCGCCCTTCTGGACCTTCGATGCCGATACCGCCTCGCGCTACAGCGGCGCGCGCGGCGACTGGTATTACGAGACGGTCTATGTGACGCGCGAAATCAACGGCCGCCAGCAACGGGTCGCCGAACAGGTCCGCCGCACGCGCTGGACCAATGTCTCGGGACAGGTCGCGCGGAATTTCGACGATGTGCTGGTCCTGGCCGCCAGCTCGCTGCCGCGCCGCTTTACCGACGCGCTGACGCCGTGGGACCTGTCGCATCTGATGCCCTATCAGCCCGAATACCTCGCCGGTTTTCTGGCCGAGGGCTATACGATCCCGCTAGGCTCGGGCCATGACATCGCCCGTCAGGAAATGGCCGGGGTCATCGCCATGGACGTGCGCCGTGACATCGGCGGCAACGAACAGCGCATCACCGGCATCGAGACCCAGCACCGCGACGAGACCTTCAAGCATATCCTGCTGCCGGTCTGGACCGCCGCCTATCGCTACAATGGCAAAAGCTACCGTTTCGTGGTGAATGGCCAGTCCGGCCGGGTGCAAGGCGAACGGCCATGGTCGGTCTGGAAGATCGCCTTCGCGGTACTGCTGGCACTGGCCCTTGTCGCCGCCCTGCTCGCGCTGAACGAAAAGGGCGGCTATGTCCGCATCGGCGCCGCACAGGACGCGATTCCCGATCTTTCCACGACTCGAAGTTACCGCTATCACGAGCCATGGGACGGAGGACTGTCCGATCTGGCGTTAACTGGGGAAGAGGTGCGCATATGATCCTGTGTTCGGGGGAATCGCTGATCGACATGGTGCCCGAGGGGGCAAGCTATCGCCCGCTGCCGGGCGGCGCGGTCTATAATACCGCGATAGCGCTGGGGCGGATGGGTGCGGATACGGGCTATCTCTGGCCGATCTCGCGCGACAGCTTTGGCCAGACGCTCCTCGGCCCCCTGGCCGAGGCGCATGTCGACACCTCGCTTTGCCCGCGCAGCGACCGGCTGACCACGCTGGCCTTTGTCACCCTGACCGGGGGCGAGGCGCGCTATTCCTTTTACGACGAAGGTTCCGCCGGCCGCATGCTGACCGCCGAGGACCTGCCGCAGATCCCCGACCGGGTCAGCGCGCTGTTCATCGGCGGCATCAGTCTGGTCCCCGATCCCTGCGGCGCCGCCATCGAGGCGCTGGTCGAACGCGTCCGCCACCGCATCCCGGTGATGATCGACCCCAATATCCGGCCCTTCTTCATTCAGAACGCCGACGCCTATCGCGCGCGGCTTGAACGGCTCATCGCCATGGCCGATCTGGTCAAGCTGTCGGGCGACGATCTGGAATGGCTGATGCCCGATCTCAGCCACGAGGCCGCCGCCGCCTCGATCCTGACCAAGGGCCCGCGCGTGGTCTTCCAGACCGGCGGCTCTGCCGGCGCGCGCGCGCATTGGTCGGGCGAGGTCATCAGCGCCAGGGCGGTCCGGGTCGAGGTCGCCGACACGATCGGCGCCGGCGACACCTTCAACGCGGGCGTTCTGGCCGCCTTGGATCAGGCCGGCGTCCTCAGCCGCGAAGGCCTCGCGCGCCTGACCCCCGAGGCCATCATGGCCGCGCTTTCACAGGGCACCCGCGCCGCCGCGATCACCGTCTCGCGCCCCGGTGCCAACCCGCCCTGGGCCCACGAACTGGCCGCCCTGCCCGCCTGAAATCAGATGAAAACGGCCGCGCCCATCCCGGCGCGGTCCTCATTTCTTCTTCACTCAAATATCCATTGCGGCAGCGCCCGCAGGCGCCACGCTCACAGCCCCTCGAACTGCGCCCTTTGCCGCTCGGTCCAGCGCAGGCGCAGATGCACCCCGTCCTCGGCCATCTCCTCGCCCAGAACCACGCCCTGCCCATGCAGCCACGCCCGGCGCCGCCCGTCGGAATGGGACAGGACCAGCTCGGCCTCGATCCGCGGCTCGTCCAGCGCCTCGGCCAGCCGCAGATCGACGGCAGCCATCAGATCGTCCAGGCCCTCGCCGGTCAGCGCCGAAACCGCCTGCACGCCCTCGGTCCGCGCATCCGTCCGGCGCAGCGCCGCCCGCGTCTCGGGCAAGAGCGCGTCGATCTTGTTCCAGACCTCGATCAGCGGCACGTCCTCGTCGACGCCAAGGCTGTCAAGGATCTCGCCCACATCGGCGGCCTGCTCCTCGGTCTCGGGATGGCTGATGTCGCGCACATGCAGGATCAGGTCGGCGGCCAGCACCTCCTCAAGCGTGGCGCGGAAGGCGGCGACCAGCTCATGGGGCAGTTCGCTGATAAAGCCCACCGTGTCGGACAGGATCACCCGCCGCCCGCCGGGCAGGGTCAACTGCCGCATGGTCGGGTCCAGCGTGGCGAAAAGCTGGTCCTTGGCCATGACCTCAGCCCCGGTCAGGCGGTTGAACAGCGTCGATTTCCCGGCATTGGTATAGCCGACCAGCGCGACGATGGGATAGGGCACCTTGGCACGGGCCTTGCGATGCAGCTCGCGGGTCTTGACCACGCGCTCAAGCTGGCGGCGCAGGCGGATCATCTGATCGTCGATGGCGCGACGGTCGGCCTCGATCTGGGTTTCGCCGGGACCGCCGACAAAGCCAAAGCCGCCGCGCTGGCGCTCAAGGTGGGTCCAGGCCCGGACCAGCCGCGTGCGCTGATAAGCCAGCGCCGCCAGCTCGACCTGCAACACGCCCTCGCGGGTCTGGGCGCGGTCGGCAAAGATCTCAAGGATCAGCCCGGTCCGGTCCAGAAGCTTGACGCCCCATGCCTTTTCCAGATTGCGCTGCTGGACCGGGGTCACCGGCCCGTCGACCAGAACCAGTTCGGCCCCCTCGCCCTCGGCGGCGGCGGCAATATGCTGGCCGATTTCCTCGCGCTTGCCCTTGGAAAACAGCATGCCGGCATCGGGCTTGCGCAGCTTGGCCACCTCGGCGCCCACGACCTCGATCGCCGGCAGCGCATGGGCCAGCGCGATCGCCTCCTCCAGCGCCAGCTCGGGCGAGCGGCGGGTCCGCGAATTGCCCAGATCGGGATGGATCACATAGGCGCGGGTCGGGCGTTCGCGGGTTTCCGTCAGTTCGGCCAATCAGTCCTCGCCGTCATAGAGGCTGATCGGTTGCCCCGGCATGATGGTCGAGATGGCATGCTTATAGACCAGCTGCGACTGACCGTCGCGACGCAAAAGCACGCAGAAATTGTCGAACCAGGTGATGACACCCTGAAGTTTTACACCATTGATAAGGAAAATCGTGACCGGAACCTTGCCCTTGCGGACATGATTGAGAAAAGCATCCTGAAGGTTCTGTTTGTCGCCGGCCATTCGGGGTACCTTGTTCTTATCGCTGTGGCTCAAGACTTAGGCGAGCAAAAGACGGCTTGCAAGCAGATGATCGGAAACTGAACTAGCGCCTCCAGTATTCAGGCGACAGCAGTGCCAGAATTGCCAGAGTTTCCAGCCGCCCAAGGACCATCGCCCCCGCCAGAATGGCCTTGGTGGCGGCCGGCAGGCCCGCCCAGCCCTGCCAGGGCGCGCCCGCCATGCCGGCCGAGCCCTGAAACACCGGTGTCAGCGGAATCGCCCCCGCCAAAGGTCCGGTATTCGTCAGCGCGGCGATGGAGAGGATGGTGGCGCTGTCGAACTCGATCTGCTGGACCGAGATCATCATCACCACCACCGCCAGCGTGATCGCAAACAGCATGAAGAAGATGAAGGCCAGATAGGCCCCCTCGCGCCGCAGCCGCCGCGCCAGCATGCCGCCACCGCCGACCGAACTGGGATGCACGATCTTTTCCAGCTCGCGCTCGGAATGGCGCGCCAGCGCATAGACGCGCAGCAGCTTGACGCCGCCCGCGGTGGTGGCGACGCCGCCGCCCATCATCGCCAGCCCCGCCAGCATCAACCCGGGCGAGCTGAGCCCGGACCAGTTCCGCGCGCCCTGCCATTCCAGCGAGTTCCACCCCGTCGTGGTCAGATAGCTGAGCCCGGTAAAAATCCCGCCCCATGCGGCGGATGCGGCGCTGTCCAGCGTCTCCAGCACCCCGACCGCACCGGTGGGCGAGACACCGATGGCGCCAAAGAAATGCCGCCCGAACAGCAGGACCGAGACCAGCAGCACCGCCCCCGCCGCCATGCGCAGCTCGGGGTCATCCAGCAGGCTTGCCCCCACCTTCAATTCACGGCCCCCCGGCCAGAACCGCCGCGACAGCGCCGGGATCAGGAACAGAAAGATCACCACCTCGCCAACAACACCGCTGCCCTGCCCCGCCGGGCCGCTGACCGGGCTGATGCCGCTGGTCGAGAGCGTGCCCATGGCGCGGGTCAGCGCCACCAGCCCCGGCTCGCCCAGCATCAGCAGGGCCACCCACATCAGCGCCGTCAGCCCGGCATATAGCGGCAGCACGACGCGCCCGACGCGGATCACCCGATAGACCGGGTCCGCGGCCTCGGTCTGCAGAACAGGCACCGCCATCGGCATCATGATCGCGCGCCCGTCCGCCGAACGCGGCAGCCGCTCGAACCGCTCGCCACGCCCATAGGGCGAGGCAAGGATTTCGAACCCGCCGACGCGCAAGGGCGCCAGCAGCGCCACAGCGGCAACCAACATGAACAGCCCGCCCATCCAGCCGACCAGTGCCCGCCACAGATGCAGGGGCGGCGCCAGCAGCTCGGCCGAATAAAGCGAGGCGCCGGTGGTGGTCAGGCAGGAGACCATCTCCCACCAGGCGTTGAAAAAGCCGGTATCTGGCAGCGAAAAGGCAAAGGGCACGGCCAGCATCGCCGGCAGGACCGCCATGGTGCCCAGCATGGTCAGAAGCACGCTGCGCGCGCGCGGCCCCTCGGGCTCATCAGCGGTCGACAGCGCAAGGATCACGCTGAGCAGAAAGAACAACCCCGCGCAGCCCAGAAATATCGAGCCGATCTTGTGCAGGTCCTGCACATGGGCATAAAGCCCCGGCACGATCATCGCGAGCGAGCCGATCCCGGCCAGGATGACGATCAGCGGCAGGCGCAGCACAAAGCCCATGGCCCGCCTCAGAAAAAGTCGATCGAGACCTGCAACAGGCGCTCGACCTCAGGAACATCCGAGGCCAGGGCAAAGATCACCACGATATCGCCCTCCTCGATGCGCAGATCGCCGACCGGCTTGACCACGCGCCCGCCCTTTTGCACCGCGCCGATCAGCGCGCCCTCGGGGAAATCAATGTCACGCACCGGGCGCCCGGCAATGGGCGAGGTGGACAGGACCTGCGCCTCGATCACCTCGGCCTCGGCATCGCCGATGGAATAGATGTCGCGCACCCGGCCATGGCGGATATGGCGCAGGATGGTCGAGACGGTGCTGGCGCGCGGATTGATGAAGGCGTCGATGTCCAGAGGCTCCATCATCGACATCAGCGTCGGATCGTTGACCAGCGAGATCGCAAGCTTGGCCCCGGCCTGCTTGGCGCGCACGGCGGCCAGGATATTGGTCTTGTCGTCATCGGTGATGGCCAGAACCGCGTCCGCCTTGGGGACAGCGGCCTCTTCCAGCAGCTCGGCCGAAAGCCCGTCGCCATTCAGGACGATGGTCCGGGTCAGGCTGTCGGCGGCATCCTCGGCGCGGGCGCGGTTGCGCTCGATCAGCTTGACGCGGATGCGCTCGGGGCGGGCCTCCAGCGCCTGGGCCACGGCAAGGCCGACATTGCCGGCGCCGATGATGACGACGTTTTCCTGACGCGCGATGGGCTTGCCAAAGATTTCCAGCGTGCGCGTCACGTCCTCGGCCAGGGTAAAGACATAGACCTGATCGCCCTCGAACAGCTGGTCGCCCGCCTCGGGCGCGAACAGCTTGGTCCCCCGCCGCACCCCGGCCACCATTGCCGAAAGGCTGGAAAACATGTCGTTGAGCTGGCGCAGCGGCGTGTTCAGCACCGGGCTGTCGGGGTCCAGCGCGATCCCCAGCAGATGCAGCCGCCCGTCCAGAAAGGTTTCGGCGTCAAAGGTCGAGGGCGCCGAAAGCCGCTGCAAGGCCGCCCGCGCCACCTCGCGCTCTGGGCTGATGACCACGTCGATGGGCAGGTGATCGGTGCGATAAAGATCGGAGTAGATCGCATCGAGATAGGCGCCCGAGCGCAGTCGCGCGATCTTGCGCGGCACCTGAAACACCGAATGCGCCATCTGGCAGGTGACCATGTTCACCTCGTCCGAATGGGTCGCGGCAATGATCAGGTCGGCGTCGCGCGCGCCTGCGCGGTCCAGCACGTCGGGGTGGCTGGCAAAGCCGGTCACGCCCTGAACGTCCAGCGCATCGGTGGCGCGCCGGATCAGCTCGGCATTGGTATCGATGATGGTGACGTCATTGCGTTCGCCCGAAAGGTGGCGCGCGATGTGCCAGCCAACCTGACCCGCCCCGCAGATTATGATCTTCATCCTGTGTCCAGCCTGCTGCCGCCGTAAGACGCGATCCTAACGCGCGGGAAGGGCGGCGGATACTGGAAAACATCCGTCCCAGATCCGCAGGCCCACCGCTGGCGGAAAGGCCGCATGGATATTTGGATGAAGAAGAAATCCACGCCGCGCACAAGGCTGGCCGGCTGTTTCTTCTTCACTCAAATATCCAAAGGACCTCGCCGCTCGCGCGGTCATTTCCCGGTCACCTCGTCCTCGACGCGGACCCCGCCGACGACGCCCAGAGATTTCAGTTTGCGATGCAGGGCGCTGCGCTCCATTCCGACGAATTGCGCGGTGCGGCTGATATTGCCGCCAAAGCGGTTGATCTGCGCCAGCAGGTATTCGCGCTCGAAGAGCTCGCGCGCCTCGCGCAGGGCAAGGCTGGTGATCTGCGGGCCCAGGGCCAGCGCATCGCCGCTGCTGGAGGCGCCGCCCTGGGTTTCCAGCTCGGACGGCTGGATCGGGCCCGAGCCGTCGCCCAGGATCAGCACTCGCTCGATCACGTTGCGCAGTTGGCGGATATTGCCCGGCCAGTTCATCGCCTGCAGCGCGGCGCTGGTTTCCTCGGGCAGGGCGCGCTGTGGCAGGCCCTGATTGGTATGGAACTGTTCGATGAAATGCTCGGCCAGCATCGGGATATCCTCGCGCCGCTCGGAAAGCGAGGGCACGGCGACCGGCACCACGTTCAGCCGGTCGTAAAGTTCCTGCCGGAAGCGACCGGCCGAGATTTCCGCCGTCAGGTCGCGATTGGTCGAGGAAATCACCCGCAGGTCCACCCGCACCTTGTCGGTGCCGCCAGAGCGCTGAAACTGCTGTTCGGTCAGCACGCGCAGGATCTTGGGCTGCGTGCCAAGGGGCATGTCAGCCACCTCGTCGAAATAGATCACCCCGCCATGGGCCTGTTCCAGCAGCCCCGGCTCGACGCCGCGGCCTTCGGTCTCGCGGCCAAAGAGCACCTCCTCCATGTGGTCGGGCTCGATGGTGGCGCAGGACACGGTGACAAAGGACTCGCGCGCACGGGGGCTGAGCGCATGGATGAAGCGCGCGGCGATTTCCTTGCCCGCCCCCGGCTCGCCGGTCAACATGACCCGGCCATTCGATTTCGCCACCTTGTCGAGCTGTTCGCGCAAGCGCCGGAAGGCCGCCGAATTCCCCAGCATCTCGGTCGCGCGGGTCTCGCCGCGTTTCAGGGTCGAGTTCTCGTGCCGCAGGCGCGAGGCCTCCATCGCGCGGCGGATCACCACCAGAAGCTGGTCGATATTGAAGGGCTTCTCGATGAAGTCGTAAGCGCCCTGCTTGATCGCCGCGACCGCGATCTCGATATTGCCATGCCCCGAGATGATCACCACCGGCACGTCCGGATTGTTGCGCTTGACCTGCTTGAGGATGTCGATCCCGTCCATCTTGCTGTCCTTCAGCCAGATATCCAGGATCATCAGCGCCGGCTCGCCCGCGTTCAGCTCGGCCACCGCCTCGTCGGAATTGGCGGCAAGCCTTGTGGCATAGCCTTCGTCACGCAGAATGTCCGAAATCAGTTCGCGAATGTCGCGTTCATCATCAACGATAAGAATATCACTCATTTCACAGTTTCCTGATCCAGTTTCTGGCGACGTGCCGGCAGACGGACCGGCTGACGCTCGCGCGGCAGTCGGATTTCGGCCATGGCGCCCTGCTGACCGGGGGCATCGGTCAGCGACAGGCTGCCGCCATGTTCCTCGACAATCTTCTTGACGATGGGCAGGCCAAGGCCGGTCCCACCGGGTTTCATGGTCACGTAAGGCTCAAAAAGCCGCGTGCGGTCCTTGGGTAGGCCGGGACCGTTATCAATGATGCGGATGGTCACCGCGTCGGGGGCAACGCGCATCTCGACGCGGACTTGGGCCATCCAGCCCTCGGGCGGGTTTTCGCGCAATTCGTCAATAGCTTCGCCGGCGTTCTTCAGCAGGTTGGTGAAGACCTGCCGCATCATGCCGGCATCGGCATCGACGATCACCGGCTCATCCGGGATCTCGGTGACCAGGGCGCCTTGCAGGGCGTCGCGCTGCATCAGCTCGCTGTCGCGCAGGAGTTTCGCGATATCGGTTTCCTTGCGGTCCGGTTCAGGCATGCGGGCAAAGCGCGAGAATTCATCCACGATCCGGCGCAGGTCGTTGGTCTGGCGGATGATGACCTCGGTATATTGCTCAAGCGCCTCGCGCTCGTCGCCGGCGATGGGGCCGAACTTGCGCTTCAGGCGTTCCGCCGAAAGCTGGATCGGGGTCAGCGGGTTCTTGATCTCATGGGCGACGCGGCGGGCGACATCGCCCCAGGCCGCCATGCGCTGCGCCGAGACCAGATCGGTCACATCGTCCAGCGCCACCACATAGCCTTCCAGCCCCCCTGCCGCACCGCGCCGGATCGCCATGCGCACCAGCAGGCTTTCGACGCGGCCTTCGCGGTTCAGACGGATCTCGTCCTGCACCCATTCATTGACCGACTGATGCAGCCGGTCGAACAGCGGCGCGGATTCCGGCACCGCCTCAGCGAGCAGCCGGTCATGGTCGTGCGCCGGATCCAGCCCCAAAAGCCGCGTGGCCGAGCGGTTCAGAAAGTCGATCTCGCCCGCCGCATCCAGCCCGATCACCCCCGAGGTGACCGAGGACAGCACCGAATCGAACAGCCGCCGCTGGTCATCGGCGGCGCGATAGCTTTCGACCAGCTCGACGCGCTGCTGTTTCAGCTGCCGGGTCATGCGGTTGAAGCTTTGGCCCAGCGTCTGGATCTCGTCCCCGGTGTCGGGTTCGGGGATTTGCAGGTCCAGATTGCCCTTGCCGACCTGTTCCGAGGCCTCGGCCAGCCGCCCGATCGGGCGCGACAGACGGTCGGCGAACCACAGGCCCAACCACATCGCCGCCGCCACAAGAAGCAGCGCGAAACCCAAGTAAAGCAAGGAAAATTCCAGAAGGACGCGACCGCGTTCCTGTTCCAGCCGCTGATATTCGCCCACCGTCTGGCGGGTGTCGTCCAAAAGCCCCAGCAGGCTGCCATCGACATCGCGGGTGACGTAAAGATAGCGGTCGGCCATCGGCGGCAGCGGCACCAGCGCGCGGAACTCGTTGTTCTGCCAGTCCTCGATCAGCACCAGCCCGGAGGCGCTGGCCTGATCGAATTGCGTGGCCGAGGGCTGTTCGTACCAGAACTGATAGCTGCGCTCGCCGCGCGCCCGGATATTGCCGCGCCCGTCGATCACATAGGCCTCGCGCAGTCCGCGCTGGATCAGCGCTTGCCCCTGCCCCAGCCATTCGCGCATCATGCCATCGTCAAGGATCGGGCTTTTGCGCGCCGCATCTGCCAGCGCCCCGGCCAAGAGCTTGGCGTCCTTGGTCAGGTCGCGGCGGTGTTCCTCCTGATAGGCTTCGGCGGCGGAAAGCGAGGTCGAGACCACCTGCTGCACCCGGTTCGAAAACCAGCCTTCAAGCCCGATATTGACGGTCAGCCCGGCGAACAGCGCCACCAGCACCGTCGGCACCAGCGCGATGGTGGCAAAGACGCCCACCAGCCGCAGATGCAGCCGCGATCCGGCGGCAGATTTGCGCCGCGCCGCGACGATGCGCGTCATGCGCGTGACCACCAGCCCGGTCAGCACGATCAGATAGATCAGGTCCGCCAGCAGCACCAGCCGCAGCATGGTGCGCCCGGCACTTGCGCTGGCAAAGGGTCCCATGACGGCAAATGTCAGCGCCGCCAGCGCCGGTCCCAGCAGGACCAGCCCCAATGTGGTGGCGTTGCGAAAGCCCCGCTTGCGCCGCAATTTCGCGACGCGTTCCCAGGTTCCTTTGGACAGCGCGCCTGTCACCTTGTCCGACCCCACGGTTCTGCCGCTGTGCCGCGGCTTTCCTGTGGCCGCTGCGCGACTCTCGCGCGGCCATCTGTGGCGGTTTTACATCAGTTTGCGACGCCTTGTCACTTCGATATTCAGATCCGTCAGTTTCTTGCGCAACGTATTGCGATTGATGCCCAAAAGATCGGCGCAGCGCAGCTGGTTTCCGCCGGTGGCATCCAGCGCCAGCTCCAGCAGGGGCTTTTCGATCTCGCGCAGGATTCGGTCGTAAAGGCCGGGCGGCGGCAGATGATCGCCATGCAGATCGAAATAGCGTTGCAGATGCATTTCCACCGATTGCGCCAGCCGCATGTTTGCCGGCTCGGCCATGGCCGGGGCGGGGCCTTGCGGTGCGGCCCCCACGGTCACGGAGGCCGGGCGCGCATTCGCGGCCGCGACGGACAATGGCGGGGCCTGCGGCTGCAGCCCGGATTCCAGCAGCGCGCCGCGCACCTCGGATTCGGAGATCTCGGTCCCGGCGGCGGTCAGGGCCAGCCGGCGCATCAGGTTTTCCAGCTCGCGCACATTGCCGGGAAAGGGATGGGCGCGGATCAGCGCCACCGCGCCCTGTGACAGGGCGCGCTGCGGCAGGCCCTGCGCCGCGGCCCGCGCCAGCAGATGCCGGGCCAGCGGCGGGATATCATCGACGCGCGCGCGCAGCGGCGGCACGCTGATCGTCACCCCCGCCAGCCGGTAATACAGATCCGCCCGCAGCCGCCCCGAGGCCACATCCGTCTGCGGTTCGGGTCCGGTGGTCGAAACAAGGCGCGGCATCTGGTGCCGGCTTGGCCCGGCCTCCCAGGTCTCGATCATGCCGATCAGCCGGGCCTGTGCGGCGCTGTCGAACCCGGCCGGGTCCTCGACCAGCAGCGTGCCGCCCTGGGCGCGTTCGCCCGCGCGGTGGATCGCCTCTTCGGACAGATCGGCCGAGGTCAGCACCACGAAACCCGCGTCGCGCCGGTCCGACAGATCGTGAAACGAGCGCGCGACCACGGTCTTGCCCACCCCCGCCTCGCCCGCGATCATCACCGGCAGGTCGGCATTCAGCACCCGCGCCACCATGCGAAACAGGTTCTGCATCGCCGGGGCATGGCCGATCAGCGGCAAAGTCGGGTCAGCGGCGTTTTCGGGCACGGGCGTCAGGCTGGGCGCGACCGCCGGGGCCGGCTCGGCCTTGCGGACCCGGCGCGACAGCGCCTGTCCCGCGCTGCTCATCAGGTCGGGCAGGTCAAAGGGCTTGGGCAGATATTCAAAGGCCGCCGCCTCGGTCGCGCGGATGGCGGTGACGATGGTGTTCTGGGCCGAGATCACGATCACCGGCAGGTCCGGCCGGGCGCTGCGGATCGCCGGGATCATGTCGATGCCATTGCCATCGGGCATCATCACATCGGTGATGACCAGATCGCCGCGCCCCTCCTCGACCCAGCGCGACAGCTGCGCCAGCGAGCCGGTGGCATGTACCCGGCAGCCGGCGCGGGTCAGCGCCTGCGTCAGAACGGTGCGGATGGTGCGGTCGTCGTCAGCGATCAGAACGGTGCCGTCCATGGGATACCTCAGGCTTTGGGCAGGGAAAGGCGAAAGACGGTGCGGCCGGGGCGCGATTCCAGCGCGATCCAGGCGCCGTGGTCGGCAATGATCTTCGAGACCAGCGCCAGCCCCAGCCCGGTGCCGTTCTCGCGCCCCGAGACAAAGGGCTCAAAGACCTCGGCCACGATGCTGTCGGGAATGCCGGGGCCGTCGTCCTCGATCTCGATCTGCAGGGGCAGGCTGCGGCCCTGCGGCTCGGCCTCGGTCGGGGCAAGGCGCAGGGCGCCGTCGTAAAAGCTGTGGATGCGGATGGTGCCGGTCTTGCGCCCGGCGCGATGGATGGCCTCGGCGGCGTTCTTGACCAGATTCAGGCAGACCTGCACCATCTGGTCGGCATCGATCAGCGCCGGAGGCAACGAGGGGTCGTAATCGGGCACGATCTTCAGCCCCTTGCCAAAGCCCACGGCGGCGGAGCGGCGCACGCGCTCCAGCACGTCATGGATATTGACCGCCGCCAGCTTCGGGGCCGAGGTGTCGCCAAAGCGTTCCACCTGATCCAGCAATTCCACGATGCGGCGCGATTCCGCCACGATCAGGTCGGCCAGGTCCTTGTCCTCGGGGCGCAGGTTCATGCCGATCAGCTGCGCGGCGCCGCGAATGCCGGCCAGCGGGTTCTTGATCTCATGCGCCAGCATTTCCGCCATGCCGATGGCCGAGCGCGCGGCCGAGCGCGCCGCCTGCCCCTGCCCCAGCCGCCCGCCGCCCTCTTGCGGGGCGATCAGGATGGCGGTGCCGCCGGCCGGGCTGGGCGCGGGCCCGGCATGCAGCGTCGCATAGCGGTCGCTGTGCCCGCCCAGGCGGTCGCCGATCTCAAAGCGGACGCCGGCGCGGTTCATCGCCTCGTGCCCCTCGCGCACGCGTTCCAGAATGGTCGCGATCGAGGGCACGATGCGCAGCCTTTTGGCCATTTCCGGCCCTTCGAGCGGCTGGCCCAGCGACGACCGGCACGAGATGTTCAGAAAGGATTCCGCCAGATCGTTCATGGCGGCGATGCGCCCCTCGGCATCCAGGATGACGGCGGGCAAGGGCAGCGCCGACCAGTTCGGCCCGACCACGGCGGGGTGAAAGCCGGTCGTGCGTTCAACCTCGGGGTCGGGGATCAGCTCGGCGCGGCCGCGATGGGTCATGATGCCACCGTCGCGGGGGTCGCTGTGTCAGGAGCATCCGAAAACCCGGCGCGGATCGCGTCCAGCGCCGCCTCGGGCGTGGGCGCGCGCAGCAATTCGGCGCGGTTCGGGGCGCCGTTCGCTTCGGCATACCAGCCCAGATGCTTGCGGGCGACGCGCAGGCCCAGCTCGCGCCCGTAAAGGGACAGGATATCCTGATAATGTTCGGCCACGGCCTCGGCCAGTGCCGCGCCTTGCGGCACCTGCGGCGCGGGCGTGCCCCAAAGCGCATGCGCGATCTCGGCCAGCCGCCACGGCGCGCCCTGCGCGCCGCGACCGACCATCACCGCCTCGGCCCCCGATTGTTCCAGCGCCGCGCGGGCCGAGGCCGCATCGACCACATCGCCATTGGCGACCAGAGGCGGCCTGCCCGGTAGGTTCGCGACCGCGCGGATCGCGCGCCAGTCGGCCTGCCCGGTATAGAACTGCGCCCGCGTCCGGCCATGCACGGTCAGCATCCGCACACCTGCCCCGGCCGCGCGCGCGGCCAGTTCCGGCGCGTTCAGGCAATCCTGATCCCAGCCCAGCCGCATCTTCAGCGTCACCGGCAGGTCGGGGACGGCGGCGACCACCGCCTCGACCAGACCCAGCGCGTGGTCCAGATCGCGCATCAAGGCCGCCCCCGACAGCCCGCCCGTAACCTTCTTGGCCGGGCAGCCCATATTGATATCGACGATCCGCGCGCCCATCCCGGCGACGATGCGCGCGGTCTCGGCCATGGCGCCCGCCTCGCGCCCGGCGATCTGGACGCTGACCGGGGCCACGCCCTCGGTCAGGGCCTTGGCGCGGACGGCGGCGCGGGTCGAGGGGCGCGGCGTCACCATCTCGGTCGAGGCGACCATTTCGCTGACCATCAGCCCCGCCCCGCCGTGACGCGCAACCGCGCGGCGAAACGGCAAATCGGTGATTCCCGCCATGGGGGCAAGAAAGACCGGCGGGCCAAGCCGCATGCTGCCAAGGATGAGGGGGTCGGGCAATGTCATAGGAAACTCGTATGCCGTGTGCGCAGGATGCGAAAGAATGCGGCGGATGCCCGGTTTGACGACGTCGGGGCGGGCGCTGGAATCTGCCGTGATTTTATGCGATATGCCTAAATAACGTGCAGTCAGCAACTCGTCAAATGTCGCAGAGCTTCGCCCCGCGCGTCGCAGCCGCTCTGGTCGGGCGGCGGCGCCGGGGCTAGACTGCCCCTTAGCCACCAATCACCGCCACCGATCCATGAGGGAGCCGCACCATGTTTCTTTCGGTCTTCGACATCTTCAAGATCGGCGTCGGGCCCTCGTCCTCGCATACGATGGGGCCGATGGTGGCGGGCGGGCGGTTTCTGGATTCGCTGCGCGCCCGGCCCTTTCGCACCCACGGGCTGCGCGCCAGCCTGCATGGCAGCCTGGCATTCACCGGCAAGGGTCACGCGACCGACCGCGCCACCATCCTGGGGCTGGCCGGCTTTCTGCCCGAGACCATGAATGCCGAGGCCGCCGAGGCCGTGCTGGCCGAGAACCGCGACACCAAAACCCTGTCGCCCGAGGGCTTGGGCGATCTGGCCTTCGACCCGGCGCGCGACCTGATCTTTGATTTCGACCGCGCCCTGCCCGGACATGCCAATGGCATGATCCTGATGGCCACCGACGCGCAGGGCGACGTGATCTATCAGCAGACCTATTATTCCATCGGCGGCGGCTTCGTGCTGACCGAGGCCGAGTTGGCCGCGCGCGGCGACGACACCCGCACCGATGCCTCGCCCAAGGTGCCCCATCCCTTTGCCAGCGCCGCCGAGATGCTGCACATGGCCGAAAATTCGGGCAAATCCATCGCCGCCATGAAGCGCGAGAATGAGCGCGTCTTTCGCACCGATGCCGAGATCTCGGCCGGGATCCATCATATCTGGCAGGTGATGCGCGACTGCATGGATCGCGGCATCGCCACCGGCGGCATCCTGCCCGGCGGGCTGTCGATCCGGCGCCGCGCCGCCGGCATCCATGCCGCGCTGAAGGCCGAGGCCGGGATGAACCTGACCGCGCCCCATGTCATCAACGACTGGATGTCCATGTATGCCATGGCCGTGAACGAGGAAAACGCCGCCGGCGGGCAGGTGGTGACCGCCCCCACCAATGGCGCGGCGGGCGTGGTGCCGGCCGTCATCCGCTATTGGCTGGACCATGTCCCCGGCGCATCCGAGCGCCAGTTGGACGATTTCCTGCTGACCGCCTCGGCGGTGGGCGGGCTGATCAAGCACAATGCCAGCATTTCGGGCGCAGAATGCGGCTGTCAGGCCGAGGTCGGCTCGGCCAGCGCCATGGCTGCGGCGGGGCTTTGCGCCGTTCTGGGCGGCACGCCCCAGCAGGTAGAGAACGCCGCCGAAATCGCGCTGGAACACCATCTGGGCATGACCTGCGACCCGGTCAAAGGGCTGGTGCAGGTGCCCTGCATCGAACGAAACGGACTGGGCGCGATCAAGGCGGTCTCGGCGGCCAGCCTTGCCCTGCGCGGCGACGGCAATCACTTCGTGCCCTTGGACTCGGCCATCGAGACCATGCGCCAGACCGGCGCCGACATGAGCGAGAAATACAAGGAAACCTCGCTGGGCGGGCTGGCCGTCAACGTCCCGAACTGCTGAAAAGCGTGCGATAAATCGCGCATGTCGCGGCTTTCCTGCGGGGGCGCGCCTGTCTTTGCTTGCCCATGTCATGGGGTTTGTGTAGCGAATATCCACAAGCAAAACCAAGGAACCGGGACAGAGCAGATGAAATTCCGTTCGGCTTTCGCCGTTCTCTCCATGACAGTGGCCCTAGCCGCTTGCGGCGAATTGCCGTTTCAGAAAGGCGCCGAACCTGCCGCCAAGGGCCATGTTGGCCCGCCCGGCGTGTCGCCGCTGGAACAGCCGATCGAAACCGGCGCCGCGATCATCCCCGTCTCGACCGCCGAGGCCAGCACCATGAACACCGCCATGTTCCGCGCCGCAGGTGCCGGCTGGACGGTGACCGCCGCCGACAAGACTGCCGTATATGAACGGCCCGGCGCGAAATCGGTGGGCGTCAGCGTGCGCCGCATGACCTATGCCAAGGGTGTCGAATTCATCGGCACCATGAACGGTTCGGTGTTTTCGCTGAACATTCAGGCCGCCGCCTGCGAGGCGGGCGATGTCAAGACGCCCTTCACCGCACGCCTGCGCGTCGGCAGCCAGCGCCTGACCGGCTGCGCCCAGCCGACCGACACCATGCCCAAGGCGCAGACCCGCGCCTCGTCGGCAGCGCCGAAGCCCAAGAACCAGCCGAAACCGGCCGCGCCCAAGCCCGCCGCCACCCCGGCCCCGGCCGAGGCGACGACGCCTGCGACCACTCCGGCACCGGCGACAACCCCGGCACCGGCGACGGCTACCCCGGCAGCCCCCGCCCCCGCGACGCCGACGACCCCGGCCATGCCCTCGACCAGCACGCCGGCACCGGCCGCACCCCCGGCGGCGCCTCCAGCCGCTGCTCCGGCAGGCAATGCCGTGCCGGCGCCGCAGCTGATCCTGCCGCCGACCCCGCCTGCGGCCGAAACCACGGCCCCCAGCCAATGACGCCCCCCGATCCGCGCGGCCCCGGTCGCGCGGATTGCGCCAGCCCGAGGCCCGTGTCGCGGGCCAAGACCTGAGAGGACCCGCCGATGCGCGCCCATTCGACCCTGACCCGCCGCCTGCTGGCCTCGACCGTGCCGGTGACGCTGCTGCTTGGCTCCGCGACCAGTCTGGGCCATGCCGATCCGCTGATCGGCAATATCCTGAACAGCTATGGCATGCCCGGCGCCATCGACACGCCGACCGCCGAGATGCTGCCCGACGCCACGCTGGGCGCGACCATCGCCTATACGGACCTGTCGCGGAAGAACTCGATCGTGTTCCAGGCCCTGCCCCGGCTGACGGTGGCGCTGCGCTATTCGCGCTTTGACAGCACCGAGGAAAGCCGCGGCTATGTCTGGGACCGCAGCTTCGACCTGCGCTACCAGTTCCTTGACGAAGATCCGAACGGCTGGCGCCCGGCCATGGCCATCGGCATGCAGGACTTCATGGGCACCGGCTATTACGGCGCCGAATATATCGTCGCCACCAAGACCATCACCCCCCGCCTGCGCGTCAGCGCCGGTCTGGGCTGGGGCCGTCTGGCCCAGCAGGGCGGCATCGGCAGCCCCTTCGGCGACCGCCCCGACCCGGATGCCGAACTGGGCGGCAAGCCCAATGTCGATGCCTGGTTCCGCGGCGAGATGGCGCCCTTTCTCAGCGCCACCTGGCAGGCCACCGACAAGCTTTACCTGACCGCCGAATATTCGGGCGACAGCTATGCCTGCGAAACCGGCGATGCCGACAATTGCCAGCGCAGCGTCTGGCTGAGCGATGGCGATGAGCTCAAGAACCGCCTGAACCTGGGCATCACCTATCGCATGGGCGAGAATTACCAGCTGGCCGGCTATGTTCTGGGCAGCAAGCAGGTCGGCGTGCAATTCAGCGTCGCCATGAATCCCAGCCAGTCGCCCTTCCCCTCGGGTCTGGAAAAGGCCCCGGCGCCGGTGCGTCCGCGCGTCGCGCAAAGCGCCGACCCGGATGGCTGGTCGGGCGCATGGGCGGCCGATCCGACCGCGCATCCCGCCATCCAGAAGTCGCTTGGCGACGCCTTGGCCGATGAGGGTCAGGTGCTGGAATCGATGGCGCTGGACGCCAACCGCGCCGAGGTCCGCATCCGCAACAACCGCTACATGCAGCGCGCCGAGGCCATCGGCCGCACCGCGCGGCTGATGACGCGCGCTCTGCCGCCCTCGGTCGAGACGCTGGTCATCACCTCCTCCGAGGACGGTCTGCCGACGACCTCGATCACGCTGCGCCGCTCGGATGTCGAGCGGCTGGAAAACACCGAGGCCAGCCAGATCGCCAATGTCGCGGTGCTGACCAATGCCGATCCGCGCCCGGGCAATCTGGTGCGCACGCCGGGCATGTTCCCGCGCTTCAGCTGGGCGCTGAAACCCTATCTTTCGACCTCGCTCTTCGACCCGGACGAGCCCTTCCGCTATGAGATCGGCGCCGAGCTTGAGGCCGAATACGAGCTGATGCCCGGCCTGATCCTGGCCGGCAGCGTCCGCCAGCGCGCCTTCGGCAACCAGGAGCAGGAAGCCCCCGGCAACATGACCGTCGAGGAATACGAGGCGCTGGACAGCGACTATGACGAGAACGGCGTGCCGCGCGTGCGTTCCGACGGGCGCATGTATCAGGGCAATAAAAGCCCGACGATCCCGCGCCTGACGCTGGCCTGGTATGCCAAGCCCACCGACACGGTCTATAGCCGCGTCACCGTGGGTCTGCTCGAGCGCACCTTTGGCGGCGTCTCGGGCGAGGTGCTGTGGTGGCCGGCCAGCTCGCCGCTGGCCATCGGCGCCGAGATCAACCGGGTCAAGAAACGCGACTTCCGCGATGTCTTCGGCTTCCGCGACTATGAGGTCACCACCGGCCATGTCTCGGCCTATTACGAATTCGACAATGGCATCGCCGCCGAGCTTGCGGTCGGCAAGTATCTGGCTGGCGACAAGGGCGCCACGGTGACGCTGTCGCGCGAATTCGCCAATGGCTGGCGCGTCGGCGCCTGGGTCACCAAGACTGACATGAGCGCCGAGGACTTCGGCGAAGGCTCCTTCGACAAGGGCGTCACGCTCTCCATCCCGCTGGGCTGGGGCACGGGCCAGCCCTCGCTGCGTCGCGTCGGCGGCGATATCCGGTCGCTCTCGCGCGATGGCGGCTCGCGCCTGCGCGTGCAGGGACGGCTTTACGACAAGGTCCGCGACAGCCATTCGGGCCAGCTCTATCAAGGTTGGGGGAGGTTCTGGCGATGAACCGCAAGATGATGCGCGCCACGTTCGGCGTGGCCATGCTGGCCATGCTGGCCGCCTGCGGCAATGCCGGCAGCGAGGGCTCGATCCGGGGCATGCTGGTGACGGCGGTCAAGCAAAGCGCCGCTAAGGCTGCCGGCAAGGATGCCGCCGCCCAGCCCGCGCCCGATCCCTCGGCTATGGCGGCCGAGGCGCTGCGGGTCAATCCCGGCCCGCTGATCCTTGTCGGACTTGAGCGGATGAAGACCACGCAGGTCATGGCGATGACCGGCGAGAATGCCGGACAGCGGACCTATATGACCAAGAACGAGCAGGCGCTGATCCTGCGCGGCGGCATGCTGGCCGGCACGCGCGGTCTGGGCCACGACCTGTCGGTGGCCGAGATGTCGTCCTCGGCGGCACTGATCCGCGCCGGCCGCAGCGGTCAGGCCCAGCGTGTCATGCGCTACTGGACCGGCGACGGGCTGGAGCGCCCGCTGACACTGGACTGCAGCATCGGCGGCGGCCCCAAGCCGGGCGTCATCGTGGAAAGCTGCCGCTCGGGCGCATTGGAGTTCCAGAACAATTACATGGTTCAGGGCGGGCGGATCACCGTCTCACGCCAGTGGATCGGCCCGGATCTGGGCTATGTCACCATTCAGGAGCTGCGCCCCTGAGCGCAGCCTGATCCCGGCAGACGAAAGGCCCCGCAGCGATGCGGGGCCTTTTCGTTTCCGGTGCTTTAGCCTTGCGGGCGGGATCTGAGCTTCAGTCCCTGGGATCTGCGCAAAGGAAAAGGGCTGACCCGAAGGCCAGCCCTTTGAACCAAAAGTCCTTACGGACGATTAGTTGCTCGAGTCGTCATCATCGTCGTCGTCGTCCGAAGCGACGGCAGCGATCACGCCCAGCAGCAGCAGGGCGGGAACGACGAGGCCAGCGTTCGACGAAGCGGGCTTCTCGTCAACGACGACCGGCTCAACTTCAACAACGGGGGCGACATAGCCGCCGGCCAGAGCCGACGAGGCCGTCAGGCCAAGGGCCAGGGCGAAGGTAGCGATTTTGGTCATGATCATGCTCCGTTCAGTACTTTGAAGGCTGCCGTTTCCAGCAGCATCGCAGCGACAGTCGCATAATCCCAAGGAGTTGGGAAGCGGTCTTGACGAGCGGATCACACGCCATACGGGCAACTGTTGCATATTCGCCAACACGCTGAACTATGGGCAAGTTCCTGCCGTTTTTGCGCGCCCCGCCCGCAGGTTCCCGCGCATCGGGGAACCGGATTTACCTTCGGTAAACCACTAAGGACACAGCATAAATCACCGCAGATACGGCAACGATCGACGGCCCTGCCGGGCTGTCAAGCCAAAGGCTTGCGGAAAGCCCGCCCAGCACCGCGACCGCCCCGATAAGCGTCGCGGAACCCGCCATCTGTTCAGGCGTTTGCGCGAAACCGCGTGCGGTCGCGGCCGGAACGATCAGCATGGCCGAGATCAGAAGCGCCCCCACAAGCCGAATCGCAATCGCCACCACCAGCGCCAAAGCCAGCGACAGGATCAGCCTTTCGCGCGCTGGATCGATGCCGGCGGCCATGGCGAGTTCCTCGTTGACCGAGGCCGTGACCAGCCGCTGCCAGCGCCAGATCAGCAGCCCCGCGATCACTGCGGCCCCACCCCAGATCCAGATCAGATCGGTGCGGGTGACGGCCAGAATGTCGCCAAACAGATAGGCATCAAGCCCGGTCCGCATCGAGGGTACGAAACTGGCCGCAACCAGCCCCAGCGCCAGCGCGCTATGGGCAAGCACCCCCAGCACCGTGTCCATCGGCTGGCCGCGCGCCGTCAGATAGGCCACCGCCAGCGCCATGCCCAGGGCGATCCCCAGTGTGCCCAGATAGATCGGCATGGAAAAGGCCAGGCTCAGCGCCACGCCCAGAATCGCCGCATGCGCGGTCGAATCGCCGAAATAGGCCATGCGCCGCCAGACGACAAAGCAGCCAAGCGCCCCCGTCGCCAGCACCAGACCAAGCCCCGCGAGGATCGCGCGGATCAGGAAGTCGTCAAGCATGATGGTCCCGGTGATGATGTTCATGCGCACAATCGGGGCCGTGGACATGATGTCCCGCCTCCACCACATGGTCGTGGTCGTGATCGTGGTGATGACGGTAAAGCGCCAGCGTGCCCTGCGCATCCATGCCGAACAGCGCCCGATAGGCCGGGGCGGCGCTGACCGCCTGTGGCGTCCCCTCGCAGCAGACATGGCCGTTCAGGCAGACCACCCGGTCCGAGGCCCGCATCACCACCAAAAGGTCATGACTGACCATCAGCACGGCGACGCCGGTCTGGGCGCGGACCTCCTCGATCAGCTGATAAAAGGCGACGATGCCGGGCTGGTCCAGCCCCTGCGTCGGCTCGTCCAGCACCAGCAGCTGCGGATCGTTCAGCAGCGCCCGCGCCAGCAGCACGCGCTGGAACTGGCCGCCCGACAGCGCGCCGATCTGGCGGCCTTCCAGCCCCGGCACGCCGGTGCGCTCCAGGACCGCGCGGGCATCCGCATCGCTGACGCGGACCGGCAGCGACAGAAAGCGGCGCACCGTCATCGGCATGGCGCGATCGATATGGACGCGCTGCGGCACATAGCCGATGCGCAGACCGGGCAGACGATCGACCCGGCCGGTCTGGGCGGCGACATGCCCCAGCAGCGCCCGCACCAGCGTCGACTTGCCCGAGCCGTTCGGCCCGACCACGGTCACGATCTCGGCCGGATCGATGCGGAAATCGACATGACGCAGCACCGGCAGATCGGCCCCGCCATGGCTGACCGACAGATCGGCGGCCCGAATCAGCGCGTTCATGCGGCGGCTTCCGCGCTGCAGCGGGCGCAAAGGCCCAGCAATTCGACCGTGATCCGTTCGGGGGTGAATTCGGACCGCGCCGCCAGATCCTGCAAGGCGCCGCGCAGCGCCGAGGCATCGGCCTCGGCCACCTGCTCGCAGCTGCGGCAGATCAGGAAGACGGGCGCATGGTTGCGTTCGGGCGACAGGCAGGCGGCATAGGCGTTCAGGCGCTGGATGCGATGGGCAAAGCCCTGCTCGACCAGAAATTCCAGCGCCCGATAGGCCACCGGGGGCTGCTTGCCATAGCCGTCCGCCGCCAGCTTTTCCAGAACCTCATAGGCGCCCATGGCGCGATGCGATTCCAGCAGGATTTCCAGCGTGCGGCGGCGCACCGGGGTCAGGCGCACGCCTTCGGCCCGGGTCTGCTCCTCGGCGCGGCGCAGGACCACGGCGGCGCAACTGCTATGGTCATGATCATGAAACGGATCAGGGACGGCATCGGTCATTTTGTTACAGTATCACAAATATTCTTGACGAGTTACGATATAACATAAATAACCTTGCCATTTCCGCAAGTGAGCCTGCCCATGAAAACCGTTCGTTCCCTGTCCCTTGCCGCCCTGGCACTGGCCCCGGCCCTGGCCGCCCATGCCGAGGTGCCGCGCGTCGTCGCCGACCTGCCCGCGGTCGCGGCGCTGGTCCAGCAGGTCATGGGCGATCTGGGCCAGCCCGAAACCCTGATCGCGGCGGGCAGCGACGCGCATCACTATCAGCTGCGCCCCAGTCAGGCCCGCAGCCTGCAACAGGCCGATCTGCTGATCTGGATCGGCCCCGAGATGACGCCCTGGCTGGACCGCGCCGGCAGCGGTCTGGCCGCCAATGCCACGGCGCTGGCGCTGCTGGACCTGCCCGGCACGCATCGTCAGGATTTTGGTGCCAGCGCGGCCCATGATCATGAGCATGAGCATGAGCATGAGCATGAGCATGAAGCCGAATCCGGGCACGACCATGACGAAAGCCATGCCGAGGAAGGCCACGACCATTCCGGCCTTGACCCCCATGCCTGGCTGGCCCCCGGCAATGGCCGGGTTTGGCTGGGCGCCATCGCCGAGGCGCTATCCGCACGCGATCCCGAAAACGCCAAAACCTATGCGGCCAATGCCGCCAAGGCACGCGACGAGCTTGCCGCGCTGGACGCCGAACTGAAATCGAACCTTGCGCCGCTGGCCGGTAAGCCCTTCGTGGTCTTTCACGACGCCTACGGCTATTTCACCGGCCATTACGGGCTGACACCGGCAATCCCGGTCAGTCTTGGCGACGCCTCGACCCCGTCCGCCGCGCGGCTGGCCGAGATCCGCGACCGCATCGCGGCCGAGGGCGCCGTCTGCGCCTTTCCCGAGGCCAATCACGATGCCGGCCTGATCGCCACCGTCATCGAGGGCACCGGACTGCGCCAGGGCGCCGCGCTGGACCCCGAGGGCAGCCTGCTGCCCCCCGGCGCCGATCACTATGCCGCCACGCTGCGCAGCATGGCCAAATCCCTGACCGAGTGCCTGGGCCAGGGCTGACAGGTCAGGGCTGGCTCCGACCTCACGCGCAGGTAGAATCGCCGCCGGGCCGAATATGGTCCGGCGGCTCTGTCTTATGCGGCATCATTCGTGGAATCGGTTGATATAAATATAATTTTCTTCAGGAAAAATTCCTGACTAATTTCCTTTGACATTCCCTACGGAATTTGTCAGGTTGCTGTCACCGCGATAGCAACGAGGACAAGGACATGACCGCGACCCGCCCCGCCGAATTCACGCGTCCCGGCGTGACCGCCCTGCAACGCCTGCCCGAATATGATGCCGAATTGCTGACTGCCGGCGGCAATCAGGCGCTGATCGTTCTGGGCGATCAGGTCTACAACCTGCGCATCACCCGCGCAGGCAAGCTTATTCTGACGAAGTAATTTCCCCGAAGCCGGCGCGGATTACCCGCGCCGTGGCCCTTTTCCCTCGGGTCGCGCCCCCTATGCGGGGGCGCGATTCGTTTTGGGACCCGGCTTGAAGCCGCCCGGTTTCCCGCCCGGCTTGCCGGATTTGAAATCGCGACCGGGCTTGCCGTCGCCTTGGGGTTTTCCGCCCTCACCACGCGGCTTGAACCCGCCCGGCTTGCCGTCCCGAGGCTTGAAGCCACCCCGCTCACCCTCGCCCGAGCGCGGACGTTCACCACCCTTGAAGCCGGGCTTGCCGCTGCGCGCCGGACGTTCACCGTCCCGCGGCGCATCCGCGCGGTCCCGGAACCCCGAAGGCTTGCCATAGGGCTTGCGCTCGCCATCCTCGCGGCGGGCGAAAGGCTTGCGGTCGCCGTCTTCACGACGGGCATAGGGTTTACGATCCCCGTCCTCACGCTTCACGAAGGGTTTGCGCTCACCGTCCTCGCGCTTGGCATAGGGGCGGCGCTCGCCGTCCTCACGCTTCACAAAGGGCTTGCGCTCACCGTCCTCGCGCTTGGCATAGGGGCGGCGCTCGCCGTCCTCACGCTTCACGAAAGGCTTGCGGTCCCCGTCCTCGCGCTTGGCATAGGGGCGGCGTTCGCCGTCTTCACGTTTCACGAAAGGCTTGCGGTCCCCGTCCTCGCGCTTGGCATAGGGGCGGCGTTCGCCATCCTCACGCTTCACGAAAGGCTTGCGCTCACCGTCCTCGCGGCGCGCAAAAGGACGGCGCTCGCCATCCGGGCGGGGGCCACGGCTGCGGCCCTCGTCATCGGAACGCGCGGCGCCACGCTCGCGGAAGCTGCGGGGTTTTTCGTCGGTCTCGCCGGTCAGCAGCCCGCCCAGCTGGTCGCGCAGCACCTTGCGCTTGACCTCGCGGACCTCGTTTTCTTCCATGCCGGTCAGCTTGAAGGGGCCGTAGCCGACGCGGATCAGCCGGTTCACGATCAGCCCGACATGGGCCATGGCGCGGCGGATCTCGCGGTTCTTGCCCTCGCGGATGCCGACGGTCAGCCAGGCATTGGCGCCCTGCTGGCTGTCCAGGCTGATCTCCATCGGCTGGAATTCCTCGCCGTCGATGGTGACGCCGCGGCGCAGGGGGGCAAAGGTCAGGTCATTGGGCTGGCCGTTGACGCGCACGCGATAGCGGCGCAGCCAGCCGGTGGTGGGCAGTTCCAACCGGCGCTTGAGCTCACCGTCATTGGTCAGCAAAAGCAGCCCCTCGGAATTCAGGTCCAGCCGGCCGACGGTCATCACCCGCGGCAGATCGCGCGGCAGCGCATCGAACACCGTCTGGCGCCCCTTTTCATCCGAGGACGAGGTCACCAGCCCAAGCGGCTTGTAATAGAGCCAAAGCCGGGTTTCCTGCGGCTCGTCCAGCGGCTTGCCATCGACGCGGATCTTGTCCGAGGGCGTGACATCCAGCGCCGGGCTGTCGATCTTTTGCCCGTTCACGCTGACGCGGCCCTCAAGGATCATGCGTTCAGCCTCGCGGCGGCTGGCGACGCCCGCGCGCGCCATCACCTTGGCGATGCGGTCGGCATTGGGATTGGCATTGGGGGATTCGGGGGTGTCGGTCATGGCGATCTCCTGCGCATCTCTGCGGTGGCAAAGCGGGATGAATACGCCATCCGCCCCCGAAAGGAAAGGGAGACATGCGGGCCTGACCAGAGGTCAGAGGCCCGCGCCGGCGATCCGTGCAGGTGCGCTTTCAGATTGCAGGCAAGGACGGAACTGCATGGGACATGCGTTCACGCGCAAAGGACGGAATGTGGATGGGTGATTTCGGGTTGAAATGGTGCCGCAGAAGGGACTCGAACCCCCGACCCCAACATTACGAATGTCGTGCTCTACCAGCTGAGCTACTGCGGCATCCGCGCCGATGTATCAGCGCAGGGCGATCCTCGCAAGACGCATTTGCGCCCGTTCGGACCTCTGGTCTTGGCGGGGGCGAGGCCGCCCCGACCGGCAAGCGCTGCCGTCTTCCGGCATGTCTTGCGCCGCGCCGGATAACAGGTTCCGGCACGGCGCGAAAGAGGGGGTCAGCGCTTTTTGGCCGCCACCGGCACATCGTCCAGCGGCTCGACATCGGGGCGGACCGGCAGGATATCGCCCTGCCTCGCGATCTGCGGCTTATGCGCAGGCTCGGGCCTAAGAAGCTCGGGGCGCGGGGCCTCGGGTTCCGGCTCGGGCTCGGGATCGGTGACGGTCATCGCCGGCTCACCCGTGTCGTCGTAATCCGATTCCCGCGGCACCATGCCCGGCGCGACATGCGGCAGATCGGAGCCGGAGGCTTTCTCGGGCGCTTTCTCGGCGGGCTTCGGGGCGGCGGGCGGCGGGTCGTCGGGTTCGTCGCCGATCATGCCCGGCCGCAGGCTGGCGGTGCCGGGTGCGACCACCTCGGCATCGGCGGCGGCGTCGCGGCGCGCGGGCACCGGGGCCGCAGGCGCGCCGACCAGCAAGGGCAGCATCTCGACGCCATTGCCGGGCATGGTGCCCCAGACCGGGGTCTGCGGCTCGCGCCAGCTCAGCGTGTCAAAGCCGCCGCAGCTGTCGCAGACCGGCGACCATTCGGCCATGACATTATGGCACTTGTCGCAGACCCATTGCGGGCCACGGCTGGCGACCAGCGCCCTCGCCAGAATGCCGCGCACCACCGCGTCGTCGCCCCCCTCGCCGCGCTCGATCGCGGCCAGCAGCGACAGCGAACGCACGGTCGGGTGCTTTTCGGCCAGATCGCCAAGCGCACGGCGGGCACCGGGGAAATCCTCGGCGGTCAGCAACAGCTCGGCGCGCAACAGCCGGGTTTCCTCGTGATCGGGGTTTTGCCGCATCAGGTCCTCGAAACGGCGCAGCCTTGCAGCCGGCTTTTCATCGGGGACGATCTCGGCATAAGTCGAGGCGATCGAGGGATGGGGCCGCACGCTCCAAGTCTTTTGCAGGACGCGGCTGGCATTGCGAGCGTCATTTTGCGCGATATAGCTGCGGGCCGCCAGCACCGCCGCCGGAACCAGATCCGGGCTGGCGCGGCTGGCCGAGATCGCGGCCTCGCGCGCGCTGATCGAATTGCCCTCGGCCAGCACGTCCGAGGCCTCTTTCAGCGCCAGCACGGCGTCGCGGCGGATATGGACGTCCTGCGGCAATTGCCCCTGCTTGCGCTTGTCCTTGAGGACCGCGCGCGCGCCTTTCCAGTCGCCCTGCCGGGTCTGCAATTCCAGCAGCGTATCCTGTACCTCGGCATGGCGCGGCTTCAACGCATAGGCCTTTTCGGCCAGTTTCAGCGCGGTAGCGGTGTCGCCCTCGGCCAGTTTCTGGCGCAGAAGGCCGCGCACCCCGACGAAACGGGTGCGTTCGTCATTCAGCAGGCGGCGATAGACCTCGCCCGCCTTGGCCTTGTCGCCCGCCACCTCGGCGGCCTGCGCGGCCAAAAGCTCGGTCACCTGCGCATTGTCCAAAAGCTTGGCGGCGCGGGCGGCCTTGTCCTGCGCCAGCCGCCCCTCGCCCGAGGCGACGGCCAGCATGCCTTCGGACAGTGCCGCATAGCCCTTGCGCTCGCGCGAGCGGTCGAAATAGCGGGTGATCGCGGTTTCATCCCCCATCAGGAACCGCACAAAGGCCAGAGCCAGCATCAACAGCCTGACCACCAGCCAGCCCAGCAGCACGACGACGGTCGCCGCGATCATGGTCTGGACCGGTCCCAGCACATATTCGGTGCCGCCATAGACCAGCGTCAGCCCATCACCGCTTTCCGAAAGCTGCATCGCGCCCAACGTGACGGCCAGGACGATAGCGAAAAAGATCAGTATTTTCAAAGCCGAAAGCAGCATCTGATCCCCCTTACAGGCTGCCGGCGGCCAAAGTGGCCAGCGCGGTATCGGCATCAACCCAGATCTGGGCACGGGTCGTCCAGCCGGCCATGGCCTCTTGCGCCGGCTGCGGCAGGCTGGCTATTCCGGCCAGCGCGCCGCGAATATCGCCGGCCTTCACCGCCGCATCGGCGCGCGAGAGCACCGCGTCGGGATCATCCCCCTCGCGCGGCTCGACCGAGCGGGCGCCGGTCTGCACGCGCAGGAAATCCCCGATCACGCCAAAGGCCCCGCCCTGATTGGGCGCGGCGTTCAGCGCGGCGGCCAGCCCGGCACGGGCGGCGGCTGGGAATTCGGCGCGCAGCTGTTCCAGCGTCGGCACATCGCCGGTCAGCACCGCCGGCGGCGCGACACCCGCAGCATTCAGATCGGTCAGCGCCTGATCGCGGCTGCCACCGGTCTCGATGGCGGCGCGTAAGGCGGCGGCGGCCGTCGCGGCCTGTGCACGGCGGTTCGCGGCCTCGGCGCTGTCCTGCAGCGCGGAGGCCTGCGATTCGGCGGCGGCAATGCGCTGCTCGGCCTCGGCGGCCGAGGCGGCGATCTGGCTTTGCAGCGCCTCGGCCTGCGCAACGAAGCCCTGCAATTGCTCGGCCGAGCCGGCATCCCCTGCCGGGCGCGAGGCCAATTCGTCAAGGCGCTGCTGCTGGGCGGCCAGCCGGGCGGTCATCTCGTTCAGGACCGCCTGCATCTGCTCGCCCCCCTCGCCCGAGACGACGGGCGCCACGACCGGGCGCGCGGCCAGATCGGCGACGGTCTTTTCTAGCGCCGCCAGCTGGCCGGTCAGTGCCGAGACATCGCCCGGGGGCTGAAGATCGGCCAGCGCCTGACGCGCGGCATCGGCCCCGGCCTCGGCGGCGCGGTTGGCGATGGCCTCGGTTTGGGTGCGGAATTCGGCGGTCGCGGCCTCGGCCCCGGCGGCGCGGGCGGCCTCAAGCTGGCCCTCGGCGGGGGCGGCGGCGGGCGCGACCGGTTGCCATGCGGCGGGCAGATGCGGAATCGCCCAATAGGCGGCGCCGGCACCAAGGCCGGCCGCGACCACACCGCCCAGAAAGGTCGGCATGAAGCCGGCCTTGCGCACCTCGACCACGCGGGTCTCGACCTTGGTCGCGGGGGCCGGATTGGGGGCCGCATTGGCGGACGGGGCGGCGGCAGAAGGGGTGGCGGGCGCGGCGGCGGGCTTCACCGGCTCGGGCTTGGCGGCCTCCTTGACCGGCTCGGATTTCGTCACCGGGGGCACGCTGCTGGCGGCGGATTTCGCGGCTGCGGCCGATTCGGCTGCGGCATTCGGCCCGGTCGCGGCTTTGGGCGCGGCGGCCTCCGGCCCCTTTCCCGAACCGACCAGCTTCGACTCGACCAGCGGCTTCGGCTCAGACTTGGCGGCAGCGGCACCATCGCCCGCGCTGATCGGATGGCTGTCGATCACCGCCCCTGATACGGGTTTCTTTTTGCTGTCCTTTCCGGGGGTTGCCTTGTTTTCGCTGGCATCGGTCTCTGGCTTTTTCACAACTCTTCCCCGTTCCCTTATGGATCGCGCCGCAGCTGGCTTGCGCCTGTGCCGTGCCGGCTGGGGGCGATCGTGCCTCTGGCTCTGGCGGTCAGTCTAGACGGCACGGCGCAGCGCCTCAACCCGCGCGTCACATGGATTGTTCCGGCAAGTCCCGGGACTTCAGCAGCGTCCCAATCGCTCGCAGCACGCCCATGGCATCGGGGATTGCCGCAACGGCAAGGCGGTCCTGCCGACCCTGCCACCGGGCGGCGGCAGCGGCGCTGATCGCCACCAGCCACAGCGCCGCATGCGCCTGCCCCAGCTGCGCCGAAAGCAACCCGGCCGAACGCGGCGAAAACAGCGGCAGGATCACCGGCGCGCTGCCCGCCAGCACCCGATGCGCGGCATCCGTCAGCGGCTGGGGCATCTGGTCATAGACCACCATCCCCGGCACCGGCAGCTGCCTAGCGACATGGGCGCCATGCGGATGCAGCCAGTCTTCACCCAACCCGGCCAGCAGCGGCATCATCCGCGCCGCGTCGCCCGGCCCCTCGGTCACATTGAACCCCGCCGCCCGCGCCGCCTCGGCCGTCGCCGGTCCGACGCAGATCGCGGGCCGCCCCTGCCCCGGACCGGCCCAGGGCACCGCATGAACCGAGGTAAAGACCAGCCCCTGCGCCTGCGCCAGCCGCGCGGTATCATGGGCGACCGGCACAATGCGCAGAACCGGCGCGATCACCGTTTCCAGCCCCAGATGCGCGGCCTCTGCGGCAAAACGCCGCGAGGCCGGCTCGGGCCGGGTCAGCAGCAGCACGGGGGCGGCGTCGGAAGACGAGGTGTCAGAAGGCATGGCACGCGGCATGGAAATCGGCGGGGCAAGATGTTACGTCCCATTGCCTAGGCCCTTGGCCGCACAGGAACAAGGATAAGCATGGCACTGACCTTTCTGGGCATCGAAAGCAGTTGCGACGACACCGCGGCGGCGGTGGTGCGCGACGACCGTGATATCCTTGCCTCGGTAGTGGCGGGACAGACCGCGCTGCATGCCGATTTCGGCGGCGTCGTCCCCGAGATCGCCGCCCGCGCCCATGCCGAGAAACTGGATGCCTGCGTCGAGGAGGCCCTGTCGCAGGCCGGCCTGCGGCTTGCCGATCTGGACGGGATCGCGGTCACCGCCGGGCCGGGGCTGATCGGTGGCGTGCTGTCGGGCGTCATGCTGGCCAAGGGGCTGGCCATCGGCAGCGGGCTGCCGCTGATCGGCGTGAACCATCTGGCGGGCCATGCGCTGACCCCGCGCCTGACCGATGGCGTGGCCTATCCCTATCTGATGCTGCTGGTCTCGGGCGGGCATTGCCAGTTCCTGTCGGTGACCGGCCCCGACAGCTTTACCCGCCTTGGCGGCACCATCGACGACGCCCCGGGCGAGGCCTTCGACAAGATCGCCAAGCTTCTGGGCCTGCCGCAACCGGGCGGCCCCTCGGTCGAGGCGGCGGCGCGCGCGGGCAATCCCCGGCGTTTTGCCCTGCCCCGCCCGCTTCTGGACCGGCCGGGCTGCGATCTCAGCTTTTCGGGGCTGAAAACCGCCGTGCTGCGCCAGCGCGACGATCTGGCCGCCGCGCAGGGGGGCCTGCATGAACAGGACCGCGCCGATCTTTGCGCGGGCTTTCAGGCGGCGGTCGCGGATGTGCTGGCTGAAAAGACCCGCCGCGCGCTCGCGCAGACCGGCGCGCCGGTGCTGGCCGTGGCCGGGGGCGTCGCCGCCAACCAGACCCTGCGCGCGGCGCTGCAAACCATCGCCGCCGAAGCCGGCGCCGCCTTTCTTGCGCCGCCCTTGCGGCTTTGTACCGACAATGCCGCGATGATCGCCTGGGCCGGGATCGAGGCTTACAACGCCGGCCAGCGCGACGGCATGGACCTGGCCGCGCGTCCGCGCTGGCCGCTGGATCAGAACGCCGCCCCGATGCTGGGCGCGGGCAAGAAGGGGGCCAAGGCATGAGCGTTTCGGTGATCGGCGCGGGGGCCTTTGGCACCGCATTGGCGGTCAGTCTGGCCAGCAAGGGGCAGGTCGCGCTGTGGGGACGCGATACCGGCTGGGCGCGCGAGCGCGAGAACCCGCGCCTGCCCGGCGTGCGCCTGCCCGCCGGATTGCAGGTGACCGCCCGGCTGGAGAAAATCGACTCGGAAACCCTGCTGCTGGCGCTACCCGCGCAGGTGCTGGGCGGTTTCCTGACCGAACATGCCGATTGGCTGGACGGCCGCCGGCTGGTCAATTGCGCCAAGGGCATCGATCTGGCGACACTGACCGGCCCCTCGGCCCTGATCGCGGCGGCCTGTCCCAAGGCCACGGTGGCGGTGCTGACCGGACCCAGTTTTGCGACCGATATCGCGCGCGGGCTGCCCACGGCGCTGACGCTCGCCTGCGCCGATCCGCAGGCCGCCGAGGCGCTGCAGACCGACCTGACCACCGCCTCGCTGCGGCTTTACCGCACCACGGATGTCGCGGGCGCGGAACTGGGCGGGGCGCTGAAAAACATCATCGCCATTGCCGCCGGCGCCGCCATCGGCGCGGGCTACGGCGACAGCGCGCGAGCCAGCGTCGTCACCCGCGGCTTTGCCGAAATGCAGCGCCTTGCCAGCGCGCTTGGCGCAAGGCCGGAGACACTGAACGGGCTTTCGGGACTGGGCGATCTGGTCCTGACCTGCACCTCGGAACAGTCGCGCAATTTCCGCTATGGCCTTGCTTTGGGGGCCGGCCGCCCCTTTGCGCAGGGCACCACGGTCGAGGGCGCCGCCACCGCCCGCGCCGTCAGCTCGCTTGCCCGCCAGAAGGGCATCGAGATGCCGATCTCGGATCTGGTGGCCGGCCTTGCCGAAGGCCGCATCGCCATGAAACATGCCCTGAACCTTTTGCTGAACCGTCCCCTCAAGGAGGAATGATGCCCCTTTTCGCCGTGATCTGCCGCGACCATGCCGGCAAGCTGCAAACCCGTCTGGACACCCGTGAAAAGCACCTGGCCTTTCTGAAAGCCCAGCCCGGCCTGAAGATGGCCGGCCCCCTAATCGAAGAGGGCGAGATGCGCGGCTCGCTTCTGGTGGTCGAGGCCGAGGATTTGACCCGTGTCAAGGACTGGGCCGCGACCGATCCCTACAAGGCGGCGGATCTGTTTGCCTCGGTCGAGGTGATCGAGTGGAAAAAGGTGATCGGCTGATGGCGCATTGGCTTTTCAAATCCGAGCCGGACGTCTTCAGCTTTGACGACCTGATCGCCAAGGGCGAGACGGGCGAGGAATGGGACGGCGTGCGCAATTATCAGGCCCGCAACAACATGCGCGCCATGCAGATCGGCGATCGCGGTTTCTTCTATCACTCGAATATCGGCAAGGAGGTCGTCGGCATCTGCGAGGTGGTGGCGCTGGCCCATCCGGATTCGAAAGCCGCCGACCCCAGATGGGAATGCGTCGATATCCGCGCCGTGGCGCGGGTCACGCGCCCGATCTCGCTGGACGAGGCCAAGGCCGAGCCGCGCCTGAAAGACATGGTGCTGGTCAATAATTCGCGCCTGTCGGTGCAGCCGGTCTCGGACGCGGAATGGCAGGTCATTCTAGAACTCGCCGGCGGAACCCGGCCACTGTAAGCGCAAGTTAGGCACCGGCCCCAAGGCCGGCACCGAAAGGAAAGACATGGCACGCACGCCCACCATCATCGCCGACCGTCCGACGACGAAACGCATCGGCGCCCTGCGCGCGCTCTGGCCGTTCATCCGCCCCTATCGCGGGCTGATGCTGGCGGCGATGGCGGCGCTGGTGGTGACCGCGGGGATCAGCCTGATCCTGCCCCTGGCGGTGCGCCGGGTGGTGGACGGGTTCGACGCGGGCGCGCATCTGCTGGATCAGTATTTCGGCGCGGCGCTGGCCATCGTGGCGCTGCTCGCGACCGGGACCGGCCTGCGCTATTACCTTGTCACCCGTCTGGGCGAGCGCGTCGTCGCCGATATCCGCAAGGCCGTCTTTGCCCGCGTCATCGCCATGAGCCCGGCCTTTTACGAACGCGTGCTGACCGGCGAGATCATCAGCCGCATCACCACCGACACGACGCTGATCCAGTCGGTGATCGGCTCGTCCGTGTCGGTCGCGCTGCGCAATTTCCTGATCCTGATCGGCGGCATGGTCATGCTGGTCTGGACCTCGGCCAAGCTCTCGCTGCTGCTGCTGGTGCTGGTGCCGGTGGTTGTCGTCCCGATCATCGTGCTGGGCCGGCGGCTGCGCGGGCTTTCGCGCGAAAATCAGGACTGGATCGCGCAATCCTCGGGCGCGGCCTCGGAAAGCCTGCTGTCGGCGCAGACCGTGCAGGCCTTCACCCATGAAGGCCCGACCCGCGCCCGCTTTGACGATGTGACCGAGCGCTCGTTCGATTCGGCGCTGCGCCGGGTGCAGACGCGCACGGTGATGACCGTGATCGTGATCTTCCTGATCTTTTCGGGCGTGCTGGGGGTGCTGTGGATCGGCGCCCGCGATGTCCGGCTTGAGACGATGACCGTGGGCGAACTGGTGCAATTCGTCATCTATGCCGTGCTGGTCGCCGGTGCCGTCGGCGCGCTTTCGGAAATCTGGGGCGAATTGCAGCGCGCCGCCGGCGCGACCGAGCGCCTGACCGAGCTGCTGACCGCCGAGGACAGCCTGCGCGACCCCGTCCATCCTGTGCCCCTGCCCCGCCCGGTCAAGGGCCGGATCGATTTCGACGAGGTGACCTTCCACTATCCCAGCCGGCCCGACCGCTCGGCGCTGGAAAACGTCACGCTGGAGATCGCGCCCGGCGAAACCGTGGCGCTGGTCGGCCCCTCGGGCGCCGGCAAGACCACCGTGATCCAGCTGATCCAGCGGTTCTGGGACCCTGATGCCGGCGTAGTGCGGCTGGACGGGATCAATCTGCGCGACATGGCGCGGGCCGATTTCCGCCAGGCCATCGCGCTGGTGCCGCAGGACCCGGTGATCTTTGCCACCACCGCGCGCGAGAATATCCGCTTTGGCCGACCCGGCGCCTCGGATGCCGAGGTCGAGGCCGCCGCCCGCGCCGCCCATGCCGACGAATTCCTGACCCTGCTGCCCGAAGGCTATGACAGCTATGTGGGCGAACGCGGCGTGATGCTGTCGGGGGGCCAAAAGCAGCGCATCGCCATTGCCCGCGCCATCCTGCGCGACGCGCCGATCCTGCTGCTGGACGAGGCGACCAGCGCGCTGGACGCGGAATCCGAACGGCTGGTGCAAGAGGCGGTGGACGAGCTGGCCCGCACCCGCACCACGATCATCGTGGCGCATCGGCTGGCGACGGTGAAAAAGGCCGACCGCATCGTGGTCTTTGACCATGGCCGCATCGTGGCGCAGGGCCGGCATGACGAGTTGGTGGCGCAGGGCGGGCTTTATGCGCGTCTGGCCCGGCTACAATTCACCGAAGGCTTTGCCGATGCCGGGGCCGCGGCGGCGGAATAGCCCGCCGCCATTCCGCCGCGCTGCTGGCTCAGCGCCGTTTGGGGGCGCTGTAGACCGCCGCCCAGAACACCGTCTTGCCATCGGCAGCGATCGCCTTGCCGATGCCGTAATGCTGGATCTGCGGGATCAGGATATTGGCCAGATGCCCACTGGAGCGTTCCCACTCCACCAGCACCCGCTCCTGTCCCCAGGGGCCGGCGGCGATGTTTTCGGCGGTCAGCCTGGGCTTGTAGCCGGTCTTCTTGACCCGCTGCATCGGGCCGCGCGTCCCGACGCCGCGATGCGAGACCACGCTGCGCTGCGCCATGTCGCAGGCATGACGCGCCGCCGCCAGCGCCAGATCGGCATTGGCGCGCAGGGGCTTCAGCCCGCGCTGCTTGCGGGTGGCATTGGTGGCGCGGACCGCCGCCTCATTCTCGTGACGTGAGGTATTGTAGCAGGTGACCGGACCAAGACTGGGCGACTTGGTCGATATCTTCACATCGACCGCCGCCACCGGCATTGCCAGCAGACCGGAAAAAGCAAACACAATCAGTGATTTGACTATTTTCGACAGCATTTGACCCCCTATTCCTGCCGCGAAGCTAGGATTCTCAGTTCAATTTCTCAACCATTGATTGTCTAAAATGTCCGGGAACCGCCGCGTCGGCCAAACGTTGCCCAATCAAGTCAATCTGAAAGGAATAGCGATGGCTTTCTGGGATTTCGTGAAGGATGCAGGGAAATCGGTTCTTGGCAGCGAGGCCGAGGCCGCGCCGGCACCCGCCGCCGCCCAGCCCGCCCAAAGCGACACCGACCGCAAGGTCGCCGCGCTCAAGGCCGAGCTGAAGGCGCTGGGGCTGACCGCCAAGGACGTGCATCTGACGCTGCGCGGCGGTGACACGATCATCATCTCGGGCAAGGCCCGCGATCAGGAGACGCTGGAAAAGCTGGTCCTGGCGCTTGGCAACATCAAGGGCATCGCCCGCGTCGAGCTGGCCCCCGACACCACCACCGAGACCCCGGCCCCGGCTGGCGCCAAGCCGGTCTTCCATACCGTGCAGAAGGGCGAGACGCTCTCGGCCATCGCCAAGCATTATCTGGGCAGTGCAAACCGTTACCGCGAGATCTTCGAAGCCAACAAGCCCATGCTCAGCGATCCCGACAAGATCTATCCGGGCCAGACCCTGCGCATTCCGCAGACCTGACCTGACGTTCTGACGCTGCGTTTTGACATGCCGGGGCGTGGCTGGAACTTGCCCCGGCACCATGTTTCGGACCATGCTCACCCCGGGGCCAGGAGACCCCGAAGGACGATCCGGGAGGAACATCAATGGTCAGGTTCGCGTCAGTCGCAGACCGCGACGCGGTCGAGAATGAGATGCTCTATGCCGAGCGCAAGCTGCCGCATAGTATCTACGCAGCCCTGACCGGGATGCGCGACACCCATCCGCAGCGCCCCGCGATCAGCTTTCAGCTGTTTTCGGCGCCCGATGCGCCGGCACGGACGCTGAGCTGGACCGACCTGCATGAGCGCGTGACCGAGACCGCGAATCTTTTCAGCCAGCTGGGCGTCGGCCGCAAGGATGTGGTGGCCTATCTGCTGCCAAACTGCCTTGAGGCGCCAATCGCGCTGATCGCCGGCGCGACCGTCGGCATCATGAACCCGATCAACCCGCTGCTCGAGCCCGAACAGATCGCCGGAATTCTTCGCGAAACCGGCGCCAAGGTGCTGGTGACGCTGAAAAGTTTTCCCAAGTCCGACATCGCGCAGAAGGCCGCCGCCGCCGTCGCCCTGGCCCCCAATGTCCAGACCGTGCTTGAGGTGGACCTGCGCCAGTACCTGACCGGCATCAAGCGCCTGCTTGTGCCCTTGATGCGCCCCAAGACCCCCACCCGCCACCACGCGAAAGTCATGGATTTCGAGGCCGCCGCCAGTGCGCAGCGCCACAACCGCCTGATCTTCGACGAGGTGACCGAGGACCGCGTCGCCGCCTATTTCCATACCGGCGGCACCACCGGCACGCCCAAGGTCGCCCAGCACAAGCAATCGGGCATGATCTATAACGGCTGGCTGGGCGGCGTGCTGCTGTTCAACGAAAAGGACGTGCTGCTGTGCCCTCTGCCGATGTTTCACGTCTTTGCCGCCTATCCGGTTCTGATGTCCTGCATCATGTCGGGGGCGCATATGGTCATGCCCACCCCCGCCGGCTATCGCGGCGAGGGGGTCTTTGACAACTTCTGGAAGCTGATCGAACGCTGGCAGGCCACTTTCCTGATCACCGTGCCCACCGCCATCGCCGCGCTGATGCAGCGCCCGGTCAATGCCGATGTCTCATCGCTCAAGACCGCGATTTCGGGCTCGGCCCCGCTGCCGGTCGAGTTGTATAACCGCTTCAAATCCGCCACCGGTGTCGAGATCGCCGAGGGTTACGGCCTGACCGAGGCAACCTGCCTTGTGTCCTGCAACCCCGTCGACGGGTTCAAGAAGATCGGCTCGGTCGGGGTGCCCCTGCCCTATAGCCATGTGCGCATCCTCAAGCGCCACCCCGGCGGTTTCGACGAATGCGCCATCGACGAGATCGGCGAGATCTGCGTCGGCAACCCGGGCGTCTTCGAGGGCTCGACCTATACCGAGGCCGACAAGAACCACGACCTCTTTGCCGAGGACCGCTTCCTGCGCACCGGCGATCTGGGCCGGATCGACCCCGACGGCTATCTGTGGATCACCGGCCGCGCCAAGGACCTGATCATCCGCGGCGGCCATAATATCGACCCCGCCGAGATCGAGGACGCGCTGCTTTCGCATCCCGCCGTGGCCTTTGTCGGCGCCATTGGCCAGCCCGACAGCTTTGCCGGCGAATTGCCCGCCGCCTATGTCGAACTGGTGGCCGGTGCTACGGTCACGGTCGACGAGCTGACCGCCCATGCCCGCGACCATATCCATGAACGCGCCGCAGTCCCCAAGCATATCGAGATCCTGACCGAGCTGCCCAAGACCGCGGTCGGCAAGATCTTCAAGCCGGACCTGCGCAAGATGGCGATCAAGCGCGTCTATGACACCGCGCTGGCCGATGCCGGGATTGCCGCCGAGGTGGCCGAGGTCGTCGACGACAAGAAGCGCGGCCTTGTCGCGCGGCTGGGGCGCAAGGGCGAGGTGGACCAGCAGGCGGTGACCGACTGCCTCGGCCGCTTTACCCGGCCCTGGGAATGGGTCTGAGCGCCGCGCACGGCGGGGGCGGCGGGGCGTGACGCCCCGGCCTATCATGGCAAGCGCCCGCCTTTGGGCGGGCGTCACCTGAAACGAGGGCGCAGGATCAGTCGATCTGTGCGCCCAAGGCCCGCATCAGCGGCAGGAAATCCGGGAACGAGGTGGCGATCGGGCCGCCATCATCGACCGAGATCATCTGGTCCGAGGCCAGCCCCGCGACCAGGAACGACATGGCGATGCGGTGGTCCAGATGCGTGACCGCCACCGCCCCGCCGGTCAGATGGCCGGTGCCGTGGACGGTCATGGTGTCCTCGGTATCCTCGACATGGGCGCCATTGGCGCGCAGGCCCACGACCATGGCGTCGATGCGGTCGCTTTCCTTGACGCGCAGCTCATGGACGCCCTGCATGACGGTCGTGCCCTCGGCAAAGGCCGCGATCACCGACAGGATCGGGAATTCGTCGATCATGCTGGCGGCGCGCTCGGTCGGGACGGTTACGCCCTTCAGCGCCGGGCTATAGCGCACCAGCAGGTCGGCGACCGGCTCGCCCCCCTCTTCGCGCGGGTTTTCAAAGGTGATGTCGGCGCCCATTTCCAACAGCGTGACGTAAAGCCCGTCGCGGGTCGGGTTGCGGCTGACGCCCGGCACCCGGATCTCGGATCCCGGCACGATCAGCGCCGCCGCCACCGGAAACGCCGCGCTGGAGGGGTCGCGCGGCACGGCGACCGGCTGCGGCTTAAGGTCCGGGCGGCCGGTCAGGGTGATGACGCGGCCCTCATCGGTCACTTCGGTGGTGATGCTGGCGCCAAAGCCCGCCAGCATGCGCTCGGTATGGTCGCGGGTCGGCTCGGCCTCGATCACCACGGTCTGGCCCGGCGCGTTCAGCCCGGCCAGCAGCACGGCGGATTTGATCTGCGCGCTGGCGACCGGGGTCTTGTAGCGGACCGGCACCGGATCCGCCGCGCCCTTGATGGTCACCGGCAGGCGCTTGCCCTCACGCGAGGTGATCTCGCAGCCGAAAAGCTCCAGCGGGTCGGTGACACGGCCCATGGGACGGCGCGACAGGCTGGCATCGCCGGTGAATGTCGCAGTGATGGGGGTTGTCGCCATCGCCCCCATGATCAGTCGCACGCCGGTGCCGGAATTGCCGCAGTCGATGACGCCCTCGGGCTCGGCAAAGCCGCCGACACCGACGCCGTTCACCTTCCACTCACCTTCGCCCAGACGCTCGACGCGGGCGCCAAAGGCCTGCATGGCCTTGGCGGTGTCCAGCACGTCCTGGCCTTCCAGCAGGCCGGTGATATGGGTTTCGCCCACCGACAGTGCCCCAAGGATCAGCGCGCGATGGCTGATCGACTTGTCGCCGGGCACGCGGGCCTCGCCCTTGAGTGCCCCCGAACGGCGGGCGGTCATGGGAAGCGGTTCGGCGGAATGCGACATGGGACACCTTTGGCTGTTCGCGCAAGGTGATAGCGATCACAGGGCCGGCTTGCAATCAACCCTGACGGCGGAAGGTCACATAATGCGGCACCCGCCCCTCGCGCAGCGCCTTTTGCTCATAGCGGGTCGAGAGCCAGTCATCCCAGGGCGCGGGCCCCTCGGCCACCAGATCGAAACCGGCGGGCGGGACCTCCTCCAGCGTCTGGCGGACGTAATCGGGAATGTCGGTCGCGACGCGGAATTCAGCGCCGGGCTTCATCACGCGCGCCAGCGGGATCAGATGCTCGGGCGTGACAAAGCGGCGGCGGTGATGACGCGCCTTGGGCCAGGGGTCGGGATAGTTCAGGAATGCCCGGTCGACCGAGGCATCGGGGAACACATCCATCAGGTCGCGCGCATCGCCCGGATGGACGCTGACATTTTCAACGCCCGCCGCGCGGATCTTGCCCAAGAGCATGGCGACGCCGTTGATGAAAGGCTCGCAGCCGATGATGCCGATTTCGGGGTAGCGGGCGGCCATGTGGACCATGTGCTCGCCACCGCCAAAGCCGACCTCAAGCCAGATCGGGCGGTCATCGCCAAAGATCGAGGCCGGGTCGATCCGGTGCCGTTCAGGATTATCCTGCACGGTAATGCCACGCGGGCGCAGGCTGCCCAGATCTTCGGACAGATAGCCCTTCTGGCTTTGGCGCAGGGTCTTGCCGTGACGGCGGCCGTAAAAGTTGCGGCGCGGAGGGGTGGGATCGAATTCGCTCATGGGCCGGCGCTTTGCCCGGCCCATGGCAAAAGGTCAAGTCATTCCGCCGCCAGACGCGAGATGATCACCGTCACCTCGGGCTTCTTGCCGATTTCCTCCATCGCGACCTGACGGGTGATCTTGCGGATCCCGTCCTCAAGCTTGTCGTCATCCATGACGACCTTGCCATCGACGCGCTCAAGGAACTCGGCCAGTTCGCTTTCGATATTGCTGGCCAGCGGTACACCGGCACGGCCGGTTTCGGGCAGGCCCGACAGCTCGACCCAGGCATCGGGCAAGGGATTGTCGTCCTCGTCGATGATGACCGAGACCGTGGCATGACCGTTCAGCGCCATGCGGATGCGGTCGCGCACGACCCCGTCCATGGCGCCGATCAGCACCGAGCCGTCCAGATACAGCCGGCCGGTATCGATCTGGTCGACGACGCGCGGCGCATCCCCGGTCAGGTCCAGCATGGTGCCGTTGGTGGCGATGGCCGAGGCGATGCCGCGGGCCTCGGCCAGCTTTGCATGCTCGCGCAGGTGCATATGCTCGCCATGCATGGGAATGACGATCTGCGGTTTCAGCAGCTCATGCACCGCCTGGATATCCGGGCGGTTCGCGTGGCCCGAGACGTGATAGACCCCGTCATCGGCATCATAAAGATCGACGCCCTTTTCGCTGAGCGCATTCATGATGCGGATCACGCCGCGCTCATTGCCCGGAATCGTGCGCGAGGAAAACAGGAAGCTGTCCCCCTCTTTCAGCTCGACCCCCAGATAGCGGCCGCGCGACAGCTGCGCGCTGGCGGCCCGGCGCTCGCCCTGCGAGCCGGTGACGATCAGCATGACCTTGTCGCGGGGCAGGTCTGCCGCCTCTTCCGGGCCGATCACGGCGGGAAAGCGGTCAAGAATGCCGGTTTCGGTCGCCACCGTGATCATGCGACGCATGGCGCGGCCCAGAAGGCAGATCTTGCGCCCGGCCGCGACGCCCGCCTCGGCCAGCGTGCGCAGGCGGGCGATGTTGCTGGCGAAGGTCGTTGCCACCACCATCTGCTTTTGCCCCATGACGAAATCCAGGATCGGATTGGCCAGGATCGCCTCGGAGCGACCGGGATGGGGTGAAAAGACGTTGGTCGAATCGCAGGTCAGGACCTTGATTCCCTGCCCTTCATGGGCGATCTCATGCCACAGAATCGGGTCGAACGCCTCGCCGACCACGGGGGTGCCGTCCAGCTTGAAGTCGCCGGTATGGACGATCCGGCCCGCAGGCGTGTCGATGATCAGCGCCGAGCTTTCCGGGATCGAGTGGCTGACCGGCACGAACTGCACCTTGAAGGGGCCTGCCTCGACCACTGCCGGACGCGGCGCGTGGATATGCAGCTGGTCGGTGGGCTGGCCCGCCTCTTCCAGCTTCAGCCGCGCAAGCGCGCCGGTAAAGCGGCGGCAATGCACCGGCTTTTGCAGCTTGGGCCACAAAAGGCCAAGCGCGCCGACGTGATCTTCGTGCCCATGGGTGATGAAGATCGCGTCAATGCGGTTGCGGTTCGCCTCGAGCCAGGCCAGATCGGCCATGATCAGGTCGATCCCCGGCGCGCTGTCCATGTCGCCAAAGGTCACGCCCAGATCGACGACGATCAGCCGTTCGCGCCCCGGCTCGCCATAGCCATAGACATAGGCGTTCATGCCGATTTCGCCCGCGCCGCCCAGCGGCAGATAGATCAGGCGTTCAGCCATGCCCTGTCTCCTTGTTATTATAATCATGTATCAGACGCAGACCGTGCATGGTCAGATCGTCCTCGATGGCATCGAACAGATCAAAACCCTGATCGAAGAGCGGCGCAAGCCCGCCGGTGGCAATCACCTTCATCGGCCGGGCGCGTTCCTGCCGGATCTTGTCGACAATGCCCTGTGTCAGGCCGATATAGCCCCAATAGATGCCCGACTGGATACAGGCGACGGTATTGGTGCCGATCACCTTTTCGGGCATGGTCACATCGACATGGGGCAGCGCGGCAGCGGCCATGTGCAGCGCCTCAAGCGACAGGTTCACGCCCGGCGCGATGACGCCGCCGATATAGGCGCCGTCCGTATCGACCACATCGAAGGTGGTCGCGGTGCCGAAATCGACCACGATCAGGTCCGGCCCGTGACGGTCAAAGGCCGCAACGGTATTCACCAGCCGGTCCGGCCCGACCACGGTGCCGAAATCGACGCGGGGAGCCACCGGCAGCCGCGTCTCGGGCTTGCCGACGACCAGCGGGCGGGTGTTGAAATAGCGGTTGCAGAGGACGCGCAGATTGAACAGCACGCGCGGCGCCGTGGTCGAGATGATGCAGGCGTCGATATCCAGGTCGAAATGGCGCAGGCTGATCATGGTCTGCAACCAGACGAAATATTCATCCGCCGTGCGCCGGTGATCGGTCGAGATGCGCCAATGCGACAGGAATTTCTCCCCGTCCCAGATCGAGAAGACGCTGTTGGTGTTTCCGGTATCGATGCACAGCAGCATGATCTAGCCCGTGAAATAGACATCGGCGGCGGGAATGACCTGCCGCCCCGAAGCGGCTTTCAGGATCAGCGCGCCGCCTTCGTCGATGCCCTCAAAAATGCCATGGCTTTCGGTGCCGCCGGTGCGGGCGATGATCGGCTCGCCCAGTTTCGCGGCGCGGGCCAGCCAGGCATTGCGGATCGGCGCAAAGCCGTAAGTGTCCAACTGCCCCTGCCAGCGGGCAAAGGCCACGGCCAGAAGGTCCAGGAACTCCTCGGGCGGGACGGTATGGCCGGTCTCACCCTTGACCGAAACAGGGGTGACGGCGCCCTGCTCAAGCGCGGCAGTTTCGGGCGCGGCGGCCAGATTGACGCCGATGCCCACGGCCACCGCCTGCAGGCCGATGCCGGAGCCCGCGCTTTCCAGCAGAATCCCCGCGACCTTGCCGCCATTCAGAAGCACGTCATTGGGCCATTTGATCGCCAGCCGCGCGGCGGGACCGCAGGCATCGCCAAGCGCGTCGTAAAGCGCCAGCGCCGCGACAAAGGACAGTTGCGCCGCCCCGGCTGGCCCGCCCTTGGGCCTTAGAACCAGCGTGCCGGCGAAGTTTCCGGCCGGCATCGCCCAGCCGCGACCGCGGCGGCCCCTTGCCGCCGTCTGTTCGCGCGCCATGATCCATGCGGGACCGGAAAGGCCGGGCGCCAGTCGCAGCGCCTCGGCATTGGTGCTGTCGGTGCGGGCCAGCACATGGCGGGCCACGCCCTCGGGCCAGGCGTCACTCAACGTGCGCAGGCTCGGCTGCGGCGGCTGGCTGGCTGGCGATGACAGGCCCCACCAGCGTTTCGGCGGCACGGCCCGCAGCGGTATCGACGCCGAACATGTTGATCGCGCCGACAACCATCAGCAGCGCCGGAACCATCAGGCCGACATATTGCACCGCGCCCATGCGGCTGGTCACGCCCTCGCTCTCGGCGCCGAAATACATGTAATAGACGATACGCAGGTAATAGAACGCCCCGATGACCGAGGCGATCACGCCCAGCACCGCAAGCCAGCCCATGCCCGCATCGACCGCCGCCGTCAGCACGGCGTATTTCGCGAAAAAGCCCAGCATCGGCGGCACGCCCGCAAGGCTGAACATCAGGACCAGCATCGCCAGCCCCTTGACCGGATCGGTCCAGGCAAAGCGGTTCAGCGAGGCCAGATCGGTGACCGGTACGCCGTCGCGTTCCATCGACAGGATGAAGGCGAAGGTGCCGACATTCATCACCGCATAGATGGCCATATAGACCAGCATCGCCTGCACGCCCAGCGTGGTGCCGGCGGCAAGGCCGACCAGCGCAAAGCCCATATGCGCGATCGAGGAATAGGCCATCAGACGCTTGATATTGGTCTGGCCGATACCGGCGATCGAGCCAAGGAACATCGACATCACCGCCAGCGCGGCGACGATCTGGCTCCAGTCGCCGATGACATGGCCGAAGGCGTCAAAGACCAGCCGCGCGATCAGCGCCATGGCCGCGACCTTGGGTGCGGTGGCAAAGAAGGCGGTGACCGGCGTGGGCGAGCCTTCGTAAACGTCGGGCGTCCACATGTGGAAGGGCACGGCCGAGACCTTGAAGGCCAGACCGACCAGCATGAAGACCAGACCAAACAGCACGCCCAGCGACAGGTGGCCGGCATTGATTACGGTGATGATGCCCTCAAAGCTGGTGGTGCCGGCAAAGCCGTAAACCAGCGAGGCGCCGTAAAGCAGCAGACCGGAACTCAGCGAACCCAGCACGAAATATTTCAGGCCTGCCTCGGACGAACGGGCCGAGTCGCGGCGCATGGCGGCGACGACGTAAAGCGATAGCGATTGCAGCTCAAGCCCCATATACAGCGTCAGAAGATCGCCGGCCGAGACCATGAACATCATCCCCAAGACCGCCAGCGCGACGATGATCGGGAACTCAAAGCGCAGCATGTTGCGGCGCTGCATGTAATCGGCGCTGGTGGCCATGACGGCGGCGGCGGCGATCAGGATCACCACCTTGGCAAAGCGCGAGAAGCCGTCATCGATGAACATGCCGTAAAAGGCCGTCTCATCCTCATGCGTGCCCAGGCCCAGCATGGCCGCGACGATCAGGAACATGGCGACCGTGGCCCAAAGCAGCGTCGAGGCCAGCTTGTCCTTGCCGAAGTAGGCCCCCGCCAGCAAGGCGATCAGGGCATATGCGGCCAGAACCACCTCGGGCAGAATGGTCGAGAAATCGAGCGAGGTCATGGCTGCCCCCTAGTGGCTGGCTTCAGCCGTGGCGACGGGCGCCTCGGGCTGGCTTTGGTTGTAGTGGTCGATCAGCGCGGCAACAGAGGGGCCGGTCACATCGGTGGCAAGGCGCGGATAAACGCCCAGGATCAGCGTCATGGCGATCAGCGGAATGAAGACCCAGCGCTCACGCGGGGTCATGTCGGTGATCGATTTCAGGCTTTCCTTGATCAGCTGGCCCAAGGTCACGCGGCGGTAAAGCCACAGCGCATAGGCCGCCGACAGGATCACGCCCGTGGCCGCGACAAAGGCGACCCAAGTGTTTTCGCGGAACGTGCCCAGCAGGGTCAGGAACTCGCCCACAAAACCCGAGGTGCCGGGCAGGCCAACGTTCGCCATGGTAAAGAACATGAACACGGCGGCATAGGCCGGCATCCGGTTCACAAGCCCGCCATAGGCGTCGATCTCGCGCGTGTGCATGCGGTCATAGATGACGCCCACGCACAGAAACAGCGCGCCCGAGATGAAGCCGTGCGACAGCATCTGGAAGATGGCGCCATCGACGCCGACCTGATTGGCGGCAAAGATCCCCATGGTCACGTAGCCCATATGGGCGACCGAGGAATAGGCAATGACCTTCTTCATGTCCGACTGTGCCAGCGCCACCAGCGAGGTATAGACGATGGCAATGGCCGACAGCCAGAAGACGAAGTCCTGCAAAATGTCGCTGGCGACCGGGAACATCGGCAGCGAAAAGCGCAGGAAGCCATAGCCGCCCATCTTCAGCAGAACTGCGGCCAGCAGGACCGAACCGGCGGTCGGCGCCTGAACGTGGGCATCGGGCAACCAGGTATGGACCGGCCACATCGGCATCTTGACCGCAAAGCTGGCAAAGAAGGCCAGGAACAGCAGGGTCTGCGTGCCGCCGACAATGGTGATCCCCAGCAGGCGATAGGTGTCCGAGGGGAACGGATATTGCAGCAGCGCCACGATGTCCGTGGTCCCGGACATGCGGTACATGGCGATCATCGCCACCAGCATCAGCACCGAGCCAAGGAAGGTATAAAGGAAGAACTTGAAGGCCGCATAGATGCGGTCCTTGCCGCCCCAGATGCCGATGATCAGGAACATCGGGATCAGCCCTGCCTCGAAGAACAGGTAGAACAGCACCAGATCCAGCGCGGTGAAGACGCCGATCATCAGCCCCTCAAGCACAAGGAAGGCGATCATGTATTCCTTGACCTTGGTCTCGACCGTCCAAGTCGAAAGAATGGTCAGAGGCATCATGAAGGTGGTCAGCAGCACGAACAGCACCGAGATGCCGTCCACGCCCATCTTGTAGCGCAGCCCCATGATCCAGGGGTGGTCCTCGACGAACTGGAAGCCGGTATTCGCCGGATCGAACCGGAACAGTACGAACAGCGAGATGATAAAGGTCGCCGTCGTGGTCAGCAGCGCCAGCCATTTGGCATTGCGGTCAGCCGCCGCGTCCCCGCCACGCAGGAACAGGGCCATGATGATCGCCGCGACGATCGGCAGGAAGGTGATGATGGAAAGAAGGTTCGTCATGTCAGTGCGCGCCCCGCATCATCACCCAGATCAGCAAGCCCACGATGCCAAGAACCATGGCAAAGGCGTAGTGGAACAGATAGCCCGATTGCACGCGGACCGCCGCGCGGGTCAGCCGTGGGATCAGCCCCATGGCGACGCCGTTGATGGTGCCGTCGATAACCTCTCCATCGCCCTTTTTCCAGAGCATGCGGCCCAGCCACAGCGTCGGACGGACGAAGATGAAGTTATAGATCTCGTCGAAATACCATTTGTTGAGCAGGAACTGATACAGCCCCCGCTGTTGCGCGGCCAGACGGCGCGGCGCGGTCGGATCGACGATATAGAAGAGCCAGGCGACGATCAGCCCCAGAACCATGGCGATAAAGGGCGAGGTCTTGACCCAGGCCGGGGCGTGATGCGCCTCGTCCATGATGTGGTTGTCCGGCGCCATATAGATCGCGCCTCCGACAGGGGCGGCGACAGCCGCATGCTCCCCCTCGGCGGCGGGGGCGGCATGTTCACCCTCGGCAGCCGGAGCGGCCTCGGTCGCGGCGTGTTCGGTCGCGGCATGCTCAACCGGGGCCTCGGCGGTGGCGTGACCCCCGGCCTCGGCATGGCCCCCCTCGGAAGCTTCATGGCCGCCGGGGATGTGGAAGAAGCTGACGACCTTGTCATGGCTGCCGAAGAACGGGCCATACCAGACCATGCCGGCAAAGACCGCGCCGACGGCCAGTACGCCCAGCGGAATGGTCATGACCGGCGGGCTTTCATGCGCATGGTCATGGGCATGATGGTCGCCGCGCGGCTTGCCATAGAAGGTCAGGAAGATCAGCCGCCACGAATAGAAGCTGGTGAAGCAGGCCGCGATGACCAGCATCCAGAAGGCATAGGAGTTGCCCGCCCATGCGCTTTCGATGATCGCGTCCTTGGACAGGAAGCCGGCAAAGCCGATGGTGGTCAGCGGAATGCCCACGCCGGTGATGGCAAAGGTGCCGATCATCATCGCCCAATAGGTCAGCGGGACTTTCTTGCGCAGCCCGCCATAGTTGCGCATGTCCTGTTCATGATGCATCGCATGGATGACCGAACCGGCGCCAAGGAACAGCATGGCCTTGAAGAAGGCGTGGGTCAGCAGGTGGAACATCGCCGCCGAATAGACGCCGACGCCCGCCGCCACGAACATGTAGCCCAGCTGCGAACAGGTCGAATAGGCGATGACGCGCTTGATGTCGTTCTGGACCAGACCGACCGTCGCGGCAAAGAACGCCGTGGTCGCGCCAATGATGACGATGAAGTTCTTGGCATCCGGCGCGAATTCGTAAAGCGGCGACATGCGGCAGACCAGAAACACACCCGCGGTCACCATGGTCGCGGCATGGATCAGGGCCGAAACCGGGGTCGGACCCTCCATCGCATCAGGCAACCAGGTGTGCAGCAAAAGTTGCGCCGACTTGCCCATGGCACCCACGAACAACAGGAACCCAAGCAGGTTCGCCGCGTTCCAGTCCGCCCACAGGAAATGCATATTGGTCTGGGCGATTTCCGGGACCTGCGCGAAGATCTCGTCGAACTGGATCGAGCCGGTCAGCCAGTAAAGCCCGAACATGCCCAGCAGGAATCCGAAGTCGCCGACACGGTTGACGATAAAGGCCTTCATCGCCGCCGCGCCCGCCGACTGTTTCTTGTAGTAGAAACCGATCAGCAGATACGAGGCGACGCCCACGCCCTCCCAGCCGAAGAACATCTGCAAGAGGTTGTCGGCCGTCACCAGCATCAGCATGGCAAAGGTAAAGAAGGACAGATAGGCGAAGAAACGCGCCTTGTAATGCTCGTCATGGGTGAAGTTGTCGTCATGGGCCATGTAGCCCAGCGAATACATATGAACGAGCGCCGAGACCGTGTTCACCACGATCAGCATGATCGCCGTCAGCCGGTCGATGCGGATCGACCATTCGGCGTGGAAATCGCCCGAGACGACCCAATCCAGCACCGGGATATGCTTCGGCACGCCGTCAAAGGTCAGAAAGACATACCAGCTGAGCGCGCAGCACAGAAACAGGATGCCCGTGGTCAGGTATTGCGCGGCCTTTTCGCCGATGATGCGCCAGCCAAGGCCGGCGATGATCGAGGCGATCAGGGGGGCAAACAGGATGATCTTTTCCATATCCGCTTACCCCTTCATCACGTTGACGTCTTCGACCGCGATGGTGCCGCGGTTGCGGAAGAATACCACCAGGATCGCAAGGCCGATGGCTGCCTCGGCGGCGGCGACGGTCAGGATGAACATGGTGAAGACCTGCCCCGCCAGATCGCCCAGATGGGTCGAGAAGGCGACGAAGTTGATGTTGACCGCCAGAAGCATCAGCTCGATCGACATCAGGATGACGATGACGTTCTTTCGGTTCACGAAGATGCCGAAAACGCCGGTGACGAAAAGTATCGCCCCCACCACAAGATAATGTGTCAATCCGATCATCGTCCTGGTCCCTCCGGGTCGTTCACCCGTTGAATATTCTAATCGCTGCTGGGACCGCGAGGGGCGATCCCGGTTGGCTGGCCAAGGCCGGACTTACAGCCCCTGCCCCGGCTTGACATCCTTCAGTTCCAGCTGCTTGGCCGGATCGCGCCACATCTGTTCCAGCACGTTCTGACGCTTGACGTCCTTGCGGTGGCGCATGGTCAGCACGATGGCGCCAATCATCGCGACCAGCAGCACAAGGCCGGCCAACTGGAACATCAGCGCATAGCGGTCATAAAGCAGCATGCCCAAGCCACGGGTGTTCTGCACCCCCTCGACAATCGGCGCGGCGCGCAGGCTTTCGGCACTATCCGCCGAGGTCCAGCCCGACAGCGCCATGCCCAGCTGCGCCAGCAGCACCAGCCCGATCAGCAGTCCCAGCGGCAGCGACCGCGCCAACTCGCCCTTCAGCTCGGCAAAGTCCACGTCCAGCATCATGACGACGAACAGGAACAGCACCGCCACCGCGCCGACATAAACCACGATCAGCAGCATGGCGACGAATTCGGCACCCTGCAGCACGAACAGCCCCGAGGCCGACAGGAAGGCAAGGATCAGCCACAACACCGAATGCACCGGATTGCGCCCGATCACGACCATGAAGCCCGCAACACAGGCACTGATCGCAAACAGGTAGAATGCAAAGATCATCATTCCTCGTCCTCCTCGGCATAGACGCTCTGGGCGATCTCAAGGGCCTTCTGCATCGCAGGCAACCCGCCGAACATGCTCATTTGAAAGATCGTCTCGGCGATCTCGCGTTTCGTGGCGCCGGCCGCCAGCGCCTGACGGATGGTCAGGCGCAGCTGCGGCTCGGCCAGCGCGCCCTGAACGGTGATCGCGCCAATGGTCAGAAGCAGGCGCGTCTTGGCGTCCAGCCCCTCGCGGTTGAAGGTCTTGCCGAACCACATCTCCAGCATGTCGGCCGGCATCGTCGGCACCAGCTTTTCCATGGCGCGCATATCGACGGTTTCCAGCGCCGGATTGAAGGCGCGCGCCATTTCCTGGCCCGAGGCCATCATCTGCGCGAAAAGCTTGGTGAACGCGTCGGTCATCTGTAGGGCGCATCCAGCTGAAGGTTGCGGGCAATCTCGGATTCCCAGCGCTCGCCATTCGCCAGCAGCTTCTGCTTGTCGTAGAACAGCTCTTCGCGGGTCTCGGTCGCGTATTCGAAGTTCGGTCCCTCGACGATGGCATCGACCGGGCAGGCTTCCTGGCAGAAGCCGCAATAGATGCATTTGGTCATGTCGATGTCATAGCGCGTGGTGCGGCGCGAGCCGTCCTCGCGCGGTTCGGCGTCGATGGTGATCGCCTGCGCCGGGCAGACCGCCTCGCAGAGTTTGCAGGCGATGCAGCGTTCCTCGCCATTGGGATAGCGGCGCAGCGCGTGTTCGCCGCGGAAACGCGGGCTCAGCGGGCCCTTTTCATGGGGATAGTTCAGGGTCGGCTTGGGCGACACGAAATAGCGCATCCCAAGGCCAAAGCCCTTGATGAAGTCCCACATCAGGAAATATTTGGTCGCCCGCGCGAAATCGAAAGCCATCAGAAACGCTCTCCCTTGCGCGGGGCCGCGAAGCGGTCAAAGGCGGCGACGAGGCCACGGACAAAGGCGCTGTCCTTGGCATGTTCGCCATTGTCTACATTATTGGCGAGGAAATGCGCCAGTTCCACCTTGTCGGTCTCACTGGCTTGGGCAAGGGCCTCGGCTAGCTTGTTGGAATACATGGCCTATCCTCCGATCGCGTAACGGGCCCAGAAACCGCCCAGAACCTCGTAGCGCGCCAGGATGGCGATCAGCACCACCCAGCCCAGCGACAAGGGCAGGAACACCTTCCAGCCGATCCGCATCAGCTGGTCATAGCGATAGCGCGGCACGATCGCCTTCACCATCGAGAACATGTAGAACCAGAACCACATCTTGATGACCATCCACCACCAGCCATCGGCGATGAACGGCACCGGCGACAGCCAGCCGCCGAAGAACAGCAGCGAAAGCAGCGCGCACATCAGATAGATGGCGATGTATTCACCGGCCATGAACAGCAGATAGGGCGTCGAGGAATATTCGACCATGTGGCCGGCGACCAGTTCCGATTCCGCCTCGGCAAGGTCAAAGGGCGGGCGGTTGGTCTCGGCCAGCGCCGAGACGAAGAACAGCACCACCATCGGCAGATGCGGCAGCCAGTACCAGTTCAGCAGGCCGTAATCGCCTTTCTGGGCATGGACGATCTCGGTCAGGTTCATCGAGCCGGTCGAAATGATGATGCCGATGATGATCAGCCCCATCGAGACCTCGTAGGAGATCATCTGCGAAGCCGAGCGCAGCGACGCCAGGAACGGATATTTCGAGTTCGAGGCCCAGCCGCCCATGATCGAGCCGTAAACCTCAAGCGACGAGGCGGCGAAGATGAACAGGATGCCGACGTTGATATTGGCCATCACCCAGCCTTCGTCGAAGGGGATGGCGACAAAGGCGAACAGCGCCAGCATCATCGACAGGAACGGGGCCAGGAAAAAGATGAACTTGTCCGCGCCCGCCGGGATGACGATTTCCTTGACGATGTATTTCAGCGCGTCGGCGAAGGTCTGCAAAAGGCCCCAGGGCCCGACGACGTTCGGGCCGCGGCGCATCTGCACGGCCGCCCAGATCTTGCGGTCGCCATAGACCATGAAGATCAGCGAGCCCATGACAAAAGCAATGATCGCCAGCCCCTGCAAAAGCACGCTAAGCGCGAAACCGTAGGTCGAGGCCCAGAATTCAGCCATGATCTTTCGTCCCTCTCATCACGCCGCGGGAATGCCGCGTGTCTTGCATTCCTGCAAGGTGTCTTTCGTTGTCATCACCGTCAGCCCCATCGGACGTTCCCCCGAAAGGGTAAAGACCGATCCGACGACCACCTTGCCGTCACGTTCGTCCCGAATGGTCCGGATGTGACGGGCATAGGGCGTCCCGTTGGCGTCGGCCCAGCTGGCCAGCGCGCATGTGGCATAGGCGAAGGCCGTGTCGGCGTCCACCCCGCGGCGCAGGTTGGCCTGCACTTCGACAAGGCTGTTGCCGCTTTTCTTGTTGCTGTCGAAGCTCTTGACCTCGGCGCCCTGGAAATCCTTGGGCTCGGCCGCGAAGCTTGCCGGCAGGTTCAGCCGCATCGGCTTGGTGCGCGCGGCGAACTCGGCCAGCGCACGCTCCTGCGCCGTCGGCTCGCGCGGTGCGATGGGCGCCATGTCCGGCATGCCCGACAGATCCAGCCCCAGATTGGCGTTCAGGGCCAAAAGGTCGGCCTCGGTCACGGCGAATGCGTCGCGCCCTTCCGAGCTGTCCAGCGCCATTTCGGTCACCGAGCCATCGGGTTCCAGAATCAGGATCTCGCCCGATTTGGTCGAGATGCGGCCCCGGCTCAGCACCTTCTTGTCGGGCGATCCGGCATCGCTGTGCAGCACCGCCACGTCCAGTTGCTCGGGCTTGGCGCGGGGACGCGATTCGCCCTTCTCGCCGCCGCAAGCGACAAGAAGCGTCAGCATCGCCCCCGTTCCGATCAACCGTGCCATGGCGCTGCGCCGCATTGCCTTACTCCGCTGCCAGAGGCGTGGCCTTGCGGGCCGCCGCCATTGCCGAAAGCTCGCCCATCAGCGGCGAGGACCGCGCGATGGGGTTGGTCAGGTAGAAATCCTTGATCGCATAGCGGAAGCTCGCATGGCCCAGATCGAAGCGGGTCAGCGGCTGCCATGCGTTTTCGGGGACGTGGTCGATCTGCGCCAGATGCGGCACCGCCTCGATGAGCTTGCGGCGCAGCCCGGCAAGGCTGTCCCAGGGCTGGGTCTTGCCCAGCTCGGCGGAAAGCGCGCGCAGGATAGCCCAGTTTTCCTTGCCCTCGCCCGGCGCGAAATTCGCGCGCAGCGCCAGTTGCGGACGGCCCTCGGTGTTGACGAACAGGCCGTTTTCCTCGGTATAGCAGGCACCGGGCAGGATCAGGTCGGCGCGATGCGCGCCGCGATCACCATGGCTGCCCTGATAGATCACGAAGGCGCCGGGGGCGATGTCCACCTCGTCCGCGCCAAGGTTATAGATGACCTCGGCGCCGTCGATGGCGGCGTCCAGTCCGCCCTCGGTCACCGCACCCACATCCATCGCGCCGACGCGGGCGGCGGCAGTGTGCAGGACCAGCAGTTTCGAGTTCGAGTTCTCGGCCAGACGCATGGCATGGGCCAGCACCGCCTCGCCATCGGCTTCGCGGATCGCGCCCTGCCCGACGATGACGATGGTCGGCTTGGCGCGGGTTTCGTCGGTGATCTCCATCGACGAGAGCTTTTGCAGCGCCGCGCGGTCATTGCCCAGATGCGCGTAATCATAGGTCAGGTCGACCGGCTCGCCGACCAGCCCGACCTTGGCGCCATGCAGCCATGCCTTGCGGATGCGGGCGTTCAGCACCGGCGCCTCTTCGCGCGGGTTGGTGCCGATCAGCTGGATCATCGCGGCATGGTCGATATCCTCGATCCGCGCCGTGCCGACATAGGCCGAGCGGTTGCCGATGGGCAGGCGGGCATTGTCGGTGCGGCATTCCACCTTGCCGCCCAGACCCTCGACCAGTTGCTTGAGGCTGAAGGCGGCCTCGACCGGGACCAGATCGCCGATCAGGCCGGCGACCTTCTTGCCCTTCATGGCGCGGGCGGCGGTTTCCAGCGCCTCGGGCCAGCTTGCCGGGCGCAGCCGGCCGTTTTCGCGGATATAGGGCTTGTCCAGACGCTGGCGACGCAGCCCGTCCCAGACGAAACGGGTCTTGTCGTTGATCCATTCCTCGTTCACGCCGTCATTGTTGCGCGGCAGGATGCGCATGACTTCGCGGCCCTTGGTATCGACGCGGATGTTCGATCCCAGGGCGTCCATGACGTCGACGGTCTCGGTCTTGGTCAGTTCCCACGGCCGGGCGGTGAAGGCATAGGGCTTGGAGACCAGCGCGCCGACCGGGCACAGGTCGATGATATTGCCCTGAAGGTTCGATTCCAGCGTCTGGTTCAGATAGGAGGTGATCTCGCTGTCCTCGCCACGACCGGTCTGGCCCATCTGGGTGATGCCCGCGACCTCGGTGGTGAAGCGCACGCAGCGGGTGCAGGAGATGCAGCGGGTCATGTGGGTTTCGACCAGCGGGCCAAGGTTCAGGTCCTCGGAGGCGCGCTTGGGTTCGCGATAGCGACTGAAATCGACGCCGTAGGCCATGGCCTGATCCTGCAGGTCGCATTCGCCGCCCTGATCGCAGATCGGGCAATCCAGCGGGTGGTTGATCAGCAGGAATTCCATCACGCCCTCGCGGGCCTTGCGGACCATCGGGCTGTTGGTGCGCACCTCGGAGGGGGCGCCATCGGGGCCGGGGCGCAGGTCCTTGACCTGCATGGCGCAGGATGCGGCGGGCTTGGGCGGGCCGCCGACGACCTCGACCAGACACATGCGGCAGTTGCCGGCGATGGACAGGCGTTCGTGATAGCAAAAGCGCGGCACCTCGACCCCGGCCTGTTCGCAGGCCTGAATCAGGGTCAGGTTGGGATCGACCTCGATCACCTTGTCGTCGATCTTGAGCTTGCGAAGATCCGCCATCACTTCACCTTCATCTTTATGTCGGGCATGCCGCCTTGGCCGTACCGCATTGTCAATCGCCCCGAAGGACCGGCGCCTCATTCGCGCCCGAAGAATTCATTCCGCCCAGCGAGGCCAGAGAGCTGTCCATCGACCGGCTTCCCGGCACCACCCGCAGGAACGACTTATGCGCCACCTCGACGATATCGTTGATATCATCGCCACGACGCAGGACCACAGTCATCGCATCGCGGTCGCGCTGATATGTCACGGTCGCGCGCAAGGGCGCGGCGGTGTTGTAGAACTGCTCGCGGTTGGCGTCGGTCGTATAACGGCTGCCATCGGGGCGCGAGCAGGTGATCTGGGCGTCCCAGACGTTCCCGGTCACACGCAGCACCGGCTTGCCGGCGATATCGCGCATCTTCTTGACCCGCACCCCCGGCCCGCTCGCGTCGCATTCCAGATCGGCCGGGGCCAGCATGTCGAAATTCAGGTAGAATTTCTGCGAAGTCGGCGCGAAGGGCTGCGATTCCTCGCCCGCGAAGGCATCCCCCGCGATCATCGCGGCGGCGGCCGCAGCCATCAGCGCCAGTCCGATCCTGTTCATCCAACCCCCGCTCATTTCGCCACCAGCAGGCTGCCGATGATGGTCTTCTTCTGCATCTCGGCGCGGCCGATCCTGCAGAAGCTCTCGGGGTCGTTCTTTTTCGCGCCGTTGCGGGCCAGATAATCCTCGGCCACGGCATAGATGCGCTTTTTCTCGGTCTTGCTGTCCAGGAAGGCGTCGATCTGCTCGTCCGAATAGCCCTTTTTGCGGGCATAGGATTGCAGCTTCCGCGCCTCGCCATAGGCATAGAAGATACGCGCATTGATCGTCGGGCAGGTCTTGCGGATGCGGTCGGCGATGCGCGCGGCGATTAGCCGGTCATTGACGTATTTTTCCTGCGACAGCGGCTCAAGTGCTGCGGCGGGCGCGGCCAGCGCGGTCAGGGCGATGGCGGCGGCGGTCAGGGCTTTCAGGGTTTTCATGGCGATTGCCTCCTGCATGTCATGAAGGCGCTTCATAACATGCAGGGTGTTCAGGCTCCCGACACAGGCTGGTGTGCATTTCGTGAAGACGCTCATGCGCAGCCCCCGAAATACCAGACCCGGATCTCACTCTCGGCGAGCGCATTCAGCCTCAGCGCGCCCGGCGCGCCCTGACCAGATTTGGTGCAGAAATGCGCGGCGGCCTGACGGGCGCGGCCCTCATCCGCCTCGGTGGTCGGCTGGCCATCATTGCGGATCACCGCGTGCCCCGAGGCGACGGGGCTGGGCGTGATCCGCAGCTCCTCGCCGGTCACCGGATCCTTTTCGACGATCTCGACGTAATCAAGGACGTCGGCGGCGAAATAGACCTTCATCGGGACGCCATCGACGGAAAGAAGCATCGGCGGATGTTCCGCGTCCGTTGTGGCGCAGGCGGCCAGACCGGCAAGGCACAGCAGCGCAAGGGCCTTCGCCCCCCGCTTCGCCATGATCCCGTATGCCAGTCCGAAACCCATCATCCCCGTCCTTACGATCCCTGCCCTTACTCGGCCGCCATCGCGCCCATGCGCCCGGTGCGCTTGGCCTTGATGCGGTCCTCGATTTCCTCGCGGAAGTTGCGGATCAGGCCCTGGATCGGCCATGCCGCCGCGTCGCCAAGGGCGCAGATCGTGTGGCCCTCGACCTGTTTGGTCACGTCAAAGAGCATGTCGATTTCCTCGACCTCGGCCTCGCCCTTCACAAGGCGGTCCATGACCCGCATCATCCAGCCGGTGCCTTCGCGGCAGGGCGTGCACTGGCCGCAGCTTTCATGCTTGAAGAAGGCCGACAGCCGCCAGATCGCCTTGATGATGTCGGTGTCCTTGTCCATCACGATCATGCAGGCGGTGCCAAAGCTGGATTTCAGCTCGCGCATGCCGTCGTAATCCATGATGGCGTTTTCGCACATCTCGGCGGTCAGCACCGGGCAGGAGGCGCCGCCGGGAATGACCGCTTTCAGGTTCTTCCAGCCGCCGCGCACGCCGCCGCCATGCTTTTCGATCAGCTCGCGCATGGGGATCGACATGGCCTCTTCGACCACGCAGGGGCTGTTGACGTGCCCGGTCATGCCAAAGAGCTTGACGCCGGCGTTGTTCGGGCGGCCGAAGCTTGCAAACCATTCCGGGCCACGACGCAGGATCGTCGGCACGACAGCGATGGATTCGACGTTGTTCACGGTGGTCGGGCAGCCGTAAAGCCCTGCCCCTGCCGGGAAGGGCGGCTTCATCCGGGGCATGCCTTTTTTGCCTTCAAGGCTTTCCAGCAGCGCGGTTTCCTCGCCGCAGATATAGGCGCCGGCGCCGTGATGCAGGTAAAGGTCGAAATCCCAGCCCGAGCCGGCGGCATTCCGGCCCAGAAGGCCCGCGTCATAGCATTCGTCGATGGCGGCCTGCAGCGCCTCTTTCTCGCGGATGAACTCGCCGCGAATATAGATATAGGCGGCATGTGCGCCCATGGCGAAGCTGGCGATCAGCGCCCCTTCGATCAGGGTATGCGGATCATGGCGCATGATCTCGCGGTCCTTGCAGGTCGCGGGCTCGGATTCGTCGGCGTTGATGACCAGATAGGACGGACGGCCATCCGATTCCTTGGGCATGAAGGACCATTTCATGCCGGTGGGGAAACCCGCGCCGCCTCGGCCGCGCAGACCCGAAGCCTTCATCTGATCGACGATCTTGTCCCGGCCGCGCTGGATGATGGCGGCCGTGCCATCCCAGCAGCCGCGCTTTTTCGCGCCGGCCAGGCTGCGGTCGCCCATCCCGTAGATATTCGTAAAGATCCGGTCCTGATCGTTCAGCATCGTCGTCTTATCCTTGTCCCTGCGAGGACGCATTGCGCCGCCGCCAGATCCGCCAGGTCACCAAAAGCGACCAGATCATCGCCCCGATCGCCGCAAGATCGGCGAGAAAGACGTATTTCCCGGGCCAGCCCATCTGGCCCCCAATCCATTGCACGCCCAGCCACAGCACCATGGTCACGGCAATCACCACCGCCACCAGCCGCATCTGCCGGGCATCCGCCGCCTGAGCCTCAGGCGCCGGCCCCTGTCCCGAAGGCGAGGGCATCAGTAAACCTCGCCGTCATCGACGCGGTGCGAGAATTCGGTCTCGCCCCCCGCCGCCAATAGTCTTGCCTGACCGACCCAATCGTCGGCCTCGATCCTTCCGCCCATCCGGCCCATGCGATGGGCGAAATCCGCGACCGCTGCGGCGTCCCATGCAGCGATCTGCGCGTAGCGGGTAACCCCGTTCTCGTGCAGCCAGTCGGACAGTTTCGGCCCGATGCCCTTGATCCGCTTGAGATCGTCGGGCGGGGCCGCCTTGGTCTTCTTGCCCGCCGCCGGTTTTGGCTTGGCAGCGGCCTTGGGCGCGGCTTTCGGCGCTTTGGCCTGAGCCTGGGGCGCGGCGGGTTCGGGTTCCACGGCCCTGGTTTCGCTCGCCGGCATCGCCCCGGCCATGATCGGCACCTGCACCACCGGACCCAGCCCCGGCTCCGGCCCAAGCGCACCGCCGACCAGCAGGCTTTCGGGCTGGCTGTCCATCATCTCGCGCTGCCAGTCGGTGCCGGTCGTGCCCTCATCGGCGAACAGCTCGGGTGTCTCGTGGCAGGTCAGCCAGACCAGCGTCGCCCCGAACAGGCCAAAGGTAATGGCGCCGAGAAACAGCCCCGCCAGCCAATGCAGATCGCCAACCCCCGAGACGAACAGCAGCACAACGACCCCGGCGATGGCCGCCACGATCCAGTTGTTCCTGCTGCATTCCGCCCGTTCCATCGCGATCCGCCCTGTTGCCGTGCCCGTATCGTCCCGCTTCGTTCCCGTTCCTGTCGATTAAGCCCCTTTTTCCGCAGCAAGCCAAGGCGTGGTGATCGGAACCTCGGTCCCGTCGATGCGCTTGATCGTGTCGCCCAGCCCCAGCGCCCGCGCGACGCTGCCATTATGCGCCTCGCCGCCTTTCAGGCCGGCCAGAGCGGTCGGACCGCCCAGAGCCTCGGACGAGAAGCGGCCGTTCTGCGGCCCCGGAGCCGGCACCTCGCCGGCCGCAAAGCTGTCGATCAGCGCCGACAGCTTTTCGACCGTCAGGTCCTCGTAGAAATCCTTGCCGATCTGGGCCATGGGCGCATTGGTGCAGGCGCCGAGGCATTCGACCTCTTCCCAGCTGAAGCGGCCATCGGCGGACAGCGTATGGGGCGCTGCCGCGATCTTTTCCTTGCAGACGCGGATAAGGTCCTCGGCCCCGCAGATCATGCAGGTCGTGGTGCCGCAAATCTGGATATGCGCAACCGTTCCAACGGGATAAAGCTGGAACATGAAGTAGAATGTCGCGACTTCAAGCGCCCGGATATAGGCCATGCCCAGAAGGTCGGCGCAATATTCGATGGCGGGACGGCTGAGCCAGCCTTCCTGTTCCTGCGCGCGCCACAAGACCGGGATGATCGCCGATTGCTGGCGGCCTTCCGGGTATTTGGTCATCTGGGCGCGGGCCCATTCAAGGTTCTTGGGCGTGAACTCGAACGAGTCAGGCTGGATGGGGGACAGACGGCGCAGCATCAGCGGTCAACCTCTCCGAAAACGATGTCGAGCGTGGCGATGACCGCCGGGATATCGGCCAGCATATGGCCCTTGGTCATCCAGTCGATGGATTGCAGATGCGCGAAACCCGGCGCACGCAGCTTGGCGCGCCACGGCTTGTTGGTGCCGTCCGAGACCATGTAGACGCCGAATTCGCCCTTGGGCGCCTCGACGGCGGCATAGACCTCGCCCGCCGGAACCTTGAAGCCCTCAGTATAAAGCTTGAAGTGGTGGATCAGGCTTTCCATGTCGCGCTTCATGTCGGCGCGCTTGGGCGGCGTCAGCTTGCCACGCGCCAGAACGTCGCCGGCCGGCTCGGCCCGCAGCTTCTGCACAGCCTGCTTCATGATATTGCAGCTTTCACGCAGTTCGGCCATGCGCACCAGATAGCGGTCATAACAGTCGCCCTGTTTGCCCACGGGGATCTGGAAGTCGAATTCGTCATAACATTCATAGGGCTGTGCGCGCCGCAGATCCCATGCCAGACCCGAGCCGCGCAGCATGACGCCGGTATAGCCCCAGTCCAGCGCGTCCTGTTCGGTGACGATGCCGATATCGACCAGACGCTGCTTGAAGATGCGGTTTTCGGTCAGCAGCGTGTCGAGGTCATCGACCAGACGCGGGAAGCGTTCGCACCATTCCTCGATATCGTCCAGAAGATCGGGCGGCAGGTCCTGATGCACACCGCCGGGACGGAAATAGGCGGCATGCAGCCGCGCCCCGCTGGCGCGTTCGTAAAAGATCATCAGCTCTTCGCGGGCCTCAAAGCCCCAAAGCGGCGGGGTCAGCGCGCCCACGTCCAAGGCGCCGGTGGTCAGGCCCAGCAGGTGGTTCAGAATGCGGCCGATCTCGGAGAACAGCACCCGGATCAGGCTGGCGCGGCGCGGAATCTTGGTGCCGGTCAGGCGCTCGATCGCCAGACACCAGGCATGTTCCTGGTTCATCGGCGCGGCGTAATCCAGCCGGTCCAGATAAGGCAGGTTCTGCAGATAGGTGCGGCTTTCCATCAGCTTTTCGGTGCCGCGATGCAGCAGGCCGATATGCGGGTCGGCGCGTTCCACCACCTCGCCGTCCAGCTCCAGCACCATGCGCAGCACGCCGTGGGCCGCCGGGTGCTGAGGCCCGAAGTTGATGTTGAAATTGCGGATGCTCTGTTCGCCGGTCAGGGCGTCCACCGAGCCATCGTCATAGCTGTTGTTGCGGATGTCGCCGTCCATGGTCATCCCTCCAGCCCGGCCTGGGCGCGTTTGACATCCAGCCGGTCGTTGAATTTCTCGTTGCGGATCACCGCGCGGCGGTGCCGGCCGGCGCCGATCTGGTCGACACCGTCATGGGCAGTGACCTTGAACCAGATGAAGCGGCCATCCACTTCCTCGACCTCGGTTTCCACGGTCACCACCTGCCCGGGCAGGGTCGGCGCGGTATGGTCGACATCGACATGAACGCCCAGCGAGCCCTCGCCCTCTTCGTAATAGGGACGCATCTGTTCGACGCAGGCCCATTCCATCAGCCCGACCATATTCGCCGTGGCGAAGACCGCCGGCATGTCCAGAAAGGCATCGCGGTCCCCGAACAGCGCGGGCACCGTGTCGCCCGGTTGCACTTGCATGCTGAACCGGGCGCGATCGCCGGATTTCAGCCCCGGCTTCACTTCTTGGCCTCCGCCGCCTTCTCGTCGCCCGGCAGGACGTATTTCGCGCCCTCCCACGGCGACAGGAAGTCGAACTGGCGGTATTCTTGGACCAGGTTCACCGGCTCATAGACGACGCGCTTCTCGACATCGTTCCAGCGCACCTCGACATAGCCGGTGGTGGGGAAGTCCTTGCGCAGCGGATGGCCGCGGAAGCCGTAATCGGTCAGGATGCGGCGCAGATCCGGATGGCCGGAGAAATAGATCCCGAACATGTCGAAGACCTCGCGCTCATACCAGTTGGCACCGGGAAAGACGCCGATCAGGCTGGGCACCATCTCGTCCTCGCGGACCTTGGCTTTCACCCGGATGCGCAGGTTCTGGTACATCGACAGCATGTGATAGACGATGTCGAAGCGCGCCGCGCGCGCCGGGTGGTCCACCGCCGTGATGTCGATCAGCGTCGCAAAGCGGCAGTTCGGGTCGTTGCGCAGAAACTCGATCAGCGGCACCACGCCAGACAGCGTGGCCTCGACGGTCAGTTCGCCAAAGGCGATATTCGTGTCGACCACCTCATTGGGGCGGCGCAGCGAGATATGCTCGGCCAGTTCCAGCAGGGCCTCATCAGACATGGCTTACCTCACCAGCGTGCCGGTGCGCCGGATGCGGCGCTGAAGTTGCAGGATGCCGTAAAGCAGCGCCTCGGCGGTGGGCGGGCAGCCCGGGACATAGATGTCCACCGGCACGATACGATCACAGCCGCGCACCACGGAATAGCTGTAATGGTAATAGCCGCCGCCATTGGCGCAGCTTCCCATCGACAGCACATAGCGCGGCTCGGGCATCTGGTCATAGACCTTGCGCAGCGCCGGCGCCATCTTGTTGGTCAGCGTACCCGCAACGATCATCAGGTCCGACTGGCGCGGGCTGGCGCGAGGCGCCGTCCCGAAACGTTCAAGGTCATAGCGCGGCATCGAGGTCTGCATCATCTCGACAGCGCAGCAGGCCAGACCAAAGGTCATCCAGTGCAACGAGCCGTTGCGGGCCCAGTTGATGATGTCCTCGGTCGTGGTCAGCAGGAAGCCCTTGTCCTGCAGCTCGCGGTTCAGCTCCTGGACGGCGACCTCGCGGTCGGCGCCAGCGGTATTGCCCCCGGTCATCACGCCCATTCCAGTGCCCCCTTCTTCCATTCATAGGCAAAGCCCACGGTCAGGACGCCCAGAAACAGGATCATGCCCCAGAAGGCCACGTCCGACAGGCTGGCAAAGCTGACCGCCCAGGGAAACAGGAAGGCGACCTCAAGGTCGAAGATGATGAACAGGATCGACACCAGATAGAAGCGCACGTCGAATTTCATCCGCGCGTCGTCAAAGGCGTTGAAGCCGCATTCATAGGCGCTGACCTTCTCCGGGTCCGGGTTGCGCACGGCGACGATGGCCGCGGCCAGAATCAGGATGATGGCCAGAGCCGAGGCCATTCCCAGAAAGACAAGGATCGGCAGGTATTCGTTCAGCAGGTATTCCACTGGGTCGGGCTCCCTTTCGCTCGCGGAGACCCAACTGGCTCCCGCGATGGGTTTGGCTAAGGTTCGTTTAGTCCGCGGCGCGGGCAGGGTCAACGGTCCGCCCTTGTTTTGCACGGGCTTTGCGCCATCCAAGCGGATGCCATGCAACAGTTTTTCCGAGTCTTTTTATCGGCTTTCTCAGCCGATCCGGCCCAGATGCGTGTCGCGAAAACCGCTGCTCAGCTTAAGGCCCAGCCCCAACGCACGGTCGGTGCCGATATGGGCAAGCCACAGCCCGCCAGCCGCGATCAGCGCCACCGACCCCAGTGCCACCCCCAGCACCGTCAGCAGAAAGGGCAGCGCGTAAATATGCGTGGCATTATAGACGATTGCGCCGAAACGCGGCCCGGCCAGATAGGCCAGCATCGCCAGATCGGGCGCGATCAGCAGCCCGATCCAGACCAGCGCACTCCAGCCGGGTGCGGCGAATACGGCAACAAGCAGCCCGCCAAGCGCCAGCCCTGCCCCCTCAAGGCGTTGCCAGAGCGCGGTGCTCACACGCGGCTCATTCGGCGGCCCGGCGGCGTGCCGTATTCAGCATCGGGGCCAGATAGCGGCCGGTATGGCTTTCAGCGACCTGCGCCACGTCCTCGGGCGTGCCGGTCGCGACGATGCGTCCGCCGCCGTCACCGCCTTCGGGACCGATATCAATGATCCAGTCGGCGGTCTTGATGACGTCAAGATTGTGCTCGATGACCACCACGGTATTGCCCTGATCCACAAGGGAATGAAGCACTTCCAGAAGTTTCCTCACATCCTCGAAATGCAGGCCGGTGGTAGGCTCATCAAGGATATAAAGCGTCTTTCCGGTGGCCCGGCGCGACAGTTCCTTGCTCAGCTTGACCCGCTGCGCCTCGCCGCCCGAAAGCGTCGTCGCCTGCTGGCCGACCTTGATATAGCCCAAGCCCACCTCAACCAAGGCATCCATCTTTTCACGGATCGAGGGCACGGCGCGAAAGAATTCCTGCGCATCCTCGACCGTCATGTCCAGCACATCGGCGATGGATTTGCCCTTGAAATGCACCTCAAGCGTTTCGCGGTTGTAGCGCTTGCCCTTGCAGGTCTCGCAGGTGACGTAAACGTCGGGCAAAAAATGCATCTCGATCTTGATGACGCCGTCGCCCTGACAGGCCTCGCAGCGGCCGCCCTTGACGTTGAAGCTGAAGCGGCCCGGCTTGTAGCCGCGCGCCTTGGCCTCGGGCAGGCCGGCAAACCAGTCGCGGATCGGAGTGAAGGCGCCGGTATAGGTGGCCGGGTTCGAGCGCGGCGTGCGGCCGATGGGGCGCTGGTCGATGTCGATGACCTTGTCCAGCAGTTCCAGCCCCTTGATGGTTTCGCAAGGCGCCGGGGTCTGCCTTGCCCCATTCAGGCGCAGGCTGGCGGTCTTGAACAGCGTCTCGATGGTCAGCGTCGATTTGCCGCCTCCCGACACGCCGGTCACACAGACGAACTTGCCCAAGGGAAACTCGGCGGTGACATTTTTCAGGTTGTTGCCGGTCGCGCCGACCACCTTGACCGCCTTGCCGCTGCCCTTGCGCCGGGTGTCAGGCACGGCAATTTCGCGCAGGCCCGACAGATACTGCCCGGTCAGGCTTGACGGGTCAGCCGCGATTTCCGCAGGCGTGCCCCGCGCCACCACCTGCCCGCCATGAACGCCCGCCCCCGGGCCCATGTCAAAGACGTAATCGGCATGGCGAATCGCGTCCTCGTCATGTTCGACCACGATGACCGAGTTGCCCTGATCGCGCAGCCCCTTCAACGTCGTGAGCAGGCGGTCATTGTCGCGCTGATGCAGCCCGATCGAGGGCTCATCCAGCACGTAAAGGACGCCGGTCAGCCCCGAGCCGATCTGGCTGGCCAGTCGGATACGCTGCGACTCGCCCCCCGAGAGCGTACCCGCCGCACGGCTAAGCGTCAGGTAATCCAGCCCGACATTCACAAGAAAACCAAGCCGTTCGCGGATCTCCTTAAGGATCGCGGCGGCGATTTCGTTCTTTTGCTTGCTCAGATGCGCGGGCGCATCCTCGACCCAGGCCAGCGCCTCGCGGATCGAAAGCTCGGTCACCTGGCCGATATGGCTGCCCGCAATCTTCACAGCCAGCGCCTCGGGTTTCAGGCGGTAGCCTGCGCAGGCACCGCAGGGGCGATTGTTCTGGTATTTCTCGAACTCTTCGCGCACCCATGCGCTGTCGCTTTCGCGCAGGCGGCGCTCCATGTTCGGGATCACACCCTCGAACTGGCGGGTGACTTCGTAAACGCGGCCGGCATCGTCGAAACGGAACGGGATCTCGTCCTTGCCCGAGCCTCGCATGAACATGTCGCGCACGGATTGCGGCAAGTCCTTCCACAGGGTCTTGCGGTCAAAGCCATAGAACTTGGCCAGCGCGTTGATGGTCTGGGTCAGATAGGCCGATTTCGACTTGGCCCAAGGCGCGATGGCCCCCTGCGCCACCGACAGCGCCGAGTCGGGCACCACCAGCCGTTCGTCAAAGAACAGCTCCATCCCCAGCCCGTCGCAGACCGGGCAGGCCCCGAACGGCGCGTTGAAGGAAAACAGCCGCGGCTCGATCTCGGGGATGGTGAAGCCCGACACCGGACAGGCGAAATTCTCGCTGAAGGTGATGCGTTCGGGCTCACCCTCAGCCGGCGCGGTTTCCAGCACGGCGATGCCATCGGCCAGATCCAGCGCGGTGCGGAAACTGTCTGCGAGCCGCGTCTCCATCCCCTTGCCGACGACGACGCGGTCCACGACCACGTCGATATTGTGGCGGAATTTCTTGTCCAAGCTGGGCGGCTCGTCCAGTTCATGAAACTGGCCGTTCACCTTGACGCGCTGGAAACCCTGCTTTCTCAGCTCAAGGAATTCCTTTTTGTATTCGCCCTTGCGGTCGCGGACGATGGGGGCCAGCAGATAGGCGCGGGTGCCCTCCTCCATCGCCATGACGCGGTCAACCATGTCTTGGACCTGCTGCGCCTCGATGGGCAGGCCGGTCGCAGGGCTATAGGGCGTGCCCGCGCGCGCAAACAGCAGCCGCAGATAGTCATAGATTTCCGTCACGGTGCCGACGGTCGAGCGCGGGTTCTTGGACGTGGTCTTCTGCTCGATGGAGATCGCCGGGGACAGACCGCTGATATGATCCACGTCCGGCTTGCCCATCATGTCGAGGAACTGCCGCGCATAGGCGGACAGGCTTTCGACATAGCGCCGCTGCCCTTCGGCATAGATGGTGTCAAAGGCAAGGCTGGACTTGCCGCTGCCCGACAGGCCGGTGATCACCACCAACTGGTCGCGCGGAATGTCCATGTCCACGTTCTTCAGATTGTGTTCGCGCGCCCCGCGAACCTCGATGAACTTCTGTTCCATCGCCACGTCCCGATCACGTCCTGATTCCGCCAAGCGCAACACATAGGCATGATCGGCGAAATGGCAACCACAAACAGAACAAACACGAAACATTCCGACTTGCAGCGCCGGCTTCCCTGCCCCACCATGCAAGCGAGTCGAAAAAGGAGGCACCATGACCCGACAGAGCTATCAGGGCAGCTGCCAATGCGGCAGCGTCGCCTATGAGGTGCAGGCCGATCTGGACGAAACCTTCACCTGCAACTGCTCGCGCTGCCAGCGGCTGGGCTTCGTGCTGACCTTTGTGCCCAAGGCAGATTTCCACCTGACCAGCGACGGGCCGGTGACGGAATATCTGTTCAACCGCAAGCAGATACATCACCGCTTCTGTCCGACCTGCGGTGTGGAATCCTACGCCTTCGGCACGGGGCCGGACGGGGCCGAGGTGGTGGCCGTGAACGTGAACTGCCTCGACGGCATCAATCCGCGTGAACTGGCCAGCCAGGCGGTAGACGGGGCGAGCTACTAGCCGCCGGTATGGCTCATGTAGCGGCTGACCTGCCCGGCGACATGCTGGCGGGAATAGTCGAAGTCATGGCCCTTGGGCTTGCGGGCGATGGCGTCGCGGATCGCCTGCCGCACAAGCGCGTCGTCCGGGCTGGCGCGCAACGGCGCGCGCAGATCGGCGCGATCCTCCTGCCCCAGGCACATGAACAGCTCGCCGGTGCAGGTCAGGCGCACGCGGTTGCAGCTTTCGCAGAAATTATGGCTCAGCGGGGTGATGAAGCCGATCTTCTGGCCGGTTTCCTCAATGCGGACATAGCGGGCGGGGCCGCCGGTCCGCTCGGTCAGCGGCGTCAGGGTCAGGCGTTCCTCGAGCCGGCGGCGCAGGTCCGACAGCGCCCAATATTGGTCAAGGCGCTGCTCCTCGCCCATCTCGCCCATGGGCATGACCTCGATGAAGGTCAGGTCATGGCCCTGATCGGCGCACCAGTCGATGAGGCCGAATACCTCATCCTCGTTGAAGCCCTTCAGCGCCACGGTGTTGATCTTGACGCGCAGGCCGGCGGCCCTGGCGGCCTCGATCCCCTCAAGCACCTGCGGCAATCTGCCCCAGCGGGTGATCTGCGCGAAGCGGTCGGGGTCCAGCGTGTCCAGCGACACATTGACGCGCTTGACGCCATAGCTGGCCAGTTCGGACGCGAAACGGCCCAGCTGGCTGCCATTGGTGGTCAGGGTCAGCTCATCCAGCCCCTGCCCCAGATGGCGCGACATGGCGCGAAAGAATTCCATGATATTGCGCCGCACCAGCGGCTCGCCGCCGGTCACGCGCAGCTTGCGCAGCCCCATGCCGACAAAGGCCGAACACAGCCGGTCCAGTTCCTCCAGCGTCAGCAGGTCGCGCTTGGGCAGGAACTGCATATGCTCGGACATGCAATAGGTGCAGCGAAAATCGCAGCGATCCGTGACCGAGACCCGCAGATAGGTGATCGGACGGGCGAAGGGGTCGACAAGAGGGACGTTCGGCGTCATCTGCATTAGATAATCCCGCCCAGGCATCGGCACAAGCCAGCCGATCCGTTAAGGGTTGCGTAACCAAGAGCGCAGGTCGTGGTGGACAGCCGCCCTGCCCGGCCGCTAGCCTGCCCCGGAATTCGGATGACCAGATCACGAGGCTTTTGATGACCACGCGCATTCTCTATCTGTTGGTCCCGTCGCTTCTGGCGCTGGCTGCCTGTTCGCAGACCGCAAAGACCGCGCAAACACCGGTGGCCCCGCCGCCGGTTCTGGAAACCATGACCGATCCGGCGACCGGGTCGCCCGTGATCGCGGGTCCGGTGCTCAAGGGCACGGCGCCGCGCACGCCAGGAAAGACCTCATCGGTTGGCGCGCCGGCCGGGCAAAGCGCGGATGCGCTGAACACCACGTCAAGCACCGAGCGGGCCGAGGCCGCGGCCCCGCCCGCCACGGCCGAGCGGCGGCTGGGAAGCACCGTCGCCTCGCTGGGCGATCCGTCGCAGCCCGGATTCTGGGTCAAGACGCCGCTGGTGCAATCGGAAACCAACGGCCGTATCGTGAACCCGGCCAATGGCAAATCGGCCAAGGTGCGGCTGATCCCGCTTGGCGGCGCGGCCGGGGGCGGCAGCCAGGTGTCCCTGCCGGCGCTGCAGCTCATCGGCGTCAGCCTGACCGACCTGCCCACGATCGAGGTTTATTCGGGCTGAGCCAGCCGGCGCTCCGCCTCGCGGCGGGCAAAGGGTTTCAGCCGCGCCCCATGCGTCCCGAGCCAGTCGCGAACGCGCTGCGGATCGTGCTTCGACAGCTCGCGCAGCCACCAGCCGATGGCCTTCTGGATGAACCATTCGCGGTCCTCGGCCAGACGATCCAGCCAGCCCAGCACCCGCTCGCGCTGCGCCAGATCTTCAGGTTTGGGATTGCGGATATGTGTCCATGGCAGCGTTCCGACCAGTGCCGCGCGGCGCACCCAGAAACTGGGATGTTCGAGCCATGTCTCGACCTCGTCCAGCCGCGCGGGATCGGCCGTCAGTCGCCGTTCGCCCGCATTCATGGCATGATCGGCAATCGCCCAGCCATCGAATTGCGGCACCCAGCCCGCAATCAGCCGCCAGACCCCGTCATCGGGCCGGATCCGTGCCTGGGTCAGCAATTTGGCGGCGGCGATGCGGCCCTCATGCACATCGCTGTCCCAAAGCCGCGACGCCAGGTCGATGCGGCCCGGTACATCCAGTTCCGCGCGCCATTCCCGCGCCATCTCGTCGATGACCGGCACCGGCACGCCCAGATAGACGCGCGGAACCTTGTGATATGCCGCCATCCCCGCTGCCTTCTCGGCATCGGCCAAGGCTTGCAACTGCTCCAGTTCCCGCATGTTTTCGATACTCCCGCGCCCTGTTTCGCCGTGCTGATAGCCCGAGCACGGAAACGCGTCGAGAGGACAGCCGCCGCGCCACCACAAAGATCGCAGATGTTTCATGGCCAGACCGGATGTCGGATACCGGCATCTTCGGCGATGCTGCGCGTTTGATCGAGGTCGAGAGGGAACTGTTCGCGGATATCGCGCACATCATCGCGAAAATCATAAATCAGGAAGGCCCGCCGTTCGATGTCCGACAGCAGGTGATGAACCCACCCGGGAATCAATCCCGCGATACGATGAGACCGACCACGCGAGGGCACATCCCGCACCGTCAGCCAAGGCCTGAAATCGCCACCGAAGCCTCGACCGCGCCCCTCCTAGCGGAAGCGCGCGACCTTCACTTCGTCAAATCCGTAGCGAGACGACATGCCAAATAACTTGGTGCAATGCCTCCCAAGCAGTCGCCCATCGATGCGTTGAGGCACGAACTTTATTCCCACCTCACAACATCCCGCGCCACGCCCCTTCGACCTACTCCACCGTCACCGATTTCGCCAGATTGCGGGGCTGGTCCACGTCGGTGCCTTTGGCCACCGCCGTATGATAGGCCAGATACTGCATTGGCACCGCGTAAAGGATCGGCTGGAACACCCCTCCGCCCGAAGGCATGGTCAGCGAGGCCCGCACGCCATGGCCGCCGGTCGCGATCCCCTCGGCATCCGAGATCAGCAGCACCTGCCCGTGACGCGCCATGACCTCTTGCATGTTCGAGACGGTCTTGTCGAACAGCGCGTCGCGCGGCGCCACCACGACCACCGGCACATTGCGGTCGATCAGCGCGATCGGCCCGTGCTTGAGTTCGCCCGAGGCATAGCCCTCGGCATGGATATAGCTGAGCTCTTTCAGCTTCAGCGCGCCCTCCAGCGCCACCGGGTAAAGCGCGCCGCGGCCCAGATACAGCACGTCCTGCGCCTCGCTGAGCCAGCCCGCAAGACGGCGGCATTCGTCGCTGATCCCCAGCGCCTGATTGAGCAGCCCGGGCATGGCGCGCAGGTCGTCCAGATGCGCGCGCAGCTCGGCATCGGTCAGCCGGCCGCGATCATGCCCGGCCTTCAGCGCCAGCACCGCCAGCACGGCAAGCTGGCAGGTGAACGCCTTGGAGGAAGCAACCCCCACCTCGATCCCGGCCAGCGTCGGCAGCGCGATATCGGCGTCCCGCGCAATCGCCGAGGTCCCCACGTTCACCACGCCCACGGTCTTTGCCACCTTGTCGCGCGCGTAATGCAGCGCGGCCAGCGTGTCGGCGGTCTCGCCCGACTGGCTGACAAAGATCGCCCAGCTTTTCGGCGACAAGGGCGGCTCGCGATAGCGGAATTCAGAGGCCACATCCAGATCGCAGGGCAGCCCGGCAAGGCTTTCGAACCAGTAGCGCGCGACATAGGCCGCATAGGATGCGGTGCCGCAGCCGACCAGCGTCAGCCGGTCCACATCGCGGAAATCCAGTGCCTCGGGCAGCACGATCCGGTCGCCCTTGATGTAATGGCTCAGCGCATCGCCCAGCACCACCGGCTGTTCGGCGACTTCCTTGGCCATGAAATGCCGATAGCCGCCCTTGTCGATCTGGGTCGCGCCGACATCGATCTGGGCAATTTCGCGGTTCGCGGGACGCCCCTCGGCGTCAAAGATCTCGGCGCCCGAGCGGCGGATGATGGCGTGGTCGCCATCTTCAAGATAGGTGATGCGGTCGGTAAAGGGCGCCAGGGCCACCGCGTCCGAGCCGATGAACATCTCGCCCTCGCCATGGCCGACGGCCAGCGGGCTGCCCTTGCGGGCGGCGATCATCAGGTCAGCCTCGCCATCGAACAGGAAGGCCAGCGCGAAGGCGCCATGCAGCCGCGCCAGCGTCGCTCGCGCCGCCGTGATCGGGTCCATCCCCTGGGTCATGTGCCATGCGGTCAAGAGCGCCACGGTCTCGGTATCGGTCTGCGATTCCGGCTGCAGCCCCAGCGCGATGACCTCATCGCGCAGCTCGCGGAAGTTTTCGATGATGCCGTTATGGACCACCGCCACCGGACCGCGGCGATGGGGATGGGCATTCGCCTCGGTTGCCGCGCCATGGGTGGCCCAGCGGGTATGGCCGATGCCTGCGTGACCGGGCAGCGGCTCATGCACCAGCCGGTCGGACAGGTTCACCAGCTTGCCGACCGCGCGGCGGCGGTCCAGCTGCCCCTTGGCGTCGACGGTCGCCACACCGGCGCTGTCATAGCCGCGATATTCCAGCCGCTTGAGCGCCTCGACCAATTGGGGCGAGACCTCGTGGCCGCCCAGAATTCCAATAATTCCACACATACTAGTTACCTTTCTTCTGACGCAGCGCCTGCATCAGCCGCGCGGCAAGGCCAGGCTTGTTCACCTGGGCCGGGCGGCTGATGGCCAGCGCATCATCCGGTACATCCTCGGTGATGACCGAGCCCGAGCCGGTCATTGCCCGTGCCCCCACCCTGACCGGCGCGACCAGCATCGTGTCCGAACCGATAAAGGCATGCGGGCCGATCTGGGTCTTGTGCTTGCTGACGCCGTCATAGTTGCAGGTCACGGTGCCCGCGCCGATATTCGCGCGTTCGCCGACATGGGTATCGCCCAGATAGGTCAGGTGACCGACCTTGACGCCCTCATCCAGCACCGAATTCTTGATCTCGACGAAATTGCCGACATGGACATCGCCGCCCAGCTCGGCCCCCGGACGCAGCCGGGTGAAGGGGCCGACCGTGGCACCCGAGCTGATATGGCAGCCCTCGAAATGGCAAAAGGGCAGGATCTCGGCACCGCTTTCCACCGTGACACCGGGGCCGAAAACCACATTCTGGCCGACGATGGCATCGCGCCCGATCACCGTATCCAGCGAGAACCAGACCGTCGCCGGATCGCTGAGCGTGACGCCATCCTCAAGCGCCTGCGCGCGGGCGCGGGCCTGAAAGGCGGCCTCGGCGCTGGCCAGCTCGGCGCGGGTATTGATGCCCAGCGTCTCGGCCTCGTCGCAGGTGACGACATCGACGCGCATGCCGGCGGCGCGGGCAAGGCCCGGCAGGTCGGTTAGGTAATATTCGCCGGCGGCATTGCGATTGCCGATCATCGGCAGGAATTCGCGCAAGGTGGCGGCATCGGCGGCGACGACACCGGAATTGACCAGCCGGATGGCGCGAGTCGCCTCGTCGGCATCCTTGTATTCGACGATCCGCTCCAACCCGTTCGGGCCGGTCACAAGCCGGCCATAGCGGCCGGGATCGGCGGCTTCAAAGCCCAGCACCACCACGTCCGAGGGATGCGCGGCCAGCACGTCCAGCGTCTCGCGGCCGATAAAGGGGGTGTCGCCGTAAAGGATGATCACCCGCCCCTCGAACCCCTCAAGCAGCGGCATCGCCTGACGGACGGCATGGGCGGTGCCAAGCTGTTCTTCCTGCAACGCAATCCGGGCATCGGGGTCCAGTTTTCCCAGCGCCTTTTTGACCTGATCGGCACCGTGGCCGGCGACCACGATGACCTCTTCGGGGTCAAGGCTGCGACCGGCGGCCAGCGCATGGCCGACCAGCGGCACGCCGCCCAGACGGTGCAGCACCTTGGGCAGATCCGATTGCATGCGGCTGCCTTGCCCGGCGGCCAGCACGATCAGTGCGACGGGTTTCTCGGTCATGTCTGCCCCTTGCCTGTTCCTTATCCTTGGCCGGCGTTCTACCTAGGGGGCGGCAGGGGGGAAAGCCCCCAGCGTTCACACATCTTGACGGAAGGTTACAAGGGCATGGCGGGCAGGGTTGCAGGCACGGTGGTTTTCGATCTGGACGGAACGCTGGCGGACACCTCGGCGGACCTGATCGCGGCGGCCAATGCCTGCTTTCAGGCGCGCGGCCTTGGCGCGCTGCTGGACCCGGTCGCGGATGCGCTGATCGCCTTTCACGGCGGCCGCGCCATGCTGCGCGCGGGCTATGCGCGCCTGCCCGCCGACACGCTGCTGCCGCCGGGCGCCGAGGAGCAGGACTATCCGCGCCTGCTGGATCATTACGCCACCGGCATCGCGGTCCATACCCGGCTTTACCCCGGCACCGAGGCCGCGCTGGAACAGCTTGCCACCGACGGCCACCTGCTGGCGGTCTGCACCAACAAGCCCGCCGCGCTGGCCGAGATCCTGCTGCGCGAACTGGGCATCCGTGACCGCTTTGCCGCCATGATCGGCGCCGACACGCTGCCGGTCCGCAAGCCCGACCCCCGCCCCTATGCCGCCGCCGTGCATGGCGCCGGCGGCGAGGTCGCGCGATCATTTCTGGTCGGCGATACCGAGACCGACCGCAAGACCGCGGCGGCGGCGGGCGTGCGCGTGGCGCTGGTCGCCTTTGGCCCCGAGGGAGAGGCCCTGACCCGCCTGCGCCCCGAGGCGATGCTGGCCCATTACGACGAGTTGCCGGCGCTGGCCGCGCACTGGCTGGGGGCCTAGCCGCCCTTGCGCGAAAGACGGTCGCCAGACCTCTCCGGGCCGGGATCTCGCATCCCGGCCCCTTTCATTTTACCTTTTGGTTGACTCATGGTTGGGCATCGTTTAAATATACCACATGGTTGAATGATGAATGCCGAGAATGAACGAGATTTTCCATGCGCTCAGTGACGAGACCCGGCGCGCCATGCTGCGGGATCTGGCCCTTGGCGAACGGACGGTGGGCGAGCTTGCCAAGCCCCATGCCATGACCCTTGCGGCGGCCTCCAAGCATATCAAGGTGCTTGAGAAAGCCGGGCTGCTGCGTCGGGAAATCCGTTGGCGCACCCATATCTGCCATCTCGAGGCAGCGCCTCTGAAACCGGCCTGGGACGAGTTGGCGTTCTATGAACGCTTCTGGACCGACCGCCTTGACCTGCTCGAGCGCCTGCTGCGCGACGAGGATGCGCAGGCACCGGCCACCGGATCGGACCCGTCGGACAACCCCAAGGGAGAAGCGACATGAATGTGGACGCCAAGATCGAGGAATTCGCCAGCCTCAGGGATGGCACGACGCTGGTGATCCAGCGCTGGCTGCCGGGGCCGGTCGAACGGATCTGGAACTATCTCACCGACAGCGAATTGCGCCGCAAATGGCTGGCCGCCGGTGACATGACCCTGACGCCGGGGGCCGGGTTCGAACTGATCTGGCGCAATGACGAGCTGAGCGACGCCTCGGACCCCCGCCCCGCCGGCTTTGCCGAGGAACAGCGCATGGACAGCCGCATCATCGCGGTCGAGCCGCCGCGCCTGCTGACCTATGCCTGGGGCAAGGGCGACGTGACCTTTGAGCTTGAGCCGCGCGGCGACAAGGTGCTGCTGACGCTGACGCATCGCGGGCTGGATCATCCGTCCATGCGCGACATGACCGCCTCGGGCTGGCACATGCATCTGGAAATCCTCGGCGCGCGGGTGGCGGGCCGGGATGCCGCGTCCTTCTGGTCCGGCTGGACGAGGTTGCACGGAACCTATCGGGCCCGGCTTGCCTCCACCCGCTGACCCGAAACGAAAAAGGGGGCCATCCGGCCCCCTGATCGCGTTCCGGGATGCGGATCATTCCGCCTCGTTCGCGGGTTTGGCATTCAGCAGGCCATAGTTCTGCGCGCCGATCTGCTCGTGAAGGCCCAGCTGCGTCTCGAGGAAGTCAATATGGCCTTCCTCATCGGCGATCAGATCGTCGAACAGCGCCTTGCTGACATAGTCGCCGACCTTGTCGCAATGCTCGCGTGCCTGAATATACAGCGTGCGGGCGTCATGTTCGCCGGCCAGATCGGCCTCCAGCGTTTCCTTGATGTTCTGGCCGATGCGCAGCGGGTCCAGTTTCTGCAGATTCGGGTGCCCTTCCAGGAAGATGATTCGCTGGATCAGACGATCCGCGTGGTTCATTTCCTCGATGGATTCCTCGCGCGACTTGGCGGCGATGCGGCCATAGCCCCAGTCCTCCTGCAGACGATAATGCAGCCAATACTGGCTGACTGCAGTCAGTTCAGACCGCAGCGCTGCGTTGAGATACTCGATGACCTTGGCGTCGCCCTTCATGGCTGTCCCCTTTGCGAATGGCTCGAAGCCCCCGAAGGATCGGAGGCACCGCCAGATTATCGCATTGGCGCATGGTGTCCAGAAACAAGGGCATACAGCCACCGCAATCAGCCCTTTTGCCGAGAGCGTGGTAAATCTTTCCGGGGGTGATGATCGTCTCGGGGTCGGACGCGCGCATCCAGTCCACGGCAGCGCGGATGTCATGGTCTGAAATCTGGGTGCAATGGCAGACGATCATGGACTCACCTCGTATGCCGAATACTTAGCATTTCTCTCGGACATGTAAAGCCCGAGCTTTTCACTTTGTGATCCGCGCCCGCCTTGACGGCCCTGCATGGCAGCGCGAGAAACCCGCTATGAAACTGGACGATTTCGATTTTCACCTGCCCGAAACGCTGATCGCGACGCGCCCTGCCCGGCCGCGTTCCTCGGCGCGGCTTTTGCTGGCCGAGGGCGACGCGACGCGCGACCTGCATGTGCATGATCTGGCCGATCTGCTGGGGCCGGGCGACCTGCTGGTTCTGAACGACACCAAGGTGATCCCGGCGCGGCTGTCCGGGACCCGCGCCCGCCAGACCCCGCAGGGCGAGGCGGTGGCAAGGATCGAGGTCACCTTGCTGGAACCCGCAGCCGATGGCTGGCGGGCGCTGGCGAAACCGCTGCGCAAGCTCAAACCCGGCGAGGTGATCCGCTTTTCCGACCGGTTTTCAGCCGAGGTGACGGAGATCGCCGATGGAGAACTGACGCTGCGCTTTGACGCAACCGGCGCCGATTTCGACGCCGCGCTGGCGCGGGTCGGCGCCATGCCCCTGCCCCCCTATATCGCGGCGCTGCGCGCCCCCGACGCGGCCGATCATCAGGATTACCAGACGGTCTGGGCGCGGCGCTCGGGCGCGGTCGCAGCCCCCACCGCCAGCCTGCATTTCGACGCCGATCTGCTGGCGCGGCTGGCCCAAAAGGGCGTGCGCTTCACCCATGTCACCCTGCATGTCGGCGCCGGCACCTTCCTGCCCGTCAAGGTCGAGGACGTCACCACCCACCGGATGCATGGCGAATGGGGCGAGGTGACGCCCGAGGCGGCCGCCATCATCAATGAAACCCGCAGGGCCGGCGGGCGGGTGATCCCCGTCGGCACCACGGCGCTGCGCCTGATCGAATCGGCGGCCGATGCCGGGGGCCGGGTCCATGCCTTCAGCGGCGTTACCGATATCTTCATCTATCCGGGCTATCGATTCCGGGTGACGGATGCGCTGATGACCAATTTCCACCTGCCGAAATCGACGCTGCTGATGCTGGTCAGCGCGCTGATGGGACAGGACCGTATCAAAGCCCTCTATCGCCATGCGGTCGAATCGGGCTATCGATTCTTCAGTTATGGCGACGCTTCCTTGCTGATTCCAAAGGGTTCGTGATGCTGACCGTCCTTCGCACCACCTGGCCGCTGCTTCTGGGCATCCTGCTTTTGATGGTCGGGAACGGCATGCAGGGCACGCTTTTGGGCATCCGGGGCAATATCGAGGGCATCTCGACCACGCAGATGTCAGTGGTGATGGCGGCCTATTTCGGCGGCTTCCTGCTGGGGTCGCGGGTGGTGCCGGGCATGATCCAGAAGGTCGGGCATGTGCGGGTCTTCGCGGCGCTCGCCTCGCTGATCTCGTCACTGCTGATCCTTTACGCGGTCGCGCCGCACTGGATCGCCTGGTCGGTGATGCGCCTGCTGATCGGCTTCTGCTTTTCGGGGGTCTATATCACCTCGGAAAGCTGGCTGAATGCCTCGACCTCGAACGAATCGCGCGGTCAGGCGATGTCGGCCTATATGATCGTGCAGATGCTGGGAATCGTCTCGGCGCAGCTTTTGATGAACACCGCCGATCCGGCGGGATACCTGCTTTTCGTCATCCCCTCGGTGCTGGTCAGCCTGTCCTTCCTGCCGATCCTGCTCTCCACCCAACCCGCGCCGCAATTCGCGACCATGAAGCGGATGACCTTCGGCAAGTTGTTCCAGGTCTCGCCCCTGGGCTGCGTGGGGATTTTCCTGATGGGCGGCGTCTTTTCGGCGCTGTTCGGGATGGCCTCGGTCTGGGGCTCGTCCAAGGGGCTGACCGTGACCGAGATTTCGGCCTTTGTCGCCGCGATCTATGCCGGCGGGCTGGTCTTGCAATATCCGATCGGCTGGCTGTCGGATCACAGCGACCGGCGCATGATCGTGCTGGGGCTGGCGGTGCTGGGCTGCGTCACCAGCCTTGCGACCTTCGTGCTTGATCCGGGCATCTGGGGCCTGCTGCTGGCGGCGGCGCTGGTTGGCGGGGTCTCGAACCCGATCTATTCTGTGCTGCTGGCCTATACCAACGACTTTCTCGAGGCCTCGGACATGGCCGCCGCCTCGGCTGGGCTCTTGTTCATCAACGGAGTCGGCGCGATGACCGGCCCGCTGATCACCGGCTGGGTGATGTCGGTCATGGGGCCAGACGGGTTCTGGATCTATATCGGCCTCTTGCTGGTCATATTGGCCGCCTATACCGGCTGGCGCCGCACCCGCCGCGCCGCGCCCGCGCAGGACCAGAACTTTGCCGTCATCGCCCCCTCGGCTACCCCCGTCGCGGTCGAGGCGGCCCTGGAAAACGCCGGTTCGGACGACAGCGGTAAATCCTGACGCAGCGGGTACAGGACGGGGTTGCAGGGCGCGGCAAGCTCTGCAACCATTCCCTGACCACGAAAGGGGGCCTCATGCTTGCGACAGCGACGGACGTGAACCGCTTCTGGCTCGACGAGGTCGGCGAAAAGGGCTGGTATAACGGCACGGCCGCACTGGACCAGACCATCCGCGACCGCTTCATGGCGACCTGGGAACGCGCCGACACCCTTGCCCCCGCCTGGGCCGGCACGCCCGAAGGCGCGCTGGCCGCGCTGATCCTGACTGACCAGTTTCCGCGCAACATGTTCCGCAATGATCCGCGCGCCTTTGCCACCGACGCGCTGGCCCGCAGCATCGCCGACCGCGCCATCACCGCGGGCTTCGACCGCCAGATCCAGCCCCCCGCGCGGCAGTTCTTCTACATGCCCTTCGAGCATTCCGAAGACCTCGCCGATCAGCATCGCTGCATCGAGCTTTTCCGCGCTCATATGCCGGGCGAGAACCTGGAACATGCCGAACTGCATCGCGACACCATCGCCTGTTTCGGCCGCTTTCCCTGGCGCAACGATGCGCTGGGGCGCCAGCCCACGCAGGCGGAAACCCGCATGATGGATGCTGGCGGTTATGGTGCGCTGGTCTCGGGCAAGCTGTCGCTTGATGACCTTGTCTAAATGATTTAACGCTGAACTATCTTTTTCAAGAGGGGGAATTCCATGGCGCAGTCCTTCGACATGGTGGTGATCGGTTCCGGCCCGGGCGGCTATGTTTGCGCCATCCGCGGTGCCCAGCTTGGCCTCAAGGTCGCCTGTATTGAGCGTGAGCATCTGGGCGGTATCTGCCTGAACTGGGGTTGCATCCCGACCAAGGCGCTGTTGCGTTCAGCTGAGGTTTTCCACCTCATGCATCGCGCCAAGGAATTCGGGCTGTCGGTCGAAAAGGCCGGCTATGACCTTGATGCGGTCGTGCAGCGTTCGCGCGGCGTGGCCAAGCAGCTTGCGGGCGGCGTCGGCCACCTGCTGAAAAAGAACAAGGTCACGGTCATCATGGGCGAGGCCACGCTGACCGCCCCCGGCAAGATCAGCGTCAAGACCGACAAGGGCACCGAGGAAGTCACCGCCAAGAACATCGTGCTGGCGACCGGCGCCCGCGCCCGCGACCTGCCGGGGCTCGAGGCCGATGGCAAACGGGTCTGGAGCTACAAGCACGCGCTGGTCCCCGCGCATATGCCGAAAAAACTTCTGGTCATCGGCTCGGGCGCCATCGGCATCGAATTCGCCAGCTTCTTCAACACGCTCGGGGCCGACACCACCGTGGTCGAGGTGATGGACCGCGTGCTGCCGGTCGAGGATGCCGAAATCTCGGCCCTCGCCAAGAAGCAGTTTGTCAAGCAGGGCATGAAGATCATGGAAAAGGCCACGGTCAAGTCGCTTGACCGCAAGGCCGACAAGGTCATCGCCACCATCGAGAGCGGCGGCAAGACCGAGGCACAGGAATTCGACACGGTCATCTCGGCCGTCGGCATCGTCGGCAATGTCGAAAATCTTGGCCTCGAAAAGCTGGGCGCCAAGATCGACCGCACCCATGTGGTGACCGACGAATATTGCCGCACCGGGGTCGAGGGGCTTTATGCCATCGGCGACGTGGCGGGCGCGCCCTGGCTTGCCCACAAGGCCAGCCATGAAGGCGTGATGGTGGCGGAACTGATCGCCGGCGGCCACCCGCATCCGATCAAGCCGAACTCGATCCCCGGCTGCACCTATTGCAATCCGCAGGTGGCCTCGGTCGGCCTGACCGAGGAAAAAGCCAAGGCCGCCGGATACCAGGTCAAGGTCGGCCGCTTCCCCTTCATCGGCAATGGCAAGGCCATCGCGCTTGGCGAACCCGAGGGACTGGTGAAAACCGTCTTCGACGCCAAGACCGGCGAGCTTCTGGGGGCCCATATGGTCGGCGCCGAGGTGACGGAACTGATCCAGGGCTATGTCGTCGGCCGCACGCTGGAAACCACCGAGGCCGAGCTGATGGAGACGGTCTTCCCGCACCCCACGCTCAGCGAAATGATGCACGAGGCGACGCTTTCGGCCTATGGCCGCGCCATCCATTTCTGATCCGATCAGGACCGGCGATGAAACAAGGGGGCCAGAACGGCCCCCTTTCTTCTTCATGAAAATATCCCGGGGGCGCGGGGGCAGCGCCCCCGCATCCTCGCCGCTCAGACGGGCATCCGCGCCTCGATCATGCCGGCATACCAGCTTGATCCGGCGGGAATGGCATTGTCGTCGAAATCATAGGCCGGGTGATGAACCATGGCGGTATCGCCATTGCCGACAAAGATATAGGCGCCGGGACGCTCCAGCAGCATATAGCTGAAATCCTCGCCGCCCATCATCGGGGCCATCTCGGTATTGACGTCGCCGGCAATGCTGCGGGCCACCTCGGCGGCATGAACCGTGGCCTCGGGATGGTTCATCGTCACCGGATAGCCGCGATCATATTGCACCTCGGCGGTCGCGCCATAAGCCGCCGCCACATTGGGGGCGATGCGCTTGATGCCCGCTTCCAGCAGGTCGCGGACTTCGGGATCAAGGCTGCGGGCGGTGCCTTTCAGCTTCACCACCTGCGGGATGACGTTATGGGCGGTGGAATCGGTTTCCACCACGCAGACCGAGACCACGCCGCTTTTCAGCGGGTCCAGATTGCGCGACACGATCGATTGCAGCGCGACGGTGATCTGCGCCGCGACCAGCGTCGTGTCGATGGTGTCATGGGGCTTGGCGGCATGACCGCCCTTGCCGGTCACGACAATGTCGAACTGGTCGGCGGCAGCCATCATCGCGCCCTCGCGGATGGCGAAACTGCCGATCGGATAGCCGGGCATGTTGTGCATGCCGTAAAATTCCTGAATGCCCCAGCGCTCCACCAGGCCGTCCTCGACCATGGCCAGACCGCCTCCGCCGCCCTCTTCGGCGGGCTGGAAGATAACCACGGCGGTGCCGTCGAAATTCCGCGTCTCGGCCAGGTATTTCGCCGCGCCCAGCAGCATGGCGGTATGGCCGTCATGGCCGCAGGCATGCATGACCCCCGGATTTTTCGAGGCATATTCCGCGCCGGTCCGTTCGCGGATGGGCAGCGCATCCATATCGGCGCGCAGCCCGATCACCCGGCCCTTGCTGTCCGAGCGGCCCTTGATCACGCCGACGACGCCGGTGCGGCCGACGCCTTCGGTGACATCATCGACGCCGAATTCGCGCAGCAGGGCGGCGACCTTGCCGGCGGTGCGATGCACCTCATAGAGCAGCTCGGGGTTCTCGTGAAAATCCCTGCGCCAGGCGGTGATCTCGGGCAGCAATTCGGCGAAGCGGTTCTTGACGGGCATGTGACATCTCCTTCGCGGGCAGGTTACGCCTTTCGGCCCGGGCTGCAAGGGCGGGCGGGTGCCGCGCCTTGCGATCAGGCCGGCGGATCCGCGTCAGCGGGAGGATATAGCCGCGACAGGTCATCCAGCGCCCTGGCGTTGCGAAGCCCGATCTCTTCGGCGGTCAGCGGCGGGATGGCGCCGGTCACGCGGCGCATCTGCAGGTCGCCGACCAGCAGCGTGAGCCACAGCTCGGCCAGATCGCGGGGCAGCACATCGCACCCGTCGCGCGATCTGGCCAGTTCGCCCGTGGCCTGCGCCTCTTGCATGACCCGCCCGAATTTCGGCGCGCAGGCCTGGCGCCCGGCCTCGGCCAGCGTGCGGCCCAACTCACCCGTATCGTCTGCCGCCGCCGCGCGGTTCAACGCCATCGCCCGGTCGCTGAGCAGCATCGTCAGCAATACCGGCCCGACCACGCGCAGCACCGCCAATCCGCGCTCGCCCCGGCCATGCGCCTGCTCCAGCGCCGCGCATGGCAGGCTGGCATTGCGCATGATCAGCGCCCGGAACAGACCGGTCTTGTCACCATACCAGCGATAGAGCGTCTCGTTCGAGGCCCGCGCCGCCCGCGCAATGGCCTGCATGCCCGCGCCGGCAAAGCCATGCTCTTCCAGAAGACGATAGGCGGCGGCCTCGATTTCCTCTTCCCGGTCGTCGCGGTTCGCGCGCTGCATCAGACTGTCTCCGCTTGCTGGCAAGCATATCGCATGATAGCGTCCGACGCATTACAGTAATTCGTATTACGGTTTAATCATTTCCCGGTTTACGAGCTCAGGCCCCCATATCGTGACCGATCGCTGGCGACATTGTCGCGTCATTGCTGTTGGCAAGGGCATCGTCCCGCCCAGCGATATGGGGGTTCGACATCCCGCATCGCGTGGAATGACCGCTGCGCGTCACTGAAAACTGCGCGTCTTGGCCGGCCGCCGTCCCAGCATATGGGCCAGAACCGCGTTCAGCACTGCCGCATCGGTCACCGCGGCACCCAGATCGGCGCCCACCCCGCCCTTGCCGCTGACCCGCGGCCCGTCGCCGGATCTGGACAGCCGGGACAGAAAGTCGCACCAGTCGCCATCATAGCCGCGCATGACGGCATCCGCCGGCTTGCCCGCCGAAAGCCGCCAGCACCGGAAGCGCGTCTCGGCGGGCGCCGGAGGATCGGCATGGATCGGCGGCGCCACCGCCCCGACCGAGGCGCAGGGACCAAAACCCATTGCCTGACGCGCGGCGATGAAGGCGCGGGCCGGGAACCAGCCGGCACCGATCGACAGCAGATGCAGCGCGCGCCACTGCCCGTCGCCGCGCCCGGCAGCGCCCCTTTGCGCGGCTTCAAGGCCCAGCCCGGCCATGGCCTGCCACAGGCCGCCGCCCGGCTCGACCGCGCGGTCGCAGCCCGCCAGCCAGGCCGAGAACAGCGGCTGCGCGATGCCAAGGGCGCGGCGGTCGAGATAGCTGTTCAGCCGCTCGCCCGAGCCGGCGGCAAGGGCAAAGGCCAGCTCTGCCTCATAGAGCATGCGCACCATCAGCGAGCGCATCTCGTCGGCGCCGTAATGGACATGGACCGGATAGATGCCATTGACCTTGAGCGGCTCGATCATATGCGCCGCCAGCCGGGCGACCGGGTCGGCATCGGTGGTCGGATCGTGAAAGATCAGCGCCAGACCGGGATATTCCTGCCAGCCCCGCGCGCTGGCCAGATGCAGCGCGGTCTCGCGGATGGCCTCGGGACCCAGCCCCAGCCGGCTTTCGCCCCGCAACCCGGTGCTTTCGGCATGGATCGTATGGCCGACCAGCGCCGAGCGCCGCACGTCGCGCAGCCGCGCATAGCCCGAGGGCAGCCCCGGCGCGTCGCCGGCGGTGGCGGCGGGCTGGCGCACCTGCAGACCGAAGGCCCCCGAGACCGGCGGCGCGAGCCGGATCACCCAGGCGTCAATGATGTTTTCGGCCCAATCGGCATAGGTCCAGCGCGCCAGGCCGCTGCAATTGCACCAGTTGCTCCAGCCCGGCCCCCAGGAATTCTGGATGATGAAGCCGTGATCGTCATAGCCAAGAATGGCAAAGGCATGGGCGCCGGTCCGCCCCGGCTTGAAGGGGATGGTCTCGATCGGTCCGCGCCGGCGAAACTCCCAGCCGGAATGGGTATGGGCGGAAACCACGATCGCCCGAGCCTCGTGCAGCGCGGCCTGATAATCGGTCAGAACCGGATGCAGCCGGTAGTAGGCGCCCAGCGTGATCTCGCGCGCCTGCTTGGCGGCCTCGATGGTCAGATGCCATTCGGGATCATAGCCGCTATAGGGGGCGGTCGCCTCCTGACAGACGCCGAAATGGAAAAAGCCCTTGATCGCACCACGCAGCGACGAGCCGCCGGGAAGATCGTCGACAAACTCGTCATGCTGGGTCGCCAGGCCGTAAAGCATGGCCGGACTGACGCTGGCGGGCGCCTCGTCGCCGCCGGGCAGCTCGCGCAGCTGGCGGTCGATGACCGCCGCCAGCGCAAAGCCCGTGCAGCTGAAACCGTCCTGCTGGACGCGCGCATTGCCCAGCCGTGACATGTCGGGCAGCATCTTGCCGGGCAGCGCGGCCAGCGACGGGCGGTAGAAGCGGTCGCGGCGGTCGAAACGGTCCGGCATGGCGCGGTTCGACATCGCCAGCGCCGGCGGGACCGTGGCCGCCAGCTCGTCGCCATTGCCGTGCTGCATATGCAGGGGCATGCCGAAATAGGGGGGCGGGTCGGGCGATCCATGCGGCGCGGTGCCGCCATCGGGCGGGTCCGAGCCGTCCCCCATGCGCCGGAACAGCTCGGCCTCGGTCAAGGCGGCGGGCAGCAGCACGGCATGGTTCAGACCGAATTTCAGGCAAGCATGCACGGCGATGACCTTGCCGCTGTCCAGCGCAACCACCGGAGAGCCGGAACTGCCGCCCAGCGTGGTTGCATCATGGCGCATGCCCATCACCGGATCATGCGCCTGCGACGGGTTGATCCGGCCGGGCGACACGCGCTTGCGGCCCAGTTCCGTCGCGCCAAACAGCGCCCCGAACCCGCTGCTGACCGGATCGGCCGGCGCCTGCATCGGATAGCCGATGACGCAGATCGCGGCCTCGGGCGCGGGCAAGGGATCGCCGCCGGCGGGCAGCGCAAGCTCCAGCGCGGGCCGGGTGCAATCCCCGGCCAGCCGCAACAGCGCCAGATCCAGCACGGCATGCGGCCATTCGACGGCCTCGATGTCGATCACCTCATCCGGGCCGCCGGCCGTCTCGAAGCGCACCCGCGCCGGGCGATAGGCGGATTGCGGCGGTGTGGCGTCGGGCTGGGCATCGGGCGCGCAGAGGATGCTCTCGCTTGACTTCAGCAGCGCGCGCAGCACATGGCGCGCCGTCACCACCCGGCGCGGATCCGTGCTGACCCGAAAACAGGTGGCGATGTTGTGCCAGCCCTGCTCCTCGACCTCGATCCGTCCGACCGAGCCCGCCATCCGCGCCACCGCATCCTGCATCCGCGAAAAGTCCTGACCGTCGAACCCCTTGGGCGGCGCGACATCGGAAAGCCGGTCATCCTCCAGCAGCAGCGCCGGCCGGTATTCAAGGATGATCCCACCCACCCGTCCCGGCGCCGACAGCGTCGAGCGATGCATGGCCATCAGCGATCGCCAGTGGCGGATATCGGGCGCGGGTTCGGGCACGGCGTGCCTCTGATTGCATAGGGTCTAGGGAAAATCGCGTTTCCTATGCTACCGTTAATACGGGCGCGAATCCATCCTGCCGCGATTCCACCCGTGAAAGCGGCGTCCTGCCTGACGCATTCATTGGAAATGCTTGTCTGGAGGCATGTCATGCCGCGTCGGGGTTTGTTTGTTGTCGTGACGTTTCTTGGTGCCGCGGTCCTGGCGACGGCGTCGCCGGCATTGTCCAATGCGCAGCAGGACGATTTCGCACCCGCCTGCCGGGCCGTCAGCAACGATCTGCCAAAGGACGAGAAAGGCCGCGTGGTCTGCGCCGATATTGCCGCGCTGGAACAGACGCTGGTCTATAACCGCTTCGGCTCGTTCAACCCCTTTGGCATGATCTTCGCGCTGAACCGCGACATCGCGCCATTGCCGCCGGCGCCGCAGGCCGATGGCGTCGTCGATCTGGACCTGACCGAGCCGCTGAGCGGCGCGCAATGCGGCGCGCTGACGGGCACCGAGACGCGCGGCGCCGACAGCGCGCTTTCAGCCGGGGACGTGCGGCTGCGCGACTGCAAGCGGCCGCGCCCGATGGTTTTGCGCGCCAATGTCGGCGATACGCTGGTCGTGCATGTCAGGAACCTGCTGACCCCTGCCACCCCGATACGGCAGGCCCCGGACTTCTCGGGCGATGTCTGCCAGCGCAAGACCCCGACCGCCGATCATGGCCGCGAAAGCGTGCAGCGCGAGCTGGCGCGCGGGGACGCCGCCCTGCGCCGCCATGCCGAGGTCGATTGCGACCCCGCGACCAGCCAGGACGCCAGCATCGATCCCGATGCGCCGAACTGGCCCAGCACACGGATGGTGAATTTCGTGGTCCAGGGGCTGACTCCGCTGGCCATGCCCGGCACGAGCGCCCCCGACCCCGCCTGTTTCGGCACCGGGGCGGTGGCGCCGGACGCCGATTTCTATTGCCGCTACCGCATCGAGCAAGAGGGCACCTATTTCTTTGCCTCGCTGGCCGCGCCGGCCGGGGGCGAGGGCAATGGCGGCTCGCTGGTGCATGGCCTGTTCGGCGCGGTCATGGCCGAGCGGCGCGGCGCGCGCTGGTATCGCAGTCAGGTCAGCAGCGCGGCGCTGGATGCGGTCTGGCCGGCCGAAGGCGAGATGCCGGACCGCATCCGTGCTGCCTCGCCCGATTACGAGGGCGTGGATGCGGCGGGCACGCCGATCCTGAACATGGCCCGGCCGCTGATCGACGCCGATGCCGATGCCAAGGCCGCGCAGGCGGCATTCGCGGATGCCAGGCTGCTTGAACTGGTCCATTCCGACCTGAACGCGATCATCTATTGCGACCCCAGCATGACCGGCGCCAATTGCACGCCGCAAACCGAGGAACAGAAACATGGCGGCATCACCACCGAGGCGCAATATGGCGCCTTCCGCGAATTCTCGGTGTTCTTCCATGACGAGCTGAAGACGTTCTATACCAAGAATTTCCGCGAACTTGGCCAGCTTGGGCAGCTTGCCGGGGTCAAGGACGGGTTCGCGATCAATTACGGCGCCTCGGGGATGGGATCGCTTCTGCTGGCCAATCGCAAGGGCATCGGGCCGGCCGACGATTGCATGGAATGTCTTTACGAAGAGTTCTTCCTGACCTCATGGGCGAATGGCGATCCGGCGCTGCTGGAATGGTATCCGGACGATCCCTCGAACGTGCATCATTCCTATCTGAACGACCCGGTGGTGTTTCGCAACTTCCATGCCGGCCCCAAGGAAACCCATGTCTTCCACCTGCATGCCCATCAATGGTTCGCCGGCAACGACCCCAATCGCGGCTCGTATCTGGACAGCCAGACGGTCGCGCCGCAGCAGGGCTTTACCTATAACATCTATCACGGCGGCCAGCGCGGGCCGGATGGCAAGGGCAAGGGCGGCTGGTGGGACAGCCAGGGCTCGGGGAACCGCAACCGCACGGTGGGGGATTCGATCTTTCACTGCCATCTCTACCCGCATTTCGCGCAAGGCATGTGGGCGCTGTGGCGCGTCCATGACGTGCTCGAGGACGGAACCCGGCTGTTGCCGGACGGCCAGTCCCATGCCGGGCTTTCGACCGAATTCACCCCGGCCACGCTGCGCCCCGACCGGCGCGCGGGCAGCATCGACCGCCTGACCGGGTTGTGGCATGGCGAGCAGCAGGGGACGCCGATCCCGGCGCTGGTCCCCCTGCCCGGAGAGCCGCTGCCGCTGGCCCCGACCTATGCCAAGGCCGCCGATCTGACCGCGGACGGCACGGCGCTGAAACCCGAGGCGGCAACGCCGATGCCGGGCTATCCGTTCTATATCGCCGCCGAGCCGGGCCACCGCCCGCCGCAGGCACCGCTGGACATCGCCCGCAATCTGGGGGCGCCGGCTGCGAACAGCGATGCCGTGGACGATCGCGCCCCCGCAGCCGTCAGCGGTGCCTTTGCCGCGGCCGGGGAATGGCTGGATGGCGGCTTGAACCGGCATGTCATCACCACCGGCTCGCGGCGCGCATTCGGCATCGACCTGCCCAAAGCCGTCCTTGACAGCACCAAATTCGAGGCGCTGAGCGACGACAAGCAGGTCTTCCTGATGCGGCAGGTCATCGCCAAGGCCTTTGCGCTTGGCGATCTGAGCGGCCATCTGACCACATCCGTCATCACCCGGCTGGACCCCTATGGCGAACGGCTGGAACGCGCCGCCATGGGCTATCACCATAACGGCAAGCTCTATCGCCCCGATGCCGGGGCGGGCGATCTGCGGCTGCAACAGGCCGATGGCACCGAGGTCGCCGGCTTTGCCGAGGGCGGTTACGCGACCACGCTGGCCGGAACCCCGACACCTGCGCCCGACTCCGAAACCGCATCGGAACCCGCGCGCGAGGCGGTGTTCTACGTCAATGGCGCGGCGCCGCGCCCAGGCGCGCCCTTTGCCGATCCTTGCGGGCGCTGGCAGGACGATCCGGCGACCACGCCCGGCCCCGATCCGTTGACGCCATGGCTGGAAACGCCGCTGATCCGCGACGACCGCGTGGCCGGGTTCCGGCGCTATGAGGCCTCGGCGGTGCAGCTCGACATGATCGTGAACCGCGCCGGCTGGCATGACCCGCAGGCGCGCATCAATGTGCTGAGCTTTGACTCCGACCGCTTCAAGACCGGGCCGGGGCTGATCTCGCCGCTGATCAGCGACAGCGAGGAGCCGTTCTTTTTCCGTGCGCTTTCGGGCGAATGCATCGAATTCCGCCATACCAATGAACTGCCCAAGGAACTCGAGCTGGACGATTTTCAGGTCCGGACGCCGACCGACACCATCGGCCAGCATATCCATCTGGTGAAATTCGACGTCACCGCCTCGGACGGGTCGGGGAATGGCTGGAACTATGAGGACGGCACCTTCGCCCCCGACGAGATCGCCACCCGCATCTGCACCGAAAAGGGGGCAAAGGATGCGCGCTGCACGACGCCGGCCTATAAGGAACATCGCATCTGGCGCGAAAAGCGTAGCGAACATCCGGAATGGTTCCAGACCACGACCCAGCGCTGGTTCGCCGACCCGATCCTGTCGCTGGATGAAAACGGCGATGCCATCGACCGCACCATGCGCACCGTCTTCACCCATGACCATTTCGGCCCCAGCTCGATCCAGCAGCACGGCTTTTATGCCGCGCTGGTGATCGAGCCGCCGGCGCGCTACTCGGTCGATCTGGCGAAGCCCGCCATCTGCAACGACATGAAGGCCAAGGCAGCGGACACGCCGGCGCAAAACTGCGTCACCCCCCTGCCCAAGGCTCAGGCCCCGCACGCAGTCGCCTGGGGCAGCGATCTGTGGCAGGGCACGCGCAAGCTGATCCGCATCGCCGCCGAGGATCCCTATCACCCCGATTATCGCGAATTCGCCCTGTCCATCGCCGATTTCGCGCTGCTTTACGATCCGCGCGACCGCGAGGATCCGGCCGCCTTCGCCAGGGCCATGGCGGATACGACCGGCGCGGCCGCAACGCGGATCGGAGCGCTTGACGGCATGGCAAAGCTATATTGCGAGGCCCGCTATCGCCTGAGCCCCTTCAACATGCGCGATGTCTGCGGCACCGCGGAAAGCCGCGACCCGCGACGCGGCAGCTTCTTCTATCCGCTGCCGCCGCCGGCCTGGCTGGCGGGCGGCGCGCATCGCGACGACATGCACCACCTCAGCCATTACGCGGGCGATCTGCTGTCCCCGCCGGGCGAGGTCCGCGCGTTGCGCCGGCATCTCGTGAGCTATCGCCAGAGGGCGGCGGGGGGGGATGGCACCGGCGCGATGGCCAGGCCGGTTGCCGCGCCCGAGCGGCCCGAGTCGATCTCGGTCGATCATCACGACCCCTATCTGGTGAATTATCGCGGCGCGCCGATCCCGTTGCGCATCGCCGACAAGGATGGCGATGGGGTCCTGTCGGGGAATTGCGCGCCGATGGCGATGAACGCGCCGGGCGATCATGGCGACAGCGATCTGGTCACCGCGCTGGCCAAGGGCAGCTTCCAGCCCTGCTCGCGCAGCCATCAGATTGCCGGGGCCTGGGGCGACATGGCAGGGGCGCTGCATTCCGGCCTGCATGGCGACCCGGAAACACCGCTGCTCGAAGCCTATGAGGGCGAAAGGCTGGTCCTGCGGATGATCCAGGGCGCGCAGGAAGTCCAGCACACGTTCACGCTGACCGGCCAACCCTTCAAGCGCAATATCGATCAGGCCTTTGCGCAGGGCATGATGCCGCTGGACATGACGGGCGCGGCCTCGCTGCAAAACCTGTGCGAACAGCGCGCGGAACTGCGGCGCGCGCATCCGGGGAAATACATCGAATGGCGCGACACCGCGCCCATGGACCGCGACACCTGGCCCGACAAGGATCATTGGCGGGCCTATGAGGCCGCGCTGGCGCAATGCGACAATATCGAAGGCTTCATGTTCGCGCAGGAAATCGGCATCTCGGAACATTTCGAGATGCAGGGCAGCCTGCGCGCCGACACCGCCGGCAGCATCGAGTCGGTCACCGGCGGCAATGTCACCTATGCCGCTGACGCATCTGACGGCCTGCCCGCGGATGTGCAGCGCGACTCGTCGGATTACCTTTATCACTTCGGCAGCGTGGACGCGCTGTGGAACGGCGCCTGGGGGTTGATCCGGATCTACAAGGACGGCGCCGCCCCCGACCCCAAGACGGTCGCGGCCTTCAATCCGGGCTGGACGGCCGCCGAGCGCGGCGCCGAGCAGAGGATCGACGCGCGCCTGCTGAGGCTGGACAGCAGCGCGGCCGAGACGGCAGGCTCGGCGGCACTTGCGGCCGAGACATTCTCGGGCACTGGCCGGACCTGCCCGATCCCGGCCGGGGACGGCCCCGAACAGCGCATCGTCGAAGCCGTCATCGTCGCGGTCGAGACCCGGCGCGTCTTTGACCCGCGCGGAACGGTCTATGGCGCGGGGGTTTCCGACCCGGACGGGCTGATGCTGGCGCTGATGGCGCCGGACCAGCTGGGGGTTCCCGACATCTCGGATACGAATGCCTTCCGCGCGCTTTCGGCCGCGACGGTCATCGACCGGGTCCGCACCGCCTATGGCGACACGCAGCCCGAGCCCTTCGTGCTGCGCGTCCGCGCCGGGGATTGCCTGCGGCTGCGGGTGCTGAACCTGCTGGGCGAGACGGAGCGGGGCATGCGCGATGTGCTGGGTGACGCGCTCTTGCCAAAGATCGTGCCGCTGAATGCCGATCCGATCCCGCATTTCGACGACGACCTGCACCGGATCGAATTGCAGCGCCTGCCCGACAGCGCGGCCCCTCACGGGCTGCGGCCCTCGACGGGGCTGGCGATCAGCTTCGGTCTGCCGGGGCTGGACCTGATCCGCACCGTCCCGGCGGGCTTTGGCTATAACCCCAAGGCCATCGCGGGCGGCCATGGCGGGGTCGAGCCGGGACCGCTGCTGAGCAGCTATGCCGGACGCTCGCGCCTTGACCTGAAAGGCGACCGCAACGAGAAGGCCACGAAAATCGTCATGATCGCGACGCCCCTGCTGAATGCCATGCTGCCCGAAATGCTCGACCGGCATTTCGGCGCGCGCAGCGATGGCGCGGCCCCGCGGGTCGATTTGCGGCTGGTGCCGCTTTTCGACGTCGGCCCCGGCGACGGCATCGCGCAGGTGCTCGATCAGGAATATGCGCTGAACATCACCGTCACCGGCAAGCCGCGGGTCAGGCTGCAGCGTGACCCGGCGGTGCTGGCGCCGGTGATCGAGGCGCTTTGCCGCGTGCAGGATTGTCCGGCCACGACCGGGCGGAACAGTGACGCCGCCCTTGACGAGCTGGCCGCCGATCTGGCGGCGCTGAGCCGGCTTGCGCTGCTGCAGGCGGTGGACAGGCGGACGCATTGGATCCCCTATGCCTTTGGCGCGGTCCCGGTCAAGCCGACCGCAGACGTGATCTCGCAGGTGCCGCATGGTCTGTTTGGCGCCATCGACGTGGTGCCGGTGACCTGGGAACCCGCCGAACCCGAGGGCAAGACCGGCCTCGCCTGCGACAAGGAGCCGGTCGAAAACTACCGGCGCTGCTCGGCTTACCATGTTCCGGGACGCGGCGCGGGTCAGGGCATGCGCTATACCGCCAAGGCCAGCCCCGACGCGGTGGAAACCATGCGCATCCGCGAATTCGTGCTGTTCTATCAGGATGGGCTGAACCATTGGGACGACGCCATGAAGCTGGATACGGTCTGGGCCGATACCGGCCGCATCGCCACCGACCCCGATCTGGGTCCGGTGCGCGCGGTTCCCGACTGCGCGGTCTGCGACGACAGCTATGATCGCGGCGAGGCCGCCGTCAGCCAGCATTCGCCCGCCTTCTACCGGATGCTGCGCGGCGGAAATCCCGACAGCGGCATCGAGGCCAATTCCAACCTGAACGCCCATGTCTTCGCCAGTGACTATGTCCTCTCGGCTGCTGGCCAGCCCCGGCTTCCGGCCTGCGCGGGCGAACAGATCGTCATTCGCGTGGTCCATCCCGGCGGGCGGGCGCGACAGCGCTCCTTTGCCATGAACGGCTATTCCTATGACGAGCTGTTCCCCGGCTTCGGCTTTCCGCGCTCGGCGCTGCTGGCGCCGGGTAAGGCGATCACCGCCTGGCTGCGCCCCGAGGCAAAGCCCGGCACCACGGTCTGGCATGACGGGCCGACGCATCTGCGCGCCGCCGGCACCTGGGGGCTGATCGATGTGGCCAAACCCGGAGACCCGCAATGCGCCGTGCCCTGACCCTGGCGGCGGCACTTGCGGCACTGACTGCCCCGCCCTGCGCCGCCGACGAGCTGAAACCGGCGCTGACCGCCACGACCGAATTCCTGTCGCTGGACGGCCAGCCGGTCCCGAGCATCGCGCCGCATATGCCGGTGCAGATCCGCGTCAGCATCGCCAACGGTCTTGGCGGCGGCACCCCTGCGGGGCTGAAGCTTTTCGGCTGGCTCAGGCGCATCGACGCGGACGACCTGCCCTGCGGGCAGGCGGCCGAGGCCTTCATGCGCACCGGGCGCCTGCCGAATGGCACGATGTTTCTGAACGATCCGGTGATCGGCGTGGTGACCGAGGATGGCGCATTTGCCGTCAGCGACCCGGATTTCTCGCTGGCAAGCGCCAATATCCTGGGTGCGGTGACGCTGGAATCGCGCGTCGCGGCGCTGCGCGGCGATGCGTTCGGGCGGCGCTTCCTGCTGGTTTTGCCCGATGCGGGGCAGGTGCGGATGATCGGCGCCGCTGGGCATGATCTGGGCGCGATCGACGGGCTGGAGCACCCGCGCGATGTCAGCGGTGCCGGGAATGGCGCGGTGATCGTTCTGGAGGGGAGCGGCGCGCTGCTGCATGTCGCGGCGGATGGCGCGCGGCGCAGGATTGCCGAGGGGGTTGGCGCGATCCGCCCCTCGGGCAATGCGGATTGGCTGGTCGCATTGCAGCCGGAAACGGGGGCGGATAGCGGCCGCGCGGTGCTGATCGACACTGGCAAGGGGGTGCAGAGCCAGGAATTCGCCGCGCCCGACCTGCGCGATGCCACCATTCTTGAACAGGGCGGCACCCCCTTCGGCATTGCCCTGCTGACCGGCGCGGGCATCGCGATCCAGTATCTGGACGCGCCCGAACTCGTCCAGCTTATCCCCCTGCCGGCACGGGTCGCGCGCCTTGCCGCCGCGCCGGGCGGCCGGGTGGCGCTGGCCTGGTCGCCCCGCGGCGGACCGGCGCATGTGATCGATGTGGCGCGGGGGCGGCTCGTGCGCTCGGTCAAGGCCAACTCCCCCATTTCTGAGGTCGCCTTCTCGCAGCGCTCGGCCTTTCTGATGCTTGCCAGCCAGACCCATGTCGGCGCGCTTGGTCTGGATGCCATCGCCCGGGGCGAGGCCGCCGATTTCCGCGAGATCCTGATCGGCAGCGCCGCACAGGCACCCCGGGCGGGCCGGCAGTTGCTGGCGCCGCTCTGGCCGCTGGACGGGATGCTGGCGGTCCATGCAGAGAGCTATCAGGGCTATCGGATCATGGAAAGCTCGACCATGGGCGATGCGCCGGCGATGACCGCGACACCGCTGCGCGGCGGCATTCCGCGGCTGGTCGCCACGCTTGACCGCAGCTTTCGCGAAGGCCCCGAGGGGGTGTTTCAGACCGTCGCCAGCCTGCCCGGTCCCGGCCGGTTCGAGCTGGTGGCGACGACCGGGCTTGGCGCACTGAGCTTTTGCACCGAACTGCCGGTGGCCCTGCCGCAAGGCCCCGAGGCCGCCCCCGTCGGACGGCTGGCCATCCGCCCCGAGGGCGAGGCGATCCGGCTGGCGCTGACCGATGCCGGCGGCCATCCGCGCGCGGGGCTGGTCGGGCGCGTCACCTTCAGCGCGCTGACCGGCAGCTGGCGCGCGCATGCCGATCTGCGGACTGGGGCGGATGGGGTCTCGGATCTGGCTTTCGCCCTGCCGCCGCTGGATGCGGTGCTGATCCAGATCGATGCCGGCAACGAGGTCTTTGCGCCGCTGCTCTGGGAGAGGGATCCATGAACCCGACCGTCACCGCCCTGCTGATCCTTGCACTGGGCGCCCTGCCCGCCCTGTCCCATGACGGCGCGCACAAGCCCGCGCCCCGCGCCGCCCGCGTCATCAGCGGCGAGGAGCCGCTGGCGATCCCGAATTTCCCGGTGGCGCTGGCGGGCGGCACGCGCGGGGGCTTGCGCGATCTGCTGCCCGAGACGGCGCCGGTCATCATCGGCTTTACCTATACCAATTGCCAGTCGCTTTGCGGCATCACCAATGCGACGCTCTTGTGGGTCGACGGGGCGCTGGCCGAGGACGGGCTGGACGGCGCGCGCATCGTCACCATCTCGATCGACCCCGTGCATGACACGCCCGAGCAACTGGACCTGACCCGGCACGAGATCGGCGCCAGCGCGCGCTGGCTCTGGGTCACCGGCGGGTCGCAGGGCACGCAGCCGCTTCTGGACGCGCTGCGCTTTCCGCCCGGCCCGGTCGAGGATCACGACCCGGTCTATCTGGTCGGCCGGCCCTGCGCCGGCAGCTTTACCCGCATCGTCGGCCTGCCCGACCCGGATGCGCTTTATGCCCTTGCCGCGAACCTGCCGGAATGCGCGGGCTAATCCCGGCCCTGCTGCTGGCGGCCCTGCCGGTGGCCGCAGACGAGGGGCCGGGCGCGGCGCTTTACCTGCGCGGCACCGGCGCCGAGGCGCGGCTGATGGGCGGCAAGCTGCGCGTCCCGGCGACGCGCTTTCCCTGTGCCGGTTGCCACGGTCAGGACGCGCGCGGCAGCCGTGAGGGCGCGACCATCTTTCCCGCCATCGACTGGCCCGGCCTGACCGCGCCCGACCGCCCCGGCGGCGCCTATGACCGGGCGGGCTTCCTGCACGCCGTGACCGATGGCGTCGCCCCGGACGGGCGCGAACTGGATCCGGCCATGCCGCGCTATGTCGCGGATGAGGCTGTGCTCGGGGCACTGATCGCCTTCCTGCAAGGGATCGGCGCGGCCCAGCAACGCGGCATCACGCCCGGCGCGCTGCGCGTCAGTGCCGCGCCGGGCACGCCGGCGCAAGTCGGGCTTGAGGCCGCAGCAAAGGCCTTCAACGCGCGCGGCGGGGCCTTTGGCCGGCGGATCGAGATCGTGACCCAGGGCGACATGGCCTTCGACGCGGACGAACTGGCCGAATTGCTGGAGCCGCGCCTCGCGCAGCTTGACATGCCCGAAATCGCGGACCTGCCCGCCGAAAGCCGGCGCGCCTATCTGCACGGGCTGATGCTGGGCGAGGCGCTGATCGCCTGCGGGCGCAGGCTGACCCGCGCCTGTCTGGAAACCACGCTGCCCAAGCTGGACCCCGCGCGGCTGCCGCGCGAGGGAATGCCGCCCTAGCCGTGCGTCACCGGATCGACCAGCACCCGATGGCCCGGCGCCACCTCATGATAGACCGAGGGGAGCGCGGCATAATCCACCGGAAAGATCGGCGAGGGGATCGGGCGGAACCGCAGATCCTCGGAGATCTTTTTCTGGCGCGGATCGGCCACCGGCACGGCGGACATCAACTGGCGCGTATAGCTGTGCTGGGGGTTTTCGAACACCTGCCGGCGGCTGCCGATTTCGACGATCCGGCCCAGATACATGACCGCGACCTGATGGCTGACGCGTTCCACCACCGCCATGTCATGGCTGATGAACAGCATGGCGATGCCCAGCTCGCGCTGCAGCTCCATCAGCAGGTTCAGCACCTGCGCCTGCACCGAGACATCCAGCGCCGAGACCGCCTCGTCGGCGACGACAAGGCGCGGGTTCAGCGCAAGGGCGCGGGCAATGGCGATGCGCTGGCGCTGGCCGCCCGACATTTCATGCGGATAGCGGCGCATGAAGCTGCGCGGCAGCTCGACCCGGTCGAACAGCCCGGCGATGCGGGATTCGCGTTCGGCGCGGGTGCCGATGCCGTAATTCAGCATCGGTTCCTCGATCTGGTCGTAAAGCCGCATATGCGGGTCAAGGCTGGCAAAGGGGTCCTGAAAGATCATCTGCATGTTGCGCCGGGCGCGGCGCAATTCGCCCGGCCCCATGGCGATGATGTCCTGTCCGGCCAGTTGCACCTGACCCGAGGTCGGCTCGACCAGCCGCAGGACCGAGCGGCCCGCCGTGGTCTTGCCCGAACCGGATTCGCCGACCAGCGACAGGGTTTCGCCGGCATTCAGCGTGAATGAGACATCCTCGACCGCATGGACCTGCGCCACGGTGCGGCGCAAAAGCCCGCCCTTGACCGGAAAGCGGGTGCAAAGATGACGGACCTCCAGCAGCGGCTCGGGTTTGCGGGCGGCGACGGGTTCCGGGGCCGCCGCCTCGCCCGCGCGCATCAGGCGCATGGGTTCGGGGGCGTCGCGGCCGGTCATCTCGCCCAGTCGCGGCACGGCGGCCAGCAGCGCCTTGGTGTAATCCTGCTGCGGACGTTCGAATATCTCGGTGACCGGGCCTTCCTCGACCTTGTTGCCACGGAACATGACGACGACGCGGTCGGCCATCTGCGCCACCACCGCCATGTCATGGGTGATGAACATCACCGCCATGCCGTTTTCGCGCTTGAGCCGGTCGATCAGCGCCAGAATCTCGGCCTGGATGGTCACATCCAGCGCGGTCGTCGGCTCGTCGCAGATCAGAAGGCGCGGCCGGCAGGCCATGGCCATGGCGATGACGACGCGCTGGCGCATGCCGCCCGACAGCTCATGCGGATATTGCTCCAGTCGGCGTTCGGGTTCGGGGATGCGCACCTCGCGCAGCAGTTCCAGCGCGCGGGCGCGGGCCTCGGCGCGGGTCAGGCCGCGATGGGTGATCAGCCCCTCGGAAAGCTGGTCGCCGATGGTGAAGACCGGGTTCAGCGCCGTCATCGGTTCCTGAAAGATCATCGCGATCTCATTGCCGCGGATGCCCTGCATGGTGCGGCCGTCTTCCCGGGCGATGTCGATCCTTTCGCCATCCTCGCGCTGGAAAAGCAGCTTGCCCTTGGTGATCTCGCCGCCGCCGAACTCGACCAGCCGCATCAGCGAGAGCGAGCTGACCGATTTCCCCGAGCCGCTTTCGCCCACCACGCAGACGCATTCGCCCGGGCGGATGTCGAATGACAGCTCGTTGACGCCGGTCACCGGGCCGTCATGGGTCTGAAACTCGACCCGCAATTTCTCGATAGAGACCAGCGGCTCTGTGTCCAGCATCGGCCATCCCCTGTCGAAAGCACTGGCCGACAGGCTAGCCCGGCGCCACGACATTGCAACCGGAAAGCGCCGGCAACTTGTTTCTTGCAATTCGCCGGAAACCCGTCTGAAACTCGGGGGCAGTTTTCACGGGCGGAGATACCGCCGACACGGCAATAACCGAGAGGTTCCACAGCAAGCCCGGCCCATAAGGCCCCTGCCCGCGAATCACGGAACCCTTCCAACAGGAGTTAATGATGAAACTGAAAACGCTGATGATGGGCGCGGTGGCGACCCTTGCCATGGCCCCGGCGGCATTTGCCGAGCGCGGCGCCGACGGGCAGGTGAATGTCATCCTGTGGCAGGCGCCCTCGACCATGAACCCGTATCTGTCCTCGGGGACCAAGGACATCATCGCCGCCAGCATGTCGCTTGAGCCGCTGGCCAATTTCGACCCGACCGGCAAGGTGGTGGCCCGGCTGGCCGCCGAGGTGCCCTCGCTGGAAAACGGCGGCATCGCCGAGGACCTGAAATCGGTGACCTGGAAATTGCAGCCGGGGCTGAAATGGTCGGATGGCAGCGCGCTGACCGCCGCAGACGTGGTCTTCACCGCCAATTACTGCATGGACCCCAAGGGCGGCTGCGCGCAGCTGGCGAAATTCGAGGGCATCGAAAAGGTCGAGGCAGTGGACGACCTGACCGTCAAGGTCAGCTTCGCCGCGCCGCGCCCCGATCCCTTTTCGGCCTTTGTGGGCGGCCAGTCGCCGATCCTGCAAAAGGCGCAGTTCGAGAAATGCATCGGCGAGGCCGCGCCGACCTGCACCGAGCAGAATTTCGGCCCGATCGGCACCGGCCCCTTCAAGGTGGTCGAGTTCCGCACCAATGACGTCATCAGCTATGCCGCGAATGGCGAATATCGCGACCCGGCCAAGCCCGCATTCGCCACGCTGACCATCAAGGGCGGCGGCGATGCGGCGGCGGCGGCGCGCTCGGTTCTGGAAACCGGCGAATTCGACTATGCTTGGAACACCCAGCTTGCCCCCGATGTCATTCAGGGTATGGAGGCCAAGGGGCTGGGCAAGCTGTCGGTGGCCTTTGGCACGCTGGTCGAGCGCATGGTCGTCAACCTGAGCGACCCTTCGGTTGACCTGCCCGAGGGCGAGCGTTCGACCATCAAGCATCCGCACCCGATCCTGTCGGACGCCAAGGTGCGCAAGGCGCTGTCCATCGCCATCGACCGCCAGCTTCTGGCCGAGGTCGGCTACGGCCAGGCCGGCAAACCCACCTGCAACGTGGTGCCCGCGCCCGAGGCCTGGGCCTCGGACAACACCGCCTGCCTGACACAGGACATGGACGGCGCGCGCAAGCTGCTGGACGAGGCGGGCTGGGTGCCCGGCTCGGACGGCATCCGCGAAAAGGACGGCAAGCGGCTGAAGCTGGTCTTCCAGACCTCGGTCAACGCGGTGCGGCAGGACTTTCAGGCGCTGATCAAGCAATGGTGGCAGGAAATCGGCGTCGAGACGGAACTCAAGACCATCGACGGCTCGGTCTTCTTTGGCTCTGACGCGGGCTCGCCCGACACGCTGCAGCGTTTCTATGCCGATATCGAGATGTATGCGAACTTCTTCGAGGGCAACAATGCCGAGCCCTATCTGGCCAAGAACACCTGCGACAAGGCACCGGGGCCGGACAACCAGTGGCAGGGCGAAAACACCAGCCGCTATTGCGACCCGGAATATGACAAGCTGGTGGGGGAACTCGGCGCCATCGTCGACCCGGTCGAGCGCGGCGCCATGGGCAAGCGCATGAACGACATGGTGACCAAGGACAGCGACGCGATCATCCCGCTGATCTATCGCGGCACCGCCTCGGCCCATGCCAACAGCCTTGGCGGCGTCCAGCTGAACGCATGGGACACCGAGCTGTGGAACGTGGCCGACTGGCATCGCGTGAAGTAACGACACTGGCCGGGCCGGTCCCCCATGCGGGGCCGGCCCGGTTTTCTCTTGCACCGGGAAAAGACTGCCATGACCCTTGGACCGACCGCCTCGGCGCTGGCACTGGCCGCGCTGCCTTTGACCGCCCTGACCGCCCCCGCCCTTGCCGAACGCGGCGCGGATGGCGAATTGCGCGTGCTTTACTGGCAGGCGCCGACGGTCCTGAACCCCTATCTTTCGACCGGGGCCAAAGATGTCGATCCGGCCTCGATGGTGATCGAGCCCTTGGCGCAGGTCGCCCCCGATGGCAGCCTGACCCCGGTTCTGGCGGCCGAGATCCCCAGCCTTGAAAACGGCGGCATCGCGGCCGATTACAGCGCGGTCACATGGAAGCTGAAGCCCGGCCTGTTGTGGTCCGATGGCAGCCCGGTCACCGCCGAGGACGTGAAATTCACCGCCGAATATTGCATGGACCCGGCCTTTGGCTGTGCGGTCCTGCAGGAATTCGAGGGCATTACCGGCGCCGAGGTGCTGGACGCGCAGACGGTGCGGCTGAATTTCGACGCGCCCCGTTTTGCCCCCTTGCAGGCCTTTGTCGGCGGCCGCACCCCGATCCTGCAAAAGGCGCAATTCGCCGCCTGCAAGGGCGCGGCGGGGGTCAGCTGCACGGCGCAGAATTTCGGCCCGCTTGGCACCGGCCCCTATAAGGTCGCGGATTTCCGCCCCGGCGATGTCGCCCAGTTCGAGCTGAACCCGAATTACCGCGACGCCGCGAAACCCGCCTTCGCGCGGGTGACCGTCAAGGGCGGCGGCGATGCCATGGCCGCGGCCCGCGCCGTGCTGGAAAGCGCCGAATATGATTTCGCCTGGAACCTGCAACTGCCGCCCGAAGCCGTCTCGGCGATGGAGGCCGCAGGCAAGGGCCGCGTGGTCGCGAGCTTTGGCTCGATGGTCGAGCGGATCGACCTGAACCAGACGAACCCCTCGCCTGAACTGCCCGAGGGCGAGCGTTCGACCGTCAAGCATCCGCATCCCTTCCTGACCGATCCGGCGGTGCGCAAGGCGCTGTCCATGGCCATCGACCGCCAGATCATCGCCGAGCTGGCCTATGGCCCCGCCGGCAAGGCCACCTGCACCATCCTGCCCATGCCCGAGGCCTATGCCCCCGAAGCCCCGGCCTGCCTGACCCAGGATCTGGAGGGGGCGCGCGCCCTGCTGGATCAGGCCGGCTGGGTTCCGGGGCCGGATGGCATCCGCGCCAAGGACGGCACCCGGCTGGCGCTGCTGTTCCAGACCACGGTGAACCCGGTGCGTCAGGACGAACAGGCGCTGGTCAAGCAATGGTGGTCGGAAATCGGCGTCGAGACGGAACTCAAGGCCGTGGACGGCGCCTCGTTCTTTGGCGCGGATCCGGGCAATCCCGACACCCAGACCAAGTTCTATGCCGATGTCGAAATGTATACCGACGCCTATTACCTGCCCGACCCGGCATCATTCCTGAGCAAGTTCACCTGCGACCGCATCCCGACCCCCGAAACGCAATGGCAGGGCAACAATACGCCGCGTTTCTGCGACGCGGGCTATGATGCCGGCATCACCGAACTGCATGCCACCGGGGATCTGGCGCAGCGCCAGCAGTTTGCCAGAAAGCTGGATGCGCAGTTGGTCGGGGACGGCAATTATGCGCTGCCGCTGATCCATCGCGGCATGGTCTCGGCCCATGTGAACACGCTTTCGGGCATCGTCCCGAATGGCTGGGAGGGGCAGTTGTGGAACGTCGCCGACTGGAGCCGCGTGAAATGATGCGACCAAGGATACCGGAGGCCCCATGCTGACATTCGCCCTGCGCCGGATCCTGCTGGCGATTCCGACGCTTTTGTTCATCTCGCTGGTGATCTTCCTGCTGCTTGAGGCATCGCCGGGCGACCCCCTGGGCGAGGTGCCCCTGACCGTCCCCCCCGAGGTCAAGGAACGCATGCGCGAGGCGCTGGGGCTGGGGCAGGCCTGGTATATCCGCTATGTCCTGTGGCTGAAGCAGTTCTTCTGGGTCGAGCCGCTTTACTGGTGCGACCAGATTTTCGGCACCTCGTTCAGCGCCGGCCAGCAGCGCATCATCAGCTTTCAGTCGCGCAGCCCGGTTTTCGACGTGATCGCCCAGCGCCTGCCGCAGACGCTGACCGTCGTCGGCATGTCCTATCTGCTGGGGGTGCTGATCGCGATCCCGATCGGGATCATCTCGGCCTATCGGCAATACAGCTGGTTCGACCAGATCGGCACCTTCGTGTCGATGGTCGGGTTTTCGCTGCCGACCTTCTTTACCGGGGTGGTGTTCATCATCATCTTCGGGATCAAGCTGCAATGGTTCCCGTCGATCTATGACACCACGCTGCGGGTCACCGACTGGGACAGCTTTGTCATGCAGGTGCGCCAGATGGTGATGCCGGTCACTGTGCTGGCGCTTTACAACGCTGCGCAGATCAGCCGCTTCATGCGCGCCTCGATGCTGGACAACCTGCGCCAGGACTATGTGCGCACCGCCCGCGCCAAGGGCCTGTCGGAGCGTACGGTGGTGCTGAAGCACGTCCTGCGCAACTCGCTGATCCCGGTGGTCACCGTGATCGCGCTGGGGCTGCCGGTGGTCTTTGGCGGCGCGCTGATCACCGAGCAGGTCTTCAAGGTGAACGGCATCGGCCAGCTGCTGATCCTTGCGATCCATGCCAATGACATTCCCATGGTGATGACCCTGACCTTCATCTTTGCCATCCTGATCGTCAGCTTCACGCTGATCGCCGACCTGCTTTACGGCGTGCTTGACCCGAGGATCCGCTATGACTGAACCCAGCGATCTGTTGGTCGAGGAAACCGCCTCGAATGCCGCGGCCCCCGGCGCCGAAGCACTGCCGCCCGCAAATCCGGTCGAGGCCGGCGCCCCTGCCCGCAGCCAGTGGCGCGATGTCTGGCGGCAGTTTCGCAGCCATCGCGGCGCCATGGTGGCGCTGGTGCTGTTTGTCAGCATCATCCTGTTCGTCGCCATCGGGCCATGGCTCTGGACCATCGATCCGACCTTTGTCGATTACCGCGCCCGCAATCAGGGCTTCAGCATGGCCCATCCCCTGGGCACCGACCAGCTGGGCCGGGACATGCTGGCGCGGATGATGACGGGGGGGCGGGTCTCGATCGCGGTGGGGCTGGTCGCGATGTCGATCGCGCTGACGCTGGGCAGCCTGATCGGGGTCGTCTCGGGCTATTTCAAGCGGCTGGACGCGCCGCTGATGCGGCTGACCGAGCTGTTTCTGGCGCTGCCGCTGCTGCCCTTGCTGTTGCTGATGGTGACGCTGTTTCGCGAGCCTCTGGGCCAGAAGCTGGGGCCGGCGGGCGGGACCTTTCTGCTGATCGTCTCGGCCATCGGCGTGACCTCGTGGATGCAGACGGCGCGGATCGTCAGGGGCGATGTTCTGGGCCTGAAAGAGCGCGAGTTCATTCTGGCGGCGAAATCCATCGGCACGCCCGCGCCGCGCATGATCCTGCGTCATGTGCTGCCCAATGTGATCTCGCCGATCATGGTGGCGGCGACGCTGGGGATCGCGACAGCGATCATCACCGAAAGCGCGCTGTCCTTTCTCGGGCTGGGGTTTCCGCCGGATTTCCCGACCTGGGGACGGTTGCTGTTCGATGCGGTGGACCAGATGCAGCAATATCCGTGGCGGGTGATCCTGCCGGGCGCGTTCATTTCGCTGACGGTTCTGTCGGTGAACTATATCGGCGACGGGCTGCGGGACGCGATGGATCCCCGCATTCGCGGGCGGTGATTGCGTCACCGCCGCATGGATATTTGAGTGAAGAAGAAAGTGGTTCAGAGCGCGCGGGCGAGTGTCACCAGATGCGCGCGGGGCAGGATCAGCAGCATCGGTCCCTCGGTCTGCAAAAGGACCGGGCCGGTCGCTGCGTTCGAGGTGCCGATGCGGGCATCGGGTGCAAAATCGAGGCCGTCGATGGGCCATTTCAGGCCCTGCGCATAGCCGCTGGCCGGGCCCATCGGGAACAGCGAGAGCCTTGTGCCCGGGGGCAGGTCAAGGGCGATCTCGGGCGGGCAGAGGGTGATGATGTCCTCGGCCGCGATCAGGATGCAGGGCGGGCCGATCCGGCGCGACAGCGTTGAAAGCGCCGCCAGAAAATGGTCGTGGCGGGCGCCGGCAAAGCCCACGGCGATGACCAGGGGCGCGTCGATGCGCGACAGGCATTTCTCGAAATCGGTGCTGTCCTGTTCGGTGACGGGATGCAGGTTTCCGGGCGGGATTTCGGCGCGGGCACGGGCCGAGATGCTGTCGAAATCGCCCCAGACCGCCTGCGGCACCAGCCCGTTCGCCAAGGCCGTGTCGGCCCCGCCATCGGCGGCCGCGACGACCGGCGCCAAGCTCAGCGCCTGCGTCAGATCGTCAGGGTCGAGGGGGGCGCCGCCGATCAGCGTCACCGGCTGGCGACTGGCCAGACGGGTCATTCGGCCTTGCCGATGCCGGAGAATATCTTGCGGAAGGGCAGGATCCAGATGATCCCCAGCCCGACATAGATCACAAATTCCAGCAGTAGCGGCATCCGCCCCCAATGGTCATAGATCAGGCCGGTGATGAACCATGCTGCCGCCAGATACAGCGGCAGGCCCACCAGAAGGATGACCAGCGACCAGCGTTTGCGGGATTTCACATCCATGCTCATCCGAGAATCCTTTTGCGGGGGCGGGTGGTTGTGGCGCGATCGGCCGCGCGGGTAATGCGGGCCTGCCATCCGGGCAGGCCGCGTTCCGCCCCGCCACGGCGGATGGGGCCGAAATAATGCAGCCGGATCGGCGAAAAGCCCACGAAGCCCAGCACCTGCCGGCGATAGCGCCAGCCCAGCGGGTCGAAATAGGCCAGCCGCAGATAGGCGGGCGGCGTGTCCATGCTCACCAGAAGATCCGCCGAGCGTCCCGCCAGCAGCCGGTCCCACCACGGGTCCCGGTCGTGATAGCGAAACGCGCGCCGGGGCAGCAAGGCCCGGTCCCAGAAGCCCTTGAGCCCCGCCGGCTCCGCCCCCCACCACAGCGGGAAGGCAAGAACCAGATGGTCGCATGCCTCGATCAGGTCCAGGGCCCGCGCCAGATCGGGTTCCAGCGGCGGAATATCGACATAGCCGCGGGCAAGGTCCGGATCGAAATCCAGATCGCGGATGGCGATGCGGTCCAGCGTGGTGCCGACGGGCAGCGCTTGCTGATAGAGGTCCAGAAGATGCCCCGACAGCCTTTCGGCATCGGGATGGCCATCGATCAGCAGGAAACGCCGCCCCATCCCCCTAGTCCGCGAAGGGGTCGGTCACGAGGATGGTGTCGTCACGCTCGGGCGAGGTTGACAGCAGCGCGACCGGGCACTGGATCAGTTCCTCGATGCGGCGGACATATTTGATCGCCTCGGCAGGCAGGTCGGCCCAGCTGCGCGCGCCGGCGGTCGATTCCTGCCAGCCCGGCATTTCCTCATAGATCGGCTTGACCTTGGCTTGCAGCGCCGCCGCCGTGGGCAGGTGGTCGTAAAGCACGCCGTCGATTTCATAGCCGGTGCAGATTTTCAGCGTCTTGAAGCCGTCCAGCACGTCCAGCTTGGTCAGCGCAATGCCGTTCACGCCGGAAATCGCACAGGTCTGGCGCACCAGCACCGCATCGAACCAGCCGCAGCGGCGCTTGCGGCCGGTGACGGTGCCGAATTCATGGCCACGTTCGCCCAGACGCTGGCCGTCCTCGTCGAAGAGTTCGCTGGGGAAGGGGCCTTCGCCGACGCGGGTCGTATAGGCCTTGACGATGCCAAGGACGAAGCCGATGGCCGAGGGGCCCATGCCGGTGCCGGTCGCGGCCATCCCCGACATGGTGGTCGAGCTGGTGACATAGGGATAGGTGCCGAAGTCGATGTCCAGCAGGCTGCCCTGCGCGCCCTCGAACAGGATGCGTTTGCCGGCCTTGCGGTAATCGTTCATCACCTTCCAGACGGGCTGGGCGTATTGCAGAAGCTTCGGCGCGATCTCCAGAAGCTTCGCGCGCAGCTCGGCCCGGTCGATGGGGGCGGCGCCAAGGCCCTGACGCAGCGCGTCGTGATGGGCCAGCAGGCGGTCAAGACGCGAATCCAGCGTCTCCTCGTCGCCCAGATCGGCGACGCGGATGGTGCGGCGGCCGACCTTGTCCTCATAGGCGGGGCCGATGCCGCGCCCGGTGGTGCCGATTTTCGAGGCACCCGCGGCCTCTTCGCGCAGCCGGTCCAGATCCTGATGCAGCGGCAGAATCAGCGGCGTGTTTTCCGCGATCATCAGGTTCTCGGGGCTGATTTCGACGCCCTGCCCGGCGAGCTTGTCGATTTCGGAAAACAGCGCCCAGGGGTCCAGCACGACGCCATTGCCGATGACCGCCATCTTGCCCTTGCGCACGATGCCCGAGGGCAGCAGCGACAGCTTGTAGACCTGATTGCCGATGACCAGCGTGTGGCCGGCGTTATGACCTCCCTGAAAGCGCGCGATCACATCGGCGCGCTCGCTGAGCCAGTCCACGATCTTGCCCTTGCCTTCGTCGCCCCATTGCGCGCCGACGACCACCACATTGGCCATATTGGTTCCCTTCCCGCGGTCATGAATGCCGCAAACGGTATAATGGCCCAAGCCCTTGGGGGAAAGCGCATTCGGTCACGCCCGCGAAATGCGCAGGGCGCCCGGAATTTGGGCAGATGCGGGATGGCTGACGTTTTGGCGGGGCCATGGCTTGCGGGTGGCGCGGCGCTTTGCCGATGCTGCCGGTAAAGAGGACCCTATGCTGCACCAGACCATTCCCGCCGAACTGCCCCGCGCCCAAGGCCGCATCCGCGCCGATTTCGGGCTGGCGGGAGGCGTCACGCGGCGGCTGCGGCTGTTCCAGTCCGGCAGCGCCAAGGCGATGCTGCCCCCCGCCCCGGGCTGCGAGATGGTGCTTTTGAACACCTCGGGCGGGCTGACCGGCGGCGACCGGATGAAGATCACGGTCACGCAAGACCCCGGAACGGCGCTGGTGGTGACGACCCAGACCGCCGAGCGCGCCTATCGCTCGACCAGCGGGCGGGCGCGGGTCTCGGCGCGGTTTCAGGTCGGCGCGGGCGGGCATCTGGACCTGCTGCCGCAGGAAACCATCCTGTTTGACCGCGCCGCACTACATCGCGAACAGGACATCGCGCTGGAGGGCGACGCCACCTGCCTGTGGGTCGAGACGCTGATCCTGGGCCGCGCCGCCATGGGCGAGGTCGTCCGGCACCTGGACCTGAGCGAGCGCCGCCGCATCACCCGCGACGGGCGGCCCATATTCGTCGAGAACCTGAGGCTGGACGATGCCGCGTTGAACGGGCGCGACCGTCCCGCGACACTTGCGGGGGCGCGCGCCCTTGCCACGCTGGTGCTGGTGGCGCCGGACGCCGCCGACCGGCTGGCGCCCGCCCGTGCGGCGCTGGGAAATCTGGGCGCGGCCAGCGCCTTTGACGGCAAGCTGGTGGCGCGGCTGATGGCGGATGACGGCTGGCCCTTGCGGCAGGCGCTGATGCGGCTGATCCGGGCCATCCGCCCCGGCCCCCTGCCCCGCGTCTGGCAGATCTGAACGAATGAGGATGCAATGAACCTGAGCCCGCGTGAAAAGGACAAGCTGCTGATCTCGGTCGCGGCCATGGTGGCCCGCGCCCGGCTGGCGCGCGGCGTCAGGCTGAACCACCCCGAGGCCATCGCGCTGATTTCCGATTTCGTGGTCGAGGGCGCCCGCGACGGCCGCAGCGTCGCCGATCTGATGGAGGCCGGCGCCCATGTCATCACCCGCGACCAATGCATGTCCGGCATCCCCGAGATGATCCATGCCGTGCAGGTCGAGGCCACCTTCCCGGACGGCACCAAGCTGGTCACCGTCCATGATCCCATCCGCTGAAAGGTCCCCATGAAACGCCAGATGACACGCCTGATCCCGCTTGTGCTGCTGCCCGGCGCGGTCCTTGCCCATCCCGGCCATGACATTGCCCCCACGCCCGAGGGGCTGCATCACGCCGCAAGTCACGCCGATCATCTGGGCATCATTCTGGGGGCCGCCGCCGGGGCGCTGGTCCTGCTGACGCTGACCATCGTCCTGCGCCATCGCCGCCGGGCGCGGCCATGATCCCCGGCGAAATCTTTCCGGCGGATGGGGACATCACCCTGAACGCGGAGCGCGCGGCGATCACGCTGATGGTCGCCAATACCGGCGACCGCCCGGTTCAGGTCGGCAGCCATTACCACTTCGCCGAGACCAATCCGGGGCTGGATTTCGACCGCGCTGCGGCACGGGGCATGCGTCTGGATATCGCCTCGGGCACCGCCATGCGGTTCGAGCCGGGCCAGCGGCGCGAGGTGCGGCTGATCCCCTATCAGGGGGCACGAAAAGTCTTTGGCTTCAACGGCAAGGTCATGGGAGCATTGGACCGGCCGGACCCCTCCGGCGCAACAGGAGATCAACCATGTGCAATGCCTGCCTGATCGAAAGCGTCAAACACTCCATGCTGAGCCGCCGCCAGCTTTTCGCGGGGGCCGCCGCGACCGGCGCCGCCGCCGTCGCCATGGGTGCGCTGAGCGCGCGGCCGGCGCTTGCGCAGGCACAGGGCAAGGTCCTCGACCTGACCCATGTGCTGGACGAGAAATTCCCGACCTTCGACGGCGCGCCCGGCATCGCCTATGAAGAGGCGGTGAATTTCGACACTTCCGGCTATCAGCTGTGGAAGCTGACCATATTCGAACATTCCGGCACCCATATCGACGCGCCGCTGCATTTTTCCAAGGATGGCGCCTCGGTCGCGGAACTGGCGCCGGAATCGCTGATCTGTCCGCTTTGCGTCATCGACATCAGCGCCAAGGCCAAAGACGATGCCAATGCCATGCTGGAGGCCAGCGACGTCGAGGCCTGGATCAGCGCCCATGGCGAGATCCCGGCAGGCGCTTGCGTCGCGATGAATTCGGGCTGGGGCGCCAAGGTTGGAACCCCCGAATTCCGCAATACGCCGGATGGCAAGTTCGCCTTTCCGGGCTTCGCGAAATCCGCGACCGACCTTTTGGCGGGGATGAATGTCGCGGCCATCGCCAGCGACACGCTGTCCTTGGACCCCGGCAACTCGGCCGATTTCGCCGTGCATTATTCCTGGTTGCCCGGCGGGCGCTATGGCATCGAGAATCTGGCCAATGTGGGTCAACTGCCCGCCACCGGCGCCACGATCTTTGTCGGCGCGCCCAAGCATGCGCGCGGCACCGGCGGCCCGGCCCGCGTCATGGCGGTGATCTGATGGCGACGGTTCCCTTGCTGTCAGACGAGGACGCGGCCCCCGAAAGCCGGGCCGTCTTTGACCGCATCCGCGCCGCCCGCGACACGGATTACGTCAACAATTTCTGGCGCGCGCTGGCCCATGACCCGGCGCTTTTGACGGCGACATGGGACCGGCTGTCGACGGTCATGGCACCCGGCGCGCTGGATCCTCTGGTCAAAGAGCTGGTCTATCTGGCCGTCTCGACCGCGAATGGCTGCGCCTATTGCATCCATTCCCACACGGCAGCCGCGCGCGCCAAGGGCATGACGCCCGCCCAGCATGCCGAATTGCTGGCCGTGATCGCCATGGCCAGCCAGACCAACGCGCTGGCCACCGCCTTGCAAGTGCCCACCGACGACCGCTTTCAGGAGAGTTGAATGCCCCTGACCATCCCGCGCGCCGAATATGCCCAGATGTATGGCCCCACCACCGGGGACCGCATCCGTCTGGGCGACACCGAGATCATCATTCAGGTGGAACGCGACCTGACCACCTATGGCGAAGAGGTGAAATTCGGCGGCGGCAAGGTCATCCGCGACGGCATGGGCCAGTCCCAGATCAGCCGCGCGGGGGGCGCCATGGACACGGTCATCACCAATGCGCTGATCCTTGACCATTCCGGCATCTACAAGGCCGATATCGGGCTGCGCGACGGGCGCATCCATGGCATCGGCAAGGCTGGAAATCCCGACACCCAGCCCGGCGTCACCCTGATCATCGGCCCCGGCACCGAGATCATCGCCGCCGAGGGCCGCATCGTCACCGCCGGCGGCATGGATGCGCATATCCACTTCATCTGCCCCCAGCAGGTCGAGGACGCCATCGCATCCGGCATCACCACCATGCTGGGCGGCGGCACCGGCCCCGCGCATGGTACGCTGGCCACGACCTGCACGCCGGGGCCATGGCATATCGGGCGGATGCTGATGGCGATGGACAGCGTGCCGGTGAACATGCTGATCTCGGCCAAGGGCAATGCCTCGACCCCCGAGGCGCTGGAGGAAATGGTCCGCGCCGGTGCCGCGACGCTGAAGCTGCACGAGGATTGGGGCACCACCCCCGCCGCCATCGCCTGCTGCCTGACGGTCGCCGATGCGATGGATGTGCAGGTGACGATCCATACCGATACGCTGAACGAATCCGGCTTTGTCGAAAACACGCTGGCCGCGATCCGGGGACGCACCATCCACGCCTTTCACACCGAAGGCGCGGGCGGCGGCCATGCCCCCGATATCATCCGGCTGGTCGGCGCAGATCACGTCATCCCCAGCTCCACCAACCCGACGCGGCCCTTTACCGCCAATACGGTCGAGGAGCATCTGGACATGCTGATGGTCTGCCATCACCTTGACCGGCGCGTCCCCGAGGATGTGGCCTTTGCCGAAAGCCGCATCCGCCGCGAGACCATCGCCGCCGAGGATATCCTGCATGACATCGGCGCCTTCTCGGTGATTTCGTCCGACAGTCAGGCCATGGGCCGGGTGGGCGAGGTCATCACCCGCACCTGGCAAACCGCCCACAAGATGAAGGTCCAGCGCGGCCGGCTGGCGGGCGAGACCGGGCCGAACGACAATCTGCGCGCGCGGCGCTATGTCGCCAAATACACGATCAACCCTGCCATCGCACATGGGGTCGCGCATGAGATCGGCTCGATCGAACGGGGCAAGCGCGCCGATCTGGTGATCTGGGACCCGGCGATGTTTGGCGCAAAGCCTGAAATGGTTCTGGTCGGCGGCATGATCGCCTGGGCGCAGATGGGCGACCCGAACGGCTCGATCCCGGTGCAGCCGATCTATATGCGGCCGATGTGGGGGGCAATGGGACGGGCGCGGCAGGCATCAAGCGTGACGTTTCTCAGTCAGGCGGGGCTGGATGCGGGCGCGGGCGACGGGTTGATGAAAACCGCCGTCGCCATCCGCAACACCCGCCATATCGGCAAGGCCGACATGGTGCTGAACAGCACCACGCCCAGGATCGAGGTCGATCCCGAGACCTATGAAGTGCGCGCCGATGGCGAATTGCTGGCCTGCCAACCCGCGACCGAACTGCCTCTGGCGCAACGATATTTCCTGTTTTGACCCCTCACCGCAATGCTGCATTGCAGAAATTGGCATGGAAATGACAGCAGATATGACCCATACTGACCGGCAAGGGAGGAAACCGTTCGCCAATACCGAAAGGGTTTCCAATGGCTATCCAATCCACCAACCTCTCGATCTCGTTGCGCGACCGCATGGACGCGTTTTTCGCCCGGCTGGGCCAGGGACTGAACGCCTATATCGAGACCAGCTCGCGTCAGGCCGAAATCGCGGCCATGGACGCGAAATCGGACGAAGAGCTGGCAAAGCTGGGCATCACCCGCGACCGCATCGTGCATTACGTCTTTCGCGACCTGCTCTGGGTCTGACGGGCGTCCGGGCGGGGGCGCGGCCATGAACGCGTCCCCGACATTGACCCTGACCCTGCCGCGCGCCACCACTGTCCTGCACGCGACCCCGGCCACGGATTGGGTGGTGCTGGACTATGAAGGGCGGTTCCTGCGCCGCAAGCGCCTGACCTCGGGCGCGGGCCTGTCCTTTCTGGTCGATCTGGCGGAAACCGTCAGCCTTGATCCCGGCGATGCCCTGCGGCTTGAGGACGGGCGCCTGATCGGCGTCAAGGCGGCGCTGGAGCCCTGCCTGCGCGTCACCGGCCCGCTGCCGCGTCTGGCCTGGCATATCGGGAACCGCCACACCCCCTGCCAGATCGCGGCGGATCACCTGCTGATCCGCGCCGATCATGTGCTGGAGGGGATGCTGCGCGGCCTTGGCGCGACCGTCACCCCGACCATGGCCGCCTTTGCCCCCGAGGGCGGCGCATACGGTCATGGCCGCACCATGGGCCATGACCACGGATTTCACCCGCATTGATGGCGGCGCTGGACCGCCTTTCCCTGATCCAATGGCTGTCCCCGGCCTTTCCGACCGGGGGCTTTGCCTATTCGCACGGGCTGGAGCAGGCCATGTCCGAGGGGCTGCGGGATGCCGACGCCGTCGCCGGCTGGGTCGCCGACGTGCTGGATCGCGGCGGCGGCTGGACCGATGCGGTGATCCTGTCCCTGACCCTGCGCGGCAGAGAGGCGTCCGATCTGGCGGATCTTGCCCGCGCCATGGCCGGTTCCGCCGAGCGGCTGGCCGAGACCATGGATCAGGGCCGTGCCTTTGCCGCCACCGTCTCGGCGCTGGAGGGGACCCGGGTCGCCGCCCATCCCCTGCCCGTCGCCGTCGGGCTGGCGGCCCGCCGGCTGGACCTGCCCGCCCCCGAAATCATCGGCCATTATCTGCATGGCTTTGCTGGCAATCTGATCTCTGCCGCGACGCGTTTTCTGCCTTTGGGTCAGGCGCAAGCGCAGCGGGCGCTGGCCGGGCTGCATCCGCTGATCGCGAGAACCGCGGCCCGCGCAGCCATGGCCGGTCCCGAGGCGCTGGAAACCGGCTGCTTCGGCGCCGATCTGGCCGCCATGCGTCACGAAACCCTGGATGTGAGGATATTTCGCACATGAGCCAGAATGGCCCCCTTCGCGTCGGTATCGGCGGCCCCGTCGGCGCCGGCAAGACCACCCTGACCGAGCAACTGGCCCGCGCGCTGGCACCGCGCCTGTCGATGGCGGTCATCACCAATGACATCTATACCCGCGAGGATGCCGAGGCCCTGATGCGTGCGCAGGTCCTGCCCATGGACCGTATCCGCGGCGTCGAGACGGGCGGCTGCCCGCATACCGCCATCCGCGAGGATGCGAGCATCAACCTGGCCGCCGTAGCCGATCTGCGCGCTGCCCATCCGGATCTGGAACTGATCCTGATCGAATCCGGCGGCGACAATCTGGCCGCGACCTTCAGCCCGGAACTGGCGGATCTGAGCATCTATGTGATCGACACCGCCGCCGGGCAGGATATTCCGCGCAAGCGCGGGCCGGGGCTGGCAAGATCCGATCTGCTGGTCGTGAACAAGACCGATCTGGCGCCCCATGTCGGGGTCGATCCAGTGCTGCTGGAACAGGATGCCCGCGCGGCGCGGGGGGTGCGACCGCTGGTCATGGCGCAATTGCGCCATGGGAAGGGTATCGACCAGATCGTCGATTTCCTGATCCGCGAGGGCGGGCTGGTTCCGCGCGATCCCGGCTGAGCTGTCCGTCCTGAACCGGGAGCGTTTCGCCGGTTGCGGCGTTGCGTTTTGGATATTTGAGTGAAGAAGAAAGCCACAGGGGCGCGCGTGGGGGACGTGCGCCCGGTCAGGCGGCGGCGCGGGCGGCGTCGGGCAGGAAGGGCTGGATGGTCACGTCGCGGCCCTGAAAGATGCAGAAGCTTTGTGCCGGCACCTCGAGCCAGTCGACCTCGTCCTGTTCCAGCGGCTCCGAGACCACGGCGCGGCCACCGCGTGCCTCGGACCAGCGGTGATAGAGCGTCGGCGCGAATTCGTCGCTGGCATAGCGCAGCGCATAAAGGCGTTCGCCATCGGAAAAGGCCGCCGTCAGCCGCACATAGGGCGCGGTGCCGCGCTGGCGGGCAAGTGCCTCGAATTGCGCGGTGGCGCGGGCCATGGCGCCTGCGGGATCGTGATCCAGCCCCTCGGCCAGCGCCATCAGGAACAGCGCTTCGCTGTCGGTGGCGCCCTTGCGATACGGGTAATAGTCGTCCGGAATCAGTGCATCGGCATGGCGTCGATACTGGTCATAGCCGCCAAACTGGCCGTTATGCATGAAGCTCCAGCGGCCGACCGCGAAGGGGTGGCAATTGTTGCGGCTGGTCGCGGTCCCGGTCGAGGCCCGCACATGCGCCAGAAACAGATGCGATTTCAGCGTGGCGGTCAGACTTTTCAGGTTGCTGTCGGACCAGGCCGGCATGATGTCGCGGTAAAGCCCCGGATCGGAGCGTTCGCCATACCAGGCCATGCCGAAACCGTCGGCATTGATCGGCGTGTGGCAGCGCGTCGCGCCATGGCTTTGCCGCACCAGTGAATGCCCGGGCAGGCAGATCACATCCTCAAGAAAAATAGGACTGCCGATATAGGCTGCCCAGCGACACATAACCTACCCCCGTTCGTGCGTTTTCCTTGGCTTAGCACGAAAAGCTTAACAAATCATCCCCTGCTTTCAGGCAGGATTTTCCTCGACCACGACCAGATCGCGCTCGGCCGCGTCGCGGGCATGGTCCAGCGCCGCCTGATATTCGGGCGAGTTGTAGCAGGCCACCGCATGTTCGACGCTGGGAAAGCGCGCCACGACATTGCGGGCGCGGTCATTGCCTTCCAGCTGCACATAGCGCGAGGCGCGGGCCAGAAACACCCCGCCATGCGCCGCGATCACCGGGCCGGCCGCCTGCGCATAGCGGCCATAAGCCTCGGGGTCGGTGACATTCACATGCGCGATCCAAAGCGCACTCATGCCTTGGCCCCGATCAGCGCCTCGATGGCGGCGATCGCCGCATCGGCGGCTGCAAGGCTGGGCGCGCCGCCCTGCGCACGGTCGGGACGGCCACCGCCGCCCTTGCCGCCAAGCGCGGCGGTGGCCGCCTGCACCAGTTCCACGGCGGTGAGGCGCGCGGTCAGGTCCGGCGTCACGCCGGCCGCGACCGTGGCCTTGCCGTCGGCCTCGGTCAGCACGACGACCGCACCGGAACCCAGACGCTGCTTCATTTCCTCGACCAGCGGCGCCAGATCCTTGCCCGAGACGCCATCAACGCGGCGGGCGATCAGCTTGATGCCGCCGATTTCCTTCGGCGCGTCCTCGGCCCCGCCGCCGCCCATGGCGAGCTGGCGTTTCAGCGCCGCGACCTCATTGGCCAGCGCCTTGCGTTCATCGGCAAGCGCGCGGACCTTATTCACCACATCGCCCGATTGCGCCTTGAGGATACCGGCGATTTCGCTGAGCTCGCCATCCACGCGGCGCAGCTCCGCCATCGCGGCCTGCCCGGTCAGCGCCTCGATCCGGCGGATGCCGGCGGCCGAGGCGGTCTCGGCGGTCAGGGCGAACATGCCGATATCGCCGGTGCGGGCGACATGGGTGCCGCCGCACAGTTCCAGCGAATAGGTCTGGCCATTGGCGCCCTTGCCCGAGCCGGGCTGCTCGCCCATCGAGACCACGCGCACCTCATCGCCATATTTTTCGCCAAACAGCGCCTGCGCCCCCAGCGCGCGGGCATCGTCGGGGGTCATGATCCGGGTCTCGACCGGGGTGTTCTGGCGGATATAGCCGTTCACCTCGGCCTCGACCTGCGCCAGCTCCTCGGGCGTCATCGCCTTGGAATGGCTGAAGTCGAAGCGCAGACGGTCGGGCGCGTTCAGCGAGCCGCGCTGCGCGACATGTTCGCCAAGCGCGCGGCGCAGCGCCTCGTGCAGCAGGTGGGTGGCCGAGTGATTGGCGCGGATCGTGCTGCGGCGGTCGTGATCGACCGACAGTTGCGCGCCCTGCCCGCGCGAGATCGTGCCCAGCGTGACCTCGGCCACATGCACGAACAACCCGCCGGATTTGCGGGTGTCGGTGACGCGGGCGGCGCCGGTTTCGGTCTTGATCAAGCCGGTATCGCCGACCTGACCGCCGGATTCGGCATAGAACGGCGTCTGGTTCACGACGATCTGGACCTGCTGACCCTGCCCCGCCTGTTCGACGGCGGCACCGTCCTGCACAAGCGACAGTATCTGGCCCTCGGCTTCCTCGGTGTCATAGCCAAGGAACTCGGTCGCGCCGTGCTGTTCGGCCAGATCGAACCAGATCGCGGCGTCCTTGGTCTCGCCCGAGCCGGCCCATGCGGCACGCGCCTTGGCCTTCTGTTCGGCCATGGCGGTGTCGAAACCGGCGGTGTCGACCGCGCGGCCCTGCTCGCGCAGCGCGTCCTGGGTCAGGTCCAGCGGGAAGCCGTAAGTGTCGTAAAGCTTGAAGGCGGCCTCGCCGGGCAGGTTCGCGCCTTCGGGCAGCTTGCCAAGCTCATCGTCCAGAAGCCGCAGGCCGCGATCCAGCGTCTGCTTGAAGCGGGTTTCCTCAAGCTTCAGGGTTTCCTCGATCAGCGGCTGGGCGCGGCCAAGCTCGGGGTAAGCCTCGCCCATCTGGCGCACCAGCGCCGGGACCAGACGGAACATGACCGGGTCCTTGGCGCCCAGCATATGGGCATGGCGCATGGCGCGGCGCATGATGCGGCGCAGCACATAGCCGCGCCCCTCGTTCGAGGGCATGACCCCGTCCGCGATCAGAAAACTGGTCGAGCGCAGGTGATCGGCGATGACGCGGTGATGGACCTTGCCCGGCCCGTCCGGGTCGCTTGAGGTCGCATGTGCCGAGGCCTCGATCAGGGCGCGCATCAGGTCGGTGTCGTAATTGTCATGCTTGCCCTGCAGCAGCGCGCCGATCCGCTCCAGCCCCATGCCGGTGTCGATGGACTGCATGTCCAGATCGCGCATCGAGCCGTCCTCGAACTGCTCGAACTGCATGAAGACGAGGTTCCAGATCTCGATGAAGCGATCACCATCCTCATCGGGCGAGCCGGGCGGGCCGCCCCAGATATGATCGCCGTGATCATAGAAGATCTCGGTGCAGGGGCCGCAGGGGCCGGTTGGGCCCATGCGCCAGAAATTGTCGTCGGTCGGAATGCGGATGATGCGGTCATCGGTCAGGCCCGCGACCTTTTTCCACAGGTTCGCCGCCTCGTCATCGGTGTGATAGACGGTGACCAGCAGCTTGTCCTTGGGGATGCCGAAATCCTTGGTCAGCAGCTCCCATGCAAAGGGGATGGCGTCGCTTTTGAAATAGTCGCCAAAGCTGAAATTCCCCAGCATTTCAAAGAAGGTATGGTGGCGCGCGGTATAGCCGACATTGTCGAGGTCATTGTGCTTGCCGCCGGCGCGCACGCATTTCTGCGCCGTGGTGGCGCGCTTGTAGTCGCGCGTCTCGACCCCGGTGAACAGGTTCTTGAACTGCACCATGCCGGAGTTCGCGAACATCAAGGTCGGGTCGTTCCTCGGCACCAGCGGGCTGGAGGCGACCTTGCGGTGACCGTTCCGATCAAAGAAATCAAGGAAGGTCGAGCGGATTTCGTTCAAACTGGGCATGATCGGGCCTCGGCTGGGCATGGGGGCGGGCGAGATCGGGGAATATCAGCGCCGGGCGGCGCCGACAAGCACAAGCGTCGGACGCGGCGCGCGGTTGGGGCTCAGCGGGCTGTTCCCTCAAGAAACTGGTCGCCGATCAGCACATGCTCGCCCGAGCGGAACACCGCCATGGCCCGGCGCGGATCGCCATTCCCGGGGCGGAAGATGACCAGCCCGTCGCGGATCTCATAGGTGCCGCCATCCTCGTCGCCGTTGCTGATGGCATAGCCGCCGCCGCTGTCGAAGCTGCCAAAGACGCCGCCCGAGCTGCTGCCGCTATAGCGCCCGTCGGGATAGAATATCGTCTGGCTTGACGACGACACCCCGCCCGTGACGCCGCTATTGGGCACGAAACCCGTATAGAACATCGAGGAAATGCTGCCATCCAGCCGGGTGCCATCCGCCAGCGGCGTGACGGGATACATGTCATAGCCCCAGCCCGACCAGCTTTCGCCGTCACCCTCCAGCACTTCGTTATGGCCGTCGATGAAGCTCAGCACGATGCTGTCGCCCTTTTCGGTATAGTTCCCCCATTCGGTCAGCAGCGCCTTTTCCAGCGCCGCACGGTCGGGAATGGCGGTGCCCTGTGGCGGCGTGCCCTCGAAGAATGTGCCGTCAGACCAGAACATGATCCGGCGGTGGCTGGTTTCCATCCGCACCATCATGTCCATGCCCATGACCGTGTCCATGCGCGTGCCCCACCACAGCCCGTCCATCCCGCCAGGGCTGGGGGCTGGCAAAAGAGACGGCGCGCCCTCCGAGCGGAACCGCAGCAGCGACAGCCACGGCAGGAAGGTGCCGGTCATGACCTTGAGGTTATCCTCGACCAGTTCCGGGTCTCTGGAATAGGTCCGAAAGCCGGTCAGCGCGAATTCCGGTCCGGCGCGGATCGCGATCAGAAACAGCATCTCGCTGCCGTCGCTCATCGCCATCATCGCCGCCTCGCGCGCGCCCAGCGTGCTGGCCTCGGCGGGCTGCAGGATGTCGAAGCCCTCGCGGTCGTCCTCGTCGATGAAGGCATAGCGGTTGCGGGTCAGCCAGCTGGTCAGGCTGCCACGCGCCGTCTCGCCGGGACCGACCATGATGCGGCAGAATTCGCAGCGGTCATCCGGCAGGTCCGAGACCATCGAGACATGACCGTCCCCGCCCGGATCGGACCAGCCGGGCACGGTCGGAAAGATGACATTGCCGAACTGGCGCAGTTCGGCCAATGCCGGCGCGGCGGCCATCCATGCGGCCGCCAGCGTGATGGCGGAAATAACAGGAACTCGCAAACCTACCCCCTCATGCAGCCGAGGGGGCAACGTGCCCTCAGTCCTCGGTCAGCGCATCATCCTCGGCCGAGGCGCCGAAATCCAGACCATGGCTGGCACGGATCTTGTCCTCGATGGCATAGGCGACATCGGGATTGTCGCGCAGGTATTGCTTGGCATTCTCGCGACCCTGGCCGATGCGCTCGTCGCCATAAGAATACCAGGACCCCGATTTCTCGACCACGCCGGCCTTGACGCCCAGGTCGATCAACTCGCCGGTCTTGGAAATCCCCTCGCCATACATGATGTCGAATTCGACCTGGCGGAAGGGCGGCGCGACCTTGTTCTTGACCACCTTGACCTTGGTCGAGTTGCCCACCACCTCGTCGCGGTCCTTGATCGCGCCGGTGCGGCGGATATCCAGACGAACCGAGGCATAGAATTTCAGCGCGTTCCCGCCCGAAGTGGTCTCGGGATTGCCGAACATCACCCCGATCTTCATGCGGATCTGGTTGATGAAGATGACCATGCAATTGCTGCGCCCGATGCTGGCGGTCAGCTTGCGCATCGCCTGGCTCATCAGACGGGCCTGGGCGCCGACCTGATGGTCGCCCATATCGCCCTCGATCTCCGATTTCGGGGTCAGCGCCGCGACCGAGTCGACCACGACCACGCTGACCGCGCCCGAACGCACCAGCGTATCGACGATTTCCAGCGCCTGCTCACCCGTATCGGGCTGGCTGATCAGCAGCTCTTCCAGATTGACGCCCAGCTTGCGGGCGTAAAGCGGGTCCAGCGCATGTTCAGCATCGACAAAGGCGCAGACGCCGCCTTTTTTCTGCTCTTCGGCCACGACATGCAGGGTCAGCGTGGTCTTGCCCGAGCTTTCGGGGCCGTAAATCTCGACGATCCGGCCCTTGGGCAGGCCGCCGATACCCAGCGCGATGTCCAGCCCCAGCGAGCCGGTCGAGGTCGCCTCGATCTCGGCCACCGGGTTGTCGCCGCCCAGTTTCATGATCGAACCCTTGCCGAACTGGCGTTCGATCTGGGCCAAGGCGCTGTCCAGCGCCTTTTGCTTGTCTGCGGATCGCTTGTCGTTCATGTCGAAAAGTGTTGCCCCTGCCATGCCGTCCTCATGTTTATTTCACACCCCGACTGCCGGGGCAATCAGTGCCCGCCCGCGCGTTTGTTCACGAGTTGTTCCCGTTTTGCGCCTGTTTCCGATCTTTTGCAAGTCCTGGTTAACGAATCCCGCAAAAGGCGCCCGTTTCGGTGATCAGCCTGCCACCGGATGGTTAAGAAACAGTTTACACGCCCCGGTCGCGCGGCTATCCCCCAACGCTGTTGCGGCAAGGGTCGAAAGCGAAAACGATGTTGATCTTCTGGGAAAGCCGCCTTGTATTTCTGGCCACCCCCAAGGCGGGCTCAACCGCGGTCGAGGCCGCGCTTGAGGCGCTGGCCAATGTCGCCGTGCAGCGCCCGGCCGCGCTGAAACACGCCAATCTTGCCACTTATCAGCGCCATATCGCGCCCTGGCTGCATTCCGCGACCGGCGATCATTTCACCACCGTCGCGCTGATGCGCGAGCCGATCGACTGGCTGCGCAGCTGGTATCGTTTCCGCCAGCGCGACGATGACGAGGACCCCGACCACGCCATGACCGGGATCAGCTTTGCCGAATTCGCCGCGCATTATGCCCGGCCCGATGGCATGGCCGCCGCCCGGGTCGGAACGCAGGCCGAGTTCCTGACCGATGATGCGACGCAGGTGGACCGGATCTTCCGCTATGAGGACATGGAGACCTTTACCCATTTCCTCGAGGACCGGCTGGATTGCGTCCTCAGCCTGCCGCGCGTGAACGTGCCTCCGGCGGTCGATGTCAGTCTGGACGGCGCTCAGGAAAGCGCGCTGCGTCAGGTCATGGATCGCGACCTGCGGCTGTATCACGCGCTTTGACCGGCCGCCAAATGGGCCGTGTCAGCGGCCTTTACAGATCCTTGACCAGACGCAGCGCATCATAGATCGCGGCATGGGTGTTTCGTGCGGCGACCGCGTCGCCGATGCGGAACAGGCGGAACCTGCCCTCGGGGTTCTTGCGAAGGTCCTGCGGGCCGCCGGTGGTCAGGGCGTCGTAATCGACCTCGCCCAGATTCGACGAAAGCGGTTTCAGGTCGAAATACAGCTCGTCCAGCGGCCGGGTGCCGTGGTTGACGACGACCTGATCGACCAGCCGTTCGCGGGTGACACCTCCGTAATCGCTGCCCAGAGTGGCGCGCAGATGGTTGCCGTCACGCGCCACCGACGTCAGCCGCCAGGTCACGGTGAAGGTCGTGTCCAGCTTCTGCAGGCTGCGCATGTAGGGAACAAGGTTCATCGCCATGACCTCGGGCGAGAAGGCGCGGTCCGGCGTCACGATCTCGACCCTTGCGCCCGTCGCGGCGATCAGGTCGGCAGCCTGCAGCGCCGCATGATCGCCCGCATCGTCATAGATCAGCACGTTCTGGCCCGGCTTCACATCGCCCGACAGAATGTCCCAGGCCGAGACGACCAGATCGTTGCCCGCCCGCAGCATCTCGGTATGCGGCAGGCCGCCGGTGGCGATGATGACCTCGTCCGGCTCGGTCGCCAGCACATCGCCGGCCTCGGCGAAGGTGTTGAACCTGAAGGCGACGCCGTGCCTTTCGCACATGGCCTGACGCCAGGCGATGATCGAGATCATCTCGCGCCGCCGCTCCTGCAAGGCGGTCAGGCGGATCTGGCCGCCGGGCCGGTCGGCGGCCTCGAAGACCGTCACGGCATGGCCGCGTTCGGCGGCGACACGCGCCGCCTCCATCCCGCCGGGGCCGGCACCGACAATGGTGACACGCTTTTTCGCATCGGCCGCCGGGATGGTCTGCGGCATGGTTTCCTCGCGCCCGGTCGCGGCGTTGTGCAGGCAAAAGGCCAGACCGCCCTGATAGATGCGGTCGAGGCAATAATTCGCACCGACGCAGGGCCGGATCTCATCCTCGCGCCCCTCGATCACCTTGCGGACCAGATGCGGGTCGGCCATATGCGCCCGCGTCATCCCCACCATGTCCACCAGCCCCGAGGCGATGGCATGGCGCGCGGTCGGAATATCGGGGATCTTGGCCGCGTGAAAGGTCGGGAAATCCGTCGCCTTGCGGATCTGGCCGGCGAATTCCAGATGCGGCGCGTTGCGCATGCCCTGCACCGGGATCACGTCGGTCAGGCCGGCATCGGTGTCGATATGGCCGCGCACCACATTCAGGAAATCGACGAGACCGCTGTCCTTGAGCTTGTGCGAGATGGCGATGCCGTCCTTGGCGTCGAACCCGCCCGGCAGGTCCTCGTCGCCGGTATAGCGCACGCCCAGCAGGAGATCCGCGCCGCAGCGGTCACGGATGCCGCGCAGGATCTCGAAGGTAAAGCGCAGCCGGTTGTCCAGGCTGCCGCCATAGGGGCCGTCCAGTTCATTGGTCAGCGGTGACCAGAACTGGTCCATGAGGTGCCCATAGGCCTGAAGCTCCAGCCCGTCGAGGCCCGCGGCCTTCATCCGCTCGGCCGCATCGACGTAATCGCCGATGATGCGCTGGATGTCCCAGTCCTCCATCTTCTTGGGGAATGACCGATGCGCTGCTTCGCGTTCATGGCCGGGCGACACGACCGGCAGCCAGTCAGCCTTGTCCCAGCGGGTGCGGCGGCCAAGATGGGTCAGCTGGATCATCACCGCGCAGCCATGGTCGTGGCATTCATCGGCCAGCTTTCTCATCCAGCCGACGACCTCGTCCTTCCAGGCCAGGATATTGTTGAAGACCGGCGGGCTGTCGCGCGACACCGAGGCCGAGCCCGCCGTCATCGTCAGCGCCACGCCCGCCCTTGCCCGCTCGACATGATAGGCGCGGTAGCGATCCTTGGGCATGCCGTCTTCCGGATAGGCCGGCTCATGGCTGGTGATCATGATCCGGTTGCGAAGCGTCAGGTGCTTCAGCTGGAACGGCTGCAAGAGGGGATCGTTCGACATGGCGGTGCCTGCAAGATGGGTGCGCTGCGGCCAGAAATCTCGAAAATGTTCACATATGTCAATTAAAAATTCATCAGTGAACCTGATTGTGTCACAAATGAACATTTTCTTGCCACAGCACCCCGAAAGACCTATCAGGGCACATGGACCAGGCGAATGCATCAGAGACGGGTTGGCGCGGATCGCGTGAGGGCTGGCTTGAGGCCGGCTATCGGGCGCTGATCGACAGCGGCATCGACGCGGTCAAGATCCTGCCGCTGGCAAAGCGTCTGAACCTGTCGCGCACCAGCTTCTACTGGTTTTTCGAGGATCGCGAGGCGCTGCTTGCGGCGCTTCTGGAGGGCTGGGAACAGCGCACGACCGGACCGCTCATCGAATCTGCGGCCAGCTATGCCGAGAGCCGGGCCGAGGCGATGCTGAACGTGCTGACCTGCTTTCTTGCCGCAGACAGTTTTGATTCCAAACTGGAATTCGCCGTGCGCAGCTGGGCCTTGCAGGATGAGAACGTGGCGGCCCGGGTAAGGACCGCTGACGAGGCGCGCCTTGCCGCGCTATCGCGGATGCTGGTGAAATGGGGCATCAGCGATGCCGAGGCGGACATACGCGCCCGCACCATCTATCTGGTACAGATCGGATATATCTCGATGCAGGCCGAGGAGGATATCGAGACCCGCCTGATGCGCATTCCGCTTTACGTCAAGATCTATGCCGACCAGGAGCCGCAACCCCGCGAGATGGCGCGGTTCAACGCAAGGTTCCGCGGCACGAAAGCCTGAATCCCCCCCGCGCCGTGCCCCATTGCGATGCGGGCGGCACTGGCCCAAACACCTGATCAGTTGTCATGCCGGTTCTCACTTGGTTCGGCACCCGCTTGCATGAAACTCAGGACGACAGGCCCGCGACAAAAGCGAAACGGCAGCGAAGGCACAAGGCGCAAAGACCTCGGCGATCGCCGCGCGCGAAACGGTGGCGATGTCGTTCATTCGGATGCTGCGAACCGACTGCGGCCGCGTGAACCGGCATAAGCCGTTGAAGCCGGAGGCAGCGGCCAGCAATCTCTCCGCCACCCCCGACCCGGTTCGACCCGTTGACTACCCGAGACGATAATTCGGGCTTTCGCGGGTGATCTGCACGTCATGGACGTGGCTTTCCTTGAGGCCCGCGCCGGTGATGCGCACAAACTCGCAGCCGCCGCGCATCTCGGCGACGGTGGCGTTGCCGGTATAGCCCATGGCGGCGCGCAAGCCGCCGACCAACTGGTGGATCACGGTGCCGGCGGGGCCTTTATAGGGGACCTGCCCCTCGATCCCCTCGGGGACCAGCTTGTCGGTTGCCGCATCCTTCTGGAAATAGCGGTCGGCCGAGCCGCGCGCCATGGCGCCCAGGCTGCCCATGCCGCGATAGGATTTGAACGAGCGGCCCTGATACAGGATCACCTCGCCCGGGCTTTCGTCGGTGCCGGCGATGGCGCTGCCGACCATGGCGCAGCTGGCGCCCGCCGCGATCGCCTTGGCGAAATCGCCCGAAAACTTGATGCCGCCATCGGCAATGACCGGGATGTCACCAGCGCCGCGCACCGCATCCATGATCGCGGTCAGCTGCGGCACGCCGACGCCCGCCACGATCCGCGTCGTGCAGATCGAGCCGGGACCGATGCCGACCTTGATCGCGTCCGCGCCCGCTTCGACCAGCGCGCGGGCGGCCTCGGCGGTGGCGACGTTGCCGGCGACGACCTGCACCTGATTGGAATGGGCCTTGATGCGGCTGACGGCGCGGGCCACGCCCTCGGAATGGCCATGCGCGGTGTCGATGACGACCAGATCGACGCCGGCCTCGACCAGCGCCAGGCTGCGCTCATAGCCCTCTTCGCCCACGGTCGAGGCGGCGGCGACGCGCAACCGGCCCAGATCGTCCTTGCAGGCCAATGGGTTAAGGACCGAAAGCTCGGTATCCTTCAGGGTCAAAAGGCCGGTCAGGCGACCTTCGGCATTGGTGACCAGCAGCTTCTCGATCCGGCGTTCCTTCATCAGGCCGATGGCCTCGGCGCGGTCGGCCGGTTCGCGCAGAATGGCAAGGTTTTCGGCGGTCATGATCGCCTTGACCGGGGTGCGGTCGTCGCTGGCGAAACGCATGTCGCGATTGGTGATGATGCCGACGACGCGGCCGCTGGCATCGACGACCGGAAAGCCGGTGACATTGTAGCGGGCCTGCAGGGCGCGCGCATCGCCCACAGTCTGGTCGGGGGTCAGGGTGATCGGGTCATAGACGATACCCGATTCAAAGCGCTTCACGCGGCGGACCTCGTCGGCCTGCTGCTCGGCGGTCAGGTTGCGATGGATCACGCCAATGCCGCCGGCTTGCGCCATGGCAATCGCCATGCGGCTTTCGGTCACCGTATCCATGGCACTGGAGAGCAGCGGGATGTTCATCCGGATCTGCTTGGTGACATATGTGGTCACATCGGCGGTCGAGGGCATCACCGAAGACGCCGCAGGAACCAGAAGAACATCGTCGAAGGTCACAGCCTCACGAATCTGCATGGGAGCATCCTAGTCAGGGGTTCGTTTGGCAGTTTCCCCTTTCATGCGGCGGCGGGATTGTCCAGCCTGTCAGGCGATGGCGGCGTTGGTTTTGACCGCAAGCCGGCCCTGCGCCCATGCCCTCCAGACCAGAAGCAGGATCGGCGGCACCACCAGGCTGGCCAGGACCAGCAAAAGCCGCGCCGGCCACGCCCAGTCCGGCTGCACCCCCGAGGCCGCGATCCACAGGCCCGCACTGGCCGCCAGCGGAAAGGTGAAGGCCCCCCAGAGCGGCGAGAACCCCGCCTCGGTCAGCCAGCGCAGGCGCAGACCGGCCAGTGCCAGCGCCGGGACCAGGGCCCAGGCAAAACCCAGCGCGATCTGCGACCAGCCGACCGCGGCCGCCGTCGCGCCCAGCATGGCAATGGGGGCGATATGGATCATCAGCAGCGGGCGCAGCGGCGCGGGCACCCGCTCGGCCCAAAGCTGACGCAGGCTGGCGATCCAGATAAAGCCGGCCATCGCCGCCATCGGCCACCACAGCGCCTGCGCGAATGCCGTCCAGCCAAAGCCCGCGGCCGCCTGCGCGGCGACGATGGGGCCGACGAAGTTCAACTGCCAGACCGGGGTGACGCGCCCCTGCCCCGGCAGGCGGCGCATGACCGGAATGACCACCGCCCAGAAGATCAGATGCAGCCCCATGCCAGCGATCAGCACCGTGCGCCCCAGCGCCGGCGCAAAGGGTGCCAGCACCTGCGCCGCCGCATAGATGCCGACCAGCGCCGCGCCGATACCGGCGCGGCCGGGCAGGATGGCAAGCTCGTCGGCCAGCACCGAGGGCCGGCGCGCCAGCTTGACCGCATAGGCGGTCAGGGCAAAGAGCCATGCCGCGATGACCATGCCCGCAAGCATCGAGGGCAAGGCCTGCGGCAGGCCAAAGCGGCTGGCCGCCACGCGCCACGCCAGCACCAGTCCCAGCGCCCCCAGAAGCGGCGGGAAGATCGCGGGCGGAACGCGGCGCCAGAGGCCGGGCGGGGCAATACGGGCAGGGGCAAAACGCATGAAACCTGTTTACCCATGGTCATATCGTTGCCGCAAGGCCACGCTGCGCGCCGCTGTTACCTTGGAACGCGGCGTCACGAAGCCCCGCCGGTTGACGCAACCGAGACGCGTAAAGCAGTCTGAAATTGCAGGTTCACCAAAGAACCGCTTCAGGGAGGAAAACATGAAACATATCATCACCGGCATCGGCGCCCTGCTGGCCAGCGCAGCGCCTGCTTTTGCCGGGGGTATCGAACGCGCCCCGCATTCGCTGGCACCGCTATTCGAAAATGGGAACTATGCCGAGGTCAGCTTTGGCGGCGTCGACCCCGAAGTCAGCGGCACGGATATTATGGGCTTCTCGACCGGCGATGTTGCGCAGGGTTACGGCTTTGCCGGCTTTGCCTACAAGCATCAGTTCAACGAGAATCTGTCGGCCGCACTGATCGTCGAGCAGCCCTTTGGCGCCGACATCCTTTACCCGTCTTCGACCCCGATCCTGGGCGGCACCCGCGTCGAGGTGAATTCGACGAGCTATACCGCATTGCTGCGCTACAAGTTCCAGAACAACTTCTCGGTCCATGGCGGTATCCGCGGATCGCGCGCCGATGGCCATGTGCGGCTGCAGGGCGCGGGCTATCGCACCACCTCGGGCTATGACCTCAAGCTTGATGGCGCTTGGGGCGTGGGCTGGGTCGCCGGCGTCGCCTATGAGGTGCCCGAGATCGCAGCGCGCGTCTCGCTGACCTATAACTCGTCCATCGACCATGATTTCAACATGAAGGAATCCGGCGGCCCGCTGCCGATGACCTTCGAGGATGAATATACCGTCACCACGCCGCGCAGCTGGACCCTGGAAGGCCAGACCGGCATCGCCGAGGATACGCTGCTCTTTGGCTCGATCCGCTGGGTGAAGTGGTCCGAGTTCAAGGTGGACAACTTCGTGTTCCCGATTTCGCCCGGCCCCACCGGTGGCGAGATCCCGCTGGTCGAAGTGGAGGACACCACCACCTATACGATCGGCGTCGGGCGCAAATTCACCGACAACTGGGCGGGCTCGGTCACCTTCCTCTATGAGCCGAAAGAGGGCGATATCATCTCGCCGCTGGCGCCGGTCAATGGCCGCAAGGCCATCACCGTGGCTGCGATCTATACGATGGACAACATCAAGATCTCGACCGGGATCAACTATACCAAGCTGGGCGGCGCCGATCTGGGCGTCGGCGAAAGCGGCAACAAGACCAAGGTCGCCGAGATGGATGACGGCGATCTCTGGGGTGTCGGGGTGCGGATCGGCTATTCGTTCTGATCCTTGCCCGAAAGATGCGGAAGGCCCCGGTTGCGCCGGGGCCTTTTTCATATGCGGCGGTCCTGCCGGTGGCGCGGCCGCGTGGATATTTGAGTGAAGAAGAAAATCAGGGCGTCAGCGCCTTGACGAGCAGGGTGAAGTGCTCGCCACGTTTTTCGAAATTGGGGTATTGGTCGAAACTGGCGGCGGCGGGGGCGAGCAGCACGGTTTCGCCAGGTTGGGCCTCGGCTGCGGCGCGCGCGACGGCTTGTTCCATGGTTTCGGAGATTTCGTAGGGGGTCTGGCCGATCTGCAGCGCGAAGTCGCGCGCCGAATGGCCGATGAGATAGGCCTTGACCACCTGTCCCAGATGCGGGGCCAGCGCCTCGATCCCGCCATCCTTGCCCATGCCGCCAGCGATCCAGCGGATGCGCTGGAAGGCGGTCAGGGCCTTGGCCGCGGCATCGACATTGGTGGCCTTGCTGTCATTGACCCAGCGCACGCCGTCGATCTCGGCGACGGTCTGGCTGCGATGCGGCAGGCCCTGGAAGCTGTGGAAGGCGCGCTCGATTTCGCGCGGCGCAAGGCCAAGGGAGCGGGTCGCGGCATAGGCGGCGGCGGCGTTCTGGTGATTATGTTCGCCCGGAAGGCCCGTCACCTCGCGCAGGTCGATGGAGGCGACCTGCCGGCCCTTGCGGTATTCCGACAGGAACCCCTTGCGGGCAAAGACCGACCAGCCGAAGCGTTCGAGTTTCTGCCCCGAGGAGATGCGGATCACCCGGTCATCCGCCGGGCCCATTGAAAGCTGGTCGGCCAGATAGCGGCCCTCGGCTTCATCGACGCCGATCACGGCACGGTCGGGGCCGCCCTCGGCGAAGAGCCGGCGTTTGGCGGCGAAATAGCCCCCCGGCCCGCCATGACGGTCCAGATGGTCGGGCGAGAGATTGGTGAAGACGGCGATATCGGGGGTCAGGGCGCGGGCCAGATCGGTCTGGTAGCTGGAAAGTTCCAGCACCACCACCTCGCCATCATGGGCGGGGTCGAGCGACAGGACGCCCGTGCCGATATTGCCGCCGATCTGGGTCGGGCGGCCGGATTCCCTGAGGATGTGATGGATCAGCGCCGTGGTCGTCGATTTGCCGTTCGAGCCGGTGATGGCGATGACGCGGGGCGTGGTGTCGAACTGGTCCCAGTCGCGGGTCGCGAAGCTGCGGAAGAACAGGCCGATATCATTGTCGACCGGCACGCCCAGCTCATAGGCCTTGGCGATGACCGGATGCGGCTTGGGGTAGAGATGCGGGATGCCGGGGCTGGTGATCAGGGCCGAGACCCCCTCCCAGCTTGCGTCGCGGGTGAGGTCGAGGACGGTCATGCCGTCGGCCTGCGCCTGCGCGCGGGTGTCGGCACCATCGTCCCAGACGACGACATGGGCGCCGCCCTCGGCAAGAGCGGCGGCGGTGGCGCGGCCCGAGCGACCGAGGCCGAGGACGGCAATGGTCTGGTTTTCGACGCCTTGGACGGGGATCATGGTGGTTCCTTGCTTAGCTGCGGCGCCGGGGGCGCTTCGCCCCCCGGACCCCCAGAGGATATTTCGGCATGAAAGAATGCGCGAGACGGATCAGCGCAGCTTCAGCGTGGCCAGACCGATCAGCGCCAGAATCAGCGCGATAATCCAGAAGCGAATGACGATCTGCGCCTCGCCCCAGCCCTTTTTCTCGAAATGGTGGTGGATCGGGGCCATCAGGAAGACGCGCTTGCCGGTGCGCTTGAAGTAAAGGACCTGGATGATCACCGAAAGCGCCTCGACCACGAAGAGGCCGCCGACGATGGCAAGGACGATCTCGTGCTTGGTCACGACCGCGATGGCGCCCAATGCGCCGCCAAGCGCGAGGCTGCCGGTATCGCCCATGAAGACCGCCGCCGGCGGGGCGTTATACCACAGGAAACCAAGGCCGCCGCCGATCAGGGCCGCGACGAAGACCGCAAGCTCGCCGGTGCCGGGGACGAAATGAAGGCCAAGGTAATTGGCGAAATTGGCGTTGCCGACCACATAGGCGATGACCGCGAAGCTGCCGGCGGCGATCATCACCGGCATGATCGCCAGCCCGTCCAGACCGTCGGTCAGGTTAACCGCATTGGCCGCGCCAAGGATCACCAAGACCGAGAACGGCACGAAAAGGATGCCCAGATTGATCAGCGTGTTCTTGAGGAAAGGCAGTGCCAGCTGGTTGCTCAGCGCATCGGGATGCAGCCACGCGGCGGCGGCCCCGGCACAGGCGGCGATCATGAGCCCGATCAGCAGCCGCACCCGGCCCGACAGGCCCGCATGGTGCTGCTTGGTCACCTTGGCATAGTCATCTGCAAAGCCGATGGCGGCAAAGCCCAGCGTCACCAGCAGCACGATCCAGACATAGCCATTGTCAAGCCGCGCCCACAAAAGCGTGCCCACGGTCAGCGCCGCAAGGATCAGCAAGCCCCCCATGGTCGGCGTGCCCGCCTTGGAAAAATGGTTCTGCGGCCCGTCATCGCGGATCGGCTGGCCCTTTTTCTGCTTGCGGCGCAAAAGGTCGATCAGCGGGCGACCGAACAGAAAGCCAAAGATCAGCGCGGTAAAAAAGGCGCCTCCGGCCCGGAAGGTCTGATATCGGAAAAGGTTGAAGAAATCCCCGCCATCCGAGAGATGGGTGAGCCAATAAAGCATTACGCCGTCCTTTCGCCAGGCGCGCTGCTTTCGCCTGTCCGCCGCAGCGCGTCAACCACTGTCGAAATCCGGGATCCCTTGGATCCCTTCACAAGCACGATATCGCCGATGGCGACCAGATCGGCCACGCGCGCGGCCAGATCCGCCGCCGTCTCGGCATAGAGCCCGCGGCGGGTTTCCGGCAGCGCCTCGTAAAGCGCGCGCATGCGGGGACCGGCCAGATGCACCAGATCGACCGAGGCCATGGCCGGGTCATCGGCCATGGCGCGATGCATCGCGACCTCATCGGGGCCCAGTTCCAGCATGTCGCCCAGAATGGCGACGCGCCGCCCGCCGGTCAGCCGCGCCAGCGTCGCAAGCCCCGCCGAAAGCGAGGTCGGGTTCGAGTTATAGGCGTCGTCGATCAGGCGGATGCCGGCCAGATCCTCGACCGCGCCGCGCCCCAGCGGCGGGCGCCAGTCGGAAAGCTCCCGGGCCGCCTGCGCCATATCGGCACCGGCGGCAGAGAGCGCGGCCAGAACCCCGACCGCGTTCATGACAAAATGCGTGCCCGCACTGGCCAAGGTGAAATCGACCGTCTCGCCCAGAATGCGGGCGCGAACCTGGGTCACGCCGTCCGTGGTCTCGGCCTTCAGGGGCTTGGCCATGCCATGCTGGCCGAAACCGATGACGATGGCCCCCGCCTCATCGGCGCAATCGCGCAGAAGCTGGGTCACGGACAGGTCTTCGGGGATGATGGCGGTGCCGGGGGTCAGAAGACCGCGAAAGATCGCGCCCTTTTCACGGGCGATGCCTTCGATGGCGCCGAAGGCCTCAAGATGGGCGGCGGCGACGGTGGTGATCATGGCGACATGCGGACGGGCGAAGCGGGCCAGCGGCTCGATCTCGCCGGGATGGTTCATGCCGATCTCGATAATGGCGAAATCGGTGTTTTCCGGCATCCGGGCCAGCGTCAGGGGCACGCCCCAATGGTTGTTGTAGCTGGCCTCGGCCGCGTGGATCACGCCCTGCCCATTGAGCGCGATCCGCGCCATTTCCTTGGTCGAGGTCTTGCCGACCGAGCCGGTGATGGCGATGACCTTGCCCTGCATCCGGGCGCGACCGGCGCGGCCAAGCGCCTCAAGCGCGCCGAGCACGTCGGGAACGATCAGCAGCGGCGCGTCATCCGCGACACCTTCGGGAATGCGGCTGACCAGCGCGGCGCCTGCGCCCTTTTCCAGGGCCTGCGCCACGAAATCATGCCCGTCCCGCGCCGCCTGCAGGGCGACAAACAGATCGCCCGGCCGGATGGTGCGGGTGTCGATCGAGACGCCCCCCACGGCAAAATCACGGGTTGCCCGCCCGCCCGTGGCGGCGGCAGCGTCATGCGAGGTCCAAAGCGTCATATCTTGCCATCCAGCGCCGCGACGGCCACCGAGGCCTGCTCGGCATCGTCAAACGGATATACGTCCGAGCCGATGATCTGGCCCGTCTCATGCCCCTTGCCCGCGATCAGCAGCGCATCGCCCGGCTGCAAGGCGTCAACGCCGCGCAGGATCGCCTCGGCGCGGTCGCCGACCTCGATGGCGTCGGGGCCTGCGCCGGCCATGACCTCGGCGCGGATGGCTGCGGGGTCCTCGGTCCGGGGGTTGTCATCGGTCACGAAGACCACATCGGCGAATTCGCGGGCAGCTTCGCCCATCAGGGGGCGTTTCAGGCGGTCGCGGTCCCCGCCGGCGCCGAAGACCACGACGATGCGGCCCATGACATGCGGGCGCAGGCTTTGCAGCGCCGAGGCCAGCGCGCCGGGCTTGTGGGAATAGTCCACAAAGACGGCAGCGCCGTTTTCACGCAAGGCAGCCAGTTCCATCCGGCCGCGCACGGTGGTCAGGCCGGGCAGCGTGTCGATGACGCGGGCCGGCTCGTCGCCCGCCGCCATCACCAGACCGGCGGCGGCCAATACGTTCTCGGCCTGGAACCCACCGATCAGCGCCAGACGCACCAGATGCGCCTGTCCGCGCAGCGAAAAGCGCAGGTCCTGCCCGGTCGCGTCATAGCGCTGGCCAAGGATGCGCAGATCGGCAGCCTCGTCACGGCCGATGGTGGTCAGGGCAAGGCCGCGTTCGCGCGCGATCATCGCCATCTGGCGGCCGCGCGGATCGTCGATATTGATGACCGCCGCCGCGCCCTCATCCAGAATGTGATTGAAAAGCAGCGCCTTGGCGGCGAAATACTCGTCGAAATTCCGGTGATAATCCAGATGATCCTGGCTGAAATTGGTGAACGCCCCGGCCTTGAGGCGCACCCCGTCCAGACGGCGCTGGTCCAGCCCGTGGGAACTGGCCTCCATCGCGGCATGGGTGACGCCAGCGGCGGCGGCCTCGGCCAGAATGCGGTGCAGGGTCAGGGGATCGGGGGTCGTATGCGCCAGCTTTGCCTGATAATCGCCCTGCACGCCCATGGTGCCAAGGCTGATCGCCTTGTGCCCCAGCGCCTGCCAGATCTGGCGGGTGAAGCTGGCGACCGAAGTCTTGCCCGAGGTGCCGGTCACGCCGACCATGGTTTCGGGCTGGGCCGCGAACCACAGGGCGGCGGCGCCCGACAGCGCGGCGCGCGGGTCCTCGGCCACGACCAGCACGGCGTCCGAACCGGCCAGCTCGGCTGCGGCGATCTCGGCGCCCTTGCGGTCGGTCAGGATCGCGCCCGCGCCCTGACGCAGCGCATATTGGATGAATTCGCCGCCATGGGTCACCGATCCGGGCAGCGCCGCGAACAGATGGCCCGGCTTTACCTGCCGCGAATCGACGGCAATTCCCGTCACCTCGGGGTCGCGCCCCTTGTCCCCTCTTAGCCCCAGAAGGGACAGTCGCATCGCCCGGTCGGTCACGGAACCCTCGTTTCTCAGTTCGAGACGAGCTTTAGCCCATCCGGCAGAGGCCGTTCAACCATCGGCAACTGCGATTCAGTCAGCGGGCGCAAGCCCAGCAGCGGTGCGACGCGGCGGATCAGCTCGCCCGCGACGGGGGCGGCGGTCGCGCCGGCAGTGCGGCTTTCGACCCCGCCCGCACGGGTGACCGAGGGCTCGTCCAGCGTCAGCACCAGCACATATTGCGGATCGCTGGACGGGAAGGCCGAGGCAAAGGTCGCAACCACCTTGTTCTTGTAATAGCCGCCCGTCGGGCGCGGCTTGTCGGCGGTGCCGGTCTTGCCCGCCACCTCATAGCCCGCCACCTCGGAGGAACGCGCGGTGCCGCGTGTCACCACCTGCCGCATCAGCGCCATGGCGGTCTTGGCGGCCTCGGGCGACAGCACCTGTTCGCTAGGCCGCGCGCTGCGGCCATGAACCAGCGTCGGGCGCACGCGCTTGCCGCCATTGGCGATCGTCGCATAGGCCGCCGCCAGATGCAGCGGGCTGGCCGCCAGACCGTGCCCGAACGACACCGTCGCCGCCGTCACCGCCGGCCAGCGGGTCGGAACCAGCGGCTTGCCGGTCGGGGCCTCGCTCATCTCGATGGTGGTCGGGTCGAAAAAGCCCAGCTTTTGCAGGAAATCTTTTTGCCGCTCGGGGCCCAGCAACTGCGCGATCCGCACGGTGCCCACGTTCGAGGATTTCACGATGATGTCGGTGACCGACAGTTGGCCGCCGTAATTGTGGAAATCGTTGATCAGGTATTTGCCGATCTTCATCGGGGTCTTGGAATTGATCATCGTCGCCGGGCTGACCAGTTTCAGGTCCAGCGCCTGCGCCACCGGAAAGATCTTGAAGGTCGAGCCAAGCTCATACTGGCCCTGCACCGCGCGGTTGAACAGCGGGCTGTCCGAAGGATCGCCCTTGAGCAGCGGCTTGGGGCGGTCGTTCGGGTCGAAATCGGGCAGGCTGGCCATGGCGACGATCTCGCCGGTCTTGACCTCCAGCAGGATGCCGGTCGCGCCCTTGGCATTCATCACCTTCATGCCGTTCGACAGCACTTCCTCCATCGCGGCCTGCACGGTCAGGTCCAAGGACAGGACCAGCGGCGCGCCGTCATTGGCCGGATCGCGCAGCCAGTGGTCAAAGGCCTTTTCGACCCCGGCGACACCGATCACTTCGGCGCTGGCCACGTCCTCCTTGCCAAAGGTCGAGCCGCCAAGGATGTGGCTCGCGATGGTGCCATTGGGGTAAAGCCGCATCTCGCGCGGGCCGAACAGCAGCCCCGGCTCGCCAATGTCATGGACGGCCTGCATCTGTTCGGGCGACAGCTTTTTCTTGATCCAGACAAAGCTGCGCTTGCCGGAAAAATCCTTTTCCAGCCGCGCGATATCCAGATCGGGAAAGATCTTTGCCAGCTTTTGCGCCGCGCCCGCAGGGTCGACCATCTGGCGGGGATGGGCGTAAAGCGAATGGGTCAGCAGGTTGGTGGCCAGCACCCGCCCCTGCCGGTCGGTGATGTCGGCGCGCTGCGAGATGATCTGCGCGCCGCTGGTCTGGACCTGCGGCTCGCTGGGCTGGCTTGATGCCAGGACCGCCATCTTGGTGCCCACGGTGCCAAAGGCCAGCATGAAGCCCATCGCCATGAAGAACAGCCGGCTGCGGGCGCTGCTGCGCGCCTTTTCCTGAATCTCGGCATGCCGCTGGGCGCGGTTCTCGGCCTCGATCTCATCGGGGTTTTCGCCCTTTTCCCGGGCGCGAAGGATGCGGGCCAGCGGGCGCAGGGGGGTGCGGATCATGGCGTGCTCTCCTGTGGGCGGCGGGGCGGATACCAGGCGGGGCGTTCAACGGGCATGGCGTCAGAGCCGGAGGCGGCGGGGGCGGCCTGCGGGCTGGGAAAGGTCACCTGCCCCACATCGACGAACTGGTCGGCGCCAAAGGGCACCAGCTTCAGCTTGTCGAAATTCAGGTTCACCAGCTCGCGCAGCCGCTCGGGGCGGTTCAGGAACGCCCATTCGGCGCGCAGGACGATCAGATCCTCGCGCAACCCGCCGATCTGGCGCTGCACATCGGCCATCTCGGTGATGGCGGATTGGGTGCTGTAATTTTCGCGGTAAGCCCAGAAGGCCAGCCCCATCACGATCAGCGTGGTCAGCAAGAACAGGACCGAACGCATCACGCCCGCCTTTCCGGCAGGACCGGCAGGCCCAATGCCGCAGCGTCAATGCGCCCGGCAGGCGCCGAGCTGCGGATGCCGACGCGCAGCAGCGCCGAGCGCGCGCGCGGATTGGCCGCCATCTCGCCCTCATCGGGGCCGATGGCGCGGCGAAAGGGCAGCGTGAAGGCGGGCGCGTCCTGCGCCACTTCGGGGGCATAGCGGCTGCTGCCCCCGGCGCTGTTCGAACGCGCCTGCATGAAGCGCTTGACGATGCGGTCTTCCAGCGAATGAAAGCTGACCACGGCCAGTTGTCCGCCGGGACGCAGGGCGCGCTCGGCCGCGGCAAGACCCGCGACAAGCTGGCCGAATTCGTCATTCACCCAGATGCGGATGGCCTGGAATGTCCGGGTCGAGGGATGGCTGTGACCGGGCTTGGGACGCGGCAGACAGCCCGAGACGATATCCGACAACTGCCCGGTGCGGCTGAGCGGGCGCGCCGCGACAATGGCCTTGGCGATGCGGCGCGAGGCGCGCTCTTCGCCGTAAAGATACAGCACATCGGCGATGACCTGCTCGGGCGCGGTGTTCAGCAGATCGGCGGCGGTTGGGCCGTCGCCGCCCATGCGCATGTCCAAAGGCCCGTCGCGCATGAAGGAAAACCCGCGCTCGGCCTGATCGAGCTGCATCGAGCTGACGCCCAGATCCAGCACCACGCCATCGACCGGCTCACCCGCCAGCTTGTCCAGATCGGAAAACGTGCCCTGCTCCAGCCGCAGCCGGTCGCCATATTCGCCCGCCCAGACAGCCGCCATGGCGAATACCGCCGGGTCGCGGTCGATGCCGATGACGCGGTCAGCGCCCTGCGCCAAAAGCCCGCGCGCATAACCGCCCGCACCGAATGTGCCATCGACCCAGGTGCCCCGAACAGGCGCAACGGCCCGCAACAGCGGGCCAAGCAGGACGGGGATATGGGGGTCAGAGGCGCTGGACATGCCCTACCCCTCGGTCGCGATCGGCTGGGACAAGAGCGACAGCGGATCGGCGCCCGGCTCAAGCTCGGGGACGCGAGCCTCAAGGGCGCGCTCTTCTTCCTCATAGGCCTCGGGGGACCAGACCTTCAGGTTGTCCCCGCCCGAGATGAAGATCGCGCCATCCGTCAGCCCGATCTTGTCGCGCAGCTTCTGGGGCAGGACCAGACGGCCGTCGCCGTCGATCTCGGTTTCCTCGGAATGGCCGTGATAGATATGTTCCAGATAGTTGCGGCGCGGGCTGCCACGGTCTAGCTTGGCGATCTGCTCGTCGATCTCGTTGATGGCATTGATGGTGAAGAGCTGTAGATATTTCCAGTCGCGCGTGCCGAAGACGATGACCAGTTGCGGGCGCTTGCCGGCCTCCCATTCGGGGTCCGAGCCTTCAAAGACCCGGCGGAACTTGGCCGGGATCGAAACGCGGCCTTTCGCGTCGACCTTGACCTCTTCCGAGCCTCTGAACCTGCGTGCCACTGGCGCGCCACTCCCTTCACTGCCTCGCCCTTTCCGGTTGCCCGAAAAGGAAAGGGCGGATCGGGCTGCTGCCACTGCCCGATCCGCCGCCCTCGTTCCCATCTCTGGGCCCCGTAGTTTCGGGGATCGAGCCTTGCCATTCGCGCCACCTGGGGGAGGTGCTGCTCGCGCGCCGCAAGGCCATGTTCCGGAAGCGGGTTGCCTGTATGAAGCCTGCTTGTCGCCTTTGGGGTCTTGCTGCCCCTTGAGCCCGTCTCCGTGCCATTAGGGATGGCATGGGATTTTACGGGACGCAATGGATTTATTTGGGCAAAAGCCGGTTGTCGGCGGGGTGTTGCAGGCGAATGTCCGTGAACACTTTCACGCCCACGCGAGGGCGACGGAAGGTTTGGGCCAGTTACGCCGCTATACCACTAGATATGGTAGAAATCGCGTTGTGGTAAATAAATCCCACAAAATCCCGAAATCGACATGACTCGGCCCCGGCCAGCCGCTCAAGCGGTAGATCGCCCCCGCAAACCCCGGCGAACAGCCCCGGAATCACAGGGAATCACGCGGCAGTGATTCGGCGCAAAAGGCCGCGCCAGAGGCCATTCCCGGATTTTCCCAGCCCGCATTCCCATGATTTCCCGGAAGCGCCCCACGGCCCGCCCGGGCCGCAGGGATTGGCGTCGAGGTTCAGGCCATGCCGCCCGCGACCAGCCGCTCGGCCAGCCGGGCGAAAGCCTGCGCCACCGGGCCGTCACCGGCCGCGACCGGCGTGCCTTCGTCGCCGGCCAGCCGCACATCGAGGTTCAGGGGAATCTCGCCCAGGAAAGGCAGGCCCAGCTTTGCGGCTTCGGCAGCAACGCCGCCATGACCGAACAGATGCGCCTCATGGCCGCAATTGGGACATATATAAGTAGTCATGTTTTCGACCAGCCCCAGCACTGGGGTTTTCAGCTTGTCGAACATGTCGATGGCGCGGCGCGCGTCGATCAGCGCCACGTCCTGCGGGGTCGAGACGATGATGGCGCCGCTGACCTGCGCCTTTTGGCACAGGCTCAACTGCACATCGCCGGTGCCGGGCGGCAGATCGACCAGCAGCACGTCCAGTTCGCCCCATTTCACCTGATTGAGCATCTGCTGCAGCGCACCCATCAGCATCGGGCCGCGCCAGACCACCGCCTCGCCTTCCTTCATCATCAGACCCAGCGACATGACGGTGACGCCATGGGCGTGCAGCGGCTCGATCATCTGGCCGTCACTGACCGGGCGCTGGCCGGTCAGGCCCAGCATGCGCGGCTGCGAGGGACCATAGATATCGGCGTCCAGCAGCCCGACCCGGCGCCCCTGCCGCGCCAGCGCCACCGCGAGGTTCGAGGTCAGAGTGGATTTCCCCACGCCCCCTTTGCCCGAGCCGATGGCGAGGATCCGCGCCACGCCACTGACCGGGGCCGGCCCGGCCTGCGGCGTCGGATGCCGCCCGATCTTGAGGCTGGGCGGCTCGGCGCCCGCAGGTACCCCCTCGCCCGAGCGCGCCACCACCTGCGGCGCCGGGCCACGGGGCGCGGCGGGCGCGGTCATCACGATCTGAACCTTCTGGTCGCCGGTCAGCGCGCTCAGGCGGTGCTGCGCCTCGGCCTCGACCGGGGCAAGGGCACGCGCAACCACCGCATCTGGGGCCTCGATCACGAATCGAATCGTTTCGGCATCGACATGCAGCGCCCGCAGCAGATCGTCGGAAACCAGGTTTCCACCCCCCGGAACCGCGATCCGCGCCAATTCCTCAAGCACACGTTCCCGTGATATCGCCATTTCATCCCCCAGAAGCAAAGCGCCGGCAGAATGACAAATGCCCCGGACGGCGGCAAGGCACCGTCGGCGGCGCCCGGATAAGGGCTTGTTCCCCCGCGTCACAAACCGGAAAACCCAGCGAAATTGGCGTTCTCCGCGCTGGAGATCACGAAATTTTACGGGATTTTAACGTCTTGTGTGCATCTCCCAGAAACAGATATGTCGTTTCTGCATAGCAGCATTTCACCCCGGCCCATTGTGCAAGTGCAGAAAACGAACCATGTTGGCCCTAACAAAGCGACAGGCAATCCGGCCCGCCGCGAACCCGCAAGAAGATGAGTAGATGAAATGGCTGTTCTCGTACTGAACCAAGGCACCGCCCGCAACGAAGCTGGCAACGGTCGCATCGCGAAATTCGTCGCCGACGCCCGTGATTACATGGCCCGCCGTTCGGTCTATCGCCAGACCCTGCGCGAACTGAACGATCTGACCGACCGCGACCTGGCCGACCTCGGCATGTGCCGCTCGAACATCCGCAGCGTGGCTTACGAAGCCGCCTGGGGTGCGAAGTAAGGAATAACGATACCCGACCCCCTCCTCCTCCCTGGGGTCTGGGTTCAGGCGGCATCCTCCCTCCTCCTCCCTGAGGATGCCGCCGCAAAAATTAGGTTCCGGAGAAGCCCTCTCCTCCTCCCTTGGGCTTCACGGTACTGGCGGCCTCCCCCCTCCTCCTCCCTGGGGATGCCGCCACCCAATACGGCAAGACCCGCCTCCTCCCTTGGGTCTTGCAGTTCCGGCGGCAGCCTCCCTCCTCCTCCCTGAGGGTGCCGCCAACCCATACGGCGCGATCCCACCTCCTCCCGGGATCTCGCAGTTCAGGCGGCACCCTCCCCTCCTCCTCCCTGGAGGGTGCCGCCGCAAATCCCCGCCCTGATGCGGGACGGAATACGACGCTCCCCCCTCCTCCCCGGGATCGTCGGCAGCGGTCAATGGCTCCTCCTCCCTGCCATGACCGCGACCTATACGCGGCCCCTCCTCCTCCCTGGGCCGGCGTTGTGCGGCGGCGCCCCCTCCTCCTCCCTGGGCGCCGCCGCTTTTCATTTCCGGCTGCCGGATATAGGGGGAAATCATGTTGTCCTATCAGCACGCCTATCACGCCGGGAATCTGGCCGACCTGCACAAGCACGCGCTGCTGGCGTGGATGCTGGATTACCTGTGCGCCAAGCCCAAACCGCTGAGCTATCTGGAAACCCATGCCGGGCGCGGGCTTTACGACCTTGGCGGCCCGGAATCGGAAAAGACCGGCGAGGCCCGTGCCGGCATCACCCGTGCCCTGGCGCAGGACTGGCTGCCCGCGGATCACCCCTTGCGTCAGGCGCTGGACCAGATCCGCGCCCTGCACGGGCCGCAGGCCTATCCCGGCTCGCCGCTGATCGCCCGCTATTTCCTGCGCCCCGAGGATGAGGCCCATCTGGCCGAGTTGCACCCGGCCGAGCACGACGCCCTGGCCCGCGTCGGCGGCTTCGCGCATCTGCACCGTCAGGACGGGTTCCAGATGGCCAATGCGATCTGCCCGCCGACGCCCCGGCGCGGGCTGCTGCTGATCGACCCAAGCTATGAGATCAAGGCCGATTACGACGCGATCCCGCGCCATATCGCCAAGCTGGCGCGGAAATGGAATGTCGGCACCATCGCGCTGTGGTATCCGATCCTGACCGATGGCCGGCAGGCACCGATGGTCGAAACGCTGCGCGCCGCAGATCCCGAGGCACTGCTGTCCGAGGTCCGTTTCCCGCCCGCGCGGCCCGGCCATGGCATGGTCGGATCTGGCATGTTCGTCATCAACCCACCCTATGGTCTGAGTGACGAGGCCGCGCGGATCGAGGCGCTTTACGATACGCTATAGGCCAGAGCTGCCGCGATCCGGCGGTCGGTTGGATCCTCGGGGCCGTCCGCCCATGGCCGGAAGCGCAGCCGGAATGCCGCGAGCCGCGCCGGATCGTCGGGATAGCCGATGCGGGTCAGGCTTTCGGCCAGGGGCAGATCATCACCCGCCGCCCCCGCGGGCCAGACCGCAAGGCCCTGCACGGCCAGCCGCCGCCAGTCGAAACGTGGGCCGGGGTCCGATTTGCGCCCCGGCGCCATGTCGGAATGGCCGATCACCCCTGCCGCAGGAATGCCCCAGCGCGCCACGATCTGATGCAAAAGCCGCTCCAGCGCCGCCATCTGCGGCTCGGGAAAGGGGCTGTCGCCGGGATTGACCAGTTCGATGCCGATGCTGCGCGAATTCACGTCGTCGCGCCCCAGCCAACTGCCGGCGCCGGCATGCCAGGCGCGGCGGTCCTCGGGGACCAGCGCCTCGGTGCGGCCGTCCTCATGGATCAGCCAATGGGCACTGACCTCGGCTGCGGGATCGCAGAGCCGGGCGCGGGCCGAAGGCCCGTCCGCCATGCCGGTATAATGAATGACGACCAGCTCGGGCCGCTGGCCGCGCCGGTCGCCGTGATTGGGCGAAGAGCTCAAAGCCCGGAGGCGTTGCGCACCGGGCGCGGGTCCCAGCCGCAGACGAAGCCGTCACCATCGGGATCCATGCCCTTGGGGTCCAGAATCGGGCCGCCCGCCGAAATGAAGGCGCGCTGCGCGATATCCGCCGAGGCATAGCCCGAGCAGCTGCGCCCGGCATCCAGCACCGAACCGCCGGTCCGGGCCTGAGGCCGCTTATAGACCTGAGAGCCGGGGTTTTGCTGTTCCTGATGGGCATAGCGCACCAGCACCGGGGTCGAGCCGGGATAGGGTCCGCTGGTCGTCACCGGCATGGTCGCGGGAACATTCTTGGGGGCCCTGGCGGTGACAGTCACCGTGCCTGCGGCCTTGGTCTGCGTGGGCACAGTCCCCGCGATCTCGGCCGCAGTCGGCGCCTTGGCCGGCAGCTCGACCGGAATCACCGAGGGCACCGCGCCCCGGCCATGCAGCGCCGCCTCGCGTTCATGCATGTATTTAGCATAGCTCGTACCATTATGCATGCCGCTGTAATTCGGGTTCCAACCCGTATTTTCGCCGCAAGCGGCCAGCGCCAGCACCGACAGGATCACAAGGTTTCGCATCCGTCTCTCCTGTAAAAGGCCGCTCACCACCAGCGCGCGGGTTTCGCCGTGAAGCCTGCCGCAGATTCGAGGCTCTGCGCAAGGTTCAACAGACCGGCTTCATCCCAAGGACGGCCAATGAGCTGCATTCCCAGCGGCAGGCCCTGCTTGTCCAGGCCCACCGGCACCGAAATCCCCGGCAGGCCGGCCAGGTTCACGGTCACGGTGAAGACGTCGTTGAGATACATCTCGACCGGGTCCTTGCCCGACATCTCGCCCAGGCCGAATGCGGCGCTGGGGGTGGCGGGGGTCAGGATCGCATCGACGCCCGCGGCATAGGCCTGATCGAAATCGCGCTTGATCAGCGCGCGGACCCGGCGGGCGCGGTTGTAATAGGCGTCATAAAAGCCTGCCGACAGCACATAGGTGCCGATCATGATGCGGCGCTGCACTTCGGGGCCGAAACCTTGGGCGCGGGTCTTTTCATACATCTCGACCACGCCATCGCCCGCGCCCAGCTTGGCGCGGCGGCCATAGCGCACGCCGTCATAGCGCGCGAGGTTCGAGGACGCCTCGGCCGGGGCGATGACGTAATAGGCGGGCAGCGCGTATTTCGTATGCGGCAGGCTGATATCGACGATCTCGGCCCCGGCATCGTGCAGCATCTCGGCCGCCTGACGCCACAGCGCGTCGATTTCATCCGACATGCCCTCCATGCGGTATTCGCGCGGAATGCCGATCTTTTTGCCGCGAATATCGCCGGTCAGCGCGGCCTCGTAATCGGGGATCTCGCGCTCGGCGCTGGTCGAATCCTTGGGATCGACCGAGGCCATGGCCCCCAACATGATCGCCGCGTCGCGCACGGTCTTGGTCATCGGCCCGGCCTGATCCAGCGAGCTGGCAAAGGCGATGACGCCCCAGCGGCTGACGCGGCCATAGGTCGGCTTCAGCCCCACCGTGCCGGTGAATGCCGCAGGCTGGCGGATCGAGCCGCCGGTATCGGTGCCGGTCGCCGCCAAGCACAGGTCAGCTGCCACCGCCGCGGCCGAGCCGCCCGAGGAACCGCCCGGCGTCAACTGCCGCCCATCGACTTTCCACGGGTTCACCACCGGCCCATAGCACGAGGATTCGTTCGAGGACCCCATGGCGAATTCATCCATGCTGAGCTTGCCCAGCATGACCGCGCCCGCGTCCCACAGGTTCTGCGTGACCGTCGATTCATATTGCGGCAGGAAACCGTCCAGAATGCGGCTCGCGGCCTGCGAGGGCACGCCCTTGGTGCAGAACAGATCCTTGATCCCCAGAGGAATCCCGCACATCGCGGGCGCGTCACCCGACTGGATGCGTTGATCCGCCGCCGCCGCCATGGCGCGCGCGGCATCGGGCGTGCGGTGGCTATAGGCGTTCAGCCCGTCGGCGCATTCGATGGCGCTCAGGCAGGCCTCGGTCAGGTCAAGGCTGGTGAAATCGCCCTTGCGCAGCCCGTCGCGGGCGCTGGCAATGGTCAGTTTGTTCAGATCGCTCATTCCACCACCTTCGGCACGGCAAAGAAGCCCTCGCGCGCATCGGGCGCATTCTTCAGGATCAGGTCCTGCATCTCGCCATCGGTGACGATATCCACGCGCCGCTTCAGCCGCATCGGCTCGACGCCGGTCATCGGCTCGATGCCTTCGACATCGACCTCGTTCAGCTGCTCCATGAAATGCAGGATGCCGTTCAGCTCCTGCGCCAGGGCCGGCAGGTCCGCGTCATCGACCGCAATCCGCGCCAGATGCGCGACCTTGCGGGCTTCATCCTCAGTGATCGCCATGGGGGCTCCTTTCGCTTGGCCGGGGTTTTACCGGGGCAGCCGGGGCGGGGCAAGCGCGCAAGGCCCGTGCCGCGCCGGAACTTTACGCGCGCGCCCCGGCTTGGCAGGATGCGACCTGCATGAAAAGGAGCCGCCCCATGAAAATCACCTGGCTTGGCCATTCCGGCTTTCGGCTGGAAATCGAAGATGCCGTGATCCTGATCGACCCCTGGCTGTCGGGAAACCCGATGTTCCCCGAGAATCGCCGGGCCGAGGCCATCGCCGGCGCCACCCATGTCCTGTTGACCCATGGCCATGGCGATCATACCGGCGACACGATTTCCATCGCGCGCGAGCTGAACATCCCCGTGGTCGGCATCTATGACCTGATGAGCAGCTGGCAGACCCATCAGGCGATCGAGACCATCGGCTTCAACAAGGGCGGCACCGTCGATCTGAATGGTGCCCGGGTGACGATGGTGAACGCCACGCATTCCTCGTCGATGGAGGGGAATGAAGGCCCGGTCTATGCCGGCCACGAGTCGGGCTACATGATCGCGGGCGAAGATCATGTGATCTATGTCTCGGGCGACACCGACATCATGGCCGACATGGAATGGATGGGCGACTATCACCAGCCCGATATCGGCATCCTTTGCGCGGGCGGGCATTTCACCATGGACATGCGGCGCGCGGCCTATGCGGCGAAACGCTATTTCGACTTCAAGACCGTGATCCCCTGCCATTACCGGACCTTCCCGCTGCTCGAACAGAATGCCGATGCGCTGAAGGCAGGCCTGCCGGGCGTGAACGTGATCGAACCCGAGGTTCTGGTCCCGATCACGCCATAGCGCGGGTCAGGGCCAGCGATAGCCGTTCGGGGCGGGCTCGGGACGCGCGACCGGCCCGGCGGGGGCGAATATCTCGACCAGCAGCGGATAGCAGGTGACGGTATCGCTGGAATGCTCGGAGCCGCAATCGCCGCCCGGACAGGCCGAGAGCCCGCCGATCAGGTCGATCTCGGCGAACATCTCCAGATAGTCGCCGGGGCGCACCGGGCTTGCCTTCATGAAATACTGCCCGGTATCGCGGGTGAAGCCGGTGCACATGAAGACGTTGAGGACATCATGGACCAGCGGCTCGGCCTGATCGCGGGGCAGGCCCAGTTCCTCGATCAGGGCATAGGTCAGGTTGTTGTGGCAGCAATGGTGATAGTCCTGCCCGCTCAGCAGGTGATGGGTATAGGGATCGCAGCGCGTGCCGATCACGTCATGGACCGAGCCGCCGAATTCGTCGATGCCGTACCATTCCAGCGTATCCTCGGTGATCGTGGCCAGGGGGCGCAGATGCGGGAAATTCGACCACAGCCGGTCGCCCCGCGTCAGATGCGTGCCGTGCAGGGCGCGGGTCTTGCCGGAGTAAAGCCGCTCGGTCGGGTCGGCGGCGGACCAGATATCCAGATCGCCGACCTGCGGCCCCTCGACGCTGGTGATACGAAAGAAATGCCCGGCGGGGACGCGAAAACAGCGCCCCGCGCGCGGCGGCACCAGACATTCGCCGCTCTTGCGCGCGCCCGCCCGCGCCCTGGCCAGCGTTGCCAGATCGGGGTCCGGCAGGGTCTCGTTGGGGTAGCAGATGACGGGCTTGATGGCGCGGCGCGCGACAGCATCCAAGGGGATCATGTGGTATCTCCTGACAGCCGGGTGACGATCCGCCCATGCTAGGCGTCACCCGCCCGCCCCATCAAGATATCTTCGCCCCTGCGTCACGGGCAGCATGGATATTTGAATGAAGAAGAAAGACAGCCGCGATTTCTTCTTCACTCAAATATCCATGCGGCAGAGCCATCAGGCGATGGGCGGGACGTCCGGGCGCATCCGCCAGACACACGAAGGCCCGTCATGCAGGCGTTAGGACTGCTGGTCAGGCGGCAAGACGGCGGTCGGCCTCGAGCGGCATCGGCTCATAGCTGAAATAGCCATACATCTGCTCCAGCACCGCCAGCGACTGCTGCGCAACACGGTCGCGAGCGGGGTCGATCACAGCCAGATTGCCAGCGATTTTCAGGGGGTTTTCGGGGGTATTCATCTTCGCTCTCCGGATCGAAGGACAGGGTTCTCCCTGAGCGAAGTTTAACGCCGCGCCGCAGCACAATCCATGGCTGCAACGCGGCGTCATTGTCGCAGGGGGCGCAGATCAGACGATCCGGTCCACCATCATATGCTTGATCGAGGCGATGGCCTTGGCCGGGTTCAACCCTTTGGGGCAGGTATTGGTGCAGTTCATGATCGTGTGGCAGCGGTAAAGCTTGAAGGGGTCTTCAAGCTCGTCCAGCCGCTCGCCCGTGGCCTCATCGCGCGAGTCGATGATCCAGCGATAGGCCGCCAGCAGCGCCGCCGGGCCAAGATAGCGGTCGCCATTCCACCAATAGCTGGGGCAGGAGGTCGAGCAGGAGGCGCAAAGGATGCATTCATAAAGCCCGTCCAGCTTCTTGCGATCCTCGATCGACTGGCGCCATTCCTTGTCCGGGGTCGGCGTCTCGGTGATCAGATAGGGATGGACCGAGGCGTGCTGGGCGTAGAAATGCGTCAGGTCCGGCACCAGATCCTTGACCACCGGCATATGCGGCAGCGGATAGATGTTCACGTCGCCCTTGATCTCGTCCATGCCATAGATGCAGGCCAGATGGTTGCCGCCGTCGATATTCATCGCGCAGGAACCGCAGATCCCCTCGCGGCAGGACCGGCGAAAGGTCAGCGTCGGGTCGATCTCGTTCTTGATCTTGATCAGCGCGTCCAGAACCATCGGTCCGGTCTTGTCCAGATCGATGAAATAGCTGTCGATGCGCGGGTTTTCCCCGCTATCCGGGTCCCAGCGATAGATGTTGAAGCGGCGGATATTCGTGGCGCCCTCGGGCTTGGGCCAGGTCTTGCCGACCCGCATGCGGCTGTTCTTGGGAAGGTTGAATTGGACCATTGGGGTCTCTCCTGGTGGTCAGGCCGGACGCGCGGCGAAGCGGTCGTGGCGGATATTGGCATGCGGCCAGCGGGTCGCAAAGGACCACATCAGGCCGCGATAGGCGGCATGCCCCTTGCGGGCGACGGTCTGGAAAAGGCTCGACGGGCGCAGGTTGCGCGGCAGCTCGTTCGAGAGCCAGCCCGCCTCGCGCGGCAGGGTCCAGGGCAGGATGCCGCGCTGGAAGAGCCAGGCGCAAAAGGGAATGTCGCAGGCGCCGGCATTGGGTTCGATCTCGGACAAAGGCGGGATCGACGAGCCGCGCGCGCAAAGCGTGCCGGTGCCGAGGATCGAGGCGCCCAGCACCTGATCGGCGGGCTGGTGGAACAGGTAATTGTCCCAGACCGTCTGTCCTTCGCCGCGCGGGCCGACATAGACATTGGCCTGATAGCCGACGACATTGCCCTCGGGGCCGATGGCGTCCAGATGCGCCAGCGTGCGGGTCACGTAATCGGGCGGATAGCCGATATCGTCATCGATGGTGAAGACGATGTCCTCGGGCGCGGGGGTGAACCAGAACTTGCCGGCATCCTTGACGTCGCGGTCGGGAATGACCGCCGTCACCTTCGGGTCCTTGGCCAGAAAACCGGGGATATCCTCATAGCCGTTCAGCACCACGAACAGATGGTTTACCTGCGGCAGGATCGCCTCGCAGGTCTTGCGCAAGAGCCGGCGGCGCGGCGGAAAGGTGGCCAGATGGGCGCGGATCATGCGTAGCCCCATCCTGGCGGCTGGCCGATGCAGATGCGGATCCAGGGTTGCATGCTCATGCCGCCCCCCCGATTGCAGAGGCACCGTTGCGACGGTGTTCGGCTTCGGCCTCCGCCCCCGAGATTGGCAGCGGATGGGCGCTGGTCCCCGACGCCCTGGGATGCGCTGGCGACCGGAAATCCACGTTGAACAAGGGCTGATGGCGCGCGACAAGATTGGCAATCTTGTTGCGGGCATGAGGGTTGATCCCGGATGCGTTCACCTGTCGCAGGAACTCGAGCGCACCTGCGTTCAGCCGCATCATAGCGGGCTGGTCCAGCGCCTCCATGGCGTCAAGATCCCCGTCCGAGAGACCCGCCAGACGCAAGAGCTGCAGACCAGGCCGCAACAGGTTTTTTTCGTCCTCGCTGGCGAAGCGGACCACCTTGCCGGCCCCGATCGCGTCCGAGAGGCGCGTGCTCAGGTCGTCCCAGTCAGCTATCTCTGCGATCATCTGCAGAAACTGCGGGTAGGTCCCGCTATAGCCATCCGTCCTGATGACCTGTCCCCAGACACTTTCCAGCCATTTATCCATCTGGCGCGAGTAGAAGGCGATCCGGACATCAAAACCGCGCGCCTCATCGACAAGGATCCTGGCGATCCTGGGCATCATGGGGAAAAAATATGCCTCGCCGCCATTCCCCGGCAACGCCCCGGCAAGATTTTCATGCGTCAGAAGGACCGGCAGGTCGTTCTGAGGCAGACCCGTCAGGATCTCCGAAAAGGCCTTGCGCAGCTTTCCTTCGGTCTCGCTGTCGGGGGCAAGGCTGTAGGCAATCGCCGCGCGACCGATCGGCTGGGTCGCAACGCCGGTCAATTGGCAGGGAACAACCAGACGCCGGGAAAGCTGCCGGATATTCCGCGCAACGAAGTGGTGAAACGACGTCGAGCCGGTTTTGGGAACGCCCATATGGATGACCAGCCGGCGCGCGCCATGTGCGGACGGCATCGTATCGTCCATGCGGATCATTTCCCGCCCCAGCCCGGCTGCTGATACAGCGATTTGCTGGGCGCCTGACCCGAACGGCTGCGCACGCAGCTGTGGAAGATCATCTCGGGGTCGCGCGACGCGTATGAACGGTCGGGGGTGAAATCCACCCCCACCCCGGCGCCGCGATAGCCGCCCGAGCCGATGCCGATGCTGATCCGGGGCTGGGCGGTCATGCCGACCCCCGGATCGCTGAGGTTCTGGCTGCAATAGCGCTCGGCCTCGGCCACGGACATTTGTGGCGGCTGCGCACAGGCGGCCAGCCCCAGCATTGCCGGGGCCAGAACCATCAGCACCCGCCGGGCGCCCATCAGGCGACGCCCTTGGCGGCGGCGGCCGCACCCGCGATGCATTGCGAGGTCGCCGGCCGGCCCACGATCGAGGCCACGGCATTCCCCGCCCCGTCCGCACCGGAATCGGCGATGCTGGCCAGTTCCGCCGTGGTGGCGTTCTGCAGCACGCAATCGGTATAGGGCGCGACATTGGCGCCGGGCAGGCGCTTGGCCATCTCGCGGTTGACGACCACCCGCGCCGAGCTGCGGATCGCCACATCCGGCGACGGCGTCGTCACCTGAGGCAGCGGCGCAGGCGCGGGGGCCATGCCGGGGTTCTGGATCACGCAGCCCGACAGGGCCAGCGCGGCAGTGGTCAGGATCAGGGGAAGACGCATCAATAAACCCTCGCTTTGGGTGCGATCTTTTTCAGGTCGATCCCGCCCTGCTCTGCCGTGGTCAGAGGCTCAAGATGAACGGGCCGATAAGCCAGTTTAACATCGTTGCCTTTCACCCATGCAAGCGAGTGCTTGCGCCAATTGGCATCATCCCGCTCGGGCCAGTCTTCATGGGCATGGGCGCCGCGGCTTTCCTTGCGCGCCTCGGCGGCGATGATGGTCGCCAGCGCATTGGGCATCAGGTTCGTCAGCTCCAGCGTCTCCATCAGGTCGCTGTTCCAGATCAGGCTGCGATCGGTGACCTTGAGATCATTGAGCTTGGCGGCGATGGACTTCATCTTTTCGGCGCCCTCGGCCAACGTCTTGTCGGTGCGGAAGACGGCGGCGTCAGCCTGCATGGTCTTTTGCATCTCAAGCCGCAGATCGGCGGTCGGGACCGAACCATTGGCATTGCGGATGCGGTCAAAGCGGTCCAGCGCCTTTTGCACGCCCTCCTTGTTGGTGGCCGGGATCGGCGCGGCGCGGTCGATCACCTCGCCAGCGCGGATCGCGGCGGCACGGCCAAAGACCACAAGGTCGATCAGGCTGTTCGAGCCAAGGCGGTTCGCGCCATGCACGCTGGCGCAGCCGGCCTCGCCCACAGCCATCAGGCCGGGGAAGGTGGCGTCCGGGTTGGCTTCGGTCGGGTTCAGCACCTCGCCCCAATAGTTCGTGGGGATGCCGCCCATGTTGTAATGCACGGTCGGCAGGATCGGGATCGGCTCGCGCGTCACGTCAACACCGGCAAAGATCTTGGCCGATTCCGAAATGCCCGGCAGACGCTCATGCAGGCTTTCCGGCGGCAGGTGCATCAGGTTCAGGAACATGTGGTCCTTGTGCTCACCAACGCCGCGGCCTTCGCGGATCTCGATGGTGATGCAGCGCGACACCACGTCGCGGGACGCAAGGTCCTTGTAGGTCGGGGCATAGCGTTCCATGAAGCGCTCGCCCTCGCTGTTGGTCAGGTAGCCGCCCTCGCCGCGCGCGCCCTCGGTGATCAGGCAGCCCGAGCCGTAGATGCCGGTCGGGTGGAACTGCACGAACTCCATGTCCTGCAAGGGCAGGCCCGCGCGCGCCACCATGCCGCCGCCGTCGCCGGTGCAGGTATGGGCGCTGGTCGCGCTGAAATAGGCGCGGCCATAGCCGCCTGTCGCCAGCACCACCATCTTGGCGTTGAAGACATGGATGGTGCCGTCATCCAGCTTCCAGCAGACGACGCCGGTGCAGCGGCCATCGGTGATGATCAGGTCCAGCGCGAAATATTCGATGAAGAACTCGGCCTTTTCCTTCAGCGACTGGCCGTAAAGCGTGTGCAGGATGGCGTGGCCGGTGCGGTCGGCGGCGGCGCAGGTGCGCTGCACCGGCGGGCCTTCGCCGAATTCGGTGGTGTGGCCGCCGAAGGGGCGCTGATAGATCTTGCCCTCTTCGGTGCGCGAGAACGGCACGCCGTAATGTTCCAGCTCATAGACCGCCGCCGGGGCCGAACGCGCCAGATATTCCATGGCGTCGGTGTCGCCCAGCCAGTCCGAGCCCTTGACGGTGTCGTACATGTGCCATTGCCAGTTGTCCGGCCCCATGTTCGACAGCGACGCGGCAATGCCGCCCTGCGCGGCGACGGTGTGGCTGCGGGTCGGGAAAACCTTGGTCACGCAGGCGGTGCGCAGCCCCTGCTCGGCCATGCCCAGCGTCGCGCGCAGCCCGGCCCCGCCGGCGCCCACGACCACCACGTCATAATCATGCGTTACATATTTGTATTCAGCCATGGCGTGGTTTCCTCAGACGACGACGATCGCGCCCAGACCCATGCGGGCCAGCGCGTAAAGGGCACAGGCGATGACCGCCCAGCCAAAGATGACGGAAGCGATGATCGCCGCCTTGCGGGCACCGCCCTGCAAGTAATCGTCGATCATGATCCGCGTGCCCTTGATGAAGTGGATCATGCCCACGGTCACGAACAGCGCGGTGATGATGGCCGGGAAGGGGCGGCCGAAATAGACCAGCAGCAATTCGCGCGGCAGGCCGATCGCGCAGGCGACGGTGATCATGAACAGCGGCGTCAGCACAAGCAGCGCGACGGCGGTGACGGTCATGGCCCAGTGGTGCTGCGTGCCCGAATGGGCGGAGCCCAGACCTTCGGCGGCTTTCAGCGGGGTGATATAGCGCATGATCCCTGCCCTTTCAGAAAATGAAGAAGACGATCAGCGTCAGTACGGCCAGGCCGACCGAACCGGCGATCAGCGCCTGGCTGGATTTCTGCGCCTGCTCGATGTTCATGCCATAGCCCGCATCATAGAACAGGTGCCGGATACCGGCCAGCAGGTGATACCACAGCGCCCACATCGAGCCGGTCAGAACGATGAAGCCCAGCCAGGACCGCACCACCCAGTCGGCGCAGGCGAATGCACCGGGCGAGCTGACAGCGGCCAGAAGCCACCAGACGATCAGCACGATACCCGCAACCAGTGCATGGCCGGTGATGCGGGTCAGGATCGAGGTGATTGCGGCAAGGGGCAGGCGATAGACCTGCAGATGCGGTGACAGCGGCCGGTTGCCCCGGTTGACGTCAGCCATGTTGCGCTCTCCTGCGTTCAGGGGCCCTCGGCGCGTCGGCTGGCGGCGAGGGCTGGCCGGGATTTTCGTTTTTTTCGCTTCTAGTCGTTTTCTGGCATCTGTCACCAAGGGATTCCAGACGAAAGAACCAAGCTTACCGATTTTTGGATTTTGTGATCACGCACTCGCCGCCTGTGATCACATGGGGCGGAATTGTTTGCGTTACCAGCCGGGACTCAGCCGCGCGCAAGCCTCATGGATTTGGATCAGCCCCCCGGGACGAGTCCCCCACGCAGGATTCGCAAGATCGCTCCACCGGAATCCGACCTGTGGCAAGATTTGTGATCACCTGCGCCGAAAGGCCGCAGAGCCGCCGCTATTGCTGGCCCAGCTTCATCTCGGGGTGATATTCGGCCTCGATTTCCTTGGTGACGGCCTGCGCCATGCGCATCACGCCCTTTTGCGGGTCGAATGCCATCGAGGGCGCGCCATGCAGCGACCAGCCCTTCGACAGCGCCTCGCTGACGCGGTGGCAGAATTGCGAGGTATCGTCCTCGGTGATGCAGCGATAGATCGTGGTCACGTCAGCCTCCGAAGGGGTTATAGCCAAGCCAGGCGTGGATCAGCCCCACCACCAGCGTCACAAGAACGGCGCCCGCGGCAGCCATGATTTCCTTGCGCACGGGTACCGGCCCCGCAGGCGGCGCCCAGTCCGGCTGGGCGCGGTTGATCACCACCATCTCGACCAGCGCCCAGATCCCCAGCCCGCCAAACAGCACGAATGAGGGTAGATCGCCATTCGGCAACAGATGCGCAAAGGCCCAGAGCGCAAAGCCGGTCAGCTGCGGATGGCGCAGATGACGGGTGATCCGCGTCTTCATCCCATCCGCCGCATATAGATAGAAAGCCAGCAGAACCAGCAGGTTGTTGATGCCCTTCAAGGGCGCGGTAGCGCCCCACCAATAGGGGCCGTCCGCCATCCGATAGCCGATGACCATCAGGACGACCGAGACCAGCAGCGCCCCCGCGACGCCGCCGCGCCCGATGCTTGCGCGCAGGCCCGGCGCCACGCGTTTCAGAAGATGTGCCGCCCACCAAAGCGCGACGCCCAGTATCAGGATGACCATCTGGCTGCTCTCTCTCGCTGGATGTTAATTGCCGTCACTTTGCCATCATGAGGCGCTGCGGGCAATCGCCTCGGCCATGGCCAGCGTGGCGCGGGCGGTTTCGGCATGCAGGTTCTCGACGATGCGGCCGTCCAGAACCGCGACGCCAAGCCCCTGCGCGCGAGCCTGATCAAAGGCGGCGATCTGGCGGCGCGCCAGCTCGATCTCGGCCTCGGAGGGGGCGAAAACCTCGTTGGCGATGTCCAACTGGTCGGGATGGATCAGGGTCTTGCCGTCAAAACCCATGTCGCGGCCCTGCTCGCATTCGGCGCGCAGGCCGGCCTGATCCTGAAAGGCGTTATAGACGCCATCGACGATGATCCGGCCATGGGCGCGGGCGGCCAGCAGGCACAGGCCCAGCCCCGCCACCAGCGGCGCCCGGTCGGGACGAAAGCGGGCATGCAGGTCCTTGGCCAGGTCGTTGGTGCCCATGACCATGCCGGTCAGGCGCGGATGGGCGGCGATCTCGGCCGCTTTCAGCATGCCCTCGGGGGTTTCCAGCATCGCCCAAAGCGGCGTGGTCGGAATCAGCGCGGCGGCGCGGTCCAGACTGGCGCCGCGGCTGACCTTGGGGATCAGCACGCCATCGGCATCGCGGGCAAAGGCACGGGCGTCGGCCTCGCCCCATTCGGTCTCAAGCCCGTTGATGCGCACGATCCGCGCCCGACCGCCGTAATCGGCCAGCAGCGCGCGGGCCAGCAATTCGCGGGCATGCAGCTTTTCCGCCGGGGCCACCGCATCCTCAAGATCGAAGATGATGGCATCGGCCGGCAGGGTGCGGGCCTTTTCCATTGCCCGTGTATTGGCGGCGGGAATGTAAAGCACCGAGCGATAGGGGCGAGCCATTCGGACCTCTTACATATTTCCCCGCAAGATTGTCGGGTTGCGGGCGGAATCGCAAGTAGGCGCGGGCCTAGATTCCGTCCCAGATCAGCTTGATCGAGACCACGGCCAGCGACCAGGTGATGAACTTGTAGAAATAGTTCGCCGGCACCCGCCTGACGATCCAGAGCCCGGCGCCGACCCCCAGCAGTGCCGGCACCACCAGCACCGCCGAGACCGACAGATTGTGCGGCGAGAGCTGCCCCAGCGCCGCATAGGGGATCAGCTTGACCGCATTGGTGATGGCGAAAAAGATCGTGGTGGTGCCGGCGTATAGCATCGGCTCCATCCGCATCGGCTGGACATAGATCTGATAGGGCGGTGCGCCGGAATGCGACACAAAGCTGGTATAGCCCGACAGCGCCCCCCAGAAACTGCCAAGCACCCCCGACGGCCCATGCGCCGGGCCTGACAGCCCCGGGCGCAGCAGCGCATTCAGCGAAAAGGCCAGCCCGATCAGCCCGACGATCAGCCCGACCTGCGCCTCATTGACCAGCCGCGCGGTGGCCCAGCCCAGGGCGATGCCGCTGAGCATGCCGGGGATCAGCGTGGCCAGCACCCGGCGGTCGAAGCTGCGCCGGAAGGCGATCAGCCCGCCGATATCCGAGACGATATAGACCGGCAGCAGGATCCCCGCCGCCTGTACCGGCGAGATCACCAGCGCCAGCAGCGGCACGCCCAGCATGCCGACCATCGACAGGCCGCCCTTGGCCAGACCGACGGCAAAGGCCGCGACGCAGCCCAGCACCCAGCCCCAGATTCCCAGCTCGCCCAGATCCATCGCCCACTCCGTTCCCGCGCATTTCCGCCTAGTCCAGCCGGCAAGCCGGCGCAACGCGCAAGATCGCCCGATGTTAGCGCTTGACAGGACAGGATTTCCGCCGCGCCCGTCAGGCAAGGCTTGCGATTCTCATTCCAAGGGACTACGCCACCGCTCGAACCATCAAGGAAATCGGAGGTTACAATGGCCCGACCCAAGATCGCACTCATCGGTGCGGGACAGATCGGCGGCACGCTGGCGCATCTGGCGGCGATGAAGGAACTGGGCGATGTCGTCCTGTTCGACATCTCCGAGGGCACGCCGCAAGGCAAGGCGCTGGACATCGCGGAATCGGGCCCCTCCGAGGGCTTCGACGCCGTGATGAAGGGCACCAATGATTATGCCGACATTGCCGGCGCCGATGTCTGCATCGTGACGGCCGGCGTGCCGCGCAAGCCCGGCATGAGCCGCGACGATCTGCTGGGCATCAACCTGAAGGTCATGAAATCGGTCGGCGAAGGCATCAAGCAGCATGCCCCGAACGCCTTCGTGATCTGCATCACCAACCCGCTGGATGCCATGGTCTGGGCGCTGCGCGAGTTCAGCGGCCTGCCCGCCGAGAAGGTCGTCGGCATGGCCGGCGTGCTCGACTCGGCCCGCTTCCGCCACTTCCTGTCGCTGGAATTCGGCGTCTCGATGCGCGACGTGACCGCCTTTGTTCTGGGCGGCCATGGCGACACCATGGTGCCCCTGGCCCGCTATTCGACCGTCGCCGGCATCCCGCTGCCCGATCTGGTCAAGATGGGCTGGACCACGCAGGAGAAACTGGACGCGATCGTCCAGCGCACCCGCGACGGCGGAGCCGAGATCGTCGGCCTGCTGAAAACCGGTTCGGCCTTCTACGCCCCGGCCACCTCGGCCATCGAGATGGCGGAAAGCTATCTCAAGGACCAAAAGCGCGTCCTGCCCTGCGCGGCCTTCGTCAAGGGCGCCTATGGTCTGGACGGGCTTTATGTCGGCGTGCCGACCGTGATCGGCGCGAATGGCATCGAGAAGGTCATCGACATCAAGCTGGACAAGGACGAACAGGCGATGTTCGACAAGTCCGTCGAGGCGGTGCAGGGCCTGGTCGCAGCCTGCAAGCAGATCGACCCCTCGCTGGCCTGAGCCCGGCACCCAGGGAACGAAAAAAAGGCCCCGCAGGTTCGACCTGCGGGGCCTTTCCTTGCAGAACCCGCCTTAGACGAACTGGAAGTCCGAGGCGTCAAGCCGCGCGGCTTCGACGCCCACCAGCGTGATGGTGCAGTCGCCGAACTTGACGACGGCATGCGCGCCACCGCGGGTCGAGGTGATGGTCAGGTCAATGAACTCGTCATAGACCCCCTCGCCCTGGATCAGGATCCGGTCGGGGCCGTTCTCCCAGCCGATGATCCGATCCGCACCCGAGTCAGCCTTAAAGGTGAACACATCCGCACCGGCACCGCCGAACAGCGAGTCGTTGCCCGCATGCCCGGCCAGAAAGTCATTGCCCGTGCCGCCGAACAGCTTGTCATTGCCCCCCGAACCGAACAGCCGGTCATTGCCCGCAATGCCATACAGGACGTCATCCCCCGAGCCGCCATTCATGTCATTGGCAAGCCCGCTGCCGATCAGCCGGTCGGCATAGTTCGAGCCGATCACGTTCTCGATCGAGGCCAGCATGTCCATCCCCTCGCCGCCGCCGATCGCCTGGGCGGTGGTCAGCGACAGGTTCACCTGAACAATGCCCGTGGCATGAAGATAGCTCAGGCTATCCGTGCCGGCGCCGCCGCTGAGCGTGTCGTCGCCGTGACGGCCAACCAGGAGGTCGTTGCCGTCCCCGCCATCGACCTCGTCATGCCCCTCGCCGGCGTCCAGCACGTCATTGCCTGCACCGCCCAGCAGCGTGTCGTTCCCCAGCCAACCGTACAGGTTGTCATTGCCAAGGCCGCCATCGACATTGTCAGCGCCGCGATGGCCGACAAGCCGGTCGTCGCCCGCCAGCAACTCGATGCGACTGCCATTGATGATGGCCTGGACGCCGGTCAGGTTGAAATTGTCGCTGCTGGCCGTCCCCGACAACGCGTGACCGCCGAAATCCATGGCCTCGACGCTGACGACGGTGTGGGCGGTCAGCATGAACTGGTTCGCGATCACATCGGCGCCAAGCAGGATGGTGTCGGTTCCGCCGCCGCCAAGACAGGTGTCATTGCCGACATCGCCGGACACGATCATGAAGAGGTCATTGCCGGCGCCGCCGTCCAGACGGTCATTGCCGCTGTTGCCGGTCAGGCTGTCGGCGCCGTCACCGCCGCGCAGCGTGTCATCCCCCGCACCGCCATCGACAAGGTCCTGGCCGATATGCCCGGTATAGCTGTCGGCGCCGGCACCCAGATCGACGACCCGGCTGTTGACGATCATCTGCACGCCGCTGATGTCAAAGACATCATTCGCCGCCGTCCCCGACAAGCTGTAGCTGCCAAGATCCAGCGCCTCGACATCGACGATATTGGCCGCGGCCATCTGCAGCAGGGTGGTGCTGATATTGTCGGTCAGGCGGATGATGTCGATCCCCACGCCACCGTTGAAGGTGTCACTGCCGATCAGGCTGCCATACAGGGTGAAGATATCCGCCCCCTCGCCGCCGTCCAGGCTGTCATTGCCGTCGCTGCCGAACAGGCTGTCGTCGCCGGCGCCGCCGATCAGCGTGTCATCGCCCCGGCCGCCATCGGCGAAGTCCGAGCCCTGATGACCGGTAAAGCTGTCATTGCCGCCCTGCATCGAAAACCAGCGCGCATTCTGCACCAGGGTGATGCCGCTGATGTCGATGATGTCGTCGCCCTCGGTGCCGCCAAGGTGATAATCGCCGAAATCCAGGGCCTCGATGTCGCTGAGATTGGCGCTGGTCAGCAACAGCTGCGCGGCCGCCAGATCGTCGCTCAGACGGATGATGTCGTTACCGGTGCCGCCGACGTAAGTGTCGGTGCCGGGCTCGCTGCCATCAAGGAGAAACAGGTCATTGCCCGCCGCCCCGGTCAGGCTGTCATCGCCTGCGCCGCCGCCCAGCGTGTCGTCGCCGTCGCCTCCGACCAGCGCGTCGTCGCCACCGCCCCCGGTCAGCGTGTCATTGCCCGCACCGGCATCGACCATGTCGGCACCCTGATAGCCGGTGAAGGCATCATTGCCGTCGTTGAGCAGGATCCAGCGGTAAACCGGCACGGTCGAGATGCCGCTGATATCGAAGATATCGTCGCCATTGGTTCCGCCAAGCTGGTACGCGTCGAAATCCAGAATCTCGGTATTGATCGCATTGCTGCTCAGCAGGAATTGCGCGACCGCGACATTGGCATTCAGGCGGACGGCATCAATTCCGTCGCCCCCATCATAGGTGTCATAGCCGAAATAGTTGCCGCCAATGTAGAAAACATCATTACCACCGCTACCATTTATCGTGTCCGCACCACCGCCGCCGGTGATGGTATCCGGATCAGTCGTACCGCTCAGGATTTCTGAAGCGTCTGTTCCATTGATAATTGCCACGGTAAATCTCTCGATTTGGTTGATCAGGGCTTATTGCCCAAGGCGGAATCAGCGCGAGAGCCGTGAATACGTCAATATGTTTATTAATAATATCAGCATATTAATTCCCCGACTTCTGATTTCCCGAAGAAAACCGTGACCACCGCGACCTTTAGGGTCCAGACTCATTGAATTTCACAGCCAGAACAAGACGGTTGCGGCGAGCATGATCGCGGAGAAGAAGGTTTCCGGGCAGCGGTCGTATCGGGTGGCGACGCGCCGCCAATCCTTCAGACGGCCGAACATGATCTCGATGCGGTTGCGCCGTTTGTAGCGCCGCTTGTCGTATTTGACGGCCTTCTTGCGGGACTTCCGACCGGGGATGCAGACCTTTATCCCTTTGTCTTTCAACGCTTCTCTGAACCAATCGGCGTCATAACCTCTATCCGCCAGCAGCCAACCCGCCTTCGGCAGACTGCCCAAAAGAGCCGCGGCGCCTGTGTAGTCGCTGACCTGCCCGGCGGACATGAAGAACCCGATCGGCCGCCCCTTGGCATCGGCAACGGCATGCAGCTTGGTGTTCATGCCACCTTTGGTCCGCCCGATCTGACGTTCGCGCCCCCCTTTTTTACGCACAGGCTCGACGCCGTGCGGTGCGCCTTGAGATAGGTCGCATCGATCATGATCGTCTTGTGCTCGGCGCTCTCAGCGGCCAGGCCGACCATGATTCGGGCGAAGACCCCGTTGTCGCTCCAGCGCTTCCAACGGTTGTACAGGGTCTTGGCGGGCCCGTATTCCTTCGGCGCATCACACCACCGCAACCCATTGCGGTTGATGAAGATTATGCCACTGAGAACGCGGCGATCATCGACGCGGGGCTTGCCATGACTCTTGGGAAAGAACGGCTTCAGGCGTTCCATCTGGGCGTCGGTCAGCCAGTAAAGATTGCTCATCGATCAGGTCTCCTTGCGGAGCCTGAATCATGCCAAACGCCTGAAAACAATGGGTCTGGAGCCTAGGCTCCAGACTCATTGATCTTCACAGCCAGAACATGACTGTTGCGGCGAGGGCGACGGCGGATAGGAAGGTCTTGGCGGATCTGTCATAGCGGGTTGCGACCCTGCGCCAGTCTTTCAGCCGACCGAACATGATCTCGATGCGGTTGCGGCGGCGATAGCGCCGCTTGTCGTAGCGGACAGCTTTGCCGCGTGACTTCCGACCGGGGATGCAGGGGCGTATCCCCTTGTCTTTCAACGCATCTCGGAACCAGTCGGCGTCATAACCCCGGTCCGCGATCATCCACTCGGCATCAGGCAGACT
>NZ_QPJL01000006.1 GCF_003337565.1 Paracoccus lutimaris
CCCCAGCTGGTTCAAGCCGGGGCAAGGTTGCACATGGGTCAATTCTCAATGACAATTTCCGCTGTTGCCGGGTCAAATCTCAGTGGCAATCAACACTTCCACTGGTCCAGATGCAGGTCGGCGACGACAAGAACCGTGCCTGTCACGGGATGATGCGGGCCTCACCCGCGACCAGCCCATCGACCATGCGATCGAACCGCATCTGGGCGATGGCGCGGTTGCCCGATTGGGTGAACAGCGTCCCGGCCTCGCGCCCGTCGGGCATCAGGATCGGGGTGCCGACGGGGGCCGCCCCCTCGATCCCCAGGGTGACAAGGCCCTTTCGCAGCTCGGTCTTGTGCTTCATCCGGGCGGTGACCTCTTGCCCGACATAGCAGCCCTTGCGGAAATCGACGCCGTGCAGGCGCTCGAACCCGGCCTCAAGGATAAAGGTCTCGTTCGGGATCAGCTCGATCAGCGATTCCGGGATGCAATGGGCGACACGGATGGCGTCGAAATCCGTGCCGTCGTCTCTGGTCTCGGGGCCGTAAAGCCGCCAGCCAAGCGCCTGATGCCGGGGGTCGGTGATGGCGCCTTGTGGCGCGGGGCCGGTGCCGCGCGAAACGCCCAGCGAAACCGGCTCAAGCGTGACGTTCGAGCGCAGCTTGTACATCGACAGCCGCCGGATCAGATCACCCGCCAGCCCCTCATCGACATCTATCAGCAGCCGCTCGCCATCGGGGATAAGCAGGAAATCGGCCAGATACTTGCCCTGCGGCGTCAAAAGCGCCGCCCAGCAGGGCGCATCGCCGACCTTGTTCGTGACCAGCCCCTGCAGAAACGACACCCGGTCCGGTCCCGAAAGCGCAAGAATCCGTCGCATCACTTGTCCCCGAATTGCAGCCGCACCAGCGCCGCATAGACCCCGCCCTGCGCCATAAGCTGGTCATGATTGCCCTCTTCGACAACCCGCCCGGCCTCAAGGACGACGATCTTGTCGGCCTGCCGCACGGTCGAAAGCCTGTGCGCGATGACCAGCGTGGTGCGCCCGGCCGACAGCTCGTCCAGCGCCTCCTGGACCAGCCGTTCGCTTTGGGCGTCCAGCGCGCTGGTCGCCTCGTCCAGAAGCAGGATCGGCGCGTCGCGCAAGACGGCGCGGGCGATGGCCACGCGCTGGCGCTGCCCCCCCGACAGGGCCGAGCCGCGCGGGCCGGCGGGCGTGTCCAGCCCCTGCGGCAGGGCATCGGTGAAATCGGCGACATGGGCCGCGATGACCGCCCGGCGCAGCGCCGCATCGTCCTGATCGTGGCCCAGCAGGATATTCTCGCGCAGGGTTTCGTCAAACAGCGCCGCATCCTGGCTGACGGTCGAGAACTGGTCGCGCAGCGTGGTCAGGCTGAATTCGCGCAAGGCCACGCCGCCCAGCGTAATCTGGCCGGAATCGGGGTCGATCATGCGCGTCAGCAGGTTGAAGACCGTGGATTTGCCGGCCCCCGAAGGGCCGACCAGCGCCGTGGTCTGCCCGGCCTCGGCGGTGAATGTCAGCCCGTTCAGCACCGGATGGCTGTCATAGGACAGCCGCACGTCGTCAAGCCGGATCGTCGTGTCGGGCGGCGGCGCTGTGCGCGGCCCCGAGGTGATCGCGGGCCGCATGTCCAGAACCGCATAGATCCGCTCAAGGCTGGCGGCGGCGATCTGCCATGTGCCCGCCAGACTGCCCAGCCGGCGCAGCGGCTGAAAGGCCAGCGCCATGGCGGTGAAAAAGGACATGAAGTCGCCGACCGTGCGCTCGCCCCGCGTGACCTCGGCGCCGCCAAGGGCCAGCACGCCCACAAAGCCCAGCCCGGTGACGATATCGACCAGCGCCGGCACCGTCGCGCCAATCGCCGACATCTTGATCTGGCCCTGCCGGATGCGGTCGACGATCTGGGCGAAACGGCTGGTCTGGTAATCCTCCATCCGGTTCAGCTTGACGGCGTTGATGCCGTGCAGGACCTCATCCAGCCGGGTCGCGCGCTGGCTGGCGTTGACGCGGTTCTGCCGCATCTTGCGCCGGATATAGCGCTGCACCAGCACCGTGGGCAGGATCAGCAGCGGCGCGCCGATCAGCGCCGCCAGCGTCCAGCCCGGATCGACCGCAATCGCCACCCCGAACAGCGCGACCAAGGACACCACGTCCCGCCCCGCCCCCGAAATGAAGGTGGACCACACGCCCTGCACGGCGATGCTGTCGCCCTGCACCCGCTCGATCATCGCGCCGGGCGGGTTCTTCTGGAAAAAGCTGCTGTCCAGCGTCATGATATGGCGCAGCATGTCGATCTGCATCTTGGTGGACACCGCCAGCGACACCGAGGTCATCAGGCTGCGGTTGATCACGAAAGTCGCGGCGCGGATCAGGAACAGCGCAAAGATCACGCCGCCCACCCACCAGATCGCATCGGTATCGCCGCCGACAAAGACCCGGTCGAACAGCGGCTTCAGCATCCAGCTCAGCACACCCAGCGTCGAGCCCTCGATGACCAGAAAAAACAGCGCCAGCAGGATGCGCGCCCAATAGGGGTTCAGATAGTCGCGCCACATGCGGGCGAACAGATTGGCCGTCTTTTCTAGTCGTTCCGCCATCATGTCCCCGATACCCGGTCTGGCAAAAAGGGATAAGCCGCATGGGCCGCCGGGGCAAGCGGCTAGGATGCCTGCGTGACGTTGACCTTCCTCGGGGGGCGTCCTACCGATGGCGCGAGGACATAAGGTTTTTCGCATGAGCTTCGCCCAGGGCCACCCCGTCATCGCCATTCCCGGCCCCTCGCCGACGCCTGATCGGGTGCTGCGCGCCATGCATCGCGCCTCGCCCGACATCTATGGCGAGGCGATCGCCGTGGAAAACCGCGCCATGATCGCCGGGCTCAAGCGGCTGGCCGGCACCTCGGCGCATCTGGCGGTCTATATCGGCAATGGCCATGCCGGGTGGGAGGCCGCAAATACCAACCTGCTGAACCGGGGCGATCACGCTTTGGTGCTGACCTCTGGCCATTTCGGGCGCGCCTGGGCGGGGTCCGCCCGCGCGCTTGGCATTTCGGTCGAAGAGCTGGATTTCGGCGCCGCCCCCCCCGATCCGCAGCGTCTGACCGAGCGGCTGGCCGAGGACCGCGAAGGCCGGATCACCGCCGTTCTGGTCTGCCAGGTCGATACCGCCAGCTCGGCCCGCGCCGATATCCCGGCGCTGCGGCGGGCCATGGGCGATCACCCGGCATTCTTCTGCGTCGATGCCATTGCCTCGCTGGGCTGCGAGCCGATGCATATGGACGATTGGGGCGTCGATCTGCTGGTCTCGGCCAGCCAGAAGGGGCTGATGACCCCGCCCGGCATGGCCTTTGTCTGGGTCTCCGAACGGCTGCGGGCGCGGGGGCGGACCGATCTGGCCACGCCCTATTGGGACTGGGCGCCCCGGACCGAGGCGCAGGAATTGTGGCAATATTGGGGCGGTACGCCGCCAGTCCAGCATGTCTATGGCATGAACGAGGCCCTGCGCATGCTGCTGGACGAGGAAACCCTGCCCCGCGCCTGGGCCCGGCATGAGGGGCTGGCCCGCGCGACCTGGGCCGCGCTTGAGGCATGGGGTCAGGGCGGCACCGGCATCGCGCCGGTGCAGGCCGTCCCGGCGGCGCGCGCACGCGCGGTCACCGCCGCGATCCTGCCCGGCGCCGCGCGGCTGCGGGCATGGACCGCCACTGAGGCCGGCGTCACGCTGGGCATCGGCCTTGGCGCGGCGGATCCCGACAACGCGCTGCGCATAGCCCATATGGGCTATGCCAATGCCCCCCAGCTTCTGGGCACGCTGGCGGTGATCGAGGCCGGGATGACCGCGCTTGGCATCCCGCATGGGCCGGGCGCGCTGGACGCGGCGGCGCGGGTGATTTCCGGCGCAAGCTAGGGCGAACTGGAACGCCCTTCGTCGCCCTTGCGGCTCTCCGCGCATCGCCTTGCGAATAGTTGACAATTTTACATTGGTGCTGGATACAGACCCGACACGAGCCGCATCAAGGCAGGCGCGCGATATCGCGTAACGCCCTGTTTTCTGTTTTGCGGCTTCAGGCGAATCTGTGGAAACATAGGAACCAGCATGAATTTTCTGTCGCGCCTTCGCGCCGGGACAACCGTGACGCTTGCCTGCCTGCTGCTCTCTGCGCCCGTCGGCGCCCAAGAGACCGGCGCGACCGCTTCAGCCCCCGCGCCGCAGCCCGCCGAACCGGTTGCCACGACGCCCGCACCCGCCTTGCCCACCGCGACCGCGACCGCACCGGCCGGGACTGCCGCACCCGTCGTCACGGTCCCTGCCCCGGCGGAACCTGCCGCCATTCCCGGCGCCAGCCTTCTGCCGCAATCGGTTCAGGATGCTTTGGCACCGATGGTGCGCGACCCGAATCTGCCGCATGACCTGTCGCCGATGGGCATGTTCCTGGCCGCCGACTGGGTGGTCAAGGCGGTGATGATCGGTCTGGCCTTTGCCTCGGTCATCACCTGGACCGTGCTGATCGTGAAGGTGCTTGAGCTGCTCGGCGCCTCGCACCGGGCAAGGATTGGCATCCGCCGGGTCGAGGACGCCCCCAGCCTGCCCGCCGCACTGGCCGCCAGCCGCGACCGCAGCGATCCGGTCTCGCGCATGGTGCGCGCCGCCGCCGGTGAATATGACCGCTCGGCCGCCGCGCTGGATCAGGCCGGCGATACCGGCGTCAAGGAACGGGTCGATTCGCATCTGGAACGTATCGAGGCCGGTGCCGGCCGGCGCATGAGCCGGGGCACCGGGGTTCTGGCCACCATCGGCTCGACCGCGCCTTTTGTGGGGCTGTTCGGCACCGTCTGGGGCATCATGAACAGCTTTATCGGCATTTCCGAGGCCCAGACCACCAACCTCGCCGTCGTCGCCCCCGGCATCGCCGAGGCGCTGCTGGCCACCGCCATCGGCCTGATCGCGGCCATCCCGGCGGTGGTGATCTACAACGTCTTTGCCCGCGCCATCACCGGCTACCGCCTGCGTCTGGCCGAGGCCGCCGCCGGCATCCGCCGCTTGGTCAGCCGCGATCTGGATTTCCGCGGCTCGGCGCAAGTTCCGGGGGAATAGGCCATGGCCGGCGGCATCCGCGACAACCTTGGCGACGATCTGGCCGAGAATCATGAAATCAATGTCACGCCCTTTATCGACGTCATGCTGGTCCTGCTGATCATCTTCATGGTGGCGGCGCCCCTGGCGACGGTCGATGTGAACGTGGACCTGCCGGTCTCGAACGCGACACCGGCCAAGCGCCCCGATCAGCCGGTCTATGTCACCGTCAAGCCCGACCTGACGCTGGCTTTGGGCAATGAGGACATCCCCGCGGGCCAGCTGGCCGAGGCGCTGGCCCACGCCACCAATGGCGACCGCGAGCAGCGCATCTTCCTGCGCGCCGATGCGGCCGTGACCTATGGCGACCTGATGGGGGTCATGAACAGCCTGCGCGAGACCGGATACCTGAAGATCGCGCTGGTCGGGCTTGAGGCCGCGCCCGCGCCCGAAACGCCCGCCGATGCCGCAGCCATCCCCGGAACGGCGACGACGCCGGCCCCGGTCGCGGGCAGCGCGCCATGAGCCGGCGCAGGGCATGGCTGGCCACCGGCGCGCTTTGGTGCGGTGCCGCGACCATTGCTTTGGCCGCCCATATCGGCGGCGGGGTCTGGGCAAGCCGCATGGCGCAGGCCGCGGCCCCGCCGGGCCTGCCCGATCCGATCTTCATCGAGCTGGCGCCGATGCCCACTGCCGCCGCACCCACAGACGAGGTCGAGCAGGAAGAACAGGAGGAAGCCCAGCCGGAACCGGAGCCAGAGCCTGAGCCTGAGCCTGAGCCTGAACCCGAGCAGGCCCCCGAAGAGCAGATCACCGATCTGCCTCTGCCCGAGCTAGCGCCGCTGCCGGACATGAATTCGCTGTTCCCGCCGCCCCCCGATGCGGTAGTGCTGCAGAAATCCACCCGCCCCAAAGAGCGCCCCGAACCGCCCAAGGAAGAGCTGGCCGAAGCCCCGCGCGAGAAAAAGCCCGAAAAAGAACCCGAGCCCAAGAAGAAACGCGAGAAGAAGGCCGAAGAGGCCCAACCCTCGCGCAAGGCCACGACCCAACTCAAGGCGCCCAAGGGCGAGCGGACCGCCGCACCGCAGGCGCAGGCCGGCGCCCCCAGCAAGAAGCAGGTGGCAAGCTGGCAGTCCAAGGTGAATGCGACGGTCGCCCGGCACATGAAGCGCGCCCAATCCAAACTGTCCGGGCGCGGCTCGGTCACGGTCAATATCCGCTTCAGCATCGACGCCAGCGGCCGGGTCAGCAGTGCGGGGCTGGCCGGCTCGACCGGGAATGCCAGGAACGATGCGGTGCTGAACCGTCAGGCCGCCAGCCTGCCGCGCCTGCCGACGCCGCCCTCGGGCAGATCGACGACGCTGACCCTGCCGGTGAAGGTGCAGCTGCGCTGAGCAGGCATAAGGCCCGGCCCGCGCGGTGATCCGTGATCAGCGCGGCAGGCGGCTGACCAAAAGCTTGTCGATGCGGCGGCCGTCAAGGTCCACGACCTCGATCCGCCAGCCCTGCCAGTTCACATGGTCACCCACCTGCGGCAACCGCCCGGTCAGGTCCAGAACCAGCCCGGCGGCGGTGGAATAGTCGTGATCCTCGGGCAGGGGCGCGGACAGGCGGTCGGCGAACTCATCCGCCGGCATCCAGCCCGCGACCAGCATGCTGCCGTCGTCGCGCTCGACGACCTTGGGTTCGTCATCGTCCCAGCCGACGAATTCGCCGGTGATCGCCTCAAGCACGTCCATGGGCGTCACCACGCCCTCGAAATGGCCGTATTCGTCATAGACCAGCAGCATCTGCCCCGGCGAGGCGCGCAGCCGGGCGATGACCTCGGGGGCGTCCATGGTCTCGGGGATGATCGGGGCGGGCTGCATGACATTGCGCAGGTCGAACGAGGCGCTGCGGCTTTGCGACAGCAGATCGACGCTGGCCACGACGCCGATCAGATTGTTGGGGTCGCCATCGCCGACCGGCAGCCGGGTGCGGCGGCTGTCGCGGAACTTGCGCGCCACCACCTGCCAGCTGTCGGCGACATCCAGCACCTCGATGTCCCGGCGCGAGGTCATCAGCCGCCGCGCGCTGCGGTCGGCGATGCGCATGACCCCGGCGATCATCTCGGTTTCGGCGCGGTGCATGACGCCAGCGGTTTCGGCCTCGGAAATCACCAGCCGGATTTCCTCGTCGCTGATCGATTGCTTGTCGTCGCCCGATTGGCCCAAAAGCGCCAGAACCAGTTTGCCCGACCGGTCCAGAAGCCAGACCAGCGGCGCCGCCACGCGCGAAACCCCCAGCATCAGCGGCGCCACGCGGGCGGCCACGCGTTCGGGCGCGCGCAAAGCCAGCTGCTTGGGAACCAGCTCGCCCACGATCAGCGACAGATAGGTGATGACGACGACCACGCCGCCCATGCCCAAGGGCTGCGCCAGCGTCGCCGGAACGCCCAGTCCCGGCAGGGCGGCGGCCAGCCGCGCGCCCAGCGTCGCGCCCGAGAACGCGCCCGACAGCACGCCGACCAGCGTGATCCCGATCTGGACCGAGGACAGGAAGCGCCCCGGCTGTTCGGCCAGGCGCAGGGCGATGGTCGCGCCGTGATCGCCGCGTTCGGCCGCCACCTTCAGCCGCGCCGGCCGGGCCGAGACGATGGCCATTTCCGACATGGCCAACAGCCCGTTCACAAGGATCAGGACCAGAACGATCGCAATTTCAAACCACATCGGGCGGACTCTGAAAGAAGGGGAAAAATGCCTCGGCCAGCGCGCCGCACCGGGGCGCCCTGCTTGCGGGAATGTCGTCGATCATGCGGGTATCGGCAGGATGCTCCGGCTGGGTCATGCGCCAATATAGACGTGTCGCCAGCCATGGCAATCGCCGCGGCCGCATATCGGGCCGTGCCGCCAGCGGGCAATGGCGCAACAATATACGACTTTATGATTGGTTTTCAGAAATAAACCATGCATTTGCGCGTCTTTGCCTGCTATTCAGACATATTCTTGCCGAGTAGATGTGTAAAGCCGATGAAAGACAGTGCCGACCCGGCCGAGCAAATCATCCTTGTCCTGCAAGGCGGCGGCGCGCTGGGGGCCTATCAGGCCGGCGCCTATGAGGCCCTGAGCGAGGCCGGCCGCGAACCGGAATGGCTGGCCGGGATCTCGATCGGATCGATCAATGGTGCGCTGATCGCGGGAAACCCGCCCGGCCGCAGGCTGCCGGCGCTGCGCAAATTCTGGGAAAGCGTGACCGGCGCGCCCTGGCTCATGGGCAGCTGGCTCGAGGCCCTGCCCCAGCCCGAACAGATGCGCGCGCTGTGGAACGAAAGCCGCGCCACCATGAGCACACTGTTCGGCGCACCGGGTTTTTTCCGTCCCAAGCTGCCGGATCTGTCATCCTTTCTGCCCGGGCTGATGCGCCAGACAAGCTGGTACGACACCTCGCCGCTGCGCGAGACGCTGGACCGGCTGGTGGACTGGAACTATCTGCATGACGAGGGGCCGCGCCTGACCGTCGGCGCCGTCGATGTCGAGACCGGCAACTTCACCTGTTTCGACAGCCGTGAAACCCGGCTGAGCGTCGAGCACATCATGGCCTCGGGGGCGCTGCCGCCGGGCTTTCCGGCGGTCGAGATCGACGGGCGGCATTACTGGGATGGCGGGCTGGTCTCGAACTCGCCCTTGCAGGTGGTGCTGGCCGCGCCGAACCAGAGGCCGCTTTGCATCTATCAGGTCGATCTTTACCAGTCGCGCGACGGCCTGCCGCAGACCATGTCGCAGGTCGAACAGCGCGAACGCGAGATCCGCTTCTCGAGCCGCACCCGCATGAACACCGACGAGTTCCGCAGCCGTCACGCACTGTCGCGTGCCGCCCGCCGGCTGCGCAGCCGCCTGCCGGCGGAATTGCAGGGCGACCCCGATCTGGCGATGCTGGTCGAGGCCGGGCCGGCCTATCCGGTCAGCCTGATGCATCTGATCTATCGCCACGCCGATTACGAAAGCGGCAGCAAGGATTACGAATTCTCGCGCCTGTCGATGCTGGATCACTGGCGCGACGGGCAGCGCGACGCGGCGCGCTCGCTGGCCGATCCGCGCTGGACCGGCCGCAAGGTGCCCGAGGACGGCCTGCTGGTCTTTGATGCCAATGACCCGCACCGGGGCGCGGACAGAACCTGACGGCGCCATGTCCGGGCCGCGCCCCGCAACGGAAGCGGCCCGGCCGGGTCTCAGCCCTTGCTGAACAGCCCGGGCGCGCTGCGTGGGGCCGAGAACATGTATTGCGGCGCCGCCTGCGCGCGCGCGCCCAAAGCCGCCGCCGCGTGCCAGGGCCAGCGCGGATCGTAAAGCGCGGTCCGGGCCAGCGCGATCATGTCGGCATCGCCATTGGCGACGATGGCCTCGGCCTGCTCGGGCGAGGTGATCAGCCCGACGGCGATCACCGGCATCCTGACCGCCTGCTTGACGGCGCGCGCCAGGGGCACCTGATAGCCCGGCGCGACCGGGATCCGCGCCGTCGCATCAATCCCGCCGCTGGAGATATGGATGGCCGCGCAGCCCCGCGCCTCAAGCGCGCGGGCAAAGGCGATGGTGTCCTGAATGTCCCAGCCGCCCTCGATCCAATCCGTGCCCGAGACCCGGACCGAGACCGGATAGCCCGCCGGCACCACGGCCTTGATCGCGTCAAAGATTTCCAGCGGGAAACGCAGGCGGTTTTCAAGGCTGCCGCCATATTCGTCATCGCGCCGGTTCGACAGCGGCGACAGGAATTCATGCAGCAGATAGCCATGGGCGGCATGGATCTGGATCGCGTCCAGCCCCAGCCGCAGGGCGCGGCGGGCGGCATCGACAAACCCCTCGCGCACCCGCGAAAGCCCCGCCGCATCCAGCGCCACCGGCGGGTTTTCACCCGCATGCATGGGCAGGGCCGAGGGCGCCACCGTCTGCCAGCCATTCGGCGCATCGGGCGCGATCTGCTGGCCACCAAGCCACGGCTTTTCGGTCGAGGCCTTGCGCCCGGCATGGCCAAGCTGGATGGCGATGGGCATGTTCGACCACGCCCGGATGCCCTTGAGCACACGGGCCATGGCGGCCTCGGTCGCGTCATCGTAAAGCCCGACATCGCCATAGGTGATGCGGCCCTCGGGCAGGACGCCCGTCGCCTCGATGGTCAGGATGCCGGCGCCCGACAGCGCCAGCCCGCCCAGATGGATCAGGTGCCAGTCGGTCATCTGCCCGTCCGTGGCCGAATACTGGCACATGGGGGCAATCACGATGCGGTTGGAAACGGTCTTGTCGCCGATGGCGATGGGCTGGAACAGCTTGGGTTCGGGCATGCGCCCCTCCTGATGACGTTACCGCTATCAGGTAGGCAGCGCGCGCCGCTCCGCAAGCCCCTCTAGATACTGTTTCTTTCGTGATAGGTGCGCAGGAAGGCCTGAATGCGCGGGTCCTGCGGCTGATGCAGGATGCGGTCGGGGCTGTCCACGCCCACCAGCTCGCCCTTTTCCATGAAGGCGACCTGATCGGCGACATGGGCGGCAAAGCCCATCTCATGGGTGACGACGACCATGGTCATGCCTTCGCTTGCCAGCGTCTTCATGACGTTCAGAACCTCGCCCACCAGTTCGGGGTCCAAGGCGCTGGTCGGCTCGTCGAACAGCATCAGCCGCGGCTCCATGGCGATGGCGCGAGCGATCGCCACGCGCTGCTGCTGGCCACCCGACAGGCGCGAGGGGTGGTTCGACATCTTGTCGGCCAGCCCGACCTTGGTCAGCGCCTCGCCGGCACGGCTTTCGGCCTCGGATTTCGACATGCCGCGCACGCGGATCAGTCCTTCGGCGACGTTTTCGCGGGCGGTCATATGCGGCCACAGATTGAACTGCTGGAACACCATGCCAATGCCGCGCCGCATCTCGCGCAGGCGCCGGCCCGACATCCGCTTGCCGGGCACCTCATAGCCGATCAGGTCGCCATCAATGCGGATTTCGCCGGAATCATAGGCTTCCAGAAAGTTGATGCAGCGCAGCAGCGTGGACTTGCCCGAGCCGGAGGGCCCGATCAGGCAGGTGACCTTGCCGGGCGGGATCGACAGATCCACGTCCTTGAGCGCGTGAAAGGGACCGTAAAACTTGTTGACCTTGCTAATCTCGACGGAGGAGGCCTGCATCTTCAGGTCCTTTCTTCGATCAGGTGTTTGGTGACGCGCGCCTCAAGCCGGTGGCCGATGCGCGAAATGGTTTCCACGAGCGCCCAGAAGAACAGCGCCAGCACAAGGTTCGCCTCGAGGTAACGAAAGGTCTCGGTGGACATGCGGCTGACCTGATACATCAGTTCGGGCACGGTGATGATGGACAGGATCACGGTTTCCTTGGTCAGGATGATCGAGAAGTTGACCAGCGCCGGCAGCGACGAGACCAGCCCAAGGGGCAACAGGATGCGGCGGATGATCGCGGGTTCGGCCATGCCGATGGCACGGGCGGCCTCGATCTGGCCATGGGGCACGGCGCGAAAGCCCGAGCGGAAGATCTCGGCGAAATAGGGGCTGCCATAGATGGTCAGACCCAAAAGGCCCGCAGGCAGCGCGTCCAGCCGCAGCCCGATCAGCGGGCCGCCGTAGTAAAGGACGAAAAGCTGGACCAGAAACGGCGTGCCCCGGATCACCTCGATATAGATCTGGATGATCCAGCCGACCCAGCGCGGGGCATAGCGCTGGATCAGCGCGATCACCAACCCCAGCGCCATGCCGAAGACGGTGCCCAGCAGCCAGCACAGGACGGTGACGCCAAAGCCGCGCAGCAGCGAGGGGCCATATTGTTCAAAGATCGCGAAATCCATCACACGGCCGTCCTGTGTTCAAGGTAACGCCCCAGCACCGCAAGGCAGAGGTTGATCAGCAGATAGATGCAGGCGGCGGCCAGATAGACCTCGAGCGGGCGAAAGGTGGTGGCGGCCTGCGCCTGACTGGCGCGCGTGACCTCCATGATGCCCACGACCGAGACCAGCGACGAGGCCTTGACCAGCAGGATCAGCTCATTGACCAGCGCCGGCAGCGACATCGAAAACGCCTGCGGCAGGATCACCCGGCGCCAGATATCGACCGGGCTCATGCCGATGGCGATGGCGGCCTCGGCCTGACCTTTGGGCAGGGCGGCGATGGCGCCACGCCAGATTTCCGAAATATAGGCGCTGGCGCAGATACCCACCGTCACGATAGCGGCGAAAAAGGCCGGCACGTCCAACCCGATGACCGGCAGCGTGTAATAAAAGACCAGCAATTGCACCAGCAGCGGCACGCCGCGCAGAAAGCTGACCCAGATGGCGGCAAAGCGGCGCAAGGCCCCATAGGGCGAAAGCCGCGCGGCACAGATCAGCGTGCCGATGATCAGCCCCAACCCGATCCCAAGGACCGAGATCAAGAGCGTATTGCGCGCCGCCCAGAAGAGCGGCCCGAAACTTTCCAGAAAGACCGGGATCGAGAACATGCGCGCCTCGGCTGGCAGGGGATTGAGCGGGCGGAAGGGATGCGGGCGGGGGCGGCCCCGCCCGCAAGGGGCTTATTTCGTCGGCACTTCGCGCGGCAGTTCGACAGCGGCGCCCAGCCATTTTTCCTGGATCGCCTTGACGCGGCCGTCATCGGTCATCTTCAGCAGCGCGTCGTTGATCGCCTTGGCAAAGCTTTCGCTGTCGGCCTCCTTGCGCAGCACCCAGGCGAAGTATTTCGGCTCGCCGAACTGAGCGGGCTCGAACAGCGCAAAGGTCTCGGGGCGGTTCTTGACCAGATAGGTCAGGTTCGGCAGCGAGCCCGCCACCGCGTCCAGACGGCCGGCGGCCAGATCGGCATAGGCCTCGTCGGTGGTGCCGTATTCCTTGATGGTCACATCGCCCAGCGTGGCGCCGTAGGCCTCAAGCTGCTTGAACTGCGCGGTGCCCTGCTGGACGCCGACGGTCTTGCCCTTGATGTCCTCGGGCTTGGTCACCTCGGTATTGCCGGCGGCCTTGACCAGCGACACGGTCGCATCGGCGATCGGCAGGGTGAAGGTGTAACGCTCAAGCCGCTCGGGGGTGATGGTCACCGGGGCGATGACGATGTCGAATTTCTTCACCTCAAGGCCCGGCAGCTCGGCGGTCCAGGGAATGTCCTGATAAAGCGGCTCGACGCCGATTTCCTTGCTGACCTCGTCAAAGAGGTCCTTGGTGATGCCCTCATAGGTGCCGTTGGTCAGCATGTCGAAGGGCGCGTAATGCATGTCGGTCGCGGTGACGATCTTGCCTGCGGCCTTGATTTCGGCAAGCTGGTCGGCCTGCGCGGCATGGCCAAGGCCGATGGCGGCCAGGCCGAACAGGGCGGCCTTGATGCTGGTCTGGAAGGTCATGTCGTTCTCTCCTTGTTGGTCGGGATATCCGGGGCCCGCCGCGATGCGTTGCGCGACCGGCCCCTTTAGGATCAGAGAATGCCGGGCAGATTCAACCCATGCTCGCGCGCACAGTCCAGCGCGATCTGATAGCCCGCATCGGCATGGCGCATGACGCCGGTGGCGGGGTCATTCCACAGCACGCGGGCGATGCGCCTGTCGGCATCTTCGCTGCCGTCGCAGCAGATCACCATACCCGAATGCTGGGAAAAGCCCATGCCGACGCCGCCGCCGTGATGCAGGCTGACCCAGGTCGCGCCGGATGCGGTGTTCAAAAGCGCGTTCAGCAGCGGCCAGTCGGAAACCGCGTCCGAGCCGTCCTGCATCGCCTCGGTTTCCCGGTTGGGCGAGGCGACCGAGCCACTATCCAGATGGTCGCGGCCAATGACGATGGGGGCCTTCAGCTCGCCGTTCCTGACCATCTCGTTGAAGGCAAGGCCCAGCTTGTCGCGCAGGCCAAGGCCGACCCAGCAGATCCGCGCCGGCAGGCCCTGAAAGCTGATGCGGTCCCGCGCCATGTCCAGCCAGTTGTGCAGATGCGGGTCGTCGATCAGTTCTTTCACCTTCTGGTCGGTCTTGTAGATGTCCTCGGGGTCGCCCGACAGCGCCGCCCAGCGGAACGGCCCGATGCCCCGGCAAAACAGCGGCCGGATATAGGCGGGGACAAAGCCGGGAAAGGCAAAGGCGCGCTCGAAACCTTCTTCCAGCGCCATCTGGCGGATGTTGTTGCCATAGTCGACGGTCGGAACGCCGGCATCGGCAAAGGCCACCATGGCCTCGACCTGCTTGCGCATCGACTTGCGGGCGGCGCGTTCCACCGCCTTGGGGTCGGTTTCCTGACGCGCGCGCCATTCCGCGACCGTCCAGCCCTCGGGCAGATAGCCATGCACCGGGTCATGGGCGCTGGTCTGGTCGGTGACGATATCGGGGCGCATGCCGCCCGCCTGCATCCGGCGCACAAGTTCGGGGAACACCTCGGCCGCGTTGCCGATCAGCGCCACGGATTTCGCCTCGCCGGCCTTGGTCCAGCGGTCGATCATCTCCAGCGCCTCGTCAAGGCTGTGGGTTTTTTCATCGACATAGCGGGTGCGCAGGCGGAAATCGGCGCTGACCTCGTTGCATTCGACCGCGAGACAGCAGGCCCCGGCCATCACGGCGGCCAAGGGCTGGGCGCCGCCCATGCCGCCAAGCCCGCCGGTCAGTATCCATTTGCCTTTCAGGCTGCCGCCGTAATGCTGGCGCCCGGCCTCGACGAAGGTTTCATAGGTGCCCTGAACGATGCCCTGGCTGCCGATATAGATCCAGGAGCCGGCGGTCATCTGACCGTACATGGCCAGACCTTTCTTATCCAGCTCGTTGAAATGGTCCCAGTTCGCCCAATGCGGCACAAGGTTCGAGTTGGCGATCAGCACCCGCGGCGCGTCCTTGTGGGTGCGGAAAACGCCCACGGGCTTGCCGGATTGCACCAGCAGGGTCTGGTCCTCTTCCAGCGCCTTCAGGCTGTCGACGATCAGGTCGAAATCCTTCCATGTCCGGGCGGCGCGGCCGATGCCGCCATAGACCACCAGTTCATGCGGGTTTTCGGCCACGTCAGGATGCAGGTTGTTCATCAGCATCCGCATCGGCGCCTCGGTCAGCCAGCTTTTCGCGGTGATCTCGGGGCCGGTGGCCGGGTAGATGTCGCGGGTGTTGTGACGGGGATTGTCCATGTCTCGCTCCGTTCAGGCCAGCATATTGCCGGAAATGATGATACGTTGAATTTCGCTGGAACCTTCGTAGATCCGCATGATGCGCAGATCGCGGTTGATCCGTTCGATGGGAAAATCGCGGGTATAGCCATAGCCGCCATGCAGTTGCAGCGCGGTGTCGGCGACCTTGCCCGCCGCCTCGGAGGCCGCCAGCTTGGCCATGGCCGAGGCCAGCGAGAAACGCCCGCCCGCGCCTTCATGCGCGGCCTGCCGCTGGCGCGCGGCATCCTGTGCGATCAGCAGCGCCTGCCGGTAGGCAAGGCCCATATCGGCGATCATCCAGCGGATGCCCTGCTTGTCGCTCAGCGCCTCTCCGCCGATCACGCGGTCCTTTGCATAGGCGATGGCGGCATCCATGGCCGCACCCGCAAGGCCAAGGCACTGCGCCGCGACCTCGATCCGGCCATTGTCCAGAACCTGCATGGCGGTGCGGAAACCCTTGCCCTCGTCGCCCAGCAGGGCGTCCTCGGGCAGATGGCAGTCGATGTTGAGGGTAAAGACGTGGCCGCCTTTCAGGCCCATCGTGCGCTCGGCCGGGCCGGCATCCAGCCCGGGCGTGTGCTTGGGCAGGATAAAGGCCGAGATGCCGCGATGGCCCTTGTCGGGGTCGGTCACCGCATAGACCACGATGAAATCCGCCACCCCTCCGTTCGAGATGAAGCATTTCGTGCCCTTGAGATGCCAGCCGTCACCCGCGCGCCGGGCGCGGGTCTTCATGTCGGCGGGGTCCGATCCGGCGGTGGGTTCGGTCAGCGCGAAGGCCCCCAAAGCCTCGCCCGTCGCGGCGCGGGGCAGCCATGCGCGTTTCTGCGCCTCGGTCCCGCCGATCAGGATCGAATCCGTCGCCAGATAATGCGCCGTCAGCGCCGAGGCGGTCGAGCCGCAGGCCCCCGCCACGATCGCCACCGCGCGCAAAAGCGCCGGGGCCGAGATGCCGCTGCCGTCATAGTCCTCGGGCAGGTTCGCGCCCATCATGCCCGCCTGTCCCAGCACGGCAAGCTGGTCATGGACAAAGGCCGCCGCCTCGTCGGTATGGGCCGCCTTGGGCGCGATCTGTTCCGCGCAGATGCGGGTCAGCACGTCGCAAAACAGCCGCTCTTCCTCGGCCAGCATGTGCCAGTCGTCGTTCATGCGCGATCCTCCAGTCCAAGTTGGCGCAAGACGGCCTGCAAGTCGCCGCCAAGCTGCGGGGCGGAATGCGCAGCCACCGGCTTTTCGCCGTCAAAGCGCACCGGCTGGCCGACGCTGGGCGCCGTGCCCAGCGTGGCATGGGGCAACTGGCTGACCAGACCGCGCGCATGGCTGTGCTCGTTACCCGCCGCCTTGGCGATATCCCAGATCGGCGCCGTTGGGATACCCACGCCAGTCAGCGCCGCCACGGCCTGTTCCGTGGTCAGGCCACTGGACCACGCCTCGATCAGCCCCTTGACGGCAGGCTCATGCGTGGTGCGGCTTTCGTCGCTGGCGAAACGGGGATCGTCCGCCGCCTCGGGCGCGCCGATCAGCGCAGCCAGCGCGGCGAATTGCTTGGAGCTGAGGACCGCGATCACCACCTGCCCGTCGCGGGTCGCATAGCAACCAAAGGGCGTGGACAAGGGGTGGCGATTGCCGACCCGCTGCGGCGCCTGCCCGGCATAGAAATGCAGCGCGTGGCTGGTGGTCAGCATGGAAAACAGCGCGTCATACATGGCGACGTCCAGCGTCGCGCCTTGCCCGGTCCGGCCCCGCTGCACCAAGGCCGCCATGATCGACCAGCTAGCAAACAGCCCGGCGATCAGGTCGGCCACGCTTTCGCCGGTTTTCAGGGGCGCGCCGCCCTCTTCTCCGGTTCCCGCCATCAGCCCGGACATGGCCTGCACGACCAGATCATAGGCCGGCAGATCGCGAAACGGCCCCTGCTGCCCAAAGCCGGAAATCGAGCAATAGACCAGCCCCGGATTGGCCGCCCGCAGCGCGTCCGCCCCGAGACCCAGCCGCTCGGCCACGCCGGGACGGAAGTTTTCCACGACCACATCGACGCGGGCCGCGATCCCTTGCGCAAGCTCCAGATCGGCGGGGTTTTTCAGGTCCAGCACCACGCTTTGCTTGCCGCGATTGTTCAGCGTGAAGAGCGCGCTTTCGCCATCCTTGAACGGGCCGATATGGCGGTAATCGTCGCCTTGCGGCGGCTCAATCTTGATGATCTCGGCCCCCAGATCGGCCATCAGCGCCGTGCAGTAAGGCCCCGCCAGCACGCGGGACAGGTCCAGCACCCTGATCCCGGCCAGGGGCTTCATGCGCGGACCTCGGACGCAAGGGCGGCCAGCCGCTCAAGGATCGCCTTCAGCGTCACCCGCAGCGCATCCGCCTTGGCGGGGTCATAGGCAAAGGGCGGGGTCTCGGTCGCCAGATGCGTCGATTGCGCCAGCTCCATCTGGATGGCGTGAACGCCCGTGCCCGGCTGGCCGTAATGGCGCGTCGTCCAGCCGCCCTTGAAACGGCCGTTCAGCACATGGCTGCGCCCGGTCGCGGCGCAAAGCTCGAACACCGCCGCCTCAAGCCGCGGATCGCAGGACGCACCGCTGTTGGTGCCGATGTTGAAATCGGGCAGCGTGCCTTGGAACAGGAACGGGATATGGCTGCGGATCGAGTGGCAATCATAAAGGATCGCCACCCCGTGCCGCGCCCGCACTCGCGCGATCTCATCCGCCAAGGCGGCGTGATAGGGGCCGTGGAACTGGTGCTTGCGATGGGCGATGTCATCGGCGTCCGGTTCCGAGGTCCAGATCGGCTCGCCATCGAAATCGGTCAATGGCACCAGCCCGGTGGTGTTCTGGCCGGGATAAAGGCTCGCATCATCGGCGCCGCGATTGGCGTCGATGACATAGCGGTGAAAGGTCGCCCGCACCGTAGTCGCGCCGGGCAGCAGCCCGTCGTAAAGCCGTTCGATATGCCAGTCGGTATCGGCCAGCACCTGCCCGCGCGGGTTCAGCCGGGCGCGGATGTCGTCGGGCAGCCAGGTTCCGGTATGGGGCAGGCCCAGAATGACCGGGCTGTCGCCGGGGACGACCTCGACCGGGATCACGGAGCCACCTCGGCCAGCAATTCGGGGGCGACGGCGGCGACCAGCTCGCCCTCGCGGATCAGGTTCGCGGCCTCGGCCAGATCGGGGGCCAGATAGCGGTCCTGTTCCAGCGGCGGCACCGTTTCGCGCAGTCGCGCGATCACCGCCTGCAAGGTGTCCGAGGTTTTCAGCGGCGCGCGGAATTCGACACCGGCGGCGGCGCAAAGCGCCTCGATGCCGATGATCTGGGCAAGGTTCGCGTTCATGCGCTTGAGCCGCCGCGCGCCATGGGCGGCCATGCTGACATGGTCCTCCTGATTGGCGCTGGTGGGGGTAGAATCCGTCGAGCAAGGCGTCGCAAGATGCTTGTTTTCGCTCATCAATGCGGCGCTGGTGACTTCGGCGATCATCAGCCCGCTGTTCAGCCCCGGGTCGGGGGTCAGGAAGGGCGGCAGGTCATGCGACAGTGCCGGGTCCACCATCAGCGCGATGCGCCGCTGCGAGATCGCGCCGATCTCGGCAATGGCCAGCGCGATCTGGTCGGCGGCAAAGGCCACCGGCTCGGCATGGAAGTTCCCGCCCGAGACGATCTGATCGGCGCCCACCAGCACCAGCGGGTTGTCGGTGGCGGCGTTCGCTTCGATTTCCAGCGTGCGGGCGGCCTGCCACAGCAGGTCGATGCAGGCCCCGGTCACCTGCGGCTGGCAGCGGATGCAATAGGGGTCCTGCACGCGGGTATCGCCCTCGCGGTGGCTTTCGCGGATCTCGGATCCGGCCATCAGGTCGCGAATGGCGCGGGCGGCGGTGATCTGGCCGCGATGGCCGCGCAGCGTGTGGATTTCCTCAAGGAAGGGCGCGGTCGAGCCCATGATCGCATCGGTCGAGAGCGACGAGATGACCAGCGCCGCCCGCGCCGAGGCAAAGGCGTCAAACAGCCCCGCCAGGGCGAAAGCGGTCGAAACCTGCGTGCCGTTGATCAGCGCCAGCCCCTCTTTCGCAGCCAGCACCACCGGGGTCAGGCCCGCCGACTTCAGCGCCTGCGCCGAGGACATTTCGCGACCCTGATAGATGGCGCGGCCCTCGCCCAGCAGGGTCGCGGCCATATGTGCCAGCGGCGCGAGGTCCCCCGAGGCCCCGACCGAGCCCTGCGCCGGAATGACCGGCAGGACGCCCTTGGCCAGCATGTCCTCGATCAGCCCGATCACCTCGGGGCGGACGCCGGATGCGCCACGGCCCAGCGACAGCAGTTTCAGCACCATGATCAGGCGCACGGTTTCCGGCTCGACCGGCTCGCCCACGCCGCAGCAATGCGACAGGATCAGGTTTCTTTGCAGCGTCGCGGTATCGCCCGCCGCGATCTTGATCGAGGCCAGCTTGCCAAAGCCGGTATTGACGCCGTAAACCGCCGCGTCGCCATCGACAGCGGCCTGAATGCGCGCGGCCGAGGCCGCGATGCCCGGCCGGGCGCTGTCGGCCAGCCGCACGGCCAGCCCCTTGCGCCAGACCTGTTCAAGCTGGGCCAGAGTGGTTTCACCGGGGATCAGGATCAGTTCAGACAAATTCGCCTCCGACGATGCGGGCATGAAGGGGATTGAAGCCGATGCGATAGGTCAGCTCGGCCGGGTGTTTGACGTCCCAGATCGCCAGATCGGCGCGCAGGCCGGGGGCGATCTGGCCGCGATCATTCAGCCCCAGCGCCGTGGCCGCGTGGCGGGTCACGCCGGTCAGGCATTCGCTGGGGGTCAGGCGGAACAGCGTCGCGCCCATGTTCATCGTCAGCAGGATCGAGGTCAGCGGCGAGGTGCCGGGGTTGCAATCCGTGGCCAGCGCGATCGGCACGCCGGCGTCGCGCAGGGCCTGCACCGGCGGATATTTCGTCTCGCGCAGCGTATAAAAGGCACCGGGCAGCAGCACCGCCACCGTGCCGGATGCCGCCATGGCGTCGATGCCGTCCTGTCCCAGCCATTCCAGATGGTCGGCGGACATGGCGCCATGCTGCGCGGCCATCGCCGCACCGCCCAGATCGGAAAGCTGTTCGGCATGCAGCTTGACCGGGATGCCCAGCGTCTCGGCATGGTCGAATATCGCCGCCATCTCGTCGCGGGAAAAGGCGATCCCCTCGCAAAAGCCGTCAACCGCGTCGATCAGGTCCTCGGCATGGCCGGCCTGCATGCCGGCGATCACCACATCGCGGATATAGCCGGCGCGGTCATCCTTGTATTCGGGCGGCAGGGCATGGGCGGCCAGCCAGCTTGTGCGGACATGGACCGGGCGCATTTCGCCGATCAGGCGGGCGACGCGCAGCATCTTCAGCTCGGAGGCCACGTCCAGCCCATAGCCCGACTTGATTTCCAGCGTGGTCACGCCTTCGGCCAGCAGCTGATCGACGCGCTTCAAGGCGGCGGCCAGCAGCACCGCCTCATCCGCATCGCGGGTGGCGCGAACCGAGGACAGGATGCCGCCCCCGGCGCGCGAGATCTCTTCATAGCTGGCGCCTTCCAGCCGCATCTCGAATTCGCGGGCGCGGTCGCCGCCAAAGACGATATGGGTGTGGCAGTCGATCAGCCCCGGCGTCACCAGCCGCCCGCCCAGATCGTGGCGCGCCGCATGGGCATATGCCGCCGGCAATTCCGATTCGACGCCGGTCCAGACGATTCGATCCCCGCTGATGACCAGCGCGCCACGCTCGATCAGGCCGTATCCGCCTGATTCCGCGTCCATTCTGGCGATTTGCGCATCGGTCAGGACCAGCATCGGCAAAGCTCCGGATTGATTTCTTGGCTGCTCTATGTCTATACTTAATGAAACTCTATGTCTAAACTTATTTTTGCATACAGAGGGACAAGGCGATGGTGCAGATCTGGGCGGAACGGGCCTTGTTGCCGGGTGGCTGGGCGGAACATGTCGGCGTGACGCTGGATCAGGGCCGAATCGCCCGGGTCGAGCCGGGCGCCGCGGCCGCAGGCCAACGCGTCGGCCTGCTGCTGCCGGCGATGGCCAACCTGCACAGCCACGCCTTCCAGCGCGCCATGGCCGGCCTTTCCGAGGCCAAAGGCCCCGAGCCGCGCGACACCTTCTGGACCTGGCGCCAGATCATGTACCGCTTTCTGGACCACCTGACGCCCGACGATATCGAGGCCATCGCCAGCCTCGTGCAGATGGAGATGCTCGAGGCCGGCTATGCCACCAATGTCGAGTTCCACTATCTGCATCACCGCCCCGGCGGCGGGCATTACGACAATATCGCCGAGATGTCGGCGCGCATCGCCGCCGCCAGCGCCCGCACCGGCATCGGGCTGACGCTGCTGCCGGTGCATTACCAGTTCGGCGGCGTGGACCGCCGCGCGCTTGCGCCGGGCCAGAACCGTTTCGGCACCACGCCCGAGGACTTCCAGCGCCTGCTGGACGGCGCCGAGGCCGCCCTGACCGCGCTGCCCCCGGATGCGGGCATCGGTATCGCGCCGCATTCCCTGCGCGCCGTCTCGCCCGAGGGGCTGCGGCTTTGCACCGAACTGCGTCCCGACCGCCCCCTGCACATGCATCTGGCCGAGCAGATCCCCGAGATCGAGGAAATCAGCGCCGCCTATGGCCTGCGCCCGGTCGAATGGGTGCTGGAGAACTTCGCCCCCGACCGGCGCTGGACGCTGATCCACCTGACCCACATGACCGAGGACGAGACCCGCCGCCTTGCCGCCACCGGCGCCGTCGCGGGCCTGTGCCCGATCACCGAATCAAGCCTTGGCGACGGCATCTTCAACGGCACCATCTGGGCCGAGGCCGGCGGGCGGCTGGGCTTTGGCTCGGACAGCAATATCCGTATCTCGCTGACCGAGGAACTCAGGACGCTGGAATACAGCCAGCGCCTGCGCGACCGTGGCCGGGCGATTCTGGCGACGCCGGAACGCTCGACCGGGCGGGTGATCTATGAGGCGGGGCTGGATGGAGGCGCCACGGCGGCGGGGCGCGAGACCGGCGCCATCGCCCCCGGAAACTGGGCCGATCTGCTGGCCGTCGATCTGGACAATCCGGTCATGGCCGGGCGCAAGGGCGATCAGATGCTGGACAGCCTGATCTTCGCCGGTCATGACGGTCTGGTGCGCGAGGTCTGGTCAGCCGGGCGTCATCTGGTCAAGAATGGCCGTCATATCGACCACGACCGTATTGTTTCCGATTATCTGGCGACCATCGCCCGCGTTCAGGACCGCATGTGACCGAAAAGACCGCCCAGCTTTCCAAGGCTCAGGCCATCACCAGCGAGGTGCGCCGCCGCATCGTCGACCGCGAATGGCGTCAGGGCGACCGCATCCCCGACGAGGCGGAACTGGCGGTCGAATTCGGCGTCGCCCGCGCCACGGTGAACAAGGCCCTGCAAATGCTGGCCGAGGAAGGACTTCTGGACCGCAAGCGCCGCGCCGGGACCCATGTCACCGTGAACCCGGCGCGCAAGGCCACGCTGACCATCCCCATCGTGCGCGAACAGATCGAGGGCGCGGGTCTGGAATACAGCCACCGGGTCGTGGCGCAGAAGCTCAGCCCGATCCCGGCGGATGTGGCCCTGCGCATGTCCCTGCCCGAAGGGGCGGAACTGATCCACCTGCGCACCGTCCATTACGGCGACAGCCAGCCCTTTCAGGTCGAGGACCGCTGGATCAATCCCGGCGCCGCCCCCGGCGTCGAGCGGATCGACTTTCACCGCATCAATGCCAATGAATGGCTGGTGCGCAATTTCCCATGGCTGCATGCCGACATGGCGTTCTCGGCCGAAAACGCCAATGCCCGCGACGCGCGGCTGCTGGAAGCCCGGCAGGGCACGGCGCTTTTGATCCTGCAGCGGACGACCTTCAACGACCTTGGCGCCATCACCACGGTGCGGCTGGCCTTTCACCCCGGCTATCAGCTGATCGCCACGCCCTAGTCCCGCTTGGCTTTCGAGCGGCCTTCGCCTAATAGGACGGCCAATCCCAAAAAGGAAAAGCCATGGCCAGCGCCAATCTCAACATCATGATCAAGGCCGCGCGCAAGGCGGGCCGCAGCCTCGTGAAGGACTTCCGCGAGGTCGAAAACCTTCAGGTCTCGGTCAAGGGCGCGGGCGATTTCGTCAGCCGCGCCGACCGCGAGTCCGAACGCATCATCAAGGAAGAGCTGCGCGGCGCGCGTCCGAACTATGGCTGGCTGGGCGAGGAAACCGGTACCGAGGCGGGCGAGGACCCGACCCGGCGCTGGCTGGTCGATCCCTTGGACGGCACCACCAACTTTCTGCACGGGCTGCCGCATTGGGCCGTCAGCATCGCGCTGGAGCACAAGGGCGAGATCGTCGCCGCCGTGGTCTATGACGCCGCCAAGGACGAGATGTTCACCGCCGAGCGTGGCGACGGCGCCTTTCTGAACGACCGCCGCATCCGGGTTTCGGCCCGCCGCCAGATGATCGAATCGATCTTTGCCACCGGCGTGCCCTTTGGCGGGCGCGGCACCCTGCCCGCGACGCTGCGCGATATGGCGCGGCTGATGCCGCTGACTGCGGGCGTGCGCCGCTGGGGCGCCGCCGCGCTGGATCTGGCCTATGTCGCCGCCGGCCGCTTTGATGGCTACTGGGAACGCGGCGTGAACTCATGGGACGTCGCTGCCGGCATCCTGCTGGTCAAAGAGGCGGGCGGCTTTGTCGAATCGATCCGCCCTGATGAAAACCCCGTCGAATCTGGTTCGATCGTGGCCGGCAACACGCAGCTTTTTGACGAATTCGCAGGAATTATACGTCAGCGCGACTGACCCGGCTTGACCTTTGCCGATGGCGGGCGCATGGCCGGTATACCAAACCGGAACATGCGCGATGCCAGACAATCCCCAGACGGGGCCGATGATGGCCCCTTCGGCCCAGCATCCTGCCGTGCCGCCGCCGCTGGCCCAGCCGCCACGGCGGGACCGGCAAGGCACCGCGATCCTGCTGATCTGCGGCTCGGCCTTCATCTTTGCCGCACAGGACGGGATCTCGCGCTATCTGGGCGCGACCTATTCGCCCGTCTTCGTGATCATGCTGCGCTATTGGTTCTTTGCGGTCTTCGTGATCCTGCTTTGCGCCCGCGCGCCGGGCGGGCTGTCGCGCGCCGTGCGCAGCAAGCGGCCGGCCATCCAGATATTCCGCGGCATCCTGCTGGCGCTTGAGGTCATTGTCACCGTCGAGGCCTTCATCCGGCTGGGCCTGATCAACACCCATGCGATCTTTGCCTGCTATCCGCTGCTGATCTCGGCGCTGTCGGGGCCGGTTCTGGGCGAAAAGGTCGGCTGGCGCCGCTGGGCGGCGGTCGCGGCGGGGTTTCTGGGCATCCTGATCGTGCTGAAACCCGGCAGCGGCGTCTTCAGCACCGATGCCATCCTGCCCTTTCTGGGCGCGGTGATGTTCGCGGTCTACGGGTTGCTGACGCGGCTGGTCGGGCGCGACGACAGCGCCATGGTCAGCTTTTTCTGGACCGGGATTTCGGGCGCCGTGGCGATGACGCTGATCGGCATCTGGCATTGGGAGCCGATCGCCGTCCGCGACATCCCGTGGCTTTTGCTGCTGTGCCTTGGCGCCGCCTGCGCGCATTTCATGCTGATCAAGGCCTATGAACTGGCCGAAGCATCCGCCCTGCAACCCTTTTCCTATACGCAGCTTGTCTGGGTCAGCCTGTTCGGCGTGACCATCTTTGGCGAGACGCTGGCCCCGAACGTGGCGCTTGGCGGCGCCATCGTCGTCGGCGCGGGCATGTTTACCTGGTGGCGCTCGCACCAGCGCGCGCGGGCCGGGTTGGAGTGATCGCGCCACCCGCTGCCGCCGGATCGGCGGCGGCCTGATCGAGCGGAACGGCCGGCACCGGCCCCAGCACCTCGGCCAGAACGCCGCCCGCCGCGAAATAGGCCAGCGCGCGTGGCCCCGGCAGCGGCCGGGCCGAGCGGGCCAGCTGGATACGCAGCGCCTCGGGTGCCGGCTTCACCCCGCCCCCGGTCAGGTCCCATGTCGGCACCAAAGGCACCGGCCTGCCCTGAATGCGGGCGCGATAGACGGGCAGCGCCTCGGCCACGCGCATGACGTAATTGCGGGTCTCGTCAAAGGGGATCATCTCGACCCAATCGACCGGATCGACCTCGCCGCGCAGGTCGCCGAACTCGCCCAGCCAGCGGGCCGAGCGCCCCGGCCCGGCATTGTAGCCCGCCGCGACCAGCGCGACCGAGGGGCCGAAGCGTTCGCGCAGGCCCGCCAGATAGGCCGCGCCCAGACGCGCATTATAGGCCGCGTCGCGGGTCAGCCGCCTTTGATCAAAGGGCTCGCCGATCTTGCGCGCCATCGAGCGCGCGGTGTCGGGCATGACCTGCATCAGCCCCAGCGCCCCGGCATGGGACGAAACCGTGTGATTGAACTCGCTTTCGCGCCGGGCGATGGCCATGACCAGTTCGGGCGGCAGGCCCAGGTCATCGGTCTCAAGCCCGGTCAGCGGGAAATAGGCATCGGGATAGACCGCGCCCTTGGCCGCCGCCGCCTTGGCCAGACGCAGTGCGTGCCATGGCAGGCGCATGTCCAGCATCATCCGCGCCATGCGGCCGATATCCTCGGGCGTGGCGGTCTCGGCAAGATGCAGCAGGAAACGCTGGCCCTGATCGGGCTCGCCCGCCGCGATCAGCCAGACGCCGGCCTGCCAGACCGGGTTTTCGCGCAGGCTTGATCCGCGCCATTCCGGCAAGCTGCCCCCCGCCCGCTGGCCGCCAAGCGTGGCGAAATCCAGCGGCTGGCCCAGCTTTTCGCCGGCCAATTGCCCATACCACGCCGATTTGTAATCCGCCGCCCGGCGATAGGCGGCCTCGGCCCGCGCGGCATGACCTTGCGCCTCAAGCGCGCGGCCCTGCCAATAAAGCGCCCGCGAGACCGAGATCGGGCTGGTCACCCCCGCCTCAAGCGCCTTGAAGCGCGCAAGCGCTCGGTCGGGCGCACCACCGCGCAGGGCGGCATAGCCGGCCAGCCATTCCAGATCTATAAATTCATCGCTGCCCGGCAGCATGAAATGCCCGGCGGCCAGTTTCTCGGCCAGCGCCCAATCGCCCTGCCGCAGCGCAAGCCGGGCGTAATCGGCGCGCTTTCCGGCCCATGCGGCGGGATCGCGTAGCGCCTCAGGGCTGGTCGAGCGTTCCAGCATCAGGTCCCGCGCCAGTTCCGGCATCTTGGCCCAGACCCGCCAGCGAAAGCGGTCCAGGGCCAGCCCGGCATCCTGCTGCTGCGCCTCTGGCAGCGACAGGATCAGCTTGTCAACGCCCCCCTGCCCCGATTGCAGCGCCAGCCGCGCCTTGCCAAGGGCTTGCCCGGCGGGCGTCGCCAAGGGCAGCGCCACCTGCGCCGCCTGCCATTCGCCCAGATCCAGAAGCCGCGCCAGCCGCGCGTCATGCAGCCCGGCGATATCGGCCCCATAAGCGGCAACAAAGATGTCGGCTTCGGCCTTGTTCAGCGCCTGCTCGGTCCAGAAGCGCGCGATCTCGGCCTTGGCGGCGGCGGGGTCGGTGGCCTGCAAGGCCCCGATCAGCGCCAGGGCACCGTTCAGCGTGTCGGGACGGCGGGCACCGAACCAGCCGATCACCTCGGCGGGCGGCAGGTCGGCGCGCAGGACCGCATCGCCCCGCTTGTAGAACAGCGCCAGCCCCGGCCAGTCGCCATGGCGGGCGGCAAAGTCGCGATATTCTGGCCATGTCCCCTGCCCCGCACGCAGCCGCTGCCACAGGACCAGATCCAGCGCCATCGGGCCGGATCGCGCCGCCTCGGCCTCGGCCACCGGCCAGTCCCGCATCGAGGCCGCCGCCAGCGCCCGGCCGATCTGCGCGGCATCCTCGGCCAAGGCCGGGGCCGTCGAAAGCGCCAGCAGCGCAGCGGCCAGCGGCCCGATGATCCTGTCGCGGAGAGAAGACGTCATGATTTCACTTGTGCGAAACTCTGCCGGGGGGTGCAACTCACATCCTTGGCAATCGCGGCTTCGGGATGTAAGCCCCTATTAACCGCAAATGTCAGGATATCCCCATGTTCAAAGGCTCGATGCCCGCGTTGGTCACGCCCTTCACCCCCGACGGGGAGCTGGATCTCCCGGCGTTGGAAAAGCTGGTCGAATGGCATATCGCCGAGGGTAGCCACGGTCTGGTGCCCGTGGGCACCACCGGCGAAAGCCCGACGCTGAGCCATGACGAACATCGCAAGGTCGTCGAAGAGGTGATCCGCGTCACCGCCGGCCGCGTCCCGGTGATTGCCGGCGCGGGATCGAATTCGACGCGCGAGGGGATCGGCCTGATCCAGCACGCGCAGGCCGCGGGCGCCGATGCGGCGCTGGTGGTGACGCCCTATTACAACAAGCCGACCCAGCCCGGCCTGATCGCGCATTACACCGCGCTGCATGACGCCAGCGACCTGCCGATCATCATCTACAATATCCCCGGCCGCTCGGTCATCGACATGACGCCCGAGACCATGGGCGAGCTGGCGAAACTGCCGCGCATCGCCGGTGTCAAGGACGCGACCGGCAAGCTGGAGCGGGTCAGCCTGCAGCGCATGACCTGCGGCACGGATTTCATCCAGTTGTCGGGCAATGACGACACCGCGCTTGGCTTCAACGCCCATGGCGGTGTGGGCTGCATCTCGGTCACCGCGAACGTCGCGCCGCGGCTTTGCGCCGAATTCCAGAATGCCATGCTGGCGGGCGATTTCGCCCTTGCCCTGACCTATCAGGACAAGCTGATGCCGCTGCATGTGGCGATCTTCCTTGAGCCGGGCGTCGCGGGGGCGAAATACGCCATGTCGCGGCTGGGGCTTTGCAGCGACCGCGTGCGCCTGCCGCTGGTCGGGCTGACCGACGCGACCAAGGCCGCCATCGACGCGGCGATGAAGCATGCCAGCCTGATCTGAGGGCCCATCTGCCGCCCGGCTTTGGCACGGGCGGCAACCCCTGTCAGCGCGTCAGGCGCAGAGCCAACAGGCCGATGACAAAGGGCAGCACAATAATAACGACCCCGCCTTCGAGCAGCAGGATGATGGCGAACACACAGGCATAGGTCACCGGACCGATCACGGCAAAGACCAGCACAGGCGCGACCAGCCAGAACCGCAATCCCTGCCAGCGGCCGGTCGCCAGCCCAAAGAGATTGCCTGAAAGGCCGCAAGCCCGCTAAGGCCGCCCATCACCGCGACCGCCGCCATCATCGCCGCCACAAAGCCATCGGGGCGCTCGGGATCGACAAGGCTGATCGCCGTCATATTCGCCATGAACCACGCAATCCCAAACCCGGCCAGATATGCCACGCCATAGGCGCGCCACGGCATCGGGGCAGCGGGTCTATCAGTCATCGCGCCTTAGCCTTTGCGGGCCGCCTCGACCCTGTCGACCAGACTTTCCTGATCGGGCGCGGCGAATGTCGCCCAATGCTTGTCGGGCGCCGGGCGCGGCAGTTCATGCGCGTCCCAGCCCAGATGCATATGCGCCTTGGCGATGAAAAAGCCGGTGACCGGCGCGGTCAGGAACAGAAACAGCGTGATCAGCAGCTCGTGCCAGCTGAAATGCCCGTGATGGACCGGAAACCAGATCATCGAGGCCAGCAGCACACCCCCGACGCCCAGCGTCGCCGATTTCGTCGGCGCATGCAGCCGCGTCATCGGGTCGGGCAGCTTGACCAGCCCGTATGAGCCGACCAGCCCGAAAAAGCCCCCCACAACCAGCAGGCCCGAGACGATGAATTCCCAGATCATGGCCCCATCCCCCATCATTCGCCTCCTGTCATTCGATGATGTCCCCGCGCAGGACGAACTTGGCATAGGCCACGGTCGAGATGAAACCGACCATGGCAAACAGCAGCGAGGCCTCGAAATACATGCCGGTGCCGCGATGCAGGCCAAACAGCGTCAGCAGCGCGATCATGTTCACCGCCATCGTGTCCAAGGCCAGCACACGGTCGGCCAGCCCCGGCGCGAAGACGACGCGGAACAGGCAGAACAGCAGCGCCAGCCCGAAACAGCCATAGGCGAAATAGATGGCATATTCGATCATTCGAAGATCTCCTTCAGCCGGGCCTCGTAGCGGGTCTGGATCTCGTCGCGGACGGAATCGGGGTCGGGCGCATGCAGACAATGCACCAGCAGGGCGCGGCCGTCCTCGGCCAGATCGCAGCTGACCGTGCCGGGGGTCAGGGTGATGGTGGCGGCCAGAGTGGTGATCGCCTCGGGGCGGCGCAATTGCAGCGGGATCACCACCCAGGCCGGACGCAGCGCCCGGCGCGGCATGAAGATGACGATCTGCGCCACCGCGAAATTGGCCTTGAGGATGTCCCAGATGACAATGGCCAGATAGGCGGGGATCTTTTCGGGGCGGCTATAGCCGCGCGCCTCGGGCCAATAGGGCGCGGTCATCAGCGGCACCACCGTGCCCACGATGACCGCAAATACCAGCGAGCCGACGGCCCAGCGGTTCACCAGCAGCATCCAGACCAGGATCAGCGTCACCGACAGCCATGGATGCGGATAAAGGCGACGGATCATTTCGTGCCCTCCTGCATGTTCAGCACCGCGCCAAGATAGGCCCCGGCATCATGGAGCTGATGCGCGGTGGCATCGGCAAAGCGCATGACCGGCCCGGCAAAGACCGTCAGCGCCACGATCCCCGCCAGCAACAGCCCGGTCGCGGCAAAGGTCAGCCCCGGCGAGGCCGCGTCACCCAGATCCTGAATATGCTCATCGGGTTCCAGCTTGGGCGGGATCGGCCCGGCATGGGCGGGGGCGTCCTCGTCCTCGGGGGCATATGGGCCCTGCACCTCGTAGCATTTCCAGAACACCAGCGAGCCCGCGCGCGCCAGCCCGTAGATGGCGATCAGCGAGGTGGCAAGGATGATCGACCAGATCCAGATCGCATCCGGCGCCCCGGCCGTGGCCTGCAGGATCAAAAGCTTGCCGATAAAGCCCGACAGGGGCGGCATGCCGGCAATGGCGATGGCGGTGACGAAATACAGCGCCGCGATGATGCCGTTTCCGGGCATGATCGGCGCCAGGCGCAGCCACAGATCGCCGCGCCGCGCCCCGATCATGTCCACGATCAGAAACAGCGATGCCGCCGCCAGCGTCGAATGGATCATGTAATAGATCGCCGCCGCCGTCGCCTGCGGGGTATATTGCGACACCGCGATCATCAGCGTCCCGATCGAGCCGATGGCCGCGAAGGCCGCCATCCGCCCCAGATTGCGCGACCCCAATATGCCGATCTGGCCGATGACCAGCGTGAACAGCGCCGCCGGCAGCAACAGGTCCGCGACCACGCTTTCGATCACCGAATCCTGCGGGAAGACCAACGTAAAGAAGCGGATGATCGCATAGACCCCGACCTTGGTCATGATCGCAAACAGCGCCGCCACCGGCCCCGGCGCATTGGCATAGGTCGAGGGCAGCCAGAAATGCAGCGGCACCAGCGCCGCCTTGATCGCGAAGACCAGGATCAACAGCACCGCGCCGGTGCGCAAAAGCGCCGTATCCTCGGCCGGCATCTGCGAGATGCGGATCGCCATATCGGCCATGTTCAGCGTGCCGGTGACCGAATAAAGCACCCCCAGCGCCGCCAGAAACAGCGTCGAGCCGGCAAGGTTATAGGCGATGTATTGCACGCCCGCGCGCAGCCGCATCTCGCCGCCGCCATGGATCATCAGCCCGTAGCTGGCGATCAGCAGCACCTCGAAGAACACGAACAGGTTGAAGGCGTCGCCGGTCAGGAATGCGCCGCAGACCCCCATCAGCTGGAACTGCCACAGCGCGTGGAAATGCCAGCCCTTGCGGTCCCAGCCCGAGCCGACGGCATAAAGCTGCACCACCAGCGCCAGCACCGCGGTCAGCAGCACCATCAGCGCCGCCAGCCGGTCCAGCACCAGCACGATGCCGAAGGGCGCGGCCCAGTTGCCCAGCCGATAGACATAGACCTGATCCGAGGCGGCGTGCCAGTTCAGATAGATCCCGACCCCGACCAGCAGCGCCGTGCCGATGACCGAAAAGACGCGCTGCAACAGCAGGTCGTTGCGCATCCACAGGATGATAAGCGCACCGATGACGGCGGGCAGGATGACCGGGGCAATGATCAGATGGCTCATGCGCCTTTGTCCCCCGGGCGGCTGTCGGGCAGGCGGTCGGAACGCGGCATGTCGACGCGGTCATCCCCCCCCTCCAGAAAGGCGCCAAGCGCCATCATCACCACCACCGCCGTCATGCCGAATGAAATCACGATGGCGGTCAGCACCAGCGCCTGCGGCAAGGGGTCGGTATAGACCGTGGTCCCCTCGTGCAGGATCGGCGGCGCGTCGACGATCAGCCGGCCGGTGGCGAACAGGAAGACGTTGATGGCATAGCTCAGCATGGTCATGCCAAGGACCACGGCAAAGGTCCGCAGCCGCAGGATCAGATAGACCCCCGCCGCGGTCAGCACCCCGATTGCGCTTGATACGAGAAGTTCCATCAGGGACGCTCGGCCTCCTTGCTCGGGTCGATATCCATCGGGTGCAGATTGACCGTCTCACCCGCCTGCCGCGCGATCCGCGACAGCGAGTTCAGCGCCAGCATGACCGCCCCCACCACGCACAGGAACACGCCAAGGTCAAAGCCCATGGCCGAGGCCAGCTCGAATTTCTCGAGCCCCGGCAGCTTCACATAGCCATAGGTCGAGGTCAGGAAGGGCAGCCCCGCGAACCACGCACCGATGCCGGTGATGCCGGCGGCGATGACGCCGGCGCCGATCAGGGCGTGATAGTTGATCTTTTGCCGCTCCTGCGCCCAGGCATAGCCCGAGGCCATGTATTGCGAGACCAGCGCGATGGCCACGACCAGACCGGCGATGAAGCCGCCGCCCGGCTGGTTGTGCCCGCGCAGGAAGATATACAGCCCCACCACCAGCGAGATCGGCAGGATCAGCCGCGTCGCCACCACCAGCATCTGCGGGTGGCGGTCGCCGGCGCGCAGGCTGTCATGGACCCAGTTGCGCAGCCGCTTGCCGCTTGAGCCCATCAGCAGCGTCTCGGTCAGGGCAAAGATGGTCAGCGCGGCGATGCCCAGCACGGTGATCTCGCCAAAAGTATCATAGCCGCGGAAGTCCACCAGAATGACGTTGACGACATTGTCGCCGCCGCCCAGCTTGTGGCTGTTTTCCAGCATGTAGCCCGCGATCGACGGAAAGGCGAAATCGCTGCGCATGATGATATAGGCCAGCGCCCCGAAGCCCAGCCCCGACACCGTGGCGACAAAGGCATCCATGCCGCGCTTGCGGTCGCGGCTGTCGAGAACCGTGTACTTGGGCAGGAAATTCAGCGCCAGCAGCAGCAGGATGACGGTGACCACCTCAACCGAGATCTGGGTCAGCGCCAGATCCGGCGCCGAAAGGTAAAGGAAGCTGCAGGACACGATCAGCCCGATGATGCCCACCAGCACCAGGGCCATGATCCGCAGCCGGTGGAACATGACCATGCAGGCCGTCGCCACGATCAAAAGCAGCCAGCCGATAAAGGGCACGGCGGTGATTTCCAGCATCGGCCGCGTGGCCCCCTGATAGCCGCCGGTCGAGAACGCCCACAGCCCGCACAGCACGATGGTCAGCGACAGCGCCGCCAAGGCCCGCGACATCGAGCCATTGGTCAGGCGCGGCGTGATCCACGCGGCCACGCAGGTGCAGGCGCGGGTGATGGCGTCAAAGCTGCGCTTGCCATCGGGTCGCCAGACCATGTCGCGCAGCGCGATCATGCGGTGATTGAGGTTCAGCAGCACGACCCCGACCAGAAGCGCCGTGACCGACAGTTTCAGCGCCAGCGTCAGCCCGTGCCACAGCGCGAAATGCGGATGCGGATGCGCGCCCGTGACCGCGCTGGCCGAGGCCTCGACCAGCCAGCCGGCCATCTGGTTCGGAAACAGCCCGATCAGGACCACCAGCACCACCAGCAGCGCCGGCCCCACCCACATGCCAAAGCCCGGATCATGGGGATGGTGGGGATAGTCGTGCCGTTCCGGCCCGAAAAACACCTGCCAGATGAAGCGCAGCGAATAGCAGACCGAGAAACACGCCCCGATGGTCGCCATGGTCACGATCAGCGCCGGATGGCCCATCCAGACCATATGGCTGGCCTCCTCGAGCATCAGCTCCTTGGAGAGGAACCCGTTCAGCGGCGCGACACCGGCCATGGACAGCGCGGCGATGGTGCCGATGATGAAGGTGATCGGCATCAGCTTGCGCAATCCCCCCAGCCGCCGGATCGAGCGCGTGCCGGCCTCATGGTCGATGATCCCGGCAGTCATGAACAGCGCGGCCTTGAAGGTGGCGTGGTTGATGATGTGAAACACCGCCGCCACCGCCGCCGCCTCGGTGCCAAAGCCCAGAAGCATGGTGATCAGGCCCAGATGCGAGACGGTCGAGAAGGCCAGAAGCGATTTCAGATCGTCGCGGAACATCCCGATCCAGGCCGCCATGACCATGGTCACCAGCCCGGTGGTGGCGACGATATAGAACCATTCGGGCGTGCCGGACAGCACCGGCCATAGCCGTGCCATCAAAAACAGCCCGGCTTTGACCATGGTCGCGGAATGCAGATAGGCCGAAACCGGGGTCGGCGCGGCCATGGCATGGGGCAGCCAGAAATGGAACGGGAACTGCGCCGATTTGGTAAAGGCACCGATCAGGATCAGGATCAGCGCCGGCAGGTAAAGCGGGCTGGCCTGAATGGCCTCGCGCGCCAGCAGGATGTCGCTGATCTCATAGCTGCCGGCGATACTGCCAAGGATCAGCATGCCCGCGATCATTGCAAGCCCGCCCATACCGGTCACGGTCAGCGCCATGCGCGCGCCCTGCCGCCCCTCGGGCAGGTGCTTCCAATAGCCGATCAGCAGGAACGAAGACAGCGAGGTCAGTTCCCAGAACACCAGAAGCAGCAGGATATTGTCCGACAGCACGATGCCCATCATCGCGCCTTGGAACAGCATCAGATAGGTATAGAACACCCCCACCGGATCGTTGCGCGACAGGTAATAGCGCGCATAGGTGATGATCAGCAGCCCGATCCCCAGGATCAGGATGCCGAACAGCAGCCCCAGCCCGTCGATGCGGAAATTCGCGTTCAGCCCCAGCGAGGGCAGCCATTCGATCCGCGAGGTGATGACCTCTCCGGCCATGATGGCGGGGATGTGCAGGCACAGGCCCAAAAGTGCGATGAATGTCGCCGCGCCACAACTGATTGCCGCCACATCGCGACCTGAACGGATCAGAAGGCCCGGCAACAAGGCCCCGATGAATGGCAGGACGGCAATCAGCGCTGGCGACATGGACCTCTTTCCCCCGTTAACCTCCTGTGTCCGCGATGGGCGCCGGGAATGTCAAGCCGATGACAAAGCGACTAGGCGATGTTCGCCTTTCGTGCTAACCAAAACGAAAAAGGGAACAGGCATGAAGATCATCGGCATAGACCCGGGCCTGCGAAACATGGGCTGGGGCGTGATCGAGACCGACGGCCCGCGCCTGCGGCATCTGGCGAATGGCATCGTCCATTCCGAGGGGGCCGATCTGGGGCCGCGGCTGGCGATGCTCTATCGCGGGCTTTGCGCGGTGATCGCCGAACACGGCCCCGATGCGGCGGCGGTCGAGCAGACCTTCGTCAACAAGGACGCGGCGGGCACGCTGAAACTGGGTCAGGCACGCGGCATCGCGCTGCTCGCCCCGGCCGAGGCCGGGCTGGAGATCGGCGAATATTCCCCGAACACGGTGAAAAAGACCGTGGTCGGCGTGGGTCACGCCGCCAAGGAACAGATCCAGCACATGGTGCGCTTCATGCTGCCGGGCGTCAGCTTTGCCGGGCCGGACGCGGCGGATGCGCTGGCGGTGGCGATCTGCCACGCCCATCACCTGCAGGGCCGCGCCCTGCGCATCAAGGCATCTGCATGAGGGCGCAGACATGATCGGACGTATCGCGGGCATCATCCTGCACCGGGCACAGGACCATGTGCTGATCGACGTGCGCGGCGTGGGCTATATCGTCCATGTCAGCGAACGCACCGCCGCCAGCCTGCCCCCCGCCGGGCAGGCGACCGCGCTTTATACCGAGCTGCTGGTGCGCGAGGACCTGTTGCAGCTTTTCGGTTTTCCGACGCTCCTGGAAAAGGAATGGCACCGGCTTCTGACCTCGGTCCAGGGTGTGGGGGCCAAGGTGGCGCTGGCGATCCTTGGCACGCTTGGCCCCGAGGGGCTGGCCCGCGCGCTGGCGCTTGGCGACTGGTCGGCACTGCGCAAGGCGCCCGGCGTCGGCCCCAAGCTCGCGCAGCGCGTGACCATGGAACTCAAGGACAAGGCCCCCGCCGTCATGGCGCTGGGGGGCGCGCTGACCGTCGATCCCGGTCCCCTGCCCGATGCCGAGGTGATCGAGGCCCCCATTCCCGCCCCGCGCGCGGCAAGGGCCCCCGATAACAGCGCGCAGGCGACGGCGGATGCGCTCTCGGCCTTGGGAAATCTGGGCTATAACCCCTCCGAGGCGGCCCGCGCCGTGGCCGAGGCCGCCGGCGCGGAACCCGGCGCGGCCACACCCGCGTTGATCCGCGCAGCCCTGCGGCTGCTGGCCCCCAGGGAGTGACGCAATGACCGGCAATATCCGCACCTTCATCCTGATGGCCGCCATGACCGCGCTGGTCATGGGCATGGGTTACCTGATCGGCGGACAGGGCGGCGCGGTGATCGCGCTGGTCCTTGCCGGGGCCGGGAATATCTGGGCGTGGTGGAACAGCGACAAGGCGGTGCTGAACCAGCAGGGCGCGATGCCGGTCACCCGCCAGCAGGCGCCCGAACTGGTCGATATGGTGGCCGCGCTGGCCGAGCGCGCGGGCCTGCCGATGCCGGCGGTCTATGTGCTGGCCTCCGAGCAGCCCAATGCCTTCGCCACCGGGCGCAATCCCGAAAATTCGGCGGTGGCGGTGACGCAGGGCATCCTGCAAGCGCTGAGCCGCGAGGAACTCGCGGGCGTCATCGCCCATGAGCTGGCCCATATCAGGAACCGCGACACCCTGACCATGACGGTCACCGCAACCATGGCCGGCGCCATTGCCATGCTGGGCAATATGCTGATGTTTTCCAGCATGTTCGGCGGACGTGACGACAATCGCGGCGGCGGGCTGGCGACGCTGCTGGCGATGATCTTTGCGCCCATCGCCGCCGGCATGGTGCAGATGGCGATCTCGCGCACCCGCGAATACGAGGCCGACCGGCTGGGCGCCGAAATCAGCGGCCAGCCGCTGGCCCTGGCATCGGCGCTGGCGAAAATCGCCCGCATGGCCGGTCGCGTGGTCAATATCCCTGCGGAACGAAACCCCGCCTCGGCCAGCATGTTCATCATCAACCCGCTGCATGCGCTGCGCATGGACCGGCTGTTCGCCACCCACCCCCCGACCGAGGAACGCATCGCACGTCTGCAAGCCATGGCCGCCGGCCCATGGGGCAGCCAATGACGCAGCCCGACCCCATGCTGCGCCCCGAAACGCAAGAGGCCGACACCGAGGACCGCGCCCTGCGCCCGCAGCTTCTGGCCGATTTCGTCGGTCAGGCCGAGGCCCGTTCCAATCTGCGCGTCTTCATCGAAAGTGCCCGGATGCGCGGTCAGGCCATGGATCATACGCTGTTTCACGGCCCGCCCGGTCTGGGCAAGACGACGCTGGCGCAGATCATGGCGCGCGAGCTGGGGGTGAATTTCAAGATGACCTCGGGCCCGGTTCTGGCCCGCGCCGGCGATCTGGCCGCGATCCTGACCAATCTGGAATCCCGCGACGTCCTGTTCATCGACGAGATCCACCGCATGAACCCGGCGGTCGAGGAAATCCTCTATCCGGCGATGGAGGATTTCGAGCTGGATCTGGTGATCGGCGAAGGCCCTGCCGCCCGCACCGTGCGGATCGAATTGCAGCCCTTCACGCTGGTCGGCGCGACAACGCGGCTGGGTCTTCTGACCACACCCCTGCGCGACCGCTTCGGCATCCCGACCCGGCTGCAATTTTATACGATCGAGGAACTGGACCTGATCGTCACCCGGGGCGCGCGGCTGATGAACATCCCCTCGGAACCCGCCGGCACCCGCGAAATCGCCCGCCGCGCCCGGGGCACACCGCGCATCGCCGGCCGGCTTCTGCGCCGCGTGATCGACTTCGCGCTGGTCGAGGGCGACGGCCGCCTGACCCGCGAAATCGCCGACAGCGCCCTGACCCGGCTGGGGGTCGATCATCTCGGGCTTGATGGCGCCGACCGCCGCTATCTGACGCTGATCGCCGAACATTACGGCGGCGGCCCGGTGGGCGTCGAAACCCTGTCCGCCGCGCTGTCCGAAAGCCGCGACGCCATCGAAGAGGTCATCGAGCCCTATCTGATGCAGCAGGGCCTTGTCAGCCGCACCCCGCGCGGGCGCATGCTGGCCCGGCTTGGCTGGCGGCATCTGGGGCTGGAGGCCCCGCGCCAACAGGAAAGTCTTTTCGATGAATGATCTGGATGCCCGCATCCGCGCCAGCTTTGACCGCCAGACGATGATGCAGACGCTGGGGGCAAGCCTGGCCAGCGTCACCCCCGGCCAGGTCACAATCACCGCCCCGATCCTGCCCACGGTGCTGCAACAGCACGGCGCGGGCCATGCCGGCCTTGCCTTCAGTATCGGCGATTCCGCAGCGGGCTATTCGGCGCTTTCGCTCATGCCCGAGGGTGCCGAGGTGATGACGGTCGAGATGAAGATCAACCTGATGTCCCCCGCCATCGGCGAACGGCTGGTCGCCGAGGGGCGCGTCATCCGCCCCGGCCGCCGCATCATGGTTGTCGCGGTTGATGTCTGGGCCGAGACTGGCGACACGCGCAAGCATGTCGCCATGCTGCAAGGCACCATGATCCCGGTCTGAAGCCTCACCGCTTTGATGCCCTGCCGGACCGGGGGCGCTGCCCCCGGGCCCCCGGGATATTTGGACATGAAAGAAGATGCCCGAGCCGCAAGCCCCTCGCTTCTTTCATGCTTAAATATCCTGGGGGAGCGCGGAACGCGCGGGGGCAAAGCCCCCATCCTGCAATAGGGCCTAGTCGTCCTTGCGGGCGGACAGGATCTTGTCTTCCTGCGCGATGAAGTGATCCATCATCACCCGCCAGAGCCGTTCGGCCAGATCGGGGTCAAGGCCCTGCCCGCTGGCCAGACGGCGGGCATTGGCCGCGACCTCCTCGACGCGGGAATGGATGCGAGCGGGCAAATGCTCGCGTGTCTTGATCCGCGCCGCCTCGTCGATCAGCGCCGAACGCTCGGCCAGCAGCGCCACCAACCGCGCGTCCAGCGCATCGATACGGGCGCGCAGTGCCGGCATGGCCGAGTCGGGGGGCAGGTCGGGATCGTATTCGCTCATGTGCGAGCCATGCCCCGACACCGCCGCCAAGGCAAGCGCCGAGATCGGCGGTATGTGGCCGATATGCCGCAAGTCATCGGCGATTTTTCGCCGAAAGCGGAACTCCATGGTGAGAATCGGCGTTTTGGCGTCAGATCGTCACAGGGGATGTCCCCGTCATTGTTGAAAGGTCATTGCGAATGAGTGCAGCCAGCTTTGTCATCAATCTTGGCTTCGGCCTGGGTCTGGCACTTGGCGCCACTGCGCTTTTGCTGCTGTAACCGGTTACGAGCCCTTCCTTCAAGGATCAGAAAAAATCCCCCGGGTCTCGCGCGACCCGGGGTTTTTTTATTTGATCCAAGCAGATGGGAAATACCGCAGGCGGCCGCGCCGGAAACGGCAAGGCGCGGCGCCGGTCACGCCGGGGCCGCGCCCGTTGCCGTCGAAGAGGTCAGCCTTAGCCCTGCGGCTGCGGGGTGGGGTCAGCGGCGGGCTTGGTGCCACCCGCACGCGGGATCGTGCTGACCGAGGGGATCGACGAGCCGGGCGTGTCATCATCACCGCCCAGAGCTTCGCCCCGGATAACCTTGCCGATATCCTCGCCGGTCAGGGTCTCGTATTCCAGGAGGCCCTGAGCCAGACGCTCGAATTCCTCGTCCTTTTCCAGCAGGATGCGATGGGCAACCTGATAGCCTTCCTCGATCAGGTCATGGACCTCCTGCTCGATAAGCTCCTTGGTTGCAGCCGAGACCGAGAAGCCGCCGGTATTGCCGGAATAGCCTTCATGCGCCTCGGCATAGTCGATATTGCCGACCTTGTCGGACATGCCCCAACGCATCACCATGGCGCGCGCGAGCTGGCTGGCCTGCTGGATATCGCCGGCGGGACCGTTCGAGACGCCCTCTTCGCCGTATTTGATGATCTCGGCGGCCTTGCCTGCCATGGTCATCGCCAGACGCTGCTTGGCCTCGTCCTTGTGATAGTTCAGCCGGTCCATCTCGGGCAGGCTGACGACCATGCCAAGGGCGCCGCCGCGCGGAATGATCGTGGCCTTGTAGACCGGATCGCATTTCGGCAGGGACAGCCCGACGATAGCATGCCCGGCCTCGTGATAGGCGGTCTTTTCCTTTTGCTCGGGGGTCAGCACCATGCTGCGGCGCTCGACGCCCAGCATGACCTTGTCCTTGGCATTCTCGAAATCTTCCATGGTGACAAAGCGACGGCCAATGCGCGCGGCCATCAGCGCGGCCTCGTTCACCAGGTTCATCAGGTCCGCGCCCGAGAAACCGGGCGTGCCGCGGGCGATGATGCGCAGATCGACATCGGGGCCGGTCGGCACCTTGCGCGAATGCACGCCAAGGATCTTTTCGCGGCCCTTGATATCGGGATTCGGCACATGGATCTGGCGATCGAAACGGCCGGGACGCAACAGCGCCGGGTCCAGCACGTCCTTGCGGTTCGTGGCGGCGATGATGATGACGCCTTCATTGGCGTCAAAGCCGTCCATTTCCACCAGAAGCTGGTTCAGCGTCTGCTCGCGCTCGTCATTGCCGCCGCCGATGCCAACGCCGCGCGCGCGTCCCACCGCGTCGATTTCGTCGATGAAGACGATGCAGGGCGCCGATTTCTTGGCCTGCTCGAACATGTCGCGCACCCGGCTTGCGCCGACGCCCACGAACATCTCGACGAAATCCGAACCCGAGATGGTAAAGAAGGGCACGCCCGCCTCGCCCGCGATGGCGCGCGCGAGCAGGGTCTTACCGGTGCCCGGAGGGCCGACCAGCAGCGCGCCTTTGGGGATCTTGCCGCCAAGGCGGCTGAATTTCTGCGGGTTGCGCAGGAATTCGACGATCTCTTCCAGTTCTTCCTTGGCCTCGTCGATGCCGGCCACGTCGTCAAAGGTCACGCGGCCATGCTTTTCGGTCAAGAGTTTCGCGCGCGACTTGCCAAAGCCCATGGCCCCGCCTTTGCCGCCGCCCTGCATCCGGTTCATGAAGAAGATCCAGACCCCGATCAGCAGGATGAAGGGCAGCCAGACGCCCAAAAGCGACATGAAGCCCGATTGCTGCTGGCGTTCGACCTTGACCTCGACCCCGTCGGCGATCAGGCGGTCGGCGATTTCCTCGCCCTGCGGACGGACGGTCGCGTAAGACTTGCCGTCCTTGGCGGTGATGGCGATGTTCTCGCCGTCGATGGTGACGGCGGTGACCTCATCCTTTTCCACCCGCTGGATGAAATCGGAATAGCTGATCTGGCGGCTGTTCATCTGGGCGGAACCGTCGCTGAACAGGTTGAACAGCGTCAGGATCATCAGAAACAGAACCACCCAGAAGGCGATATTGCGCGCATTGCCCAAAGGCAGGTCCTCCGCGGGTAAAAGCTTTGATGTGAAAATAGGGATTCCGGCGTCAGGTTCAATGCGTATAGAGCATGGCGCGGAAATCGGCGAGGTTGCGCAAGGCTTCGCCGATCGCTTTGGGGGCGACTTGCAGCACCGGCGCGGCGATCAGCACGGGGCCTGCCCAAATGCCGGGACTGGCCGCCGCCTCGTCCCGCGTCAGCCCCGAGGCGCGCCAGTCAAGTTCCGGCAAGGGATCGTATCCCAGCGCCCGCACCTCTTGCCCGGCACCAAGGCCCTGGACCCGCCAGCGCCCGTCCCACAGCGCCGCACCAGTCGCGTCGGGCAGGCCGGGCGGGCCGCGCAGGGCGGCGGCAGGTTCGCGGATCAGACAAAGCGCAGCCCCCCGCACCTCAAGGATGGCGCCGTCCAGCGTCAGCCGCGCCTCGCCCTCTAGCGCGGCAAGCGCTGCCAGCAGCGGGGCGCGCCGGGGCGAATAATCGGCGCCGGTGACAAAACGCAGCCCCGCGACAAGAAGCCGCCGACGAATCTCCAGAGGAGCCGCGCGAAATGCCGCCAAGGGCAGGCTCAGTGCCCCTGCCCTTGCCGTCGCGCCCTCGGCCACATGCGCGGCAAAGACCTGCAAGGCCTCGCGCGCCATGGCCAGATTCGCCGCCGACTGCGCCAGCTGCGCCATGGGCAGGTCCAGCGCCACCAGCGCCTTGCGGGCGCGGATACGTTCATAATCCGCGTTCTGGTTGCTGGGGTCATCGACCCAGCCGATCCCGCGCGCGGCCAGCCACTGGCGCAGATCGGCCCGGGACAGATCCAGCATCGGGCGCAGCCATGAAAGGCCGAATGCCTCGCGGCGCGGCGCCATCGCCGCCAGCCCGTCGACGCCTGCGCCCCGGTTCAGGCGCATCATCAGCGTCTCGGCCTGATCGTCCCGGGTATGGCCCAAAAGCACCGCATCCAGCCCGTGCCGATGCGCCCAATCGGACAGCAGCCACAGCCGAGCCGCACGCGCGGCGGCCATCAGGTTGCCCGCGCGCTCACCCTCGCGCCGCCAAAGCAGGGTTTCATGCGCAATGCCAAGCCCCTGCGCGTCAAGGCCGGCCTGCCGCGCCTCGGCATCTGATCCGGGGCGCAGGCCGTGATCGACGGTCGCGGCCATCAGCACACGGCCGCGTTCCCGCGCCCAGCCATGGGCCAGATGCATCAATGCGGTGGAATCGCCGCCGCCGGACAGCGCGATGCCCAGCCGGGGCATATCGCCGGCCAGACGATCCAGCGCGGCATGGACGATGGCGTCGGGGGCCGTCGGCGTCGGGGCCTCAGCCCTCATCCGCCAGATCCGCCGCCGCTTCGGGGTCCATGCCCTCGATCGCCCCGTCGCCGCTCAGCCCCACGCAGTCCGAGGCAGCCATGCGCTTTTCCGCCTCGGCCGCCTGCGGCGTGCCCGGAAAGCGGCTGGTGATTTCCTGCAGATAGAAGCAGCCCTCTTGCGGGCCGCCCTTGGCCGACATGGCCCGCGACAGGCCCAGAAGCGCGTCGGCGGCCTGCGGCCCGTTCGGATTGGCGGCAAAGCTTTCCAGCCAGGCGATGCCCGCGCCTTCCAGATCGCCTGCCGCATCCAGAGCGGCACCGCGCAGGAACAGCGCGTGGGCGGTCAGCGGACCGCCGGCATGGGTCTGGGCGATGGCCGCGAAGAGGTCCGCAGCACGACGAAAGTCACCCTGACCGAGCACCTCCTGGGCCCGGTCGAAATCGGCCTTTTCCGCCGCGGTCACGGCAGGCCCGGCCAGGGGCGAGGAAACTGCGGGCGAAGGGCTCGCGGGCGCCAAAGCGCCCTGCTGGTCGGACCCGGGCATCGGGCTTGCGCCGCCGCCCTGCTCGCCCAGCGTGGGCGTGGTCAGGCTGCCCAGATCGCAGTCCTCCTCCATCTCGCACAGGCGAAACTCGATATCGCCGATGCGGGTGGTGCCGTCGCGCACGACGCGGTCGATCTGGTTTTGCAGCTTTTCGGTCTGGCCGGTCAGCTGCGCCAGCCGCGCCTCCATCGCGTTCATGCGGTCGATGGCACTGTCGCCCCCCGCCGCCGCAAAACCCGCCGAACCCGAGGCGACAAGCTGGCCGCGCAGGGATTGCAGATCGGCGGTCAGCTGGTTCAGCTCGGTCCGGATATCGGCAAGCGTCTGGGCGTCCTGCGCCGCCACCGGCAGCGCGGCGCCCAGCACCAGCCCGGCCGCGACGGCCAGCGCCCTGATGCCCGCAAACGCCATCACATGCCCGCCCCGGGGCTGACCACGGTCACGGCGCGGCGGTTCTTGGAATAGCAATCCTCGGTCGAGCAGATCGCCAGCGGGCGTTCCTTGCCATAGCTGACGGTGCGCAGCCGGCCCGGCGCCACGCCCTGCGAGATCAGGTATTCCTGAACCGAATTGGCGCGGCGTGCCCCCAGCGCGATGTTGTATTCGCGGGTGCCCTGTTCGTCGGCATGGCCCTCGACCACGGCCGAAAAGGCCTGGTTCTGGTTCAGCCAGCCGGCCTGATTGGCCAGAACCGTGCGCGCATCGGGCGAGAGCGTCGACTGGTCGACCGCAAACAGCACGGTATCACCGACATTGGCCTTGAAATACTCGGCCGTGCCCGGCAGCGCGCTGGAGCCCACGGTGCCGGCGCCCGCGCCGCCCGCATAGGGGTCCTGCACCTGCATGTCCTGCGCCGGGCGGGCACAGGCCGCCAGCCCAAGGATGGCGCCGATGGCGGCGATTTTCACAAAGCTCTTCATTCTGACTGATCCTGTCCCGTCCACGCGTTAGGGCAGCAACGGGCCCCAATCGGGGTCCGAGGCTGCGCCACTGATCTTGACCGGGCGCATGTTGCGCCCCGTAATATCCACCGAATGCAGGAACGGCTGGCCGTTGCCGCCCGGCGTCACCCGCGTGAACATCACCACGCGCCCATTGGGGGCCCAAGTCGGGCCCTCGTCAAGGAACGATTCCGTCAGCATTTTTTCCTCGGAACCGTCGGTGCGCATCACGCCGATATGGAACTTGCCGTTCACCTGCCGGGTAAAGGCGATCATGTCGCCGCGCGGCGACCAGACCGGCGTGCCATAGCGGCCATCGCCAAAGCTGATGCGCTTGGGCTCACCGCCATTGGCGCCCATGATGTAAAGCTGCGGCGTCCCCGAGCGGTCGCTTTCAAAGACGATCTGGCGGCCATCCGGGCTGTAGCTGGGCGAGGTCTCGATCGAGGGGGCGTTGGTCAGCGCCCGCTGCGCGCCACTTGCCGCGTCCATCTGGTAGATGTCGGTATTGCCGCCCTGTTCCAGCGAATACAGGATCCAGCGCCCGTCCGGCGAGAAACGCGGCGAAAAGCTCATCCCCTGCTGCTGCCCCAGCGAGCGCGCGGCAAGCGAGTTCACGTCCATCACCATCGCCTGCGGGAAGCCGCTGGCATAGCTGGTGTAAAGCAGGCGCGAGCCATCGGGCGAAAAGCGCGGCTTCAGCACCAGCGCGGAATCGTCGGTCAGCCATTTCACGTTGGCGCCGTCGTAATCCATGATGCCGATGCGCTTGCGGCGCGCGTCCTTGGGACCGCTTTCCTGCACAAAGGCCACGCGGCTGTCGAAGTAGGGGCCTTCGCCGGTCAGCCGGGCATAGACCTGATCGGCAGCCTTGTGCGCGGCGCGGCGCCAGTTGCCGGTGCCGGCATCGAACTGCATGCCGTCGCCCAGAGGCTGGCCGGCAAAGACGTCGAACAGGCGGAACTTGACCAGAACCTTGCCGCCCTCGACCCGGACGGCGCCGGTGACCAGTGCCTGCGCGTTGATCGCCTTCCAGTCCTCATAAGAGACCGGCGCGTCAAAGCTTTCGGGCCGCGCGATATGGGCACTGGCCGGAATTTCACGAAAGAGCCCGGTGCCGGTCAGGTCGGCGGCGATCAGGTTCTGGACCTGCGCCAGATATTCGCCCGCGCCCCCCTCGTCATGGAAGGCCGCGATGGCAAAGGGCATCGGCTCGATCACGCCATTGGTGATCTCGATCCGCAGGGGGCCGTCCTGCGCCTGAACCGGCGCGGCCAGTCCAAGACCCGCAAGGGCCATCACCGAAGTCAGAAGAAAGTTACGCAACATGTATCGCTCTCATGAGGTCTTGGCTGCAGGATATAGGGTCAAGCGCGCGGATGCCATGGGCAGCACTACTTAACCCGCGCGCTACCGCTGGCATTGAAGTCGATGATGACATCCTTCCAGCGGTTGTATTTCTCGGCCGGCAGCTTGTAGCCGCCCTTTTCGCACATCAGGATGGCGCGGCGCGCCGCCTCATAGGCCTGTTTCGCCGCCGCATCTGATCCGCCATCATGGCCGATCATCTTCAGCGAGCCCTTTTCCACGGTGCCATCCGGCGCCATCGAGAAGCTGACCGACACCGTGGTGCGGCTGGCCTCGGTCGAAAGCGAGCCACGGTTCCAGCACTGTTCCACCGCGACGCGGAAGCCGTCCTTTTCGCCCTGGCTGAGCGGCGGGCCATTGGTCGCAGCACCTCCGCCGCCCGAACCGCCCGAGCCCTCGTCCTGCATCGCCTCTTCCAGCGCGGCGCGCTTGGCGGCCTCGCTGGCCTTGCGCTCGGCCTCGGCCTGTTCCTTGGCCTTGGCGGCGGCCTTGGCATCGGCGGCCTTTTTCTCGGCTGCAGCCTTTTCGGCGGCTTCTTTCTCTTCTGCCTCTTTCTTTTCAGCGGCACGGCGCGCGGCGGCTTTCTTTTCCGCAGCAGCTTTTTCAGGGGCAGCGGCCTTTTCGGCAGCAGCGGCCTCGGCTGCGGCGGCCTTGCGCGCGGCCTCCTTCTTTTCGGCGGCCTTCTTCTCGGCAGCGGCCTTTTCAGCCGCCCGCTTTTCGGCTGCGGCGTCCTCGGCGGCGGCTTCCTGCGCGGCGGCCTCGGCATCGGCCTGACGGCGGGCGCGGGCGGCGGCTTCCTCGGACTTGCGGGCGGTTTCCGCCTCGGCCTCGCGGCGCTCATTCTCGCGCCGCTCCTCGCGGGCGCGTTCGTCAGCGGCGCGGCGGGCGGCGGCCTCCTGCCGCTTGGCGGCGGCGGCTTCCTCGGCGGCGGCCTCCTCGGCCTCGCGCGCCAGCACCTGTTCGCGCTGGCGGGCAGCGGCTGCGGCCTCGCGGCGGGCCTGCACGGCCTCGGCCAGACCTTCGGGGCGGCCGCGCGGGCGCGCCGAATCCTGCGGTGCCAACGCCGAGCGTTGCGGGATCGGCGCCGGCGATTGCGGCTGCGCGGGGTTGCGCGCCGGATCGGGCCGGTCGGCGTCACGGGGCAGTGCCGCGATCTCGACCGCATCCGAGGGCTGGGCCGGCTGCGGGGCATCCGTCGCCACCGTCACCGGCGGGTTCGGGGTCTGGAAATCCGACAGGTCCGGCCGCGCCTCGGCCTGATCCGAGGGCGTCGTCAGCTCGGCCGCCTGCGCATCGGGATCGGGCGGGCTGGTCGCCTCGGGCGGGCCAAGGCGGTTTTCATTCACCGGCGGACGCGGCTGGGCCGGCGTGCTGGAGGCCACATTAGAAACCGGCCCGCGCCCGGCCGCGGCACTGGCCAGCGACTGGAATTCGGCCTCGGACATGGTGGCGACCTCGGCCATGCGCACGGCCTCAAGCGGCTGCGGGCGGAACAGCGCGCCGCCGGCCAGCGCCGCGCCGATCAGCCCCGCATGCGCCACGCCCGAGACCCAGTAGCCGATGCGATCCGCACGGTCCATGGCCTAGCCGTCCGCATCCATGCGCGGGCCGCCAGCCTCGGTGACCAGCACGATATTGTTGAAGCCGGCGGCGTTCAGCGCCCCCATGACCTCCATGATCCGGGCATAGGGGATGGCGCCGTCGGCGCGCAGATAGATCTTGTCGCTTTGACGTTCCTCGGCCACGGCGCGCAGGCGCGTGACCAGTTCTGCCTCGGGGACCTCGGTGGTCATGACCATGATCGGCCCGTCGGTGGTGACCGAGACGCTCAGCGGCTCTTCGGGTTCGGCCGGGACGGCCTGGGCGGCGGTCTTGGGCAGCTCCAGCGGCACGCCCACGGTCAACAGCGGCGCCGCGACCATGAAGATGATCAGCAGGACCAGCATCACGTCCACAAAGGGCGTGACGTTGATTTCCGACATGGGCTGGCTGCGGCGGCGGCCCCGGCCCTTGTGGCTGCGCTTGACGACCCCGGCCCCCATTTATTCGTCGTCCAGCTGGCGCGACAGGATGGTCGAGAACTCGTCGGCAAAGGCTTCCTGATTGCTGATCAGCCGGTCGGAATCGGCGCTGAGCTTGTTGTAGAAGATGACCGCAGGGATCGCGGCCAGAAGGCCAAGCGCGGTGGCGACCAGCGCCTCGGCAATGCCGGGCGCGACCACGGCCAGCGAGGTGTTCTGCGAGATCGCGATTTCCTCGAAGGCGGTCTTGATGCCCCAGACGGTGCCGAAAAGCCCGATGAAAGGCGCGGTCGAGCCGACGGTGGCCAGGAACGGCAGCCCGCGCGTCAGGCGGTCGTTTTCGCGGCTGATCGCCACGTTCATCGCCCGCTCGATCCGGGCGGTGACCCCGGCAATGAGGTTGCCGTCATCGCGGTGGCTGCGGCGCCATTCGGTCATGCCGGCGGCAAAGATGCGCTCGGACGGGCCCGAGGGCGTCTCGCCAACGCGGTCGTAAAGATCGTCCAAGGGCTGGCCCGACCAGAAGGCGCGGTCAAAGCGATCGGCCTCGCGCCGGACCTGCGCATAGGTCACGAATTTCTGGATGATGATCGACCAGGCCCAGGACGAGGCCACGACCAGCAGCACCATGACGATCTGCACCGTGAATGATGCGCGCACGAAAAGCGCGATCAGCGAGAAATCGACCGGCTGCCCGGCTGCGGCGAGTTGTTCCATGAATGATGGCCTGTCCTTTGGGTCCGCGTGCTGGGCGGCTTCTGACCGGCCAGTTAGCAGAAGCACTTGCCGGGACAAAGCCCCGCAAACGTCAATTCTGCGTCACTTCGGCGCGAGATCGGCACCCTGCACCCGCGCCGCAACCTCGGCCGGGATGCGCGCCGGGCGTCCGGCGTCATTGACGCAGACCACCGTCACCTGCGCGGCAAACAGCACCTTGCCGTCGCGCAAGACGCGCTGATCCAGCACGATCCGCGCCGGGCTTAGCGCACTCAGCCCGGTTTCAACCGCCAGCAGATCGTCGAAACGCGCGGGGGACAGGTAATCGGCCTCGATGCGGCGGACGGCAAAGACCAGCCCCTCGGCCTTCATCCGCAACTGGTCCACGCCCAGTTCGCGCAGCCATTCCGAGCGCGCGCGCTCAATGAATTTCAGATAGTTGGCGTAATAGACGATCCCGGCAAGGTCGGTGTCCTCGTAATAGACGCGAATCGGGAAACGGTGCATGGCGGTCCTGACGGATAGGGGGGCTGGGGGTTTTCCACCCCCGTCGCGCGATGCGCGACTCCCCCGGAGGATATTTGGACATGAAAGAAGCGCAAAGGGCTAATGCGGCAATCGCGCCGCCAGCCGCAAGGCATGCGAGGGATCGCGGGCGACCGCGGGCATGACCGGGTCATAGGCGGCGCGGATCAGCGCGGCCAGTTGCGGGGTCGGCGTCACCTCATGGGCAAAGGTCAGCATCGAATTGACGGCGAGCGCCTCGGCCAGTTGCGCGGGATGCGCCTCGGCCAGCTTGCCGCCCATGTTGACGAATTTCATGCAGGCGCGAATGGTGCCATCGGGGTCAAAGCGAAACAGCCGGTATTGGTCCGCATCCCGATCCTTGAGCCGATCCGCCAGCCCCTCCTGCCCGGTCAACCGGTCCAGATCGGGCAACTCTGCCAGTTCGTCCCAATCGCGGACGAAAAAGCTCATCATGTTCGCGCCCATCTCGGGATCGGTCTCGGCCAGCGGATGGCGAGTATCGGCGATCACCGCCCGGGTCGCATCGCGAAACACCGCGAGACTTTCATCGGCCAGTCCAAAGATCACCGGCGCAATCGGCCTGCCCCAACGCGCGCACAGATACTGGCCGTCACGGGTAAAGAGCAGTGCAATCGCTTCCGCGTCCAGCGGCCCGCCGCTTTCTTTCATGTCGAAATATCCTCGGGGGTGAATTGCGGCGTCCGCCGCAAGAGGGGGCAGACAGCCCCCTCTGCCTTCGCAGATCAGCCGACGATCGTCGCCTCGGTCGAGGCGCGCAACTCGTCCTCACTGACGCCATCGGCCAGTTCGACGATTTTCAGACCGCCCTCGACCACGTCCAGCACGCCAAGGTTGGTGATGATGCGGTCCACCACTTTCTGGCCGGTCAGCGGCAGGGTGCAGGCCTTCAGCACCTTCGATTCACCGGCCTTGTTGGTGTGGTCCATCACCACCACCACGCGGCCGACGCCGGCGACCAGATCCATCGCCCCGCCCATGCCCTTGACCAGCTTGCCGGGGATCATCCAGTTCGCCAGATCGCCGTTTTCGGCCACCTCCATCGCACCCAGGATCGCCATGGCGATCTTGCCGCCGCGGATCATGGCAAAGCTTTCGGCACTGTCGAAGAACGAGGTCTGTGGCAGCGCCGTCACCGTCTGCTTGCCGGCATTGATAAGGTCTGGATCCTCTTCGCCCTCATAGGGAAAGGGGCCGATACCCAGCATGCCGTTTTCCGATTGCAACGTCACCTCGACGCCCTCGGGGATATAGTTCGCGACCAGCGTCGGGATGCCGATGCCAAGGTTCACATACCAGCCGTCCTGCAGTTCCTGCGCGGCGCGGGCGGCCATTTGATTGCGGTCCCATCCCATGGCTCAGGCCTCCTCACGCTTGCGGGTGGTGCGCTGTTCGATGCGCTTTTCATGTTGGCCCTGGATCAGGCGATGCACATAGATGCCCGGCAGGTGGATGTGATCGGGGTCAAGGCTGCCGACCGGGACGATTTCCTCGACCTCCAGCACGCAGACCTTGCCGCATTTGGCTGCCGGCACGTTGAAGTTGCGGGCGGTCTTGCGGAAAATCGCATTGCCAGTGGCGTCGGCCTTCCATGCCTTGACGATCGAGAGATCGGCGACGATCCCGCGCTCAAGGATATATTCCCGGCCGTCGAATTCCATGACCGGCTTGCCCTCGGCGATCACCGTACCAACGCCGGTCTGGGTGTAGAAGCCGGGAATGCCGGCGCCGCCCGCCCGCATCCGCTCGGCCAGCGTGCCCTGCGGGTTGAATTCCAGCTCCAGCTCGCCCGACAGATACTGGCGCATGAACTCGGCATTCTCGCCCACATAGGAGGAGATCATCTTCCTGATCTGGCGGCTGTCCAGAAGCTTGCCCAGACCGAAATGATCGACGCCGCAATTGTTGCTGGCGACGGTCAGATCCTTGGTGCCCGCCTTGAGAATGGCGTCGATCAGCAGCTCGGGAATGCCGCAAAGGCCAAAGCCGCCGGCCGCGATCAGCATGCCGTCCTGCAACAGGCCGTCCAGCGCGGCATCCGCGCTCGCATAGACCTTCTTCATACCTTCCTCCACAGTTGGACGAGGCCGTTGTGGTCCGATTCGGAAACCAAAGTCAACGCGGCGGCCCCGCTGTTAGCGCGACCGGAGGGCGATCCGGCAAAAGGATGAATCATGAGGCAGATTTCCCTTCGCCGCGTCTATGACCCCGCCCCCGAGAATGAGGGGCAAAAGGTGCTGGTGGACCGGCTTTGGCCGCGCGGCATCAGCCACGCGCGGCTGGGCGCGGATACGCCGTGGCTCAAGGACATCGCCCCCTCGGAGGAATTGCGGCACTGGTTTGACCATGATCCGGCGAAATGGCCCGAATTCCGCCGCCGTTACGCTGCGGAACTGGACGCCAATCCCGGCCCGGTGGCCGAATTGCGGGCAATGATCGCCCGCGGCCCGGTCACGCTGCTCTTCGCGGCAAAGGACGCGCAGCACAACAACGCCGTCGCGCTGCGCGATTACCTGCTTCAATAGCCCAGCGTCGCCGCATCCGGCCGGCGCGGGTCCGAGGCGCCGTAAAGCGCCCCGGTCGCCGGGTCGCGCAGGATCGACTGGGTCGAGCCCATGGCGTCCTTCAGCGCGATGGTGTGGCCCTTGGCCTGCAAGATCCGCACCGTATCCAGGCTGATCCCCTCTTCGACCCGCAATTCATCGGGCAACCACTGGTGATGGACACGCGGCGCGGTCGAGGCCTCGGCCACGTTCATGCCGTGATCGATCACGTTCATCACCACCTGCAGGACCGTGGTGATGATCCGCGCCCCGCCGGGCGAGCCGGTGACCAGCCAGACCTTGCCATCCTTCAGCACAATGGTCGGCGTCATCGAGGATAGCGGCCGCTTGCCCGCCTGAACGGCATTGGCGTCGCCCCCGATCAGGCCAAAGCCGTTGGGTGTGCCGGGCTTGGCGGAAAAATCGTCCATCTCGTTGTTCATCAACACGCCGGTGCCATCCGCGACCAGCCCCGAGCCGTAATTCATGTTGATCGTATAGGTGTTCGAGACCGCATTGCCGTCCTTGTCCGCGACCGAGAAATGCGTGGTCTGGTCGGATTCGTAGGGCGCCAGATCCGCCGGCGCGATCTGCGCGGCGGGGCGAGCGAAATCGGCGTCGATCTTGGCGCGCATGTCAGCGGCATATTCCTTGCTGGTCAGCGCGGCCACCGGCACATCGACGAAATCTGGGGCGCCCAGATATTCCGAGCGGTCGGCATAGGCCAGCTTCATCGTCTCGGCCATCAGGTGGATCGTCTCGGCCGAGTTCTGGCCAAGCGCGCCGATGGGATAGCCCTCCAGCGTGTTCAGGATCTGGATCAGGTGGACACCCCCGGACGAGGGCGGCGGCATCGAGACGATCTCATGGCCGCGATAGCTGCCCCTGACCGGCTCGCGCTCGATGACCTTATAGGCGGCCATGTCCTCGGGCGTGATCAGCCCGCCATCAGCCTGCACGGCCTTGGAGATCGCCTCGGCCACCTCGCCCTTGTAAAAGCCGTCCGGGCCTTCGGCCGCGATCTTCTTCAGCGTCTTTGCCAGATCGGCCTGCACCAGCCTGTCGCCGGGGCGATAGCCCGCGCCGCCCTCCTTGAAGAACACTTTTACCGTCGCGGGATATTTCGTCAGGTATTCACGCTCGGCCTCGATGCTGTCGACCAGTTCGGGGGTGACGATGATGCCCTCTTCGGCCAGCTTGATCGCGGGGGCGATGACATCGGCCCAGGGCATGGTGCCGTATTTGTCCAGTGCCAGCTTCATCCCCGCAACCGTGCCCGGCACGCCCGAGGCCGAGCCGCTGTAAAGCGACTTGTCGCTGTCGGCATCGCCCGCCGCGTTCAGGAACATGTCCCGCGATGCGCCCGAGGGCGCCATTTCGCGGTAATCGATGGCATGGGTCTGGCCGGTCTTGGCGTCATGGACCAGCATGAAGCCGCCGCCGCCGATATTGCCCGCCCGCGGCAGCGTCACCGCCAGCGCGAAGGCCACGGCGACACCGGCATCGACGGCATTGCCGCCCTTTTCCATGATGTCGCGGCCGATCTCGGCGGCAAGGCGCTCCTGCGCCGAGACCATGCCATTCGCGGCCCAGACCGGATGAATGCGGTCCAATGTGTCGAATATTGCCGCATCCTTTGCCCAGCTTGCCGGGGCGAGCAGCGGAAAGATGGCCAGCGCAGTCGCGCCGGCCCGCAATGTCATTCTGATCATGGCCTCACCTTTCAATTACGCAAGGTCAGGCTAGCACCCCCGGCGCTCGCGTCAAACGCGAAGCGCCCGGGTCGTCATTCCTCAGCAGCCTTGGGCTTGGCGGCTTTCCTGGCGGCGGGCTTCTTGGCCGCCGGCTTCTTGGCAGCCGCCTTTTTCGCCGGGGCCTTCTCGGCCTTGGCCGCCGTCTTGGCGGCAGGCTTCTTTGCCGGCTTCTTGCCCGATTTCGAGGCCTTGGCGGTGATCAACTCCAGCGCCTGTTCCATGGTGATGGCGCCCGGCTCCATGTCGCGCGGCAGCGTGGCATTGACCTTGCCCCATTTGACATAGGGTCCATAGCGCCCGTTCATCACCTGAACCGCCCCACCATCGGGATGCTCGCCCAGTTCGGCCAGCGCCGCGACCGGCGCCGCCCGGCCCCGCATCTGCTTGCTGGCCAGCACCTCGACCGCGCGGTTCATGCCGATGGTAAAGACCTCATCGACCTCGGGCAGGTTCACATATTTCGGGCCATGCTTCACATAGGGACCATAGCGCCCGATCCCGGCCTCGACGGCCACGCCATCCTCGGGATGGGGGCCGATCTCGCGCGGCAGGGCCAAAAGCGCCAGCGCCCGTTCCAGATCGACCGAGGCCAGTTCCCAGCCCTTGGGCACCGAGGCGCGCGGCGGTTTCGGCACCTCGGCCGTCGCCTCGCCGCGCTGGACATAGGGGCCAAAGCGGCCGTTCTTCAGGCTGATCTGGTCGCCCTGATCCTCGCCCAGGACCGCGTCGCCGACCACTTCGGCATCGGGGCTGCTGATCGGCCGGGTAAAGCGGCATTCGGGGTAATTGGTGCAACCGATAAAGGCCCCGCCCGAACGCGCAGTCTTCAAATGCAGCCGCCCGATATGGCAGAGCGGGCATTCCCGCGGATCCGAGCCATCGGCGCGCGGCGGGTAAAGATGCGGGGCAAGGGCGTCGTCGATCGCCTCCAGCACTTCGCCGATGCGCAGCTCGCTCGTGCCCTCCAGCGCGACGGTGAAATCCCGCCAGAAGCGGCGCAGCACCTCGCGCCATGCCAGATCGCCGGCGCTGATATCGTCCAGCTCGCCCTCAAGATGGGCGGTGAAGTCGTAGCTGACATAGCGCGGGAAATATTTCAGCAGAAAGATCGTGACCAGCCGGCCCTTGTCCTCGGGGATCAGACGGTTCTGTTCCTTGCGGACGTAATCGCGGTCCTGAATGGTCGTGACGATGCTGGCATAGGTCGAGGGACGCCCGATCCCCAGCTCTTCCATGCGCTTGACCAGCGTGGCTTCGGTATAGCGGGGGGGCGCCTGAGTGAAATGCTGCTCGGGGGTGATGCCGCGTTTTGATGCCGCCTCGCCCTCCTCGATCAGCGGCAGGCGGCGGCTGTCCTCGTCTTCCTCATCGTCGCGACCTTGATCGTAAACCTTCAGGAAGCCGTCAAACAGCATGACCTGCCCATTGGCGCGCAGCCCGATCTGGGTATCGGCCGAGCCGATCTCGACGGTCGTGCGCTCCATCCGCGCCGATTCCATCTGGGATGCGATGGTGCGCTTCCAGATCAGGTCATAAAGCGCCTTCTGATCCTTGTCGGACACGGGCAGCCGGTCGGGCGACAGCATCATGTCGGTCGGACGGATACATTCATGCGCTTCCTGCGCATTCTTGGCCTTGTTCTTGTACATGCGCGGGCTTTTCGGCAGGTATTCCTCGCCGAAACGCTTCTTGATCGCATCGCGGGCGGCCATCACCGCCTCGGGGGCCATGTCGATGCCGTCGGTCCGCATATAGGTGATGTGGCCGGCCTCATAAAGCCGCTGCGCCGCCGACATGCAGGCCCGAGCGCCAAGACCCAGCTTGCGGCTGGCCTCCTGCTGCAGGGTCGAGGTCATGAAGGGCGGCCAGGGATTGCGGCTCGCGGGCTTGGCGGCAACGCTGACGACCTTCAGATCGCGGCTTGCAATGGCCGAGACCGCCAGCATCGCATCCTTTTCGGTGGCGATGTCAAAGCGCTCCAGCTTCTTGCCGCCATAGGTGACCAGCGTTGCGTCATACTGATCGCCGCGCGGCGTCGCCAGCCGGGCATGGACCGACCAGTATTCGCGGGCCTTGAAGGCCTCGATCTCCATCTCGCGGTCGACAATGATGCGCAAGGCGACAGATTGCACGCGCCCGGCCGATTTCGCACCCGGCAGCTTGCGCCACAAGACCGGCGACAGGTTGAAGCCGACCAGATAATCCAGCGCCCGGCGCGCCAGATAGGCATCGACCAGCGGCTGGTCGATCTGGCGCGGATTGGCCATGGCCTCGGTCACGGCGGATTTGGTGATGGCGTTGAAGGTGACGCGGCTGACGGCGGCGCCCTTTTTCAGCACCGGCTCCAGCGCCTCTTTCAGATGCCAGGAAATCGCCTCGCCCTCGCGATCGGGGTCGGTGGCCAGCACAAGATTGGGATCGGCGCTCAGAGCATCCTTGATCGCCTTGATGTGCTTTTTGGAATCCGCCGCGACTTCCCATTTCATCGCGAATTCGTCGTCGGGATCGACGCTGCCATCCTTGGGCGGCAGGTCACGGACATGCCCAAAGGACGCCAGAACCGTATAGTCATCGCCAAGATATTTGTTGATCGTCTTGGCTTTGGCAGGGGATTCGACGACGACGACAGGCATGAAAATTCCTTCGCATGATTCGGCCCGGGAACATGGGCATCCCTCAGCGGACTGTCAACGGCGCCTTTCTTTCATGGGCAAATATCCCACGGGGGTCCGGGGGTGTGAAACCCCCGGTCCGGCAGCTCAGACCCCGTCGCCGACAAAGGCCTTTTCGACCACGAATTCCTTGGGATCGCTGTTGGCGCCCTCGCGCAGACCAAAGCCTTCCAGCACTTCCTTGACGTCGGTGTTGAAGGCAAGACTGCCACAGATCATGGCGCGATCATTCGCCGCATCCATGGCCGGCAGGTCCAGATCGGCAAAGACCTTGCCCGAGGTCAGGTTATCGGTGATCCGGCCCATGAACGGCCCCTCTTCCCGCGTCGTCGTCGGGTAGTACAGCAGCCGCTTGGCGAAATCCTCGCCGTAAAGCTCGGCCAGAAGCGGATCGTGCTTCAGGTTCTCGACCAGCTCGCGGCCATAGGTCAGCTCTTCGGCGGTGCGGCAGGTATGCATCATGATGACCTGCTCGTAACGCTCATAGGTCTCGGGGTCGCGCATCAGCGAGGCAAAGGGCGCGATCCCGGTGCCGGTGGCCAGAAACCACATGCGCTTGCCGGGCAGAAGCGCGTCCAGAACCAGCGTTCCCACGGGCTTGGGGCGCAGGATGATCTCGTCCCCCGGCTGGATCAGTTGCAGCTTCGAGGTCAGCGGCCCGTCCGGCACCTTGATCGAATAGAATTCCAGCTCTTCGTCCCAATTGGGCGAGGCGATGGAATAGGCGCGCAGGATCGGCTTGCCGTTCTCACCGGGCAGGCCGATCATCACGAATTCGCCCGAGCGGAATCGCAGGCTGGCCGGCCGCGTCACGCGGAACGAGAACAGGCTGTCGGTCCAATGCCTGACCGAGGTCACGGTCTGCGCGTCGGGCAGGGTCTTGGCGGGTTTTACAGCAGCGTCAGCCACGGAAAGATCCAGTGTCATGTCAGGGTCCCGTGTTATCTATTCCATTAAGGGGGTCAGGCGAAAGCCCGACGATCCCGGTATTCAGCCGGCAAGACGCGACCGATGGTCCCAGTTCTGCCAGTCGGCGCGGAAAAGCCACTGGTCCTGCGGCTGGCGGGCGGCAAGGGCGGCGGGAATGCGCACCTCGTCAAAGCCGACGCGGCGGGCCATGGCGTATTGATCGGCGATCAGCCCGCCCACGGCGCGCAGCCGGCCCTGATAGCCCTTTTCGCGCAAGAGCCGCGCCAGCGTGAAACCGCGCCCATCGGTCATCGAGGGGAAGTCCACCGCGATCAGCTCGCGGTCCAGATGGTCCCCCAGCGTCGCCGGGTCGGTATCAGGCGCCAGCACGACCGGATCCGCGCCATCATCGGGGTGAAAGCCGTCATCGCGGACAAGGAAAAATTCGCTCATGCATTCGCTCCTGTGCGGACCATCTTGCCGCCGATGAAATGGATGCCGCATTCGGTCTTCTGGCTGCCGCGCCAGCGCCCGGCGCGGGGGTCCTCGCCCGGCTTGACGGGCGAGGTGCAGGGCGCGCAGCCGATCGAGGCATAGCCCTTGGCGACCAGCGGATGCCGGGGCAAGTTGTTTTCGGCCAGATAGTCCTGAACGTCCTGCGAACGCCAATGGGCCAGCGGATTGATCCGCAACCGCGAGGGGGCCTCGGATTCAAAGAATTGCAGCTCGGTCCGCTGCCCGCCCTGAAAGCGCTTGCGCCCGGTGATCCACGCGTCGAACTGCGACAGCTCGCGTTCCAGCGGGATGGTCTTGCGCAGATCGCAGCAGGCATCGGTGTTGAACTGGTGCAGCGTCCCGTCCGGATCGTTCAGCGCCACCTCGCGTTCGGTCGCGCGCACGACGCGGACATTGGTCAGCTTCAGCTTTTCGGCAACCTCGACCTGATAGTCCAGGGTTTCCTGAAACAGCATCTGCGTGTCGATGAACAGGACCGGCGTGCCCGGCGCCACGACCGAGACCATGTGCAAAAGCACGACCGATTCAGATCCAAAGGACGACACCAGCGTCACCCGCCCCAGATCGGGGTCGTTCAACGCGCGGCGCAGGACCTCGGTCGCGGCGTGGTGCTTGTAGCGCTCGTTCAGGCGCGCGGCGCGGGCGTCCAGCGTCTGATCAAGCATTGGCCGGATACAGCGCCGCCTTGAACGGCGCTACCCCCAGTCGGCGATAGGTGTCGATGAAGCGCTCATCCGGCGATTCGCGCAGTTCCAGATAGGCGTCGATCACCCGGTCGATGGCCGGGACCACCTCTTCGCCGGGGAAACCGGCGCCGGCACGCTCGCCAATGGCGGGAATGTCATAGCCGTCACCGCCCAGCGTGATCTGGTAGTTTTCGACACCCGCGCGATCCAGCCCCAGAATGCCGATATGGCCCAAGTGGTGATGGCCGCAGGCGTTGATGCAGCCCGAGATGCGGATGTTGAACTTGCCGATCTCGTCCTCGAGGCCGCGGGCGCGGAAATGGTCGGCGATGTCCTGCGCCACCGGGATCGAGCGCGCCGTCGCCAGCGCGCAATAATCCATGCCCGGGCAGGCGATGATGTCGCTGATCAGCCCGGCATTGGCGGTGGCAAGACCGGCCTCGCGCAGCGCCTCGTAAAGCGCGTAAAGGTCCGACTTGTGGACATGCGGCAGGACCACGTTCTGGTCATGGGCGATGCGCAGGTCGCTATGGCCGAAACGCTCGGCCAGATCGGCCAGAAGCAGCATCTGTTCGGCGCTGGCATCGCCCGGCGTCTGGCCCGGCGCCTTGAAGGTCACGGTCACGCTGGCATAGCCCGCGACGCGATGCGCCAGCAGGTTGGTGTCGGTCCAGCTGCGGAAGGCCGGATGACGGGCGCGCTGCGCCTCATAGTCACCCTCGGGCGCGTCGCGGAAGGCGGGCGGGGCATAGACGTTCTTGAGATCGTTCAGCAGCGCCTGATCGACGCCGGTAAAGACCGCGCGGCGGTTCAGGAACTCGGCCTCGATTTCCTCGCGCATGACGTCCAGACCGCGCTCGGCCACGGTGATCTTGATGCGCGCCTTGTATTTGTTGTCGCGCCGCCCGGCGAGGTTATAGGTCGAGATGATCGCCTCGACATAGGGCAGCAGGTCCGCCTCGGGCAGGAACTCGCGCACGACCTTGCCCAAAAGCGGCGTGCGGCCCAGCCCGCCGCCGATCCAGACCTGAAAGCCCAGCTCACCCGCGTCATTGGTGACCAGACGCAGCCCGATATCATGGGCGGCGATGACCGCGCGGTCCTGCTTGCCGCCCGAAATGGCGATCTTGAACTTGCGCGGCAGGAACTGGAATTCGCCGTGATCGGTGGACCATTGGCGCAGCAGTTCGGCATAGGGGCGCGGGTCCGTCACCTCATCGGCAGCGGCACCGGCGAAGGCATCGGTGGTCACGTTGCGGATCGTGTTCCCCGAGGTCTGGATGGCATGCAGGCCCACATCGGCCAGCGCGTCCAGCATATCGGGAATATCCACCAGTTTCGGCCAGTTGAACTGGATGTTCTGGCGCGTGGTCCAATGGCCGTAGCCCTTGTCCCATTTGCTGGCCAAAAGCGCCAGCGTGCGCATCTGGTCAGGGCTGATCGTGCCGTAAGGAATGGCCACGCGCAGCATATAGGCATGCAATTGCAGATAGACGCCGTTCATCAGCCGCAGCGGACGGAATTCGTCCTCGGTCAGGCTGCCGTTCAGGCGGCGTTCGACCTGACTGCGGAACTGGGCCGAGCGATGGCGCAGATATTCGTTATGCTGGGGACGGGCATCAAACATTGCTGGCCTCGAGATCGGCTTGCTTGCCATGGAAATAGTTGGAGGGGCCCCGACGACGGAAGGCCTCGCGGAAATGGGTGGGCTCGGGGCGGCCATCCGCGCCCCGGCGGGCCTCGGCCAGATAGGGGCCGACGACGATATTGCCCTGTGCGATCGCCTCAAGCAGCGCGATTTCGGCAATGGCCTCGTCTTCGTAAAGCTGGGCCTCGCGCGGATCAGAGGTCCAGCCACCATCCTGCATCCACACGCAATGGCCCATGCGCAGGTCATTGGCGGTAATGACAGCGGGGGTTGCGGCGGAGGGGGTGAAGCCTTTGGACATGACCTTTGCCTTTCGTTTTCTCGTAAGGGAATATAGGAAAAAATCCCCCATATTGACGAGTAGGGGGAAAAAATAAGAAACATCTTCCAAGCCAAGCGTCGCGAGACAGGACCATATTTCAAAATGACCGCAGACCGACAAACACCGATCCGGCTGGACGAGACCGACCGGAAAATCCTGTCCCTGCTGCAGGAGGACGCGACCCTGTCGCTTGACGATATCGCGGCGCGGGTGGGGGCCTCCAAGACCCCGGTCTGGAACCGGATTCGCAAGCTGCGCGAGGCCGGCGTGATCCGGGCGCAGGTGGCTCTGCTGGACCCGGACGCGCTGGGGCTGGATGCCTGTTTCTTCGTGCTGATCCGCACCAGCGAGCACGATCCCGACTGGGCGCGGCGCTTCCTGTCCGCGGTGCGGGCGCGCCCCGAAGTGCTGGAGGCGCATCGGCTGGCCGGGGATATCGACTATATCCTGAAGGTCCGGGTCAGCAATGCCCGCGCCTATGACCGCTTCTATCAGGCGCTGATTTCCGAGGTGAAGATCCACAATGTCACCGCGCTTTTGTCCATGGAGGAGCTGAAGGCGACAACCATGCTGCCTTTGGGCTGACGGCGCGGGCGGCATGGATATTTGGATGAAGAAGAAAGTCAGGCGCGGCGTTTAGCCTGCGGCCTTCAGGGCGCGTGGCAGGGCTTCGGCGAAGGCGTCGAGTTCCGCCCCGGGTCCGCAGGAGACGCGGATGCAGCGATCCATGGGCGCGACGCCCGGCATGCGGGCGAAGATGCCCTCGGCGTCCAGTGCGGCAAGGACGCGGCGGGCATGGGCGCCGTCGCGCCCGCAATCGATGGCAACGAAATTCGTGGCCGAGGGCAGCGGCGTCAGGCCGTTTTCCTGTGCGATTGCGCCGATGCGGGTGCGGGCATGGGCGACTTGCGCGCGGATATGGGCCAGCCAGTCCTGATCCTCGAGCGCGGCCAGCGCGCCGGCCTGTCCGATGCGGTTCAGGCCGAAATGGTTGCGGATGCGGTCAAAGCCCGCGATCAGTTCCGCCGGGCCGATGGCATAGCCGACGCGCGCGCCCGCCATGGCATAGGCTTTCGAGAAGGTGCGAAAGCGGATGGCGCGGGCATCCTCGGGGTCGATCCGGGGGATGGCATCATCGGGGGCGAATTCGGCGTAAGCCTCGTCGAGGACCAGAAGGCTGGATGCGGGCAGGTCGTCCAGCATCGCGGTGATGCGCGTGCCCGGATGCCAGCTGCCCATCGGGTTGTCGGGATTGGCCAGATAGACCAGCCTTGCGCCGGTTTCCCGCGCGGCGCGGGTCAGGGCGGAAGGATCCTCGGCATCGTCCAGATAAGGGACCTTGTGGAGGACGCCCCCAAAGCCCGCGACGTGATAGTTGAAGGTCGGATAGGCGCCGTCCGAGGTCACCACCCCCTGCCCCGGCGCCACCATCAGCCGCACCAAGAGGCCCAGAAGCCCGTCGATCCCCTCGCCCAGCATGATGTTTTCGGGGGCGGTGCCGTGATGGCGGGCCAGCGCGTGGCGCAGGTCGTGGCTGTCGGGATCGCCGTATTTCCAGACCTCGCTTGCCGCCCTGGCCATCGCCGCGATGGCGAGGGGTGAGGGGCCAAAGCCGTTCTCATTGGCGCCAAGCCGGGCGCGGAAGGGCGCGCCGCGCCGCGCCTCAAGCGTCTCGGGGCCGGTGAAGGGGACCGTCGCGGGCAGCGCGGCAGGGATCGGGGCGAAGCGAAAGCGGGTCATATGCGCAGGAAAATCCCATTCGGGGCATGCGCGCAAGCCCCCTGCGCCATGCGGGGCTCAGGCGTCCTTGTCGCGGCCTTCCAGCATGCGGCGGTCCTCGTCCAGTTCCAGCCACATCGCGTTCAGCACCGCGAAACCCGCCGCCAGCGGCAGTCCCAGCATCCATGCGAAATACCACATGCGCGTGTCCTTTCAGTAGGCGTGCGTGTCGGGGTTCTCGACCTCGTCCGGGGTCACCTTGCCCCAGAGAACGCGGTAAACCCAGGCCGTATAGACCATGATCAGCGGCAAGAAGATCGCGCCGCCCACCAGCATCACGAACAGCGTCAGATGCGAGGACGAGGCATCCCAAACCGAAAGCGAGCTGTCGGGATGGGTGTTCGAGGGCAGGATGAAGGGAAACATCACCAGCCCGACCGAGGCGATCATGCCAAAGCCGCCCAGTTGCGCCCAGCCCAGAGGCGACAATTCCCCCCGCCGGCCGATGGCGCGCCATGCCATGAGCGTGCCAAGCACCCCCAGCACCGGCGCAATCGCGATCCACGGGCGTTCGGCATAGGCGGTCAGCCAGCTGCCGCCATGCGTGACCTGATGCAGCAAGGGGTTCGAGGGGCCGTCATGGGGCGGCTCGGTCACGAAGCCGTAGCCCTGAATGCCATAGGCCAGCCAGATCCCGGCCAGCAGATAGCCCGCCAGCGCCAGCAATGCCGCCGGACGGCCGATGGCGCGGGCACGGTCCTGAATGACGCCCTCGGTCTTCAGGACCAGCCAGCCGGCGCCCAGCATCACCGCCATCGCCAGCGAGACCAGCCCGCAAAGCAGCGCGAAGGGCCGCAAGAGGCCGAAAAGCTTGCCGAAAAGCCCGCCCTCATAGACCGGCATCAGGTCGGGGGTCAGGTGAAAGGGCACCCCCAGAAGGACATTGCCCACCGCCACCCCGAACAAAAGCGCCGGGACAAAGCCGCCGATGAACAGCGCCCGGTCCCACATTGCCCGCCAGCGCGTCCCCTCGCGCTTGCTGCGATACTTGAAGGCCACCGGCCGCAGGATCAGCGCCGTCAGGATCAGGAACATGGCCATATAAAAGCCCGAGAAACTGATCGCATAAAGCGGCGGCCATGCCGCAAAGATCGAGCCGCCGCCCAGAATGAACCAGACCTGATTGCCCTCCCAGACCGGGCCGACGGTGTTGATGACCACGCGGCGTTCCAGATCGGTGCGGGCGACAAAGGGCAAAAGCATCCCCGTGCCCATGTCGAAACCATCGGTCAGCGCGAATGCGATCAGCATGACCCCGATCAGCAGCCACCAGACCACGCGCAGGAACTCAAAGGGAACCAGCTCGAACAGGATCATTTCGCCACCTCCGCCCGGCCGGAAAGCCGGTTTTCATGCCGTTGCATCCAGTCCTCGGTCAGGGCGACATCCTCATGCGGGCCCTTGCGGATGTATTTGAACATCAAGCCCATCTCGACCACGAACAGCGCCGAATACAGCAGCACAAAGCCCGCCAGCGTCACCGCCACCTCGGCCACGCTCAGGTGGCTGACGGATAGCGCGGTGGGCAGGACCTCGGCCACGGTCCAGGGCTGGCGGCCATATTCGGCGACGATCCAGCCCATTTCGATGGCGATCCATGGCGCGGGCGTCGCGATCACCGCCAGCCACAGCGCCCATCTGGGAAAGCTCATCCGGCGGAACGAGGCGCGCCAGAAGAAATAGCCCATCATGCAGAGCATGCCAAAGCCCAGACCGACCATGATGCGGAAGGCCCAAAAAATCGGCCAGACATGCGGGACGGTATCGGCGGCGGCCTGCGAGATCTGTTCCTCGGTCGCCTGACGGGGGTCCTCGACCCGGGTTTTCAGCAAAAGCGCATAGCCAAGGTCGTGTTCATGCCGACGAAAGCGGGCGATCAGCGCGGGATCGACGCCGCTGTCGCGCTGCGCCTGGATCTGCATCATCAGGTCATAGGCGACGATGCCATTGCGCACCCGGTCATGGGCGCGCGTCACCAACTGGTCGATGCCGGCGATTTCCTGCGTCAGCGAGCGGGTGCCGATCAGGCCCATCACATAGGGGATATGGATCGCCCATTTCGTCTCATGCGTGGTCTGATCGGGAAATCCGAACAGGGTAAAGCTGGCGGGGGCGGGTTCGGTTTCCCACATGGCCTCGATGGCGGCCATCTTCATCTTCTGGTTTTCGCTCGCGTCATAGCCGGATTCGTCGCCCAGAACGATCACCGACATGACCCCTGCCAGCCCAAAGGCCGAGGCCACTGCGATCGAGCGCCGCGCCAGCTGGATATGCCGCCCCTTGAGCAGATACCACGACGAGACCCCCAGCACGAAAACCGAGCCGCAGACATATCCCGCGCTGACTGTATGGACGAATTTCGCCTGCGCCACCGGGTTCAGGGCGACATCGAAAAAGCTGGTCAGTTCCATCCGCATGGTGATGGGGTTGAACTGCGCGCCGACCGGGAACTGCATCCAGCCATTGGCGATCAGGATCCACAGCGCCGAGAAGTTCGTGGCGATCGCCACCAGCCAGCCCACCATCAGATGCGCGCGCTTGCTGAGCCGGTCCCAGCCAAAGAACCACAGGCCGACAAAGGTCGCCTCCATGAAGAAGGCCATCAGCCCCTCCATCGCCAGTGGCGCGCCGAAGATGTCGCCGACATAATGCGAATAATAGGCCCAGTTCATGCCGAACTGGAATTCCATGGTGATGCCGGTGGCGACACCGATGGCGAAGTTGATCCCGAACAGCGCGCCCCAGAACTTGGTCATCTGCCGCCAGATCGGGCGGTCGGTCATGACATAGACCGTCTCCATGATGGCGCAGATGACGGAAAGCCCCAGGGTCAGGGGAACGAACAGAAAATGAAACAGCGCCGTGGTTGCAAATTGCAGACGCGACAGCTCGACCACACCTATTTCCATGAGCACCCCCAACCTGTCCTAAAGATCAGACTAATCCAGCCTGATATGCAATACAGCCCGCATCAGATCTGACGCGCGATGCGAGGCGAAAACCAGCGCAGCCCCGTCGGATCGCCGGGTGATCTGCCCCATCACGTGGCAGGCCATGGCCTCGTCCAGCCCTTCGGTCGGTTCATCCAGAAGCAGAATCCGCGGCTTGCGCAGCAGCGCGCGGGCCAGCGCGACTCGCCGCATCTCGCCCCCTGAAAGACCCAGGCCGCCATCGCCCAGCCGCAGATCGAGGCCGCCGCGCAAATGATCCAGCCGCATCGCGGCAAGTATCTCGCGCATGTCGTCATCGCTGGCCTCGGGGCGGGCCAGCGCCAGATTCTCGCGCAGGCTGCCCGCGATCAGCGCCACGCGCTGCGGCACAAGGACCAGGCCGGCGCGCAGCTCCGGCTCGGGCCAGTCGGAAATGGGGCGGCCGGCCAGCGTGATTTTTTGCTCGGGCGCGGGCGGGATCAGGCCGGCGATCTGGCTTAGCAGCGTCGATTTGCCCGCACCGCTGGGGCCGGAAATCGCCAACACTCCACCCGCCGGGACCAGCAGATCCGCGACGCGCAGTGGCAGGGCCGGGACAGCGGGGACCGGGGGCGGCATCGCCTGCTCCAGCATCGGCGCCACCCGATCAGCCGCGTCACGGATGCGGCCCCAATCGGCGACGGCGCGGCGCAGGGGAGCGGTCGCCTCGGCCAGCGCCATGGCGGCGAAAAAGCACATGGCGGCGATGGCGGGGCCAAACATCCCCAGCCGGATGCCGGTCGCGCCCAGCCCCAGCGCCCCGGCCATGGCAATGATGCGGGCCAGTTCCTGCGTCAGGGCGACGGCCCGCTCGGTCGTCTCAAGCCGGGCGGTCAAGCGCGCGGCCTCGGCCTCGGCCGCCATGGCGCGGGCGATCTGCGCGGGCAGGCGGCCATGCACGGCCAGATCGTCACGCGCGGCGATCAGGTCCAGCGCATGGCTGCGAAAATCCCGCTCGGCCCGCAGCGCCTGCCGGGCCAGCCCGGAGGCGTGCCGCAAGCCCCAACCCCCCGCCGCCAACGCCGGCCCCAGATGCGCGCCGCAGATCCAGACCGCCATCTGCCAGCCTGCCAGCCAGGCGATCAGCGCGAATGCCCCGGCGAATGCCAGCAGCGCCGCCAGTGCCGGCAGCACGATGCGCAGCGGCAACCCGTCCAGCGCATCGGTATCGGCGACCACCCGCGCCAGCGCAGGTCCCCGGCGCAGGCGCTGCATTGCGTCCCAGGGCAGGCCCGCCAGCCCCGCCAGCACCGCGCCGCGCAAGCCGGCGACGGCACGCAGGGTGGCGTCATGGCCCAGCATCCGTTCGGCATAGCGTGCGCCGGTGCGAATCAGCGCCAGCCCCCGGACCGAGGCCGCCGGGCGGAACACGTCAAACATCACCCCCGCCGTCATCCCGGCGATGGCCGAGGCGGTGATGAACCAGCCCGACAGCGCCAGAAGGCCGCTGCCAGCCAGCAAGACCAGCGCCGCCAGCGCAGCGGCCCGGCCCATGCCGCCGCCCGCGGCCATGACCTGCCAGACCCGCCGCATCAGCCCGCGCCCAGCCGGTATTCGCGACCGATGGTCGCAACCAGCGCCGGATCATGGGTGGCGACGATCAGGCCCGCACCGGCGCGATGCGCCGCCAGCAGCCCGCGCGTCACCTCGGCCGCCGTGGCCGCGTCCAGATCGGCCGTCGGCTCATCGGCAACGATCAGGCGCGGCGCGGCGTGCAGCGCCCGGGCCAACGTCAGCCGCCGCCCCTCGCCGCCGGAAAGGCCCGCGCCACGCTCGCCCAGACGGGTCGCCAGCCCTTCGGGCAGGGCGGCGATCAGATGCGCGGCGGCAGCGCCGCTCAGCGCCGGGGTCAGATCACCCGGCCGCCCCATGCGCAGATTGGCCTCAAGCGTATCGTCAACGAAATGTACCCCCTGCGGCATCCAGCCCAGAGCCGCGCGCCAGGCATCGGCATTGCCATCACCCAGCGGCATCCCGTCCAGCAGGATCACGCCGGCATCCGCTTGCTCAAGCCCCGCGATCAGCCGCAGCAGCGTCGACTTGCCGGCACCGCTGGGGCCGGTGACGGCCAGCGCCGCGCCCGCCGGCAGGTCCAGATCCGGGAAACTGACGCCGCGACTGACGACACCCTGCAGCACAAGCACGCTATGCGGCAACGCCGGGGCCCGCGCGCCCTGCCCCGCCATCCGGGCCTGCGGGGCTGTAGCCTGGTCCAGGGCCAGCGCCGCCGCATCAGCCGAGGCGCGGTCATGCCAGGCCGCCGCCAGATCGCGCAGGGGCTGAAAGAATTCCGGCGCGATCAGCAGCAAGAACAGCGCCTGCGCGGGCGAAAGCGGCGCGCCCCAGGTGCCAAAGCCGATCTCGCCCAGCAGCGAAAACCCGCAAAACACCGCCATCATGGCGATGCCCAGCGCCGCAAAAAACTCCAGCACCGTCGAGGACAGAAAGGCGATGCCCAGCACCCGCATGCTGGCCCGGCGCAGCCCCTCGGCCGCGCGGGCAAAGTCGCGCCCCAGCGCCGCCGAGGCCCCCAGCAGCCGGATATCGGGCAAGGCGCCGATGCGATCAGCCAAAAGCGCGCTGAGACTGCCCATGTCCTGCAATTGCTCTCGGCTGGCGCGGCCGGCGGCATGGCCGATCAGCGCCATGAAGACCGGGATCGCCGGCCCCGCAATCAACAGGATCAGCCCGGCCGCCCAGGAGGTGGAAAAGGCGCACAGGAAAACCGCGACCGGCAGCACCGTGACCCGCATCTGCGCCAGCACATAGCGCGCGGCATAGGGCCGGATCAGCGCCGCCTGTTCACCGACCAACGAGGCAAAGCCCCCCGCGCGGGGCAGCGCGGCCCGGCGCGCCACCTGCGCCAGCACCCCGCCGCGCAACCGCGACGTGGCCGCCAGCGCGGCGCGCTGCGCGACCGCCTCGGCCAGCATCGCCAGAACCGCGCGCAGGGCGCCGAACAGCAGAAAACTCGCCAGCGCCAGCGCGGGCAACCGCCCCTCAAGCAGCCCGGCCAGGGCCAGCGCGGCAGAACCCGCCAGCGGCAGCCACAGCAGCCCCGACAGCGTCGAGATCAGCGCCGCCCGCCGCAGAAGCGGCCATTCCGGTGCCAAAGCCCGCTTAGCGGCGCCGGAATCGGCCCCGGCCAGCGTCTCGGTCATGATCCAAATCCCTGCGCATCGACGCATCCCGGCCGTTCCCGCCCGGCATGTGACGGACGGGATGGCGCGTCGATATGTCTGGCGGCGAAGTCCGGGATTTGCAATTGGCCTCGGAGGACGAGCAGCCGCAGGGGGCCGTCATCCGGGTCTTGCGGCAAAGCGGGGCGATCCGCGGCCCGGAGATTCGGCGGCGAAGCTTGCTCGATCGCCGGAAACGGCCCCGGAATCGCCCGAATGCCGGTGCCGCCTAGCGCTCGAGCAGATTGCGATGGTTGCGCGCCAGCAACAGCAGGCCAAAGAACAGCAAGATGACCGAGATGCTGACCACATAGATCGGGCTGACATAGCTGGCTTCGTAGGTCGGATAGATTCCGTGCCGCAACATGCCCACGCAATGCAGCACCGGATTGTACCACAGGAACGCCTGCGCCTTGGCCGGCATCAGCTCATAGAGGAAGAACACCCCTGACATCAGGAACAGCGGCCGGGTGACGATCTGCCAGGTCCGCTCCCATATCGGGAAGGCGGTCAGCAGATAGCAATTGAGCGTGCCGACCCCGACCCCGAAGATGGTGATCATCAGCAGCGCCTCGAAGACCGAGACCAGATCGACCACCACAGGAAGCTGATAGATAATGAAAATACCGGAAATGACGATGCCGATGACGGTGGCATGGGTCAGGGCGTTCAGCACCACGCGCGCGACCATGGTGTCGATGAAGGTCACGCTGGGATAGGCAAGGAAGGGGCGCGAAAAGCGGATCGAGGTCGCGACCTTGTTGGTCAGGTCGTTGAACATCGTGAACGGCAAGAAACCGGTGGCGTAGAACAGCGGAAAGTTCGTTCCCAGCCCCGGATGCGCCAGCGCCATGCTGAAGATGATCGCCAGCAGCGTCACACCCAGCACCGGTTCGAGAATGGCCCAGATATAGCCGCCCGCCGAGCGGCCATAGGTCGTGGCCATCTCGCGCAGCATCAGCGCCACCACAGTGCGCGCCATACGAAACCGCGGACCGGTCCGGTATGGCCGCTGCGGCACACGAATTTCAGGGGTGATATCGGACATGTGAACGCAAACGCTGGCCTTGGCGAGCGGCAGTATGTATCAACTGCTGCGAAAAGGTAAACCAGCGAAAGCGCAATTGCGGTGACCACGTCTTCAAATCCGGCCGGCGACAAGGCCGGTCAGCCGGCGCAGCCGGCCACGGGTCCGCAGGGCCCCGCACGCGCGACTCCGCCCGCCGCGCAGCCGGCAGGTCGCCCGGCGCAGGCCGCTGCCGCGGCGCCGAATCGCCCCTTCCAGACCGAAACGGGGCTTGCGGCGGGCCAGCCGCCCCGGCCGCAGCCGGCGGCCGCCACAGTTCAACCCGCAGCGCCAGCCGCAGCCGAGCCCTTGCGCGCCATCCCGCAAAAGCCCGCAGCCCCGGTGGCCACGCCGGCAGCGGCAACTGCTGCGGCCGCGCCGCCCCCGGCCGCCCGGCCGCAGGCGCAGCCGATCCCGGTCAAGCCCATGGCCCAGGCTGTCGCCCAGCCCGCCATACGTCCGCTGCCCGCCCAGCCGGCCCTGCCTCCGGCCACACCGCTGCGCCCGACGGTCAGCATCGCCCATCCGCGCCGCCGGCACTGGCTGCTGCTGATCTCGTTCCTGCTGATGGTGGCGCTGCCAACGGTGCTTTGGGCCTGGTATCTGTGGACCCGCGCCAGCGATCAATATGTCTCGACCGTCGGCTTCTCGGTCCGCAAGGAAGAGGCGACGCCCTCGATCGATCTGCTGGGCGGGCTGGCGCCCCTGGCCGGCAGCTCGGGGGCTTCGGATACGGATATCCTTTACGAATACATCCGCAGCCAGGACATGGTCGAGAAGATCGACGGCCAGCTGGACCTGCATGCGCGCTTCTCGCGCGAATGGCCCCGCGATTTCGTCTTTGCCCTGGATCCCGAAGACCATATCGAGGACATGACCGAATACTGGCAACGCCAGGTCAAGGTGCTTTACGACACCACCAGCGACCTGATCACGCTGAAGGTCAGCGCCTTTACCCCCGAGGACGCGCAGATCATCGCCGCGGCGGTGTTCCAGGAAAGCTCGGACAAGATCAACGAATTGTCTGCCATCGCCCGCGACGACGCGACGCGCCTGGCCAAGGCGGAACTGGACAAGACGCGCGAGGAACTGACCACGACCCGCCAGGCGATGACGGCGTTCCGGATGAAGTCGCAGATCGTCGATCCCGAGGCCGATCTGGCCGGGCAGATGGGCGTGCTGAGCGGACTTCAGGCGCAACTGGCCGAGGCGCTGATCGCCCATGACCTGCTGATCGAGAATGCGCGCCCGACCGACCACCGCGTGACCCAGTCCCAGCAAAAGATCGACGCCCTGCGCCGCCTGATCGACGCCGAGCGCGGCAAGTTCGGCGCCGAGGGCCAGGGCCCGGAAGGCGAAAGCTATGCCCAGCTGATGGCCGAATATGAAAAGCTGGCCGTCGACCGCGAATTCGCCGAGGGCGCCTATCGCGGTGCGCGGATCGCCTATGAGGCCGCGCTGACCGAGGCACAGCGCAAATCGCGCTATCTGGCCGCGCATATCCAGCCCAAGGTCGCGCAAAGCTCGACCGAGCCGGACCGGCCCTGGCTGCTGATCATGGTGGCGGGGATGCTGCTGACCGGCTGGTCGATCCTGGTCCTGATCTATTACAGCGTCCGTGACCGTCGCTGAGCCATGATCCGGCTGGAGAACCTGACCAAGATCTATCGGCTCAACGGCCGCAAGACGCTGGTCGCCGACCAGTTGAACGCGGTGTTTCCGACCGGCGCCTCGGTGGCACTTCTGGGCCGCAACGGGGCCGGGAAATCGACCTTGCTCAAGATGATCGCGGGCACGGTCTCGCCCACGCGGGGGCGGGTGGTCTCGGACGGATCGATCTCATGGCCGGTCGGCTTTGCCGGCAGCTTTCATGGCGAGTTGACGGGGGCACAGAACGTGCGCTTCGTTGCCCGCATCTATGGTGTCGATACCGACGAGCTGGTCGATTACGTCGCCGATTTCGCCGAGCTGGGCCAGCATTACCACCAGCCTTTCGCCAGCTATTCCTCGGGGATGAAATCGCGGCTGGCCATGGGCACCAGCATGGGCATCCATTTCGACACCTATCTGGTCGATGAGGTGACCAGCGTCGGCGATGCCGATTTCCGTGCCAAGTCGCAACGCGTGTTCAGCGACCGCATGGCCACATCCAGCGCCGTCGTGGTCAGCCACTCGATGCCGATGATCCGCAACATGTGCAATATGGGCGCAGTGCTGGACCGCGCCCATCTGACCGTATTCGACGACCTGGACGAGGCCATCGCCTATCACGAGGCGGTTCTGCGCGTGCCCAGCGGCACGGTGGGCGACTAGGATCAGCTGGCAAGGCTGGTGGCGATCAGTCCGATCAGCCCGACAAAGCCCAGCAGCATCGCGACCAGCCCGGCCTGCGCCAGCTGGCCATTGGGATTCTGCCGCATCACGATCACCAACAGCATCGCGACAAGCCCGGCACCAAAGCCCAGGAATGCAAAAGCCGAAAACAAACCACTCATGAAATACCCTCCTGATCGCCGCGCTTGATACACGCGGCTTGCGCAAGGCTTGCATTTCCAGAGAGGACCGTCCAGCCGCGCCCGACCCGGCGCGGGTATCAGGCGGTCAGCAGCGCCTCGATCTCGGCCCGTTTTGCCGCGACCAGCGCCGCATCGCCCCTTGATTCGACGTTCAGACGCACCACCGGCTCGGTATTCGAGCTGCGCAGGTTGAAGCGCCAGTCGTCGAATTCCAGACTGATGCCGTCGGTATCGTCGCGCCGCAGCGCCTGCGGGGCAAAGCGCGCCACCACCCGGTCGATGGCCGCACCGGGATCATCAAGCCGGAAATTGATCTCGCCCGACGAAGGAAAGGCCAGCATCCGCTCGGCCAGCAGGGCGCCAAGGCTGGTCCTCTGGCGCGAGACCAGCTCGGCCACCAGAAGCCAGGGCACCATGCCGCTGTCGGCATAGTGAAAATCGCGGAAATAGTGATGCGCCGACATCTCGCCGCCATAGATGGCGCCGGATTCGCGCATGGCGCGCTTGACATAGGCATGGCCGGTGCGGGCCTGCACCGCCTGCCCGCCCGCTTGCGCGATCATGTCGCGGCTGTTCAGCACCACGCGCGGATCATGGACGATCTTTTCGCCGGGATGCTTTTCCAGGAATGCCGTGGCCAGCAGCCCGACGATATATTCGCCGGGAATGAAGCCGCCATTCTCGTCAAAGAAGAAGCAGCGGTCGAAATCGCCATCCCAGGCCACGCCCAGATCGGCGCCATGCTGGCGCACCGCATCCGCCGTCATCGGCTGGTTTTCCGGTAAAAGCGGATTCGGGATGCCGTTCGGAAAGCTGGAATCCGGCTGGTGGTTGATGCGGATGAACCGCAGGGCCGCGCCGCGCCGTTCCAGTTCGTCGGCAATGGCGTCGAATGTCGGCCCGGCCGTGCCATTCCCGGCATTGACCAGCACCGTCAGCGGGCGCAGCGCCGCGACATCGATAAAATCGGCCATGGCGCGGGCATAGGTGGCGCGCGCCTCGGTGAAATCGCGGCGGGTCCCCTGCCGTTCGGCCGGGGCAAAAGCCCCCGAGCGCGCCAGCGCCGCCAGCCGGGCGAAATCCCCCTCGGGGTCAAGGGGCGCCGCGCCGCGCCCGACCAGCTTCATGCCGTTATAGTCGATGGGGTTATGCGAGGCCGTCACCTCGATCCCGCCATCGGCGCCGTAATGGGCGGTGGCGAAATACATCTCTTCGGTACCGGCAAGGCCTAGGTCACGGACATCGGCGCCGGCATCGTTCAGCCCCCGGATCAGCGCCTGCGCCAGCTCGGGCGAGGTTTCGCGCGTATCGCGCCCGACCACCACATCGCGCGCGCCCAGCACCTCGGCAAAGGCGCGGCCGATGCGATAGGCGACATCGGCATCCAGTTCGGTGCCCAGCCTGCCGCGCACATCATAGGCCTTAAAGCAGTCGATCTGCCGCGCGGGCAGCGGGTCGGTCGTCATCGCCATGTCCCTTTCCTTGTTCGCCCTTGGCTACACCAGCCGCTGCCCGATGGAAACAATGCGTCAGTTTCACGGCAGGCTTCCCACCCCAGACCAAGCGCCGGGGTGACGCAAGCCCCGCCCCGCGCTAAATCGGACCAAAGCAAGGAGCCGCCGATGGATACCAAAGCCCTGATCGCCGCCTATTACGACGCCTTCAATGCCGGGCGCACCGACGAGATGCTGACCTATCTGCATGACCAGATCGAGCATCACGTCAACGAAGGTGGCATCCGGCGCGGCAAGGAAAAATTCGCCGAATTCAACGCCCATATGACCCGCAGCTATCGCGAGACGCTGACCGATATCGTCATCTTCGCCAATGAGGCCGGCGACCGGGCGGCGGCGGAATTCGTGGTCAACGGCACCTATCTGGCCACCGACGAGGGCCTGCCCGAGGCGCGCGGCCAGACCTATGTCCTGCCCGCCGGGACTTTCTTCAGCATCCGCGACGGCAAGATCGCGCGGGTGACGACCTATTACAACCTTGCCGACTGGATGCGGCAGGTCGGCGCGTGATCCAGACGCGCATCCTGACCGGCAATGCCGTCGGCGAGGTGCTGGACGATCTGGCCCGGCTGCGGATCGCGGTGTTTCGCGACTGGCCCTATCTCTATGACGGCGATGTCGCCTATGAGCGCGACTACCTGACCGCCTATCAGTCGCCCGCCGCGGTGGTGATCGCGGCCTATGACGGCGCGCGCATGGTCGGCGCCGCCACCGGCGCCCCGATGGAGGATCACGCCAAGGACTTCGCCGCCGCCTTTGCCGCCCGCCCCGAGCCGCTGGAGCAGATCTTCTACTGCGCCGAATCCGTGCTGCTGTCTGACTATCGCGGCCACGGTCTGGGCCATGCGTTTTTCGACGGGCGCGAGGCCCAGGGCCGCGCGCTGGGGCGCCGCTACAGCGCCTTTTGCAGCGTCATCCGCCCGGCGGATCACCCCTTGCGCCCTGCCGATTATCGCCCCCTCGACGGGTTCTGGAGGAAGCGCGGCTATGCCCCCCTGCCCGGCGTGATCGCGGGCTTTGACTGGAAGGATATCGGCGCGCCCGCCCAGACCCGCAAGCACCTGCAATTCTGGATGAAACCGCTATGACACATCTCGTCAGGATCGCTGCCGCCGCCTATCCCTTTGACTGGCTTGACGATTTCGACGCCTATCGCGCCAAGATCACGGAATGGGTCGCGGATGCCGCCGATTGCGACCTGCTGGTCTTCCCCGAATATGGCGCGATGGAGCTTGCCTCGCTGGGCGGCCGCGCGGTCGCCGCCGATCTTGAGGCATCCCTGCACGAGGTCGCCCGCCATGAGCCCGCCCGCGACGCCCTGCATGCGGAACTGGCCGCGCGCCACGGCGTCCATATCCTTGCCGCCTCGGGGCCGCATTTTTCCGGCCCGCGCCCGGTCAACCGCGCCGTGCTTTACGGCCCGCAAGGCCGCATCGGCCATCAGGACAAGCAGATCATGACCCGGTTCGAGCGCGAGGACTGGAATGTCATCGGCGCCCCCGGCCTGAAGGTGTTCGACACCGCTGTTGGACGCCTTGGCGTGCTGATCTGCTATGACGCCGAGTTCCCGCTGCTGGGCCGCATTCTGGCCGAGGCCGGAGTGCAGATCATCCTGACCCCCTCCTGCACCGATACGGTCGCGGGCTATAACCGGGTGCGGATCGGCGCCATGGCCCGCGCGCTGGAAAGCCAATGCGTGGTCGTGCAATCGCCCACCGTGGGGGATGTGGACTGGAGCCCCGCAATCGACGAGAACCGGGGCGCGGCGGCGATATATGCGCCCGCGGACGGGTTTTGGCCGGAAAGCGGCGTGGTGGCCGAGGGCGGCATGGATGCGCCCGGCTGGGTCAAGGCTACGGCTGATCTGGGACTGGTGGCCGAGAGCCGCAGGAACGGGCGGGTGCTGCCGTTCTTGCATTGGGCGGAGAGTGAAGGGAGTGGGTTGGCGGGGTGAGGAGTTTGAGCCTCTCGAGACCGCACCTTTATCCGTTCACCGTATCCGCTCTATAATCGCGACACGCAATCACGGGGCCAAGCCATAGCTTTGCAGATCAATGGCATAGGCGTCATACACGATACGCTAAGCAGTCGAGTTTTGCATTATGTCCCTACGTAAACTAACCAATGACACAGCCGACGATTTTAGATTCTTTCCCGAAGATCGGATTGGACCATTTTTACCCATATCCGAGGAAGATATAGATATTTTCAATGACATATTGAATGAGGAGATTGATTCGGTATTTGCATCGACAATCTGCTGCTGCGATTTTTGCTACGATGATTTCAAGAGGCATTGGCCAGAGGTGCCTTTTCGAAAGATAGAGTTCCAAACTAAATCAATAGAATCTTGGTGGTTTCTCGAAAGCTCTCGAGTGATCGATCTATATACCGCTGCCGAAATTTCAACCTTACGGCATTGCGTCTGCTGTTCTCGTTGCAACCGATTTGATTCTTGGAATCTATGGCTCTATGAGCACCGGTTTAGTGGCGCCGACACAGTCGAAAAAGCCATTGGAGAGCTACTTGAGCTTGGTAGCAAGACCCCATTCCTGATGCTCGAACATCCGTTTGCCAAGAGCGTGCTGGAGCAAATCCGCACTTTGGCTACGGTGGCTACACGCAAACAGCTTGACATGCGGCTCTACCGCGCCCGTCTGGCGGCTGATATCATCAAACTGGCACAAAATAAAGACGAACTCAGCACTTATGCGCCACCGCCAGCAGCCTCTGTTGGCGAAGGCCGCTTCAATCATGCCGGCCATCCTATGCTTTACGTAGCTAGTTCTCCAGCCGTTGCCGCAGCCGAACTTGGCCGTCCAGGTGATCTTTGCAACGTAGCCGAACTATATATTGCGGCCGAGTTAAAAATATTGGAGCTCATTGATTTCGACGAGAATGCCCCAGGGTATGAGCTGTTGGAAGCACTTGCATCCTCCGCGCTACTACTTGAGCCGCGTACCGGAGAGGGTTGGATGAAGCCGCAATATGTCTTCTCCCGATTTGTCGCCGACTGCGCCATCTCTGCCGGCTTCAACGCAATCCGCTTTGGTTCGACGAAGCGCGTCATCGGCAACAACATTGTAATCCTAGACCCACCGCTTGATTTCTCAACTTTCGCCACCCTACGCAACACAGTGGAACAGGTGTGCGAGAAGCCAGACCACCGATACTAACGAGACCTCATCATGATTGGCAGCCACATTTTCTTGTCTCACTGAAACGCGCTGCATATGCAAAGCAGATCTTGCCTCCTATAGAGGCCCACGGAAATTCCCAAAGCGGGCCAACTGTGCCCCCCTACCTCCCCTCGCTCGGCTCCACCGGCACCGCCACCTCCGGCCCAGCGTCCTCGGCCGGGGCCGCGCTGTCGGGCGCCGGGACCGCAAGACGATTGTCCTCCCATTCGCCGGCGGCGACCTCGCCGGTGGCGTAGCGCATGACGCCGGTGCCCTGACGTTTGCCCATCACGAAATGGCCGGTATAGACATCGCCATTGGCATAGGTGGCGACACCCTCGCCGTCGATCTCGCCGGCTTTCCAGTTGCCCTCATAGCGGAAGCCGTCGGGGGTGATCAGCCGGCCCTTGCCATGGCGCAACCCGTCCACGAATGAGCCGTCATAGGTGGTGCCATCGGCATAGGTGGCCTGCCCCTCGCCGTGGCGCTGGCCGTCGCGCCAAGCGCCGTTATAGACATAGCCGTCGGGATAGGTCATGCGGCCCTGACCCTCGTTGCGGCCGCGCTTGAAGCCGCCCTCATAGGTCAGGCCATTGGCGTATCTGGCAACGCCCTGCCCGTCGATCACGCCCGCGACCCAGTCGCCGTCATAGCTGGCCTTGTCGGGATAGGTGATCAGCCCGCGCCCGTCGGGCAGGTCGTTGCGCAACGCCCCCTCATAGACGGAACCGTCGGGATAGGTGATGCGGCCAAGCCCCTCCATGCGACCCTCGGCCCAGTCGCCGGCATAGACATAGCCGTCCGTGCCGGTGAAGGTGCCGACGCCCCAGCGCTTGTCGGCGCGGAAATCGCCCTCATAGCGGTCGCCATTGGCATAGGTGGCGATGCCGCGCCCCTCGCGGCGGCCATTGGCAAAGCGCCCCTCATAGGCATCGCCCGAGGGCTGGGTCAGCTTGCCCTGCCCCGACATCTGCCCGGCGGCCCAGCCGCCCTCATAGGTCAGCCCGTCCGGCATGGTCAGCTTGCCCTGCCCGGCGCGCTGGTTGTCCTTCATCTGGCCGTCATAGGCGGCGCCATCGGGATAGGTGATCTTGCCGGCACCGTCCTTGACGCCCTGTTTCCAGCCGCCCTCATAGCGATAGCCGTTGGGCTGGGTCAGCAGGCCCTTGCCGTCATGCAGCGCATTCAGGAAGCCCCCCTCATAGACCGAGCCATTGGCGTAATGCGCGACGCCCTGCCCGGTGATCTGGCCGTCCAGCCAGTCCCCCTCATAGGTGCCGCCATCGGCATAGGTGATCTTGCCCTTGCCGCTGGGCTTGCCCTTGGCGAAGGCCCCCTCATAGACCGAGCCATTGGGGAATTTCGCCACGCCCTGGCCCAGGATTTCGCCTTCGACCCAGTCGCCGGTATACTCATAGCCCGAGGGCAGCCTGTAGGTGCCGCGGCCATGCTGCTTGCCGTTGCGGAATGTCCCTTCATAGACCCCGCCATCGTCATATTGCTTGGTCACGACGGCCTGAGCCCCGGCCATGCCCGCGCCGGCCATGACGAGCGCACAAGCGAAAATGGCTGCTTTCATGGGTCCTGCCCCCTGCCTCGTAATTCTTTTGCCTAGGGTTTACCGCAACACCCGGTCTTGCGCAAAGCCCGACTTTCCCTTGGCCCCATCCTCGCCTATCACTTGGGCGACATTCGTGAAGGAGCGCGCAATGCCCGAGACTTTCCGCATCACCCTTGCCCAGTTGAACCCCACGGTCGGCGACCTGCCCGGCAATGCCGCCAAGGCGCGCGCCGCATGGGATGAGGCGCGCGATGCGGGCGCGGCGATGCTGGTGCTGCCGGAAATGTTCGTCACCGGCTATCAGACGCAGGATCTGGTGCTGAAGCGCGCCTTTACCGAGGACGCCATGGCCGAGATCGAAAAGCTGGCGCAGGATTGCGCGGACGGCCCCGTGATCGGCATCGGCGGCCCCTATGCCGAGGGCAAGAAGCTTTATAACGCCTTCTGGATCCTGCAGCACGGCAAGGTGCTGACCCGGGTGCTGAAACACGATCTGCCGCACAAGCAGCTTTTCGACGAATTGCGGCTGTTCGATCAGGGGCCATTGCAGGGCCCCTATAGCGTGAACGGCATCCGCATCGGCAGCCCGATCTGCGAGGATGCCTGGTGGCCGGACGTGGCCGAGACGCTGGCCGAAAGCGGCGCCGAAATCCTGATCGTCCCCAATGGCAGCCCCTATCACCGCCACAAGCTGGACCTGCGCATGGGCCATATGGTCGCCCGCGTGGTCGAGACCGGCCTGCCGGCGGTCTATCTGAACTCGGTCGGTGGGCAGGATGACCAGCTTTACGACGGCGCCAGTTTCGTGCTGAACCCCGGCGAGACCGGCGGCGCGACCAAGGTCGTGCAACTGCCGCCCTTTGACGAGGCGGTCGTGCATGTCGATTTCCAGCGCACGCCCGATGGCTGGCGCGCGGCGCCCGGCGTGATGGCCGATCAGCCCGACGAATGGGAACAGGATTACCGCGCCATGACCGAGGGCTTGCGCGACTATATGCGCAAGTCAGGCTTCAAGAAGGTGGTGCTGGGCCTGTCGGGCGGCATCGATTCCGCGCTGGTCGCCACCATCGCCAACGATGCGATCGGCCCCGAAAACGTGCGCTGCGTGATGCTGCCCAGCGAATATACCTCGCAGGCCAGTCTGGACGATGCCGCCGATTGTGCGGCTCGGCTGGGCACGCGGCTGGATACCGTGGGCATCGAAGGCCCGCGCGACGCGGTGACCAAAGCGCTCGCGCATCTGATGGAGGGCACCAAGCCCGACACCACCGAGGAAAACATCCAGTCCCGCCTGCGCGGCGTCATGCTGATGGCGATTTCCAACAAGTTCGGCGAGCTGCTGCTGACCACCGGCAACAAATCCGAGGTCGCGGTCGGCTATGCCACGATCTATGGCGACATGGCGGGCGGCTATAACCCGATCAAGGACCTGTATAAAACCCGGGTGTTTCAGACCTGCCGCTGGCGCAACCAGAATCACCGCGACTGGATGATGGGCCCGGCGGGCGAGGTGATCCCGCCCCAGATCATCACCAAGCCCCCCTCGGCCGAGCTGCGCCCCAACCAGAAGGATCAGGACAGCCTGCCCCCCTATGAGGTGCTGGACGCCATCCTCGAGGGGCTGGTCGAAAAGGACCTGGCCCTTAAGGATCTGGTCGCGCAGGGTTTTGACGTCGAAACCGTCAAGCATGTCGAGCGCCTGCTTTATGGCAGTGAATGGAAGCGTTATCAGGCCGCGCCCGGCCCGCGCATCTCGACCAAGGCATTCTGGCTGGACCGCCGCTATCCGCTGGTCAACCGCTGGCGCGATCAACTTTAGGGAGCGGGCAAATCGCGTAGGATGAATCGTCCTTTCCGCGCGCAATTTTCGGGCGCGGCAGTTTAATACATCTTAATGATTCAAAATGAAAAATATGATAAAGATGTCCACAAACCTGTCGTTTTAGATAGGTTCAAAAACCATTGAAAAAGACCTATCTATTTGTCTAAATTGTCAGCCTCTTCTGTTTGCGATTCTGACTGGGGGGCCGCGTGGCTGCAATCATCTCACTGGTCGCGCTTCGCTGTCACGTCCGCTGCCCTGGCCACAGGGTCTTGAGTAACTGGGGTCTTCTGTATGCCAACATTGACGAATGTCCGCGCCATCGCTCTGGGATCCCATCGCGATCTCGACAACAACGAATTCCAGCTGGGCGCCGAGCGCGCGGGCGAGCTGGTGGGAACCACGTTCGGCAGTGCCGACAATCCGCTGGCCCGCAATATCTTTTCGTCCACGCTGCGCGACGGCAATGACAACGGCAGTATCGCGTTCAACGGCCCGAACGGCAGTCCGGCGGGCGAATATGCCAGCATCGACGGAACAGCACACTATCTGGATTCCGGCGTTCTCTATACCGGCTCGATCACCTATATGGACGGCACCACGGCGACCGGTATTCCGCTGCGCGTGTTGCAGGACACGTCCGGTAATCTGGTGCTGGTGCCGCCGCCCTCCGGCGCATCGACGCTGGAAATCAGCGCGCTGACCACGCGGCCGATTCAGTCGATCACCCTGAACGGCGTCCTGCAGAACAATTTCGGCTCGCTCAACAGCTCGCGCTACGGGCTTCAGGACGCGCCGACCTTCATCTGTTTCCGCAACGGCACGCTGATCCTGACCGAACGCGGCAATGTCGCGGTCGAGGATCTGCGCCCCGGCGACATGGTCATCACCCGCGACCACGGCCCGCAGCCCCTGCGCTGGATCGGCTCGAAACAGATCGACGAGACGCTGCTGCAGGCCTTCGACACGCTGCGCCCGGTCCGCATCCGCGCCGGTGTGCTGGGCCGCAACCTGCCGGAACGCGACCTCTATGTCTCGCAGCAGCATCGCATCCTGATCGACTCGAAGATCGCGCAGCGCATGTTCGGCACCCCCGAGATCCTTGTCGCCGCCAAGCATCTGACCGGGATCGAGGGGATCGAGATCGACGACAGCCGCGAGTCGCTGGACTATTTCCACCTTCTGTTCGACCGCCACGAAATCATCTGCTCCGAAGGCGCACAGACGGAATCCCTGTTCACCGGCCCCGAGGCCTTGAAATCCGTCGATCCGGCCGCACGGGCGGAAATCATGGCGCTGTTCCCCGAACTCCTTGCCGCAGATGACGCGCCCGAACCGGCGCGCCCGATCGGCACCGGACGCGTGGGACGGCAGCTCGCGAAGCGCCATTCGCAAAACCGACACGAGCTGCAAATGGCGCAAATGCGCTGAAGCTTCAGGCCCCGGACCACCACATGCCGGGGCCTGATTTTCCCGCCCGGCGCGGCAGCCGTCAGACCACGACCTCGAACCGATCCTGCTGACCCACCCCGAACACGCGGCGGTAACGCGCGATTTCATCCTTGGGGCCGGTCGCCTTTTCAGGATTGTCGGACAGCTTGACCGTCGGGCGGCCATTCGCTGCCACCGCCTTGCAGACCAGCGAAAATGGCGCCAGCCCGTCGCCCGGCACCAGGCCGCGGAAATCATTGGTCAGCAATGTCCCCCAGCCGAAGCTGACCTTGACCCTTCCGTGAAAGCGGGCGAACAGCTCGCCGACCTTGGCGACATCCAGCCCGTCGGAAAAGATGATCAGCTTGTCGCGCGGATCCTCGCCCCGGTCCTGCCACCAGCGGATCGCCATTTCGGCGCCCTCGGCGGGATCGCCGCTGTCCACGCGGATGCCGGTCCAGCCCGCCAGCCAGTCCGGCGCGTGGTCCAGAAACCCCTTGCTGCCATAGGTGTCGGGCAGGATGATGCGCAGCATCCCTTCGTGTTCCTCTTGCCAGTCGGCAAGGACGCGATAGGGGGCTTGGCGCAGCTCCTCATCCGTATCGGCCAGCGCGGCATAGACCATCGGTAGCTCATGGGCATTGGTGCCGATGGCCTCGATGTCGCGGCGCATGGCGATCAGGCAGTTCGAGGTGCCGATGAAGCGCTCATCCCCCAGCCCCTCGACCAGGGCCTGCACGCACCAGTCCTGCCACAGAAAGCTGTGCCGTCGCCGGGTGCCGAAATCGGCCATGCGCAGGTCGGGGCCAAGCTCGCGCAGGCCTTCGATCTTTTCCCAAAGCCGGGCCATGGCGCGGGCATAGAGCACCTGCAATTCGAACCGGCCCATGTCCTTCAAGACAGCGCGCGAGCGCAGCTCCATGATGATCGCCAAAGCCGGGATTTCCCACATCATGACCTCGGGCCAGCGGCCTTCAAAGATCAGCTCATACTGGCCGTCGCGCTTTTCCAGATGATAGGCGGGCAGCCGCAGATTCTCGAGAAACTCCATGAAATCCGGGCGGAACATCTGCCGCTTGCCGTAAAACGTATTGCCGCGCAGCCAGGTGCTTTCGCCGCGCGCCAGCGTCAGGCCGCGCACATGGTCAAGCTGCTCGCGCAGCTCGCCCTCGTCGATCAGGTCGGCCAGACGGATGCGGGAGGTGCGGTTGATCAGGCTGAAGGCCACCTGCGTGTCGGGGCGGTTGCGGAACACCGACTGGCACATCAGCAGCTTGTAGAAGTCGGTGTCGATCAGCGAGCGCACGATCGGGTCGATCTTCCATTTGTGGTTATAGACGCGGGCCGCGATATCGACGGTCGGGATCATCATGCCAGTATCACTCCTGACGTGCGCATGGACTGGCGGGCGCCCTCGCGCGAGCCGTTCAGGTCGATGGCCCGCGTCGCCGTCTCGATGACGGTGGCGCGAAAGCCCAGATTGGCGGCGTCGATGGCCGACCATGCCACGCAGAAATCATGCGCCAGCCCGACAAAGGTCAGGTCCGACAGGCCGCGGTCGCGCAGATAGCCGGCAAGGCCGGTGGGCGTCTGGTGGTCGTTCTCGTAAAAGGCCGAATAGCTGTCGATCTGGGGCCGAAAGCCCTTGCGGATCACCAGGTCGGCGCGGTCGACGGCCAGATTCGGGTGAAATTCCGCCCCCGCCGTCCCGATCACGCAATGGGCGGGCCAAAGAACCTGCGGGCCGTATGGCATCTGGATCTCCGAAAATGCCACGGCGCCGGGATGGTTCTCGGCAAAGCTCATATGCCCGGGCGGGTGCCAGTCCTGCGTCAGCACCACCGCGTCAAATTCCGCCATCATGTCATTGATCGGACCGACGATTTCATCCCCGCCGGCGACGGGCAGAGCGCCGCCGGGGCAGAAATCCGGCTGCATGTCGATGACGATCAGGGCACGAGCCATGTTGGGCCTCGGGGTGCTTGGGGCAGGTTGCTGGCGCTAACGCTAGGACGGGGCCGCACAAGCGTCAATGCCGGCAGTCTATTGCGACAAAACGCGGCCTGCGTTTAGGCTGACCCAAGGTAATCATTGCGAGGGGAGGCGCACGACCATGGCACAGGAGAACCTGCCGATCGAACCACGCCAGCAGGGCGAGTATGATGAATATGACAGCGGGCCGGGCCGTTCGGCGGCCATGGTCTGGGGCCTGCGCGCCACAGGGCTGATCGCCGCAGGCACCGTCTGGCTGCTTCTGGGCAGTTCCGAGGGACTGTCCCCGGACGCCCGCGCCGTCGCCGCCATCGGCACGCTGATGGCGATCTGGTGGATGAGCGAGTCGATCCCGCTCTCGGCCACCTCGCTCTTGCCCATCGTCCTGATCCCGATGTTGACCGAGCGCACCGTCAGCGAGGCCACCGCCCCCTATGCCAGTTCCATCGTGTTTCTGTTCCTTGGCGGTTTCCTGATCGCCATCGCCATGGAAAAATGGAACCTGCATCGCCGCATCGCGCTGTTGACCCTGCAACGGGTCGGGGTCGAGCCAAGGCGCATCGTGCTGGGCATGATGCTGGCCACGGGCTTTCTGTCGATGTGGGTCTCGAACACCGCCACCACGCTGATGATGCTGCCCATCGGCCTGTCGATCCTGACCCTTGTGATCGAACGCAGCCACCGCCCCGGCGACGGTCATGCCGCCGAAGATCTGGCGGCCGGCGGCAAGATCAGCGAGGTCGTCCATGACGAGAACATCAAGCGTTTCGGCATCTGCCTGATCCTGTCGATTGCCTGGTCCGCGACCATCGGAGGCCTGGGCACGCTTCTGGGCAGCCCGCCCAATGCCATTGTCGCGGGCTATGTCTCGGACGAGCTGGGGCGCAAGATCGGCTTTCTGGAATGGATGATGATCGGCCTGCCGCTGTCCCTGGTCTTCATTCTGGTTGCATGGTTCCTGATGACCCGGGTCATCTTTCGCTTTGACCTCAGCGAGGTGCCCGGCGGCAAGCGCATGATCGACGAGCAGATCGCCGAGCTTGGCCCGGTCAGTCAGGGCGAGCGGATGGTGATGATCGTCTTTGGCTCGGCCGCGTTTCTATGGGTGGTGCCGGGTCTGCTGACCAGCGTCACCGGGTCCGAGCTGGGCTTTCTGGGCAGCCTTGACGATACCGCCATCGCCATTTCCGCCGGCATCGCGCTGTTCATCCTGCCCGGTCAGGGCCGCACCACCATGGTCCTGAACTGGAAAGATGCCGAGGACGGGCTGCCATGGGGGGTGCTTTTGCTGTTCGGGGGCGGGCTCAGCCTTGCGGGCGCGGTCGCGGCCAGCGGGCTGGACGATTGGTTCGGCCAGCAGGTGCAGGGCCTTGGCGCGCTGCCGCCGATCCTGCTGATCATGGCGGTGACGACGCTGATCCTGTTCCTGACCGAAATCACCTCGAACACCGCGACGGCGGCAACCTTCATCCCGATTCTGGGCGGGGTGGCGCTGGGGATCGGCGCCGATCCGATGGCGCTGCTGATCCCGGCAGCCTTCGCGGCGACCTGCGCCTTCATGCTGCCGGTGGGCACGCCGCCGAATGCCATCGTCTTTGGCACCGGGGCCGTCACCATCGGGCAGATGGCGCGGGGCGGGTTCGTGCTGAACCTTGTCGGTATCGTCCTGATCACCATGTTCATCTATCTTCTGGGGGGGATCGCGCTGGGGATCACCTTCGGATGATTTGACGGCACTCCGCGCGGCGGCTATGGCCAAGACATGCTGACCGTCGCCGCGCTTTACCACTTTACCCCCTTTCCCGACCCTCAGGCGCTGAAGGGCCCGCTGGCCAGTGTCGCCTGCGCCCATGGCGTGCGCGGCACGCTTTTGCTGGCGCGCGAGGGGATCAACGGCACCATCGCCGGACCACGCGCGGGGATCGACGCGGTGCTGGCCCATATCCGCGCCCTGCCCGGCTGCGCCGACCTGATCTGGAAGGAAAGCACCGCCGAGACCATGCCCTTTGGCCGCATGAAGGTGCGCCTGAAACGCGAGATCGTCACCATGGGCCAGCCCGATGTCGATCCGACCGCCGCTGTCGGGCGCTATGTCGCGCCGACCGACTGGAACGCGCTGATCTCGGCCCCCGATGTCGCGGTGATCGACACCCGCAACGATTACGAGGTCCAGATCGGCACCTTCGCCGGCGCCGTCGATCCAGAAACGCGCAGCTTTCGCGACTTTCCGGCATGGTGGCGCGAGAACGCGCATCGCTTCCACAACAAACGCATCGCCATGTTCTGCACCGGCGGCATCCGCTGCGAGAAATCGACGAACTTCCTGCTGGGCGAGGGCGTCGAGAATGTCTTTCACCTGCAAGGCGGCATCCTGAAATACCTCGAGGACATCCCCGAGGCGGAAAGCCTGTGGCAGGGCGAATGCTTCGTCTTTGACAAGCGCGTCAGCCTTGGCCACGGGCTGCGGCAAGGGCATTACGACCTGTGCCACGCCTGCCGCCGCCCCCTTGCCCCCGAGGACCGCGCGCGCCCCGAATATGAGCCGGGCGTCGCCTGCCACCGCTGCGCGGGCGAATATTCCGATGCCGACCGCGCCCGCTTTCGCGAACGCCAGCACCAGACCGAGCTGGCCGCCGCGCGCGGCGAGGAACATTTCGGCGGATGAGCCGCTGGTCCCATCCCGTCGCAAGCTTCTGGGCGGGCGAGGACCTGTCCTTTGTCGAACAGATGGTGATCCGCTCATATCTGGATCAGGGCTGCGATTTCACTCTGTATCTGGGCCATCCGGTCGGCGGCATTCCCGACGGCACGCCGGTGCGCGACGCTGCCGAGATCATGCCCCGCCCGGCCTTTGCGGGCGAGGCACCCACGCGCAAGCAGCTTGCGGTCTGGTCCGATCTGTTCCGCATTCGCCTGCTGACCCGGCGCCGGGTGATCTGGGCGGATCTGGATGCCTATTGCCTGCGCCCCTATGATTTCCCGGGCGGATACGTTTTCGGCACAAGCGTCTCGGACAATATCCTGTCCGGCATTCTGGCGCTGCCGCAAGACTCGCCGGCGCTGCGCTGGATGGCCGAATTCCTGGCCCATGACCGGCTTGAGCCGCCCTGGGCCAGCCCGGTCTGGATCGAACGGCGGGGACAGATGGGCATGCTCGGGCCCGCCGATCTGTCCTGGGGCGATACCGGCCCAAAGCTTCTGACCCATGCCCTGCGCCAGAGCGGCGAGGATCGCCATGCCCAGCCGCAAGCGGTGTTCTATCCGCTGATGCAGCATGCGCTTGGGCGGCTATGGACGCCCTGGCTGGCCGATGAGGTCGCGCCCTCGCCCGAAACCCTCTCGGTCCATATCTTCGGCTTTACCAAGCGGGTCCTGGCAGGCCATTGGCACGGCCAGCCGCCACCGGGAAGCTGGCTTGCCCGCATGGCAGAGCGGCACGGAATCGATCCGACCACGGCCCCGGCAACGGGGTTGCCGCTGCCAGAGCCTTCGGCGCGGGCCGCTACTTGACCTGCCCCAGACGGCCCGCCGCGATGGCGGCCATGTTCAGGATGTCGTTCACCGTCGAGTTGGTCGAACAGATCTGGATCGCCTGCGGCACCCCGGTCAGGATCGGACCGATCACCGTCGCGCCCGCCACCTCTTGCAGCAGCTTGACCGAGATCGAGGCCGAATGCCGCGCCGGCACCACCAGCACATTCGCCGGCCCCGTCAGGCGCGAGAACGGGTATTTCGCCGCCTGAACCGGGTTCAGCGCCACGTCCACCGTCATCTCGCCCTCATATTCGAAGTCGACGCCGCGCGCGTCCAGAACCTCGGTCGCATGGGCCATCTTCACCGCCCGCTCGCTCAGCGGATAGCCGAAGTTCGAAAACGACAGGAAGGCCACGCGCGGCTCAAGCCCCAGCCCGCGGGCGACATGGGCGCCGCGGGTGGCGATATCGGCCAGATCCTCGGCCTCGGGCCATTCATGGACCAGCGTGTCGCCGATGACGATGATGCGGCCATTGTGCAGAACCGCCGTCAGGCCCACGGCGCCATCCGCCGGGGTCACGTCAAAGACCTTGCCGATCTGCGAGAGCGTCGGCGCGTTCTTGCGCGTGGCCCCGGTCACCAGCCCGTCGCCATGGCCATGCATCAGCATCAGCGCCGCAAAGACGTGGCGGTCGCGCGCCGCCAGCTTGAAGGCGTCGTCGCGGTCGAAACCCTTGCGCTGCAACCGCGCGTAAAGCGCGTTCTGATAGGTCTCCAGATGCCGGCTGTTGCTGGAATTGACCACGGTCAACTCGCGCACCGCATCGCCCAGACCGGCGGATTCCAGCGCCTCCTTGACCTCGGCCTCGCGGCCGACGACCAGCGACTGGCCCATGCCGCCGCGCTGCCACGCCACGGCGGCACGCAACACGCGCAGATCGTCCCCCTCGGCAAAGATCATCCGGGCCTGCGCCTGACGGGCGCGGGCATGGATGCCCTGCAGGATGGCGGCGGTCGGGTCCATGCGCGCCTTCAGCGACTGGACATAGCCCTCCATGTCGATGATCGGGCGGCGGGCAACGCCGGTATCCATGCCCGCCTTGGCCACGGCGGGCGGGATGACATGGATCAGGCGCGGGTCGAACGGCGTCGGAATGATGTAGTCGCGGCCGAATTGCAGCTTGCGCCCGTAAGCCACGGCAACCTCGTCGGGCACGTCCTCGCGCGCAAGTTCCGCCAGCGCATTGGCGCAGGCGATCTTCATCTCGTCATTGATGGCGCGGGCGTGGATATCCAGCGCGCCCCGGAACAGATAGGGAAAGCCCAGGACGTTGTTGACCTGATTGGGATAATCGCTGCGGCCGGTGGCGACGATGGCGTCGGGGCGGACGGCATGGGCATCCTCGGGGGTGATTTCGGGGTCGGGGTTGGCCATGGCGAAGATGACCGGGTTCTCGGCCATGCCCATCACCATGGCCTGCGTCACCGCCCCCTTGGCCGAGACGCCCAGGAAAACGTCGCAGCCCTTCATCGCCTCTTCCAGCGTGCGCAGGTCGGTTTTCACCGCATGGGCCGATTTCCACTGGTTCATGCCCTCGGTGCGGCCCTGATAGATCACGCCCTTGGTGTCGCACATGATGCAGTTTTCATGCCGCGCGCCCATGGATTTGAGCAGTTCCAGACAGGCGATGCCGGCCGCACCGGCGCCGTTCAGGACGATGCGGACATCCTCGATCTTCTTGCCCGACAGCTCCAGCGCGTTGATCAGACCGGCGGCGCAGATCACCGCCGTGCCGTGCTGGTCGTCGTGAAAGACCGGAATATCCATCAGCTCTTTCAGCCGCTGCTCGATGATGAAGCATTCCGGGGCCTTGATGTCCTCAAGGTTGATGCCGCCAAAGGTCGGGCCCATCAGCTTGACGGCGTTGATGATTTCCTCGGGGTCCTCGGTGTCCAGCTCGATATCGATGGCGTTCACATCGGCGAAGCGCTTGAAGAGCACCGCCTTGCCCTCCATCACCGGCTTGGAGGCCAGCGCCCCCAGATTGCCCAAGCCCAGAATCGCCGTCCCGTTCGAGATCACGGCGACCATGTTGCCCTTGACGGTATAGTCATAGGCGGTCTCGGGGCGCTCGGCGATGGCTTCGACCGGCACCGCCACGCCGGGCGAATAGGCCAGCGACAGGTCGCGCTGGGTCGCCATGGGGGTCGAGGCCACGATGTCATATTTCCCGGGTCGCGGCTCAAGATGATAGGCCAGTGCCTCTTCGCGCGTGATGCGGGATTTGCGGGGTGTGTTGTCGTCGCTCATGTCGTTTCGCTCCCTCCGATCCTACCCCTATGGATAGAACCATGCGGAGTGGGATCGAAAGGGGAAAAACGCAGGCCCCGGCACCTAGGGCAGCAGGGCCGCGCGGATCGCGTCGCCGTGCAGCGTGAACGAGAAGCCGGCGGCGGTCAGCGCGAGAACCGCGGCGATCAGGTCATGGCGCGGGTCCCAGGCCTGGTGCTGGCGCGCCAGCCAGACCGTCACCGGATAGCACAGGACCTGCGACAGCGCCTGCCCGGCCAGCAGCCCCGCCAGCCCGTAAAACCACGCGCCCAGCGTCACCAGCAGCGTATAGATGACGGCGCGGGTGGATTGCATGATGAAGAAACCGCGCGAATCCGACGCGGCCAGCGCCGAATATTCATAGCTGATGGGAATGACCTGAATCATCTGGATGCAGGCGATCACCACCAGAATCCCGCCCGCCGTGGAATAGCGCGGATCGTAAAGCGCCTCGACCAAGGGCGGGCCGGCCCAGGCCAGCGTCACCGCCGCCGCCAGCAACAGCGCGGTCAGCCCCGCCCGCGTCCGGGCAAGGATGCGGCGATCCTCGGCACTGTTGCCCGGCGGGTGCTGGCGATACATCGGAATGAAAAGCCGCACCGCGATGGAATTGCCCAGCATCATCGGCACCGTGGCCAGGAACAGCCCGATATTGTAGATGCCCAGCTGGTCCAGCGTCAGCACCCGGCCGAGGATGATCCGGTCGCCCTGAAACAGCAAAAAGCCGCAGATGGTGCTGAAAAAGATCCATTTGCCGAATTTCATCACCTCGGCGCGGGCCGCGGGCTCCATCCGCAGGTGGTTGCGATGGCCGGGCAGGAAAAAGCGGAACATCAGCAATTGCATCACCGCGCCCAGCACATTGCCCCAGACCAGCGCCCAGACCGATTGCAGGATCAGCGCGGCGGCAATGGTGATGAGAACGCCGATCAGCTGGTTGCACAGCTCGATGACGGTCAGGCGGCCCAGTTGCAGATGCCGCGCGGCCGAGTCGATCCGGGTCGGGAAAAAGCCGCCGATCAACAGCGAGCTGGCCGCGACCGGGAACACCCAGGCGAATTGCGGCGCGTCGTAGAAGACCGACAGCGGCCAGGACATCGCCAGCGCCACGAAGAAGATCACGAAGCCGCGCATGATCTTCAGCGTCCAGATCGTGTCCAGAAAGACCGGATCGTCGCCGCGCTTGCTTTGCATGATCGAGGGGCCAAAGCCCATGTCGCTGAACATGGTCAGGCCGATCAGGAAGCTGGTGACCAGCGTCATCAACCCGAAATCCTCGGGGCTGAGGATGCGGGTCAGGATCAGGTTTGAGGCCAGCCGCATGGTCTGGCCCAGACCGAAATTGACCATCGACAGGGCACCGCTGCCCAAGGCCCGCGAGGCAAGGCCCTTTTGCGGCGCCTTGCCCGTCTCTTCGACCTGTTCGTCGTTCATGTCAGCCCATTCCGTCGGTGGGCGCGGCCACAACACCCGGCGATGGCATGCCGGGGATCATGCCCACCAGCCACATCGCCACCAAGGCGCCGACCAGCAGCAGGCAGACCAGATAGATGTTGCGCCGGCGGCGGCGGGCCAGATCCTGCGGTGTCAGGCGATAGGGCAGCGAAATCACCGGAAGCGTCTTCGTCGCCCGCGCGAATTGCTTGCTGTTGCGCAGGATCGGGTTCATCAGCTCCAGCACGAAGGCGACCAACAGGGCCAGCGCACCGCTGATGCCCACCCCCAGAACGGCGCTTTTCTTGCGATTCGACAGCACCGGATATTCCGGCGCCACTGCGCTCTCCAGCAGGACGAAGCGCTCCGCCTGATCATTGTCCATCAGCAGCTGCTGGGCCTCGACCTGCGCCAGCTGGCGCGAGATCTCGCTGTAGCGGTCCCGCATCCGGGTCTGCTCGCGGGTCATCTCCTCAAGTTCGCGCGCGACCTGCGGGGCGCGGGCCCGGGACCGGCCGATTTCCGCCCGCCGGCTGTCCAGCGTCAGCTTTTCCTGATCAAGCTGCTTGAGCTGGGCGTTGATCAGCTCGATCTGGCGGCGAACCACGTCAGAGCCACCGCTGCCACCGCCGCTGTTCAACCTTATGAGCTCATCTTCAAGCCGCTTGATCTCGGGGTGCTCGGGATCCAGCGTCCGGCGCGCCTGCGCCAGTTCGACCTCGGCGGCGCGGATCTGCTGGACCAGCGAGGCCGAGGGCCGCATATCCGCCGCCCCCCCCGCCTCAAGCGCCAGCCGGTCGCGCTGCAAGGTCATGATGTCGCGGTCCAGCGCGGTTTCCATCTCGGTCAGCTGGCCAAGTTCGGTCTGCAGGAACTCTTGCGAGGTCGGCAGCGAATCCTCGTTCCGGGCGCTGAACTCGACCACCTTGCGTTCCTGCACGGACAGGGCCTCGCTCAGGCGACCCTCTTCCTCGGTCAGGAAGTCGCGGGTTTCCCTGATCCGCAATTCGCGGTTGTCGCGGTCGCGGTTGACCAGACTGTCGGCGAAATCATTGGCTATGGCGGCGGCGGTCGCCGCCGTCTCGGCGCGCGAGGTGATGACGATGGCGGCCAGAGACAGGCGGGAATCGACCGAGACACCGGGCGCCGAGATGCTTTCGATCCGGGTCGAGCTGCGCAGCGCGACCTGTTTCTGGCTTTCGCTGAGCCCGGGCGTATCGGCGAAAAGATCCAGCCGCTCGATGACGTCATTCAGGTTCTGGCGCGCCATCAGGCGCTGTTCGATCAGTTGCACCCGGCGCGACGCCGGCAAAGAGCTGTCGCTGGCCGGATCGATCGCCGCCGGCATGTCCAGCTGGATCACCGCCGAAGCCTCGTAGCTGCGCGGCTCGGAAACGATCAGATAAAATGAAATCAGTACGCCAAGGACGCCGATCGTCATGACCAGCGGCAGGCGCCGCCAGATCATGCTTATCAGGTCTTGAAAGGATTGGATCGGCCCCAACTGTTGAACCCTGCCTTGTTGCTCAGTCTTCGGATTTGTTCAGGATCACGCCCATGACCGGCGGCATGCCGATCAAAAGGCGCTCGCATTCGGCCATATGGGCCGCCGTCCCGGCGCGCGCATCCGCCACCAGCAAAATGGCGTCGGCCAGCGGCAGGGTGGCCAGCGCCGAATCCTGCCCCAGCAGCGCGGCGGTATCGAGGATCGCGATCTCGGCCGAATGCGCCTTATGCAGCGCGTCCATCGCAGCCACGAAGACACGGTCCTGCAGCAGCTCGGCCGCCGCCGGCTCGGCATGCGCGGGGGCCAGTACCGACAGATTGGGCGCCTCGCTGACAGTGACCACCAGCCGGTCCAGATCCCCCTGCTCGCGCAGCACGGTCGAAACCCTGCCGCATCCGGGCACGGCAAGACGCTCGGCGACCGAGGGCTTGCCCAGATCCAGATCGATCAGCATCACGCGCGTATGCGGCTGACGCGCCAGCGCAAGCGACAGGTTGACGGCGGTGAATGTGCCGCCGGCACCTGGCGTCACCGGCACAACCGCCAGCTTCGTCCAGTCGCGGCCGCGCATCTCGCGCAGGATGCGCGTCCGCAGCAGCGAAAAGCGCTGCGTGATGGTCTGCGCGTGTTCGGCATCCTCGGCCGCATAGGCCGCCTCACGCCGGATGAACTTGCTTGAAACGTTGCCGCGGACCTTGTCGGGCGCAACCTTGTCTCCCGGATTCTTGTCCGGTTCCTTTGCCGTTGCGGGCTTCAAACCTGTGGCCTCTCTGCCTCTGCTTAAATCGTGCCGCCCCGCGGGGCAGCCAATTGCCAATGACTTGTCCGGCGCCGGCATGCTAGCGTCACGGCCATGATTGCGACAACCGAAAACAGGCCGAATACTGACAATGCGCCGCATTTCCCTGTGCTGCGGTTCCAATCCTTCGTAGCGCATCGCGCGCGTTCCGCAACCTGTCCCTTTGTCAGATGACGCCCTGCAGCATTCTCATTCCCGCCCATGACGAGGCCGACTATATCGATGCCTGTCTGGAGACGATCCTGGCCCAGGACCATGCCGGCCCGGCCGAAATCGTCCTGATCGCCAATGGTTGCAGCGATGACACCGCTGACCGTGCACGCGCGCACGCGCCGGCCTTTGCGGCACGCGGCTGGGTGCTGCGGGTCGAGGACCTGGCCCAGGGCGGCAAGATCGGCGCGCTGAACCACGGCGATCGTTGCGCCAGCCACGGCATCCGCATCTATCTGGACGCCGATATCCGGATGAGCCCGCACCTGCTGTCGGGCCTGGTCCGCGTGCTGGAAACCGAAAAACCGCGCTATGCCGGCGGCAAGCTGGTCGTCGCCCCGGCCCGCAGCCCCGTCTCGCGGGCCTATGCGCGCTTCTGGCAAAAACTGCCCTTCGTCGCGCGGGGCGTCACCGGCGCCGGACTGTTTGCCGTGAACGCGGCGGGGCGCGCGCGCTGGGGGGATTTTCCGCAGGTGATCTCGGATGACACCTTCGTGCGGCTGCAATTCGATGAAAACGAACGTTTTCTGGTCGACGCCCCCTATGAATGGCCGCTGGTCGAGGGCTTCTCGCCTCTGGTCCGGGTGCGCCGCAGGCAGGATCAGGGCGTGGCCGAGATCGCGCGGCTTTACCCCGAGCTTCCGCAGCGTCAGGGACAGGTCCGGCCGGATCGCCGCGAGCTCATGCGGCTTGCGGCCCGCGACCCGATCGGCTTTGCCGCCTATGCGGCGGTGGCGCTGGCCGTGCGCACCGGCAGGAACACGCAGGAATGGGCGCGCGGGCGCTGATCCGACACCGATTCCGTACCGGATCGCCCGGAATCGGCGGCTCTCACCCCCTCTGGACTGCACCGATCATGGCCGAGGGTGTGGCAGATCCGCGCTATTGGATATCGCCGCTGGATCTTCTGTTTTTGATGTAATAAACGGATCAGTTTTTCAACCCGAGATTGCTTTCGCTATTATTCCAGAAGACGAGCCTTGATTTTCAAGCTCATTTTAAACAACTCTAGGTTGTCTCTACGTCAAGCGGTCAACCGGACGCCTCTATCTCGATCCTGCAAACCTGCTCTGCGCCCAATTTCAAGGCCCGATTTCGGCTGGCAACTTGTTGATAACATTGAAACCTATACTTTTCGGCAGTCTGTGGATTCGTTCTAGTTTTATTCAAATGCAAAGCTATACTGGCGAAGTAATGATTAGAATGGGTTTTGAAATGCGGCACATCACTGATTTCGACATCGACACGATGGTCTCGGTGCTGCAAGCGTCAAAGGACGAAACCAACAATAGCCCCGCCGGTATCAAGTCCTTCTATGCGCGCTTCGTGAAGCGTCCGCTGGATGTCCTGCTGGTCGTCATGGCGGCACCGTTCGTGCTGCCGGTGGTTCTCGTTCTGGCGTTGGTGATTTGGTACAATGGCGACAAGCCGTTCTACACCCAGCTTCGCGTCGGCCGCTCTGGCCGCAGCTTCCGCCTGTGGAAACTGCGTACGATGGTCGCGAATGCGGATGCTTGCCTCGCAGACTACCTTGCCTCGAATCCCGAGGCGAAGGCCGAATGGGACCTGACCCAGAAACTGAAGAAGGATCCTCGGATCACCTCGACCGGAACGTTCCTGCGCAAGACATCACTGGATGAGTTGCCGCAGCTCTGGAATGTCTTGCGCGGAGATATGAGCCTGGTCGGCCCCCGGCCCATGATGCTGGATCAGCAAACGCTATATCCGGGATCGGACTATTACCATTTGCGTCCCGGCGTCACCGGCCTCTGGCAGATTTCGGACCGCAACGACAGCAGCTTCGCTGCCCGGGCGACGTTCGACGCGAGCTATGCGAAGGATCTCAGCCTGCACGAAGACGCCAAGATCGTCGCCAAAACGATTGGCGTCGTCCTGCGGTGCACCGGCTACTGAACTAGCTCGCCCCTTGCATCTCGTGATGCAACATACAGCGATAGCGCCGCCATGCGATGAAAAGCGTGGCGGCCGTCCCGCTGAGCGAGTAGAGCAGCAACCCAAACCACAGCGACAAATCCAGGGCAATCACCCCGAAAGCCGCACAGCTGGCTGCGACGACAATGCCTATGGACAGAATCCCGGTCAGAGAGTGCCTCCTCAATCCCTTTGGTGTTACTCACATTGGTGCCGAAGAATTAACGAATCGCTACTTAAACTTTTCGGTTGAATCGATATCCGCTGCTTATCCGCCCATTCTTATCCATAAAGTAAGCGTAAACCAGCCGAAAAGGTAGTATGACACCACTAAGTCTTACAGATTTTGTTGAATTTACGGAGCAAGACCCTGCGAATCGGCTATCTGGTCAATACTTACCCACGTCCGTCACACAGTTTCATCCGCCGCGAGATCGCCGCGCTTGAGGCCGAGGGGGTCGAAATCCATCGCTTCGCCATGCGCAGCAACCGGGCAGAGCTGTCTGATCCGGCAGACCTGGCCGAAGATGCCCGCACCGAGCATGTTCTGAATGCTGGCGGCCGGCGGCTCCTGATCGGCCTTCTTCGCCAAGGGGCCGCGAAGCCACGACAATTCGCGGCTGCCTTGCAATTGGCCCGCCGCCGCGCCGCCGCCGGCGAATCCAGTCTGGCCCGGCAGATCATCTATCTTGCCGAGGGTGCGCATATCGCCGCCCGCGCCCGCGACTTGCAGATCGACCATATCCACGCGCATTTCGGCACCAATTCGACCCGCGTCGCCGCCTATGCGCGCCTGATGGGTGGCCCGCGCTTCAGCTTTACCGTTCACGGCCCCGAGGAGTTCGACAATACCGCCGCGCTGGATCTGGGCGGCAAGCTGGCCGGGGCCGAATTCTGCGCCACGGTCAGCAGCTATGGCCGCTCGCAGATGTGCCGCTGGGCCCAAACGGGCGATTGGGACAAGGTGCAGGTCGTGCATTGCGGGCTGGACCTCAGCCGTTGGGACACGTCTGCCCCCCTGCCCCAAGGCCCGTTCCATATGGTCGCGGTCGGCCGTTTCGCCGAGCAAAAGGGCTTTGGCCTGCTGATCCGCGCCTTTGCCAAGGCCTGGCGCCGTGACCCGAGCCTGCGCCTGTCACTGGTCGGCGACGGCGAGTTACGCCCGCAGATCGAGGCGCTGGTTGCCGCCGAGGGTATGGAGAATGCCGTGAACCTGCTGGGCTGGCAGGACGAATCCGGCGTCCGCGCGGCGATGAATGCCGCCCATGCGCTGGTCACCCCCAGCTTTGCCGAAGGGCTGCCGGTGGTGATCATGGAGGCCATGGCCTGCGCCCGGCCCGTCATCGCCACCTATATCGCCGGCATCCCCGAGCTGGTCCGTCCCGGGCAAGAGGGTTGGCTGATCCCCGCGGGCGACGCCGATGCGCTGGCCGAAACCATGCTGGCCGCTGCCGCGACCGACGCTGAGACACTGGCCCGCATGAGCGCATCGGCCCGCGCCCGCGTCACCGCGCGCCACGACATCCGCGTTTCCGCCCAAAAGCTCAAGGCGCTGTTCAGCCGCGCCACAGGCTGATTGCAAGGTAATACCCTACCATCTGCCCCCAACGACCGCTGATCAGGCGGGGGCCAAGGCAGCCGCGAAACCGTGCCGGGCCGATCACGGCAGGCACGGCGCTGAAATCCAGCATGCGCCGGGTCAGTGGATATTGCGCCTTGAACATCGCCTCTTTGACGCAAAAGGCCAGCAGCGGGTCGCCCGGACCCAGCAGGCGAAAGGGCATCACCGTCTCGGCCAAGCCGTCAGGCAGCGGGCGCGTCACCGGCTCCAGATCGACGCCGATGCTGGCGCCGCCGGGCGGACTGGCGACGGCAATGCAATAATCGCCGCTATGGGACAGGCTGGCATGGAGGCCCGGCGGCAGGTCCGGCTGCCGGTCAGGTCGCGCGGCAATCGGCTGCGCCTCCGAAAGGTCATGCCCGGCCTCGCGGATTGCGGCGCGCAGCGCCATGCGGCCAAGGGCGAATTCACGCCGCCGCTTGGGGACGGCGCGCTCAATCGCGATCTCCTCCTCGGGGAGGAGCGGCGCGGGGTCCTGCGTCATGGGCAGCACCGCGCAGCCATGGCCGGGCGGCAGCAGGCGCCGCGCAAGATCGCGCAGCGCCTGAGCGTCTGAACTCATTTCCCGCCGCGAAGCTGTGCGCGGAGCGCGCGGCGCTTGGCCATGGCGTCATCCGCCTGCGCCGCAGCAGCAGCCGGGGCTGTCGCAACCTGAGTAGCCGGGCGGGGCGCGGCCGGGGCGGCTGTGGGGGCGGCGGCAACTGGCGCGGGGCTAGCCCCCGCTGGTGCCAGGGTCGCGACATGTTTCAGGAAATCGGCCATGACCGGGAAGCGGAAGATATCCGTCACCCCCAGACGCGGCAGCGCCAGCCGGTCGCGCATGGTCCGGTGCAGCTGGATCGCCAGCAGCGAATGCCCGCCAAGCGCGAAGAAATTGTCGCGCGGGGCGATCTGCTGGACGCCCAGAACCTCGGACCAAAGCGCTTGCACCGCCTGCGCCAGATCCTCGGTCGGCGCAGCGGCCGAGGCGGCGGGGCCGGCCTCGATGGCCGGTGCCGCCGCGGCCCCGCCCAGCGTCGTCACCGCCGCCATGACCACCGCGCCTGGGACCGGCAATTGCTTGCGGTCGATCTTGCGGTTCGGGGTCAGCGGCATGTGGTCCAGCCGCAAAATGCGGCCCGGCACCATATGCGCCGGCAGATGCGCCAGCAGCGCCTCGCGCAGTTTCTTTTCGCACAGGTCCGGCGTGCCGGTCACATAGCCGACCAGCCGCTTGTCGCCGGGCGCATCCTCGCGCACCAAGGCGACCGCCTCGCGCACGCCGGGTTCATTGGCCAGCGCCGCCTCGATCTCGCCCAGCTCGATGCGGAAGCCGCGCAGCTTGATCTGGTGATCGGCGCGGCCGATATAGTCCAGCCCGCCATCCTCGCGCCAGCGCACCAGATCGCCGGTCCGGTACATGCGCGCGCCCCAGGGCGCGGCGCGATCCGCCGGGACGAAAGGATCGGGGCGGAAGGCCGCAGCGGTCAGGTCCTCGCGCTGCCAATAGCCGCGCGTGACGCCATGGCCGCCGATCCACAGCTCGCCCTGCGCGCCGGGGGGCACGGGAATGCCGTCGGCGTCCAGAACATAGACCTGCGTATTGGCGATGGGCCGACCCAGAGTGACCTCACCCCCGTCCGAAAGATCGGCGATGGTGGACCAGATCGTGGTCTCGGTCGGGCCATACATGTTCAGGACCTTGGCCCGCGTGACCGCCCTGATTTCCGCCAGAAGCGAGGGCGGCAGCGCCTCGCCGCCCAGCATCACGCATTTCAGCCCGGCCATGGCCGAGGCCACCTGCGGGTCCGAGACCAGAATCCGCCCCATGCTGGGCGTGCATTGCAGATGGGTGACGCCCCAGCGCCGGATCTGCGCCGCAATCGAGAAATCGCCGTCCTCGGGCGCCTCGGAATGGGGGTTCACCTCGGCCCGCAGCCGCGCCAGCAGCGGGAAGCCGGCCATGACCTGTTCGGGCGCGATGCCGTAATCGATCAGGCAGGCAATCTCGCCCACGCCAATGGTCTTGAGATGCTCGACCCGGGCGATCCCATCGGCAACGGTGCCGAACAGGCCCGAATCCTCGAAATAGCGCAGGAAGGCGAATTCAAGGATGCCGTCCAGCTCTTCCTCGGACAGCGAACCAAGGTCGATGGCCATCGGATTGGTCATGCCGGCAGGACGGCGGAAGGCCGGGAAATCCCAGGCATATTGCTTGACCAGCGCGGCCGCGCTGCGCAGGTAGTTCTTCATCGGCTCGCGGGCGATCTCGCGCGCGGTCTCGCGGTCCTCGGCCAGACAGGTATGCAGCATCAGCGTGACGGTGAAATGCGCCGGGTCATGCCCGACCGAGCGCAGCGCCGCGTGATATTCCTTGATGCGCTGTTCGACCACGTCGATGCTCTGGCCCAGAAGATGGGTCAGCACGTTCATGCCCAGACGCCCGGCCTCGACCCAGGTGTCGGGATTGCCGGCGACGGTCATCCACAGCGGCAGTTCCTTTTGCACCGGGCGCGGCTGGGTCACGACGCCAAAGCTGCCGCCCCCCGCGCGGGGGAGATCGACCTTTTCGCCGCGCCACAGCCGGCGCAACTGGTCGATGCCCGCGATCATCGCCGTCTTGTTGTTGGGCGGCGCGTTTTCGGGGCGCAGCACGAAATCATCCGGCTGCCAGCCCGAGGCGATGGCCAGCCCGGCACGCCCCGCCGTCAGGTTGTCGATCATCGCCCATTCCTCGGCCACGCGGGCGGGATGGTGCAGGGGCAGCACGCAACTGCCGGCGCGGACCGAGATGTTCTTGGTGACCGCCGCCACGGCAGCACCCGAAACCGAAGGGTTCGGATAGGGGCCGCCAAAGGCGTGGAAATGGCGTTCCGGCGTATAGACGGCGACAAAACCGTTCTGGTCGGCAAAGCGCGCGCCCTCCAGCAAAAGCTGGTATTTCCGCGGGCCGGGGCCGTCGTCATTGCCCCAATAGAACAGGCTGAACTGCATGCCCCCCTGAACCTCGCGGCGCGGGGCGGTTGCCGTCGGCGTGCTTGAGACGGCAAGCCGCGATTCCTCGCCAGCGATGACCAGCGTCACGCCGCGCGCCAGCGACCAGAAGATTTCCAGAACCGAGATGTCAAAGGACAGGCTGGTGACCGCAAGCCAGGCGTCGCCCTGTTGATACGGGATCACCGCATCCATGCCGGCAAAGAAATTGGCGACATTGCGATGTTCGACCATGACCCCCTTGGGCCGCCCGGTCGAACCCGAGGTATAGATCAGATAGGCCAGATTCTCCGGCGCGACATGGCTATCGGGCCCCGCGACCAGCCCATGAGGCAGATCGGTCGGGATGGTCACGACCTGCGCCTGATGCGCGGGCAGCCGATCGGCCAGACCGTCTTGGACCAGCACGATTTTCGCGCCGCTGTCCTGAATGTAAAGCTCGATCCGGTCGGCGGGATAATCGGGGTCCAAGGGCACATAGGCGCCGCCCGCCTTCCAGATCGCCAGCGCGCCGATGACCAGCTCGGGCGAGCGCTTGGCGAACAGCCCGACCGGCTGGTCCGGCCCGACGCCCATCTGCGCCAGCTTCGCCGCCAATGCATTCGCGGCGCGGTCCAGTTGCGCGCGGGTCAGGCTGCGATCCTCAAAGGCCAGCGCCACGGCATCGGGGTTTTCGGCCGCCATATCGGCGATCAGGTCATGGATGCAGCTCTGCGGGAAATCGGACCGGGTGGCGTTGCGGGCGACCAGCAGTTCCTCGCGCTCGGCGGCGTCCATCAGGGGGATGTCGCGCAGCAGCACCGTTCCCGACAGCGCCAAGCCGCCGTCCAGCGCACGGGCCAGACGTTGCGCCTGCGCGGCGCTGATCCGCGCCGGATCATGGTCCAGATAGGCCCCGCCATCGGTCAGGGTCACGGTCAGCGCCGCACCCGGAACCGGGCCGCGCGGCGCAAGGCTGATCGCCAGATCGGGGGTCGCCGCCTCGCGCAGTTCGGGGGCGCGATGGATCAGGTCCTGCGTAAAGGTCCCGCGTTTCGCCTGCGCCTCGATCCGCGCGGCCAGCTCGGTGCCCAGATCCGACAGGCTGCGGTCGCTGCGCGCGTCAATCGCCAGCGGCTGCCAGTCGGCGATGATCCCCGCCGCAAGCCCGGCCAGTTCCGGCTGTCCGGCCGGGCGCAGGGCCAGATCGAACTCGACCTGCCCCGCCAGCCGCGCCAGCAAGGATGCCGCCAGCGCGATCCGTTCCGGCGCGGCGCCGGGGATCAGCTGCACGCGCAGGCTTTCGCCCGAGCCCTCGCCCGGCAGAACCGCCGGGTTCATCGCCGCCAGACGCTTGCGCCACCAGCCGTCATGCTTCGCGGCCCCGTCGGCAAGCCCGGTCAGCCGCGCGCGATCCTGCGCCGAAAGCGCCGCGATCACCGTGCCGACCAGCGGCAATTCGCCCAGAAATTGCAGCCGGACCGCCGCATCCGTCGCGGCGATCAGCGCGGTATCGCCGTCATGGGACAGCACAGTGCCGGGCGCGGCCTGCGCGGCTTCGCTGCCCAGATAGGCCAGGACGGTCAGCAGGCGATCCCCCGACACGACCTTGGGCGCCGCCAGCGGGTTCCAATAACCGCCATGGTCCAGACCGCGCACCAGCGCACCGATCTGCGCCGCGGATTGGGTGAAATCCAGAACCGAGGCCGCCTCGGGGCGCTTGTCCTTGCCGACATAGCTGCGCAGGCTCAGGTCCTGCTTGACCCGCTGCGGGCCGCCAGCTTCAAGTTGCGCCACGACATCTGCAAAGCTTTCGGCGCCGCGCGCAAAGCAGCGCGCGTTCAGCGTCAGCGCGGTGTCGTCGGGGCGGATCTCGAACAGGCGCTGGGTCAGGATGTCGCCCTCATCGACGCCGCCCTCGATCATGTGCCAGCTGATGCCGTGCTGAGGCTCACCGCCGATGATCGCCCAGACCGGCGCGTTCAGCCCGGCCAGCTTGGGCAGCGGGCCGTCATGGAAATTGATCGCGCCCTTTTGCCCGCGCGCCAGCATCGCCGGCGACAGGATCGACAGGTTTGCCACGCTGAACAGCCAGTCCGCCACCGGCGCATCTGCGGGGATCGGCGCGTCCTGATCCTCGACCGTCAGGCCCGCGCCCTGCGCCCAGTCGCGCAGTTCCGGGTTGCGGGTCACGATGGCGGTGATCCGGTGCCCGCGCGTCATCAAGGTCTGCGCCGCGTGGCGCAGCAAGGATTCATTGCCCACCAGAATCGCGGAGAACTGCGTCATGGCTTACCCTTTTCAACATGAACAGGACCCGGCTGCGCACGTAGCGCATGGCGGGTCAGATATGAAAGATGGCCCGGCGGCATGTCGGATTTGCGCCGCGCAAGCAGGCAGCGCAGCTGAAACAGCCCCGCGCCCCCCAGATGGGCCGCAGTCGCCAGCAGCGCACCGATCCGGCCGTGGTGTTTTTCGTAATAGCGCCGCCGGCTGTCATACCAGTAATCCGGCGGCCGCTTCCAACCCTTCATCCCGGTGCTGACCGAGCCGATATGCAGCACCAGACTTTCGACGATGTAATGGGTCTGCCAGCCCGCATCGGCGGCGCGACGGCACAGGTCCGTTTCCTCGTAATAGAGGAAGAATCCTTCGTCGAAGAGGCCGATCCGGTCCAGAACATCCATGCGGATCATCATGGAGGCCCCGGCCGACCAGTCCACGCGACCCGATGTCACGGGCTGGGGCAGCGCCACCACATATTTGCGCAAAAGCTTCGTGACCGGGCCGGTGCGGCTGGTCTGCTCGAATTCGCTGGCGATGCCGGGAAAGCGAAAGGCGGTGCTGTGGGGCACGTCATCGGTGCCGCGCAGGCGCGAACAGGCGATGCCCACCTGCGCATGCGCGCCCAGATAATCAGCCAGTGCCCGGATCGAACCGGGCTGCGGCAGCGCGTCCGAATTCAGCAGATAGACCAGATCGGCCCGGCGCCCGTCGGGCATCCCCTGCCGGATGCCGTAATTGTTGCCGGCCCCGAAGCCGCCATTCCAGCCCGACTGCACCACCGCGACACGGCCCGTGTCCAGCCAGCCCCGCTTTTGCGCCGCCGCGCTGAGCTTTTCGAACGAGCCATCGCCGGAATCGTTGTCGACGATGGTCAGCCCGGCATCGAGACCCGCCATTTCGGCAAGCGCCGCCTCGGCGGCCTCAAGGGTCATGTCCGGCGTGCGCCAGTTCAGCAAGATCACGTTGATGCTGGGCGCGGCGCCGGTTTCGGGGCCGATCACGGAGCCATTGGCGGGGGCAGTCATATGCGCAGTCCCCGTCATCGTCACTCGGCCGCCTTGACCCGCGCGGGGGCGTCGTTTTCGGCGTCCGCCTCGCGCAGGATTTCCCGCAGGATCGAGGTCAGCCGCCGCACGTTCGGCTCAAGCACCATCGAATCGTGGTCGCCCGGCACCTCGATCACCTGCAATTTCGGCATCCACGGCGTCCAGCCATTGTCGGCAACGACATAATCGCGGCCGGAATTGATCCAGCGCCCGCCCGTCGCCTTCCAGCGCTTGTCCAAGGGCGGGCGGAACATCGCCACCGGCCCGTCCCAGACCGACAGTTCCAGACTGGGCAGCGCGGCATAGAAAGCCGCCTCGATTGCCAGATCGTGGAAGGCGCCGGTCGCCTCGGCGGCAACCTCGGCCTCGACGGCCTTGGCTTTGCTGCGGCGCTGGAACTCATAGCCGACGCGGTCGCGCAACCATTTCCAGGCAAAGCCCGGCCCGCCCTCGCGCAATTCGCCAAGCCGGATCATCAGCCGGTCCTGACGGCTGACCGGCTCGCGCAGCGGCAAGGGCGTGTCGAGCATGACCAGCATCGCCACCTCTTGCCCTTCGGCGCGCAATTGCCGCGCCATCTCATAGGCGGTCAACCCACCCCCCGAGAAACCGCCCAGCAGGTAGGGCCCCTCGGGCTGCACCTCGCGCAGCTCCTCGATATAGTCGCGGGCGGCATCAGTGAAGGTTTCATGCGGGACGTCATCGCCCAGCAATCCGCGCGCCTGAATGCCATAGAAGCGGCGGTCGCCGCCCAGCCGCTGCGCCAGCTGGCGCAGGTTCATCACGTTGCCGAACATGCCCGCGACCATGAAGAAGGGCGTGCCGTCGCCGCGCCCGCCCATATCGACGATAAAGCGACGCTTGGGACGATCAGTGCCCGGCAGGGTGCGGATATTCTCGGCGGCGGCGATTTCGCGCGGGCCGGTGCGTTCCTCGATCAGGGCGGCCAGCTCGGCGATGGTCGGCGCCTCGAACAGGGTCGAGATCGGCAGGTCGGCGCCGAATTTCTTGCGCACCTGCCCGAACATGCGCACCGCGATCAGCGAATGCCCACCCAGATCAAAAAAGCTGTCCGCCGCGCCGACCTGCGCAATGCCCAGCAGCTCCGACCAGATCGCGGCAAGTTCGGCCTGCGTGCCCGGCGCCGGCTCGACGAAATCGCTGTCCAGATCGGGCCGCTCGAAGCCGCCTTCGGCAGGGGCGGCATCCTCGACGGCACCGGCCTCGGCAATCAGCGATTTCAGATCCAGCGACGAGACATAGACCTGCGCCAACCCGGTCGAGATGGCCCGCGACATCATCGCCGGACCGATGGCGGCGGGGATGCCCTGGCTGATATTGTGATGCAGGCGACGCTCGGCCGGGGACAGGCTGCGAGGGGGTTGCACCCGGCCCTGCGGCTTGGCCGAGATCGCGGCCTGCAGCTTGCGCAGCGCAAATCCGCGGATTTCAGCGCAGACCGTGCCATCGGGCGCGGCCAGCGTGATGTCGAACTGCGCCATGCCCTGCGCATCGCTGTTGTCGCCGGCATTGCGGATGCGGCTGACGATCTGCGCCGGCAGCGGACGGTAGATCCGGATCGAGCGGTAGCCCATCGGCACCCACAGATTGTCCGGGGTCCAGCCCCGGATCAGCGCCATGGCCCAGCCGGTCGCAATGTCCAGAAGCGCGGGGTGCGTCAGCCAACCCTGATCCAGATCGGGGCCGAATTCGGGGGGCAACGACAGTTCCGCCACGCCCTCATCCCCGGCGATGCGGAAGCGCCGCAGCACCTTCCAGCGCGGGCCGAAATCCATCTGGCGTTCCTGCGCCGAGGCCAGCGCCGCGCCCTGCCCGTCCTGATCCCAGCCACCCGACAGCCTGAGGGGCGCGGGCGCGGGTTCCTGCAAGGGCGCGACCAGCGCCGAGACATTGCCCTCGCCCTGCGGGTCGTCAAGGATCTGGACGCGCATCGCGTCCCCCTCGGGACCGATGCGGGTGGTGACCAGCGCGGTGTCATTGATCAGAAGCGGGCGCTGGAATTCCAGCTCGCGGATGACAAAGGGCAGGCTCAGGCCCGATTCCATCGCCGCCTCGGCGATCAGTTCGATCCAGCCGGTGCCCGGCATCAGCGCCTGACCGGCGGCGGTGCGGTGGCCGCCGATGATCCAGTCGGCGGTGCTGAGCGCGCTGCGGAATTCGCGCCCGCCCGGCATGGGCAGGCTTTCGTTCAGCAAAGGCCGCCCCTCGGGCGTGGCGATGGCCGAGGCGGTGTCCAGCCCCATGGCCCGCGCGGCCATGCCGGCATCGGCCCAGACGCCCCAGTTCACCGCGACCACCCGGCCAAGCGCGGCGGGCGCACTGCGCGCCACCGCGTTCAGATATTCGTTGGCCGCGACATAATCGGCCTGCCCCGCCGGCGCGATCACCGATGAGGTCGAGGCAAACAGCACCGTCAGCCCGGCGGGATTGGGTGCCAGCGCCTCGATCAGGGCGCGCGTGCCCAGCAGTTTCGGCGCCAGCACGTCCCAGGCGTCGTCATCGGTCTTGGCCGCGATCAGGCTGTCGCGGATGACGCCCGCCGCATGCAGGACCACGTCGATGCCGCCAAAGCGGGCGCGCACATCCGCGACGGCGCGGGCCATGTCCTCGGGGCTTGTCACGTCGGCGCGCAGGGGCAGCACCTCGGCCCCCAGCGATTCAAGCTGCCGGATCGAGGCCAGAATGCCGGGCGCATCCACCCGCCCGCGCGTGGTCAGCGCCAGTTTCGCGCCGCCGCGCTGCGCCAGTTCGCGCGCGATGGCCTGACCGATGCCGCCAAAGCCGCCGGTGATCAGGCAGACCGCGCCCTGCGGGATCGCGGCCATGCCGTCATCCGCCAGTGCCACCCGCTCAAGCCCCTGTTCAAAGCGGCGGCCGTCGCGCCATGCGGCAATGGCCGCACCCGAGGGCGCCAGCGCCTCCTCCAGCAGGTTCGCGGCCAGCGCGTCCAGATTTTTGGCGCGCCCCTCGGGCACGCGGATATCGACCAGCCGGGCGGTGACATTGGGCATTTCATGCGGCATGACGCGGATCGGACCGGCGGCGGTGGCCTTTTCCGGCACCGGCGCGGGTTCATCGGCGATGCGCAGCGCGTCATTGCAGACCGCGATCACCTCAAGCGCCGCGTCGGGGATTTCGGCGCCGATGGCCTGCGCCAGATGCAACAGGCCAAAGAAACCGCGTTCAAGCTGGCTGTTCAAAAGACTGGAGCCGGCGCGGAACTGCGCGCCCTGCGTGACCGACCACAGATGCAGGATGCGGCGCGGCACCATGTTCTGCCCGGCCAGTGCCGCCAGCAGGATTTCATACCCCTCGCGGTCGGATTCCAGCGGCAGGGTGAACTGGCCCTGCCCCTTGTCGGCGAAAGTGTCGCCCGGCGTGACCAAGGCCACGCTTTGGCCAAGACCCCGCAGCCTGTCGGCCAGACGCGCGCCCAGCCCCAGATCGTCGGCAAAGATCAACCAGTTCTGCGCCGCACCCGTGACCGGGCCGTTCGGGCCGATCTCGATCGCGGGCGAGGCCAGACGCCATGCTGGACGCCAGCCCCATTCTGCGGGCTCTTCGATCCGGGCCAGTTCATCCGCCGCCTCGGTCGCAATGCTGGCCGAGCGTTCGATGAAGTAGCGTTTGCGCTGAAAGGCATAGCCGGGCAGCGACAGGCGCCGGCGTGTCACGCCGCCCCAGATCTGATCCCAGTCGATCTGCCCGCCACAGGCCCAGAAACGGCCAAGCGCGGCCATGAAATAGGTGTCATCCCCGGTCGCATGGTCGCGATGGCGCAGGGTCGAGACAACCTGATGCGCCGCGACACCCGGATTGGCCTTGGCCATGGCCTGCATGGCGCGGCCCGGCCCGACCTCAAGAAAGACCCGCCCCGGTTGCTGCGCCAGCCATGCGATGCCATCGGCAAAGCGCACGGTGCCGCGCAGATGGGCGGTCCAATAGTCCGGGCTGGTCGCCTGATCCGCCGTCATCGGCTGGCCGGTCCGGTTCGAGATGATCGGGATCTGCGGCGCATGCAGCGCGATGCTGGCCAGATAGGCGCGGAACTCGGCCATGATCCCATCCAGCAGCCGCGAATGCGCGGCGATGGAGATGGCGATGCGCTGGCATTCGATCTCGCGCGCCTTCATGCGGGCGGCGAACTGGTCCAGAACCGCATCAGGGCCAGAGACCACCGACATCGAAGGCCCGTTGACGGCGGCCAGATCCAGCCCCAGCTCGGTCAGTTCGATTTCAAATTCATGCGGCTCCAGCGGCACGCTGAGCATGCCGCCCGCAGGCACGCGGTCCATCAAGAGCCCGCGCAGCCGCACAAGGCCGATGCAATCCTCAAAGGACATGACCCCGGCGATGCAGGCGGCGGTGTTTTCGCCCATCGAATGCCCGATCAGCGCGGCGGGCCGCACGCCCCAACTGATCCAAAGCTGCGCCAGCGCATATTCGGTGATCATCAGCAGCGGCAATTGCAACGAGGGCTGCAACAGGCGCTTGTCGGCCTCGGCCTCAGTGCCCGGCTCGGGCAGCCACAGCGCGCGCAACTCGGTGCCATGCGCCTGCGCCATGTGATCCAGGCCCCGATCCATCCATTCGCGGAAGACCGGCTCGGTCTGGTAAAGCCCGCGCGCCATACCGGCATATTGCGCGCCGCCGCCGGGCAGCATGAAGACCGCATCCGCCGGATCGCCCACCGGCTGGTGGTCAAAGACCAGCAGCGGATCGGGATGCGACAGCAATTCGGCCGCCTGCGCGGCATCGCCCGCGACCAGCACCCGGCGCCGGTCGAACTGCCGCCGCCCCTGCGTCAGCGTGAAACTGAGATCGGCCATATCCACATCGGGATGCGCGCGCAGCCATTCGGCCAGCGCCGCGCTATTGGCGTCCAGCGCCGCCTTGCTGCGCCCGGACACGGTCAGGATATGGAACGGCCAGTCGGAATCCTCGGCCCCCGGCAGCGCCAGCGGCTGCTGCAGGATAACATGCGCATTAGTGCCGCCCACGCCCAGCGAGTTCACGCCTGCCAGACGCGGCCCCGGCACGGGCCAACCGCCCAGCCGGTCATTGACCTGAAACGGCCCGCCCTCGAAATCGATGGCCGGGTTCGGTTTTTCATAGCCAAGGCTGGGCGGGATCTGGCCGTGATGCACAGCCAGCGCCGATTTGATCAGCCCGGCGCTGCCCGCCGCCGTATCCAGATGGCCGATATTGGTCTTGACCGAGCCGATGCGGCAAGGCCCCTGACGCGTGCCTTCGGACAGGCGCGCATAGGCCTGGTTCAGCGCCGCGACCTCGATCGGATCGCCCAGCGCCGTGCCGGTGCCGTGGCATTCGACATAGCCCATATCGTCGGGGCTGACGCCGGCCATGACCAGCGCCTCGGCCACGGCCTGGGCCTGCCCCTCGACGCTGGGGGCCAGATAGCCGGCCTTGGCGGCGCCGTCATTGTTGATGGCCGAGCCCTTGATCACCGCCCAGATATGGTCGCCATCCGCAATCGCGTCCTTCAATCGCCGCAGCGCCACCACCGCCGCGCCGCTGCCAAAGACCGTGCCCTGCGCGCGATGGTCGAAGGCATGGCAATGCCCGTCCGGCGACAGGATCTCGTTTTCCTTGTAAAGATAGCCGACGCCATGCGGCATCTCGATGGTCACGCCACCGGCCAGCGCCATGTCGCATTCGCGCGATTGCAGCGACTGGCAGGCCATGTGGATCGCCACCAGCGAGGTCGAACAGGCCGTCTGCACATTGACGCTGGGGCCTTTCAGATCAAAGACATGGCTGACGCGGGTGGACAGGAAATCCTTGTCATTGCCGGTATGGCGCAGCAGGAAATGCCCGACGCCATCGACCAGATCGCGGTTCGAGCAGACATTCCAATAGAAATAGCTGCCCATGCCGCAACCGGCCCAGACGCCGATATTGCCGTCAAAGCGTTCCGGCGGATGGGCGGCATCCTCCAGCGCGTGCCAGCAGGTTTCCATGAACTTGCGGTGCTGGGGGTCCATGATCGCCGCCTCTTTCGGCGACAGGCCAAAGAACTCGGCATCGAATTCATCGAATTGCTGCAAGATCGCGGCCGAGGGAACGTAATTCGGATCGGCAAGCCGCGCCCGCGACTCGCCCCGCGCGATCAGATCGGCTTGCGGAACCGGCTGGATCGATTCGACACCGCGACACAGATTGTCCCAATATTGCGCCACGCCGGCAGCACCCGGCAGCTGAGCCGCCATGCCCACGATGGCGATATCGGTATCTTCAACGTCGTTCAGGTCGAAGGCCATGACGATCCCTCTTCAACTGGAATAATACCCGGGGGGGTTCAATAATTTAACAACATGCAGGCACATTCGGCATAGCGAATCCGGCCTGTCGGACCAACCTATAAAACCGTTTGAATGCCTGCCTTTTTCGGCAGAACTTCGGCGGTTTCGGGTCTGTCGCCGGTATCCGGGACGTTATTTCGCAACCTGTTGGCATTCCCCAGCAGCGATCCGGCCATCAGCCAGGTCAGCGGTGTCACCGTCGCATTGGGGATCAGATCCAGCAGATTCATCGCCAGCATCAGCGCCATCGTCCCCAGCGCGACCAGTGCGGGGCTTTGTGCGGCGGCATCACGCCCCTTTGGCATGACACGCCACAGCGCAAAGATCGGCGTCAGCAGCAGCAGGAAATACCCCAGATAGCCCACGATCCCGCGCGCGCCGACCCAGATCACCCATTGCCCGTCCGGCACCGCGGACATTCGGCCATCATAAGGATCATAAAACAGCGAGCGCCCCCAATTGCCCCAGCCAAAGACCGGCCGCTCCAGCGCGCGTTCGACCAGAAGCTCTTCGTTCATCAGCCGGAATTCCAGCGACCGCCCCCGCTCGGGCGAGATCGACATGGCCAGATCGACGATCCCCTGCAGGGGCATCCAGCTGGTGGTGCGCAGCGTCGGATAGGAAAAGGCGAAGGTCGCGACCAGAACCGCCGCCAGCACCATCTGGCGCGGCCGCGCGAGCAGCACCAGCGGCGCAGCCATCATCGCTTGCAACAGCGCCCCGGCCGATTTGCACAGCACCACGATCACGCCAAGATAGACCGCGATCAGGATATTGCGGCGGGTGCGGTCATTGCGCGCGATGGCGATAGCCGCAAGAAAAGCCATCATCGCTATCAGCGCCACCCAAAGCGGATGCTGCAAGAAAACGATGGGACGATAGCCGCCATAGCGAATGGTCTGGATGAAGTCGTGCTGGAAATAGCCGTAGACCCAGACGTTGATTTGCGGGCTCATCCGCAGCTCGATCAGCATCGGGACGGTATAGCACAGCACCCCCAGCACCAGGGCCCGCATCCAGACCCGCGCCCCCTCGACATTCCACAACAGCTTGTATCCCAGAAGAAAGGGCAGGATCTGCATGCCTTGCAGCATGACGTTGGAAAACCCTTCGGCAAAGTTCATGCCCGGGCGATAGTTGACGCCGTCGATCAGCGGATCGGGATTGGTCAGCGCCGTCGCCATCGGCGAGATGAAATTGACCGCCAGCAGGAACGAGACAAATGCCCCCATCGGCGGCGGGGTCGCCGCGTCACGGTCGCGGATCACGAAATAGACCATCACGGCCGCCGCCAATGCCGGCACCATCGCCTTGTTCAGGCCGGGAAAGACCGGCAGATCGATCTCGACCACGGGCGGCAACAGCAGATAACCCGCCAGGATCGACCAGATCAGCGCCCGTTGCGGATCGAGCCGCGAAAACAGCACGGCGACCACCACCGGCCAGGACAACAAAACCAACAGCGCGAATATCGGCAATGCCGTGACTCCTGTCTCGCGGCGCATCCGCCTGCCAACCGACCCGGAAGGGGCGGTTGCAATCCCCGGGCCATCAACCCATCCTGCCACAAACCCGGCCGGACCGAGGCGTATCATGCATTTCAGCTTTCCGGACGGCAATGCTGTCCGCATCAATTGTCACGATTCCGCAGCACTGCTGGCCGAGGTCCGGCAGCGCCTGCGGGATGGGCGCGGCTTTGCCATCGCCACGATCAATGTCGATCACCTGCAACGGCTGGCCGAAGAAGCCGAGTTCCGCCGCGCCTATGCCGCGCATGACCTGGTCTGTGCCGACGGCAATCCGATCGTCTGGCTTTCGCGGATCGCCGGACGGCCGGTGGCGCTGGCGCCGGGCTCGGATCTGGTCCTGCCCTTGGCCGCCGAGGCGGCGGCACAGGAGCTGCCGGTGGCTCTGATCGGCAGCAGCGAGGCCTCGCTGGCGCTGGCCGCCGACAGCATGCGCGCCCGCGTGCCGGGCCTGACGGTCGCGCTGACCCATGCGCCGGGCTTTCCCTTTGATCCGGTCGGTGACGAGGCGGCGCAGATCATCAGCCGCATCCGCGAAAGCGGGGCGCGGCTGTGCTTTCTGGCGCTGGGTGCCCCCCGGCAAGAGCGTTTCGCCATCCATGCCCGCGATGCGCTGGGCAATGTCGGGTTTACCTCGATCGGGGCGGGGCTCGACTTCCTGTCCGGGCATCAGCGCCGCGCGCCGCAGCTTGTGCGGCAGATCAAGATGGAATGGGCCTGGCGGATGCTGTCGAATCCGCGCCGCCTGTTCATGCGCTACGCCAAGGGGTTCACCATTCTGCCCGGCCATATCCGCAAGGCGATGGCGATTCGCGCCGGCGACCGCCCCCGGCGCGGCTGATCGCCCGGCCATTCATCCCGCGACCGCTCACGCGGGACCGGGTCGTTACAGAACGGCGCCCGCAACCAGAAGTTGCGGGCGCCGTATTGGTTTTCCGGCCGTATCACCACGCCGTCGGATCAGCCCAGAAAGACGTCCATGAAGCTGCCGGCAAAGCTGGCATCATCCGCGGCCGCGTTGGCGGCAAAGGTCTCCGACGAGTAGATGCCCAGCAGCACACGACCCGAGTCGGTCGCCGCATCCGCATCGGCCGAAACCGCCGCCGAAGCGTCGCTTGCCGCCACGGCGGTCGCGGTGCTGGAGGTGCTTTCCGAGCTGTCCGCCGCGCGAACGGCCTGCCCGGTCGATTGCGCGCCCGAGGCGGGAATGCCCATCCCGATCAGCGTCGCCTCGGTCAGGCTGGACGGGCTGACACCCTCCAGAATAAGACGCTCGCCATTCGGGAAGATCAGCATGGCATTGCTGCCCTGCGAGCTGACCACGACGTCGTTCACGTCAACGCTGTTGCCGTATTGGTCATGCAGGTTCGCGACGTTCAGCCGGTCGGCCGGACGTCCGCTGTCATTGCCGACCTGGAAGGCACGCACGCGGTCGGTGCCGAAATTGTCCTCGAGCACCAGAACGTCGCGATAGTCGTCCGGCAGCACCCCGGAACCATCGGCGTGATAGGCCTCTTCGAACATCGAGATGATGTCGTCGCCCTGACCGCCATTGATGGTGTCCGCGTGGTTGCCGCCTTCCAGCGTATCGCGGCCATTGCTGCCGGTCAGAAGGTCGTCGCCCCAGCGGGTGTTGAAGTTGATGCCGCCGCCGTTCACGGCAACATCGGCATTGGCGGCGCTGACCGTGTCCTTGCCCTCATGGGTCCAGAACTGTTCGAACTCGCTGAAGACAACGCTGCCGTTGTCGCGCGCAAAGGTCGCGTAACCCGAGCTGGCGGTGTAGAAATTCACCACGGTGCCGATGCTGTTGTCGCCGTCGCCCTTGCCCCAGAGATTTATCAGATCCGAACCGTCGCCACCGATCAGCGTGTCATGGCCGATATCGTAGATCGGCGCGGTGCCGCCATTGTTGCCCCAGCGCACATTGTCGTCACCGGCGCCGGCATGGCCGTAATCACTGCCTGCCGAGGACATCAGCAGGTCGTTCCCGGCACCGCCATAGACGTGATCGTCCCCTTCGCCGCCATCGAGAACGTCGACCGTTCTGGTGCCGATGACGGTGTCATTGCCGCCGCCGCCCAGCGCGGTCAGTCCATGCGTCGGAACATGGTGCGCGGTGCCTGCGTGGCGCCCGGGCAGGACCGTGGCCCCCGAACCGTTGATGTAATCATCGCCCGAGCCGGACTCGAGCCGCTCGATCCCCGAGAAACTCACCTTGTTGCCATAGGCATCAATGGCCGCGCCCGATTCCGTGTCGGTGAAAAAGACGCGGAAGCCGCCAGCACCCGATGCCGCGCCCAGGATCAGCTTGTCGCCGCCCGAGAGATCGCCATAGATGTTGCTGTCGTAATTGTCGCCCCAGTCGCTGCCGCTGTAGATATCCAGCGTCGGGCGGCCCGCGTTGCGATCTTCGTCCCAGATGAAGGTATCGGCACCAGGACCTCCGACCGCCACATCGGCACCACGGTGCCCGTCGATCCAGTCATCCCCGGAATATCCCGCAAGCGTGTCACGACTGGTTGTTCCCTGCAGGTTGTTGGCGCCTGCGGTTCCAGAAAATAAGGCCATTACAGTCCCTCGAATTGCTATCTGACTAGCCTCCGGGGCGCACTGCATGACAGCCCGTCCGAATCTAGTCGACTCATCGGCCGGGATTAAAGGAAAATGGTTAACGCACTGTTACCTGTCCTTTCGGGCAGAGAACAGCCGGCTATTTATCTGGATTTCAGCTTGTGGTTGTTAAATCAGCAGACGAGATCCTTTCTGTTTCGGGCGTGACGCTGGGCAAGTTGCCGTCCACGCGCAGCGGGAATCAGGGGCCGGGCAGCCTCGGCGGGGGCGTCGCGCAGTTGCGGAAAAATCGTCAGGATTTCTTCCCGCGCGGCCGCACCAACCGCCTTCAGAGCCTGTGCCCCGGTGTAAAGCGACTCGGTTTCCGCACCGTTCGAGCGCACGATCTCATGCTGGTCGAACAGGATGTGGAAATACTCGACTTCCGGGCTGTCGACCTGATCGAACCCGTCAATTGCCAGCAATTGCTTTGCTGCGACCAGAACCTCGGGACAGCCGAACATGCGCTGCGCGATGGTCGAGCGCACCAGAATCCGGTGCTGGGGCGAAACCAGAAGATCAAGCCGCGGCAGGCCGGGACCCAGCGCGCCGGCGCGGATGCGGATCGGCCGCAACCGGGGCGCCGCGGCCAGATCGACCGCATCCAGAAGGCGGCTGCCGATCCAGCGGACGGGGCTCAATCCGTGGTCGCGAGTGACCACGAGGTCATCGACCTTAAGTTGTTCAACCGGGATCTCACCGCGATTTGTCGCGATCAGCGTGCCCCGGCAGAAGCAGGGGATCCCCATTTCATACAAAGTGCCGCGATCCAGATCGGCGGGGTCGACCCCCCAGAGGATCAGCGTCTCGCCATTCGGGAAGGTCAGCTGGGCATGCGGATTGCCATTCTGATCGGTGAATGTGCCGACGGTCACGTCACTCAGACGGATCGGGTTGCCGTCGGCATCATGCAAACCGCTGACATCCAGCCGATCCGTCGGGAAGATATTGCCCCATTCGTCGGTATATGGCGTGATGTTGAAGGCGCGCACGGTGTCCTGGCCGAAGCCGTCCCGCAGCACCAGAAGATCGGATTCCGTATCCGGCCAGGCGTGACCCGACGAATACAGATCCCCGGTCATCGAAATCGCATCATTGCCGGCGCCGGCATCGATCGTGTCGGCCCCGAAGCCGCCCTCGAGCTGGTCGTTGCCGATGCTGCCAAGGATCGAGTCATCGCCCCAGTTCGCATAAAGGCGGAAACCGCTTGCCCCCGCGCCCCGGCCGTCGATCGTGTCATCGCCGCCGCCGGTCAGAAGATTCTGGAACTGATGAAACTCCAGATGGCCGCTGGCGGTGCCGCCAAGCGCGTCGACGGTGCCGCTGTCCGCGCCGGTCAGCACCATGTTCACGCCATGCCCGGCGGAATCATTCTGCCACGCGTTCAACGTGTTGAAGCCGCTGCCGCCATAATAGACATCATTGCCGATGGCGCCGTCATAGCCGCCGTCGCCCCAGCGGATCCCGTCATTGCCACCTTCGCCATAGACGGTGTCATTGCCGGACCCGGCTTCGATCACGTCATTGCCGTCACCGGCATGGATCACGTCATTGCCGTCACCGGAATGAAGATAATCGGTCGCAGCGCTGCCGGTGATCGAGTCTGCGCCGCCGCCGGTATGGAGGCGGATGCCCTCGCCGTCGACCGGCACCGCACCCGAAGCATCGATCGAATCGGCGCCATCGCCGGTCCGCAACCGCTCGACCCCGTCAAAGGACAGGGTATTGCCATAGGCATCCGTGGCCGAGCCGCTGTTCGATGCGCTCAGGACGACATTGAACCCGTCCGTCGCCGATCCGCCCAGACCCAGACCAAGCGTGTCGCCGCCGCTTTGCGAATAGGCGCTGGAATTGAAACCCTCGTCACCCGCGCCGCCATGATAGACATCATGCACGCCGGTGGCGGTCGAGTCGGCATCCCACAGCAGGACATCGGCACCCGCGCCGCCTTCGACCGTATCGGCGCCGGCGCCTCCGTTCAGCACATCATTGCCGGCGTCACCTGTAATTAGGTCCGGATCGCTCGTGCCGTTCAGCGTATCGTTGCCTACGCCCCCGGGTATCGTCGCCATGATCACCCCTGTTTAACAAACACCTTTGCGCGACGACTCGCGCGGAACTCCGCACATGGCCACAAACCGAATCGGCGGGTTGTCGCCGATTTAAGCGAATGTATGGGTTAGGGGTCAGATGTTCTTTTGGACAGGTCAATGCGCCAAAGGGCGGCCGGGTTGCGTTATTCGGGCAACACCAGCCAGCTTGCACGCGCCGCCGCCAGATGGACGCGGGCGCCGGGACGCGGCAATTCCTCGCCCGGGGCGTTGAAACGATCAAGCACCACCTCGGCCCCGTCCACGCGCGCGCGCAGCCGCTGGACCGAGCCAAGAAACTCGACGCCGGTGATCTCGGCCGGGATGCCCTCGGGGGCGATTTGCAGGCTTTCGGGACGCGCGGCCAGCACCACCTTGCCGGGCGGCAAGGGACGCTCCAGCAGGATGCCCGCACCCGCGACCCGGACATGGCCCGAGGCGGCATCGACCACCTCGGCCTCGAAGCGGTTCAGCGTGCCGACGAAACCGGCGACGAAATGCGTGGCCGGGCTGTTATAGATGTCCGAGGGCGTGCCGGTCTGGTCGGCGATGCCCTTGTGCATGACCACGATGCGGTCGGAAATCGACAGCGCCTCCTCTTGGTCATGGGTCACGAAGATGGTCGTGATGCCCAGTTGCTGCTGGATCTCGCGGATCTGGTTGCGCAGGCTGACGCGGATCTTGGCGTCCAGCGCCGAAAGCGGCTCATCAAGCAAGAGGACGCGCGGACGCGGCGCCAGCGCGCGGGCCAGCGCCACGCGCTGCTGCTGGCCACCCGACAGCTGCCACGGATAGCGCCCGCCCAGATCAGGCAAGCCGATCAGGTCCAGCATCTCGGCCACGCGGGGGCCACGCTCGGCCCGGGGGACGCCCGCGACCTTCAGGCCAAAGCCGACATTCTCGGCCACGGTCAGGTTCGGAAACAGCGCATAGGACTGAAACACCATGCCGATCTGGCGCTGGTTCGGGCGCAGGCGGGTCACGTCCTGCCCGTCGATGACGATCTGCCCCTCGCTGGGGGTCTCAAAGCCCGCGACCATGCGCAGGACCGTGGTCTTGCCGCAGCCCGACGGCCCCAGGAACGAGACGAACTCACCCTTGTCGACCGACAGGTTGAAGTCATGGACGACCTTGGTCGTGCCAAAGGATTTCTGCAGGTGGTCAAGGACAAGGAAACTCATTTCGCGGTCTTTCTGACGCCCAGCAGGCGTGAAATCAGTTGCATCAGGCCCATGCAGCCCCAGGTGGCGGCAAAGGCGATGACGGCCAGCGCGGCGGGTTCATAGGCCCGGTTCGCGCCCAGAAGCTGCATATAGGGGCCAAAGGCCGGGCGGTTCAGCAGCGCCGCCATGGTGAATTCGCCGATGACGATGGCGAATGACAGGAACGCCCCCGACATCACCGCCCCCAGCACATTGGGCAGGATCAGCCGGCCGATGATGCGCACCCAGCCGGCGCCCAGGGACTGCGCCGCCTCGGTCAGCGAACGCACGTCCAGCGTCGAAAGCCCGGTATCGACGGCGCGATACATATAGGGCAGCGCCAGCGTGGCATAACCGCAAAGCAGCAGCAGATTGGTGCCGCCCGCCGTCCCGGTCAGCGGCAAGACCGACGAGGTATTATATAGCCGGATATAGCCGAAGACGACGACGATGGCCGGAATGACCAGGGGCAGCAGGGTGATGAATTCGATCACCGGACGCAGCCGCGGCAAGCGCAGCCGCACCCAATAGGCGGTCGGCACCACGATCAGCACGCCCAGCACGATGGTCAGCAGCGCCATCACGATGGAATAGCCGAAGGTGTCGCGGAAATTCGGGTCCGCCAGCACCGAGCGATAGGCGTCCAGCGAATATTCCCCCCGCCGCATCCGCAACGAGAACTCGACCGTGCCGATCAGCGGCAGCAGGAAATACAGGCTGCCGGCGATGATCGCCGCCCATGACCACAGGCGTTTCATCGCATCCACCGTTCGGCCCGGGTGCGCATGATGACATAGGCAAGGTTCGCAAGCCCCGTCACCACGATCATGCCGAATGCCATCGCATAGCCCAGATGCGGGTCCTGCAAGACATCACCCCGGATCTGCGCGAACAGCATGATCGGCACGATCGACAGCGACGAGCCGGTCAGCGCATAGGCCGTCGCCACCGCGCCAAAGCTGTTGGCGAACAAAAGCGCGAAAGTGCCCAGCAGCGACGGAAACAGGATCGGCAGCGCCACCATGCGCCAATATTGGCCGGTGCTCGCGCCCAGCACCTCGGCCGCCTCGCGCCATTCGCGCTTCAGCCCTTCAAGCGCAGGGGTAATGATCAGGATCATCAGCGGGATCTGGAAGAACAGATAGGTCAGCGTCAGGCCCCAGAAGGACAGCAGGTTGAAGCCCATGGCATAGATGTTGATGCCGAACCATTGTTTCAGCAGCATCGTGACCAGCCCGACCCGGCCCAGCGTGGCGATAAAGGCGAAGGCCAGCGGCACGCCGGCAAAGTTCGAGGCGACGCCCGAAAACGTCATCAAGGGCGCCTTGATCCAGCCCGGCACGCCGCCCATGACCACCGCCGCCGCCATGGCAAAGCCGATCAGGCAGCCCAGCACCGCCGAGGCCAGCGAAATCTTGATCGAGATGACAAAGCTGTCCACGATCCGGGGCGAGGCCAGCCCGGCAAGGTTTTGCAGGGTGAACTGTCCCTCGGGGTTCTGGAAGGCGCCAATGACGATATTCATCGTCGGCAGCATCAGAAACAGCAGCGCAAAGGCGAAAAAGGGCACGACGCCCAGCCAGTTCCAACCGATCTGTCTCATGACTGCCCTGTTCACCTGGGGGCGGCCCCGCCGCAGCGGGACCGCCCTTGTCCTGATAGGTCCGTTATTCCTTGACCGCCGCGCCGACGACGCTGTCCCAGCCCTCGGTCACGACCTTCTTGTTCGCCTCCTGCTGTTCCAGCGAGGGGAAGATCGCCTTTTCATAGGCCTCGGCCGGGGGCAGCGCGTCCAGCATTTCCTGCGGAACCTTGCCGTTCTTGACCAGATCGTTGAAGCGGATCGGGTGGCAATAGCCTTTCAGCCAGCCCAACTGCCCCTCGTCCGAATACAGGTATTCCATCCACAGTTTCGCGGCATTCGGATGCGGCGCATAGGCCGAGATCGCCTGCACATAGACGCCCGCCACGACACCATCCGAGGGGATGATCACCTCGACCGGCGGGTTGCCGTTCAGCCCGTCGCGCCACGACAGCAGGTTATAGTCCCATGCCGTGACGATGGGCGTCGCGCCCTGCGCGATGGTCGCCGACTTGCCGATGACCGGGACGAAGTTTCCGGCCTTGTTCACCTCGGCCATCAGCTCCATGCCCTTTTGCCCCGAGGCCTCGCCCGGCTCGCCGCCATTGGCGATGCCCGCCGCCATGACCGAAATGATCGCCTGCGCCGAGGCGCGCGGATCACCCGCCAGCGCGAAAGCATTAGCGAATTCGGGCTTGCTCAGATCCTTCCAGGTCTGCGGGCCCTCTTCGATCAGGTCGGTGTTCACGCCAAAGGCCATCACGCCGTAATAGTCTCCATACCAGTGGCCGTCCGCATCCTTGGCATCGTCCGGGATCGTATCCCAGGTCGCGACCTTATAGGGCTGGGTCAGCCCCTCGGTCTTGGCTTGCGGGCCAAAGGACAGGCCGACATCGATCACGTCGGGCGCCTGCGGGCCCTTGTTGTCCTTGTTGGCGCGGATCGCCTCAAGCTCATCGGCCGAGCCGGCATCGGGGTTCAGCTCATTGACCTGAATTTCGGGGTATTTCTTCTTGAAGCCCTCGATCACGGCGCCATAGCCGCACCAGTCATGCGGCAGGGCGATGGTGCTCAGCATCCCCTCGGCCTTGGCAGCCTCTTCCAGCGCCGCCAGATCCTGCGCCTGCGCCACACCCGAACCGGCCAGCGCCATCAAAGCGGCAAGCCCCGCCGCAGTCGATTGAATCTTCATGTGGTCAACTCCCCGTTTCCTTATGCGCCGCGTTGCGGCAGGCTGCCTGTTAGCGGCGCCGGATGACAGTCTTGCGACACGGCCCCGAAAACGCAAAGGTTTTTTCCCGAATTGCCCAAACCGGCAGGGCCGTTGACGTCAGGGAACCAGCGACAGATCGACATGCATGGTCTTGCCGCCCACGCGATAGACCGCGGCGACGCGCTGCCCGGCCTGCGCCGGATGCAGCGAGCCCAGCGAGCCCAGCGAAATGACCGAGCCAGGCTTCAGATCATAGCCGCCATGCTCGACCAGCCACAGCACCACATCCAGCGGATGCTCCAGCAGCATGTCGGCCTGGGCGGTATCGACGGTCTTGCCATCGACACGCAGGCTGACGGTCAGCCCGGCCAGATCGCTGATCGGGTCCTTGAGGTCGGCAATGGCGATGCCGCGCCCAAGCACCCCGCGCCAGGGCGTCACCCCATAGGCCGCCATCAGCGGCCCGGTCGGCGTCACGCCTTTTTGCAGCGCCATGTCGGGCAGTTCGACAAAGGGGCGCAGATCCTTCAGCGCCGCCACCGCCTCTTCGCGGGTCTTGGCCTGCATGATCGCGGCATCGCCCACGGTGACGATCAGATCGGCCTCGTAGAAGGGCGTCCGGCTGCCCGCCATGCTGACCCGCGCACCATCGGGCAGCAGCATCGGCGCGAAAAGCGCCCCCGCGACCGGGGCATCGATGCCGAATTTTTCCTGCACGGGTTTCGAGGTGAAGCCGACCTTGACGCCCACCGGGGCGCCCAGCTCGGCCTCAAGGACGCTGCGGAAGGTGGCATAGGCGCATAGCCCGTCCTCAAGCGTGCGGACCTGCGGATCGGGCAGGCGCTGGCCGGCGATCCAGCCGCGCGCGGCATTCTGCATCAGCGAGCCATCGGGACAGGCAGCCTGACCCGCCCCAGCAAACGGCAGCAGGAATGCCCCCAGAACCAACCATTTCATACCCAGACCTCGCCGATATTCCTGGTCCGGAACGATGCCGCAATGCGACGCGACTGTCACCGGGATTCTTCAGCCTGCGTTTGCATGGCCCGGCCCGGCTTTGCATCCCCCGCGCCATCCCCTAGAAGGGCGGGACCCCAAATGACAAGGGCTGGCATGAGCGACCAACCGACCCCGATGATGGCGCAATATCTGGCGATCCGCGAGGCCAATCCCGGCGCGCTGCTGTTCTATCGCATGGGCGACTTCTACGAGATGTTCTTTGACGATGCCGTTGCCGCCTCGGCCGCGCTGGATATCGCGCTGACCAAGCGCGGAACGCATCAGGGCGAACCGATCCCGATGTGCGGGGTGCCGGTCCATGCCGCCGAAAGCTATCTTCTGACGCTGATCCGCAAGGGGTTCCGCGTCGCCATCGCCGAGCAGATGGAGGACCCCGCCGAGGCCAAGAAGCGCGGTGCGAAATCCGTCGTCGCCCGCGATGTCGTCCGCCTTGTCACCCCCGGCACCCTGACCGAGGAAACCCTGCTTGAGGCACGGCGCCACAATTTTCTGGCGAGTTTCGCCACCGTGCGCGACGAATCCGCGCTGGCCTGGGTCGATATCTCGACCGGCGAGTTCCGCGTCATGCCCTGCCCCCCCGCGCGGCTCGGCCCGGAACTGGCCCGCCACGCCCCGCGCGAATTGCTGGCCGCCGAGGGGTCGCGCCTTGACGATATCGCGCTTGAGGCCGGTGCCGCGCTGACCGAACTGCCCGCCGGCAGCTTTGATTCCGGCGCCGCGCAGCGCCGCCTTGGCGCGATGTTCAATGTCGAGACGCTGGACGGGTTCGGCCATTTCAGCCGCTCTGAGCTGGCCGCCATGGGCGCCATCGCCGATTATCTGGACCTGACCCAGAAAGGCCGGATGCCGCTGATCCGCCCCCCCGTGCGCGAGGCCATGGGCGGCGCCATGCAGATCGACGCCGCGACCCGGCGCAATCTGGAACTGACCCAGGCCCTGTCCGGCGGGCGCGAGGGCAGCCTTTTGGCCGCCATCGACCGCAGCGTGACCGCAGGCGGCGCACGGCTGCTGGAGCGGCGGATCAGCGCCCCCTCGCGCGAGCTGGGGCTGATCCATGCCCGCCAATCCGCCGTCGCGCATCTGGTCGAGGATCCGCGCCTGACCGCCGATCTGCGCGACGCGCTCAGCCGCGCGCCCGACATGGACCGGGCGCTGTCCCGGCTGGCGCTGGAACGTGGCGGCCCGCGCGATCTGGCCGCGATCCGCGCCGGCCTGACCCAAGGCGCCGCCATCGCCGCCATGCTGGGCGATGACGAGATCGTGGTTCTAGCCGAGGCCGCGCGCGATCTGACCGGCCATGACGCCCTGATCGACCTGCTGGATGATGCGCTGGTGGCGGAACCCCCGCTTTTGACCCGCGACGGCGGCTTTACCGCGCCCGGCCATGACGCCGATCTGGACGAAACCCGGCGTCTGCGCGACGAGGGGCGCGGCGTCATCGCCGGCATGCAGGCCGACTATATCGCCGAAACCGGCGTCACCAGCCTGAAGATCAAGCACAACAACGTGCTGGGCTATTTCATCGAGACCACCTCGACCCATGCCGAAAAGATGCTGGCCGCGCCGCTGAACGCGCGCTTCATCCACCGCCAGACCACCGCCAACCAGATCCGTTTCACCACGGTCGAACTGTCGGAACTGGAAACCCGCATCCTGAACGCCCGCGACCGCGCCTTGGAAATCGAACGCGAGGTCTTTGCCCGCCTGACCCGCGCCGTGCTGGATCAGGCCGGCTCCATCGGTCAGGCCGCCCGCGCATTGGCCGAGATCGACCTGAGCGCCGCCTTTGCCGATCTGGCATCGGGCGAGGGCTGGACGCGCCCGCAGGTCGATGAAAGCCGCGCCTTTGTGATCACGGGCGGCCGCCACCCGGTCGTCGAACGCGCCCTGAAACGCAAGGGCGAGGCCTTCGTCGCCAATGACTGCGCCCTGACCCAAGGCGATACCCCGGCGATCTGGCTGCTGACCGGTCCGAACATGGCTGGCAAATCGACATTCCTGCGCCAGAACGCGCTGATCGCCATCCTTGCGCAGGCGGGCGGCTTTGTCCCCGCCAGCCACGCCCATATCGGCCTTGTCAGCCAGCTTTTCAGCCGCGTCGGCGCGGCGGACGATCTGGCGCGCGGCCGCTCGACCTTCATGGTCGAGATGGTCGAGACCGCCGCGATCCTCAATCAGGCCGACGATCATGCGCTGGTGATCCTTGACGAGATCGGGCGCGGCACCGCGACCTGGGACGGGCTTTCCATCGCCTGGGCGGTGATGGAGCATCTGCACGCCAAGAACCGCTGCCGGGCGCTGTTTGCCACCCATTACCACGAGATGACGGCGCTGTCCGCCCGCCTGCCCGGGGTCGAGAACGCCACCGTCGCCGTCCGCGAATGGGAGGGCGAGGTGATCTTTCTGCACGAGGTCAGAAAGGGCGCCGCCGACCGCAGCTATGGGGTGCAGGTCGCGCGTCTGGCGGGCCTGCCGCCTTCGGTCGTCGAACGCGCCCGGGAAATCCTGCACCAGCTTGAAAGCGGCGAGGACAAGGGCGCGGGCCGGCCCGCCGCACTTCTGGACGATCTGCCGCTGTTTCGCGCGGCCCCCAGCCCGGCCCCCGCGCCCGCCCCTACACTCAAGGCCCAGCCCTCGGCCATCGAGGAGCGGCTGCGCGCGCTGAACCCCGACGCCATCACCGCGCGCGAGGCGCTGGATCTGCTCTATGAACTCAGCGGGATGCTGACGGAAAAGACCTAGATCTGGATATTGACGAAGCTGTCGCGCAGCGCCGCCGACCAGGCCGCCGACATGGCCATGAAGGCCGGGTCGCCCTCGTCGATGCGGCGGCGCTGGCTGACGCGGCAGTCGTCGCGCTCGATGACCGCCAGATCCAGCGGCATCCCCACCGACAGGTTTGACCGCAGCGTCGAATCCATCGACAAAAGCACCGCCTTTTTCGCATCCGACAGGCTGGTTTCGGGCGTCACCACCCGGTCAAGGATGGGCTTGCCGTATTTGTGCTCGCCGATCTGCAGATAGGGCGTGTCATCGGTCGCCTCGATGAAGTTCCCCTCGGGATAGATCAGGAACAGGCGCATGGTGCCGCCGGCGCGCTGGCCGGCGACGATCATGCTGGCGCTGGCCTGCTGGCTGAGGTCGCGGCACTGCTCGGTGATGTCGCGACGCGTGCGGTTCAGCGTGTTGCCGATGATCGTGGCGACTTGCAGCATCGTCTCGGCCCGCATGATCGAGCTGGTCTCGTCGGCATCGGGGGCCTCGATCGCCTCTTGCAGGCGCGCCAAGGTGGTCTGGGTCACCGACAGGCTGCCCGCGGTCATGATCACGATCACCCGCTCGCCCGGGTTCTCGAAATGGAACATCTTGCGATAGGTCGAGATGTTATCCAGCCCGGCATTGGTGCGGGTATCAGACAGCAGCACAAGCCCCGCATTCAGCTTGAGTCCGACGCAATAGGTCATGGTCTTTTCCGAGGATTCGCGTTTCGCGGTCAGATAGAGGCGCCCGCGCGGCTGCGCAACGGGCTTATTGCTCCTGCTCCATTTCCTCGACCTGCACGCGCACGTCCAGACTTTCCTCGCCCGAACCAAAGGTCGTGCCCCGGACCGGCGCCGCATCCTGTGCGTCATAGCCCGACCCCAGCCGCACATAGCGGTCATCCGGGCAGCAGGCATTGGCCGCATCGAACCCGACCCAGCCCAGCGACCCGACATGGATCTCGGCCCAGGCATGGGCGGCGTCATGGGGCGTGCCATCGGCGTTGGAATGCAGATAGCCCGAGACATAGCGCGCCGGCATTCCGTGGACATGGGCGCAGGCGATCAGCGCATGGGCATGGTCCTGACAGACCCCCTGCCCCAGCGCCAGCGCCTCGGCGGCGGTAGTCACGGATTCGGTGACGCCCGGCACATAGGCGATGGCCTCGCTGACGGCGGCGGCAAGCTTGTGGGCCAGATCCAGCGCATCCTCGCCCGAGACGGATTGCGCCAGCTCGCGCAGCGCTGCGTCGGGCTTGGTCAGCGCGGTGTCGCGCAGATAGACCAGCGGGTTGATCGTTTCGCGATGGCCGCGCAGCACGCCCGCCGTGTCGCGGGTCTCGATCAGGCCCGAGATGGTGACGGTGACCTCGTCGACCGGGCCGCGCACGGTCCAGGCCTCGATCCAGTCGCCTGCGCCGTCGCGAAAGGCCGCGCCGCGTTCGCCGTCGGTGACGGCGATGGACCAGTCGCCGACCCGCTGGCCCTCATGCGCCGAAGGCGTCAACCGCAGGCTTTGCACAAGCCCCCGCACCGGCTGGTCGTAACGATAGCTGGTCTCATGGATGATTTTCAGCTTCATGGCATCGCCCCCTTACATCCGGCCGCTGAGGTAATCGTCATGCACCGCGTTCGAGATGCTGGAGACCTCGGTGATGAACCAGGACAGGAATTCGTGCAGCCCATCGTCAAAGATCCGCTCGATGTCATGGGCGACCAGCGCGTCCAGCGTCTCATGCGCCTTGGCCTTGGCGGTGGCGGGAACCTGATCGCCATAGCGGCGCGCCAGCCCGTCCAGATGCCAGACCGCCTCGTAAAGCGAGGTCAGGAGCGAACGCGGGCTTTCCCCGTTCAGGATCAGGAAATCGGCCACCTTGGTGGCGGTGATGTCGCCGCCGTAAGCCCAATGGAACGCGCGATGCGCCGACAGCGCCCGCAGGATCACTTGCCACTGGTAATTGTCCAGACCCGAGCCGACGAATTCGACCCGCGGCAGCAGCACGTAATATTTCACGTCCAGCAGGCGCGCGGTGGCGTCGGCGCGCTCCAGCGAATAGCCCAGATTGATGAAATGCCAGCCATCATTGCGCAATTGCGTGGCGTTGATCGCACCGCGCACCGCCGAGCTGTGGCGGGTGGTGAAATCGGTCAGCATGGCGGGGTCAAGCTGGCTGCGCCGCTTGCGCTCCAGCGCGCGCAATTCCTGGAAGGCGGTGTTCAGCCCGTCCCAGACCTGACTGGTCAGCGCGGTGCGCACGATCCGGCCGCTTTCGCGCGCCTGCTCGATGCAGGACGCGACCGAGGACGGGTTGTCATGGTCGAAAAACAGCCAGGATTCGATGTTTTCCTGAATGATCTGGTCGCCATAGCGTTCCGAGAAGGCATGACTGGCCCCCGAGGCGCGCAGCAGCGATTCCCATTCGTTGCGATAGCCCTCTTCGGTATTGGGCAAAAGCGTGATGCGCGCGCCCACGTCCAGCAGACGGGCGGCGGTTTCCGAGCGTTCCAGGTGGCGGCCCATCCAGAACAGGTTCGAGGCGGTGCGGCTGAGCATATCTTGTCCCCTTCCCTTATTCCGACAGGACCCAGGTGTCCTTGACCCCGCCGCCCTGCGACGAGTTCACCACCAGCGAGCCTTCGCGCAGTGCCACGCGGGTCAGCCCGCCCGGCACCAGTTCGATCCGGTCGCCACACAGGCAATAGGGCCGCAGGTCCACATGGCGCGGCGCGATCCCCTCATCAACGAAGGTCGGACAGGTGGACAGGGCCAGCGTCGGCTGGGCGATGTAATTGCTGGGATCGGCCTCGATCTTCTTGCGGAAGGCCTCGACCTCGTCCTTGGTCGATTTCGGGCCGACCAGCATGCCATAGCCGCCCGAGCCGTGGACCTCCTTGACCACAAGATCCTTGAGGTTGGCCATGACGTATTTGTAGTCGTCTTCCTTCCACAGGGTCCAGGTCTGGACGTTGTTCAGGATCGGCTCTTCACCCAGATAGAAACGCACCATTTCCGGCACAAAGGTATAGATCGCCTTGTCATCGGCCACGCCCGCGCCCGGCGCCGAACAGATCGACACCCCGCCCGAGCGATAGACATCCATCAGCCCCGGCACACCCAGCATGGAATCGGGGCGGAAGCACAGCGGGTCGATGAAAGCGTCATCGATGCGGCGATAGATCACGTCGACGCGCTTGGGCCCCTGCGTTGTGCGCATGTAGACAAAGCCCTTGTCGACGAACAGATCGCTGCCCTCGACCAGTTCGACCCCCATCAGGTTGGCAAGGAAGCTGTGTTCGTAATAGGCGCTGTTGTAATGGCCCGGCGTCAGGATCACGACCGTCGGCGTGCCCTCGCATTTCGCTGGCGCGACCGAGGCCAGCGTGCGGCGCAGGATCTCGGGATACTGGTCCACCGGCTCGATGCGGCTGTTGCGGAACAGGGCCGGGAACATCCGCATCATGATTTCGCGGTTTTCCAGCATGTAGCTGACGCCCGAAGGCGTGCGGCAGTTGTCCTCGAGCACATAGAATTCGTCGCGGCCGGTGCGCACGATGTCGATGCCGACGATATGCGAATAGACCCCGCGCGGCGGCACGAAACCGACGACGGCCTTTTCATAGGCCTCGTTCTGATAGACCAGCCGGGCCGGGATGCGGCCGGCGCGGACGATCTCGCCCCGGCCATAGACGTCGCGCAGGAATGCGTTCAGCGCCCGAGCACGCTGCTTGATGCCGCGCTCGAGCTTGCGCCATTCGTTTTGCAAGAACACGCGCGGCATCATGTCAAAGGGGATCAGCCGGTCCGGGTCGCCCCCCTCGCCATAGACTGCAAACGTAATTCCGATGCGGCGGAACAGGTCCTCGGCCTCGGCCTGCTTCATCTGACGGATCTCGGCCGGCATGGTCTCGACCCAGTCGGAGAGCATGGCATAGGGTTCCCGCACCACACCACCATCGACCATCTCGTTATAATATGTCGTCATCACTGGCACCCTCACCTATGCCTGTGATCTTCGCATCTGCATCGGCGCTGTCCACAGCGCGCGCCCCAGAAGCGACAGCGAATCTGGCATTTATTTTGCGGTGTCAGAGGTGTTTGCCTGAAAAATAGGCAGACTTGTCGCCGAAAGGTTGACGCCGGGAAACATCGGCCGGACATGGAAAAGCGCCGCGAGAATCGCGGCGCCCCTGCCCGGATCGCGGGTTTCTCAGATGACGATCAGGTCGTTCTGCAATGCGGCGACATTGGTCAGGCCGTTGACGGTCAGCAAGTTTCCATTGCCGAAATCAAAGACGATGCTGCCGCCGACCACCGTGGCATCGGCCAGCAGCTGCGCGACGCTGCGCGCCCCTCCGCCCCAGGCCGCGTCGTCGATGCGGATGGTATCCACGTCATCGGCGAAATCGGTGATGATGTCGCCGCCGGACCTGAAGACGAAATTGTCGCTGCCGCCACCGCCTGTCAGCGTGTCGCTGCCGTCATTTCCGGACAGGAAGTTGGCGGCGGCATTGCCCCGCAGCACGTTCGACAGGGCGTTGCCAAACCCGTGCTGCACGCCGGTGCCAACCATGACGAGGTTCTCGACATTGGCCGCCAGCGCCAGGGTTGTGGTGGCGCGCACGGTGTCGGTCCCGCCGCCCGCGGCCTCCGAGATGACATCCTGACCGTCGGTGCTGTAGATGTCGTTGCCGGCGCCGCCGCTCAGCAGGTCCCGGCCGTTTCCGCCGTTCAGCCAGTCGTCGCCGTTCCCGCCGAACAGGGTGTCGTTGCCGCCGCTCCCGAACAGCGTGTCGGCACCGCCCAGCCCTTGCAGCACGTTGATCGCGTTGTTGCCGATGACGTTGTTGTCGAGCTGGTTCCCGACGCCGCTGCGCGCGACGCCCCGGCTGAGGTTCAGGTTTTCAAGTTCGGCACCCAGCCGATAGCCCATAATGCTGTAGACCGTGTCGATGCCGCCATCCACCGCCTCGGAAACGATATCGCTTTGATCGAGGAAATAGACGTCGTTGCCCGCGCCGCCGATCAGCCGGTCGGCGCCCTGATCGCCAAACAGCGTATCATTGCCGGAAAAGCCGTAGATCGTGTCGCTGCCCGCGCCGCCGCGGATCATGTTGCTTGCGCTGTTGCTCAGCACATAGTCGTTGCCCGAACCGGTCAGCAGCTCCTCGATCATCGTGCCCTCGACGATCGAGATGTTGCCGATCAGGCCATAGGCGCTGGATATGGCGCCCGGTGTCAGGTTGATGCGCTGGTCGTTGCTGTCCATGCGCATGTCCAGCCGGTCGACACCGCCCTGATCGAAGATGGTAAAGGTGATGTCGTCGCGCCGCGAGCTGTCGCGCAGCAGGGTGGCGATCACCTCATAGCTGGGGCCGGCATTGGTCAGCTCGCCATAGGTGTTGTTGCCGGTCCGGATCGTCGTCGCGCCGTAAAGATCCTGCATGGCCAGGATATCGGCCATCATCGCCGAGGCGACAAAGGCAAGGCTCGCATTGACGGCGGTGTTGTCGGTCTGGCTGAAATAGGACATGACCGACGCCTGCCAGCTGTCGTTCAGATAGCTGTTGTCGATGCCATAGGTCGCCGAGCCGTTGTAGTTCCCGGCGTGACCCAGCCCCAGCGCATGGCCGATCTCGTGGATATAGGTCTGATAGGAATAGGTATTGTAGCCTGAGCCATAGGTCGTCAGCCAGTCGCGTCCGACATTGACAAACGAGCTGGAGATCTGGTTGCCAAAGACCTCGGAGGTGGAATAGGCCCCGGAGGCATTGTCATCGAAGGTGATATGGATTGGATCGCCGGCCTCGGGATCGCTGTCGAAGGTGATCCCCAGCACCGATTCCCAGGCCGCCAGCGCCATCTTGGCCAGCGCCAGGCCCCCGTTGGTCAGCCCCGAAAGGTCCACGTTCAACGTGCCGCCCTGCTCGACGTCAAAGGCCCGCCGCGCGCCGCCCTGCGTCTCCCAGAAACCGTCGGTCAGTTGCTTGGCGATCTCATCCATGCTGAGCATGCCTGAACCCGCCTGCTTCTCGATCTCAAGGCTGTATGCGCCGCTGTAGGATCCGGAATAGCTGCCCGCCTCAAGGTAATAGGTGCCCGGCGCGGTGACGTTCAGCACCACACGCGAGTTGTAGCCCTGGCCGCCATCGTCATCATAGGCGATCTGCGCGCCACCGGCATCCATGACCCGCAAGAAGGGATCCGACAGCGGATCCGCCGTGCCACGGCCATCCAGCGTGACGACATAGGTTCCCGGCTGCAGCGTCACGCGCACCCAATCCGCATCACCACTCGTCGTCAGCGTACCGTTGAATGTGTCACCGGCCGCGATGCTGTAGGTGGTGGCGCGCGATGCTGCGGCATCCGCACCCTCAAGGCGCAACGCATGTGCATTCGCAGGCTCTGACTGCGGCGGCGCAGTGAACTGCTCGGGCGAATTGAACAGGTTCGGCTTCAAACTCATCGAAATGATCCTCGTGAAAAGTTACTCTTGCAGAGAGGGAAGAGGTGTGCGTGCCAGCAGCGTCCGGGCGAAACCATCGATGCGATCCTCGGGAATGGCGGCCACATCCATGGCGGAAAGCTCGCCCTGCGGCCCTAGCTGGCGCAAGCCGCCCTGCTCGACCGCCAGACGCGCCTTCAACATTCCGGGTTGCGGCGTCTCGGCCTCAAGAACCAGCCGGATCGGTGCCTCGTCCTGCAATTGGCGGCCATCTTCGCGCAAGGCGGCCCCGATCGCGGTACAAAGCCGCGACACCGCCGGCGCGGCGTCAGCGGGGCAGACAAGAGACACCGGACCAGCCTGGGCTTGCGTCCCGTCGCTCATGGCGCAGGCCGCCACGAGGGCGCTGGACAGCAAAAGACAACGCATGAAAACATCTTTCAACCAACGATGAGAGGCCAAGGATCGGCTTCGCCGTTAGGGTAACGGCAGGCGTCGAACGCATCAATGCCAGCGGACCTGTCCTTTCCGGCAGAGGGCGGCATCGCGCCGCCAATTCCCGGGCGAAACAGACCGGTAAAAGTTGGCGATTGTATATTTGACAAACCCGGTCCGTGAGGTAGCCTCGGATTACCTTTAGGGAGATTCGAGTATGCCAATCTATCTTGTTGCCTATGACCTTAATAATCCGGGGCAAAACTACGAAAGAATTACACAAACCTTGAAGGGTTTCGCGCATTGCCACGCTCAAGGGTCAGTCTGGTTTGTCGAGGCAAAAGGCCCTACCACCGCTCTCAGAGACGCTCTCGCTGCCGTTCTTGATGCTAACGACAAGTTGTTCGTGGATGAGGTCAGCGGCGCTTGGGCGGGCAAGAGTATGCCCGTTTGCGGGAAGTGGCTTAATGATCGCGGCCTGTAGGCCCTGCTGCTTGCTCATTTGCATCTCAATACCTCACTCGTCTTTTGACGGCTTCCTGTCGTCGGGCTTCTGCTTCACGATCTGCCTAAGCCGTTCTTCAAACCGTTCGTCGTCGTCGTCCGTCTCTAGCTGGCGGGCGGCTTCCTTGAACTTGTCGAGTTGACTCTGTTTGGTGGTGGTCATCTAGTTCTCTGATGGCGCATTCATTTAACGTATATATAGACGAATCTGGCGATGATGGCATGGCCAAATTCAGGGGTGCCGGAGATGGCGGTGGTGCGTCTAACTGGCTTGCGGTGGGCGCATGTGTCGTTCGGTCTAGCAGAGACTTGGAACTAGTGGCACTGCGAGATCGAATCAGGCAAGAATGCCGACCCCGTTCGTCTAAGAGGGAAATCCACTTCAAGGACTTCAACCACAATCAGAAGCGTCGTGCATGCCAGATCATAGCCGGTCAACCGCTTAGGTTCTCATGTGTCTTGGGTCTCAAGAACACCCCGAATGCCGGAACATTTGTGCAGAAAAACCAGCTTTACTTCTACCTGACGCGATACCTCATTGAGCGCGTTTCCTGGCTGTGCCGTGACAAGCGCCCCTCCGTCCCGGAGGGTAATGGAACGGCGAAGATCGTTTTCTCGCGGCGTGGAGGACTTAGCTATGACGGCTTCAGAAGCTATCTGGAGCTTCTGAAGGACCGTCATGAAACACAAATTCACTGGCCCGTAATCGACATTGCGTCCGTGGACGCCCAAGACCATTCGCGAGTTGCGGCACTGCAGATTGCAGATTGCGGCGTGAGTGCAATTGCTGCGGCAATGGAGCCAGACCTTTATGGCAACGTGGAGGCGTCGTACCTGCACGAACTTGCGGGCAACATTTACAATAGGCGCGGAAACTTCGCGAGTTACGGCCTAAAGACCCTGCCCCCGTTAGATCAGGCTAACCTGAGCCAACAACAAGCCGAATCATTTCAGAGGTTTAGGTAGGGTAGCCCCCCGGCCCATGATTGCGTCTCCGCCTGCGGCTTTTAGGCCACTCTGGGGTTTTCCGGCGCATGACTACCCAACTGAAATATGGGGGATTATACCCAGACCGTCAAGAACCCGTTGTTAGGCCGACGATATGTCAGGCGCTTTCCTGCTACGCCACGCAGTGCGATCAGGCCGCGTTCCGCGTCTTCAACTCCATGCGCCACACGATTGTTATAGCGAAACTCGAACTCTGCCGCGTAACGGTGCAGGTGCTTCTTTCCGCAGTGCTGATAGACGCCCTTCATGCCGCGCTTGAAGATGGAGAAATAGCCCTCAATCGTGTTCGTGTGGACAACGCCACGGCCATACTCGCCCTTGCTGTGCGTGGTGAAATCGTGCTCAGCAAAGTCCTTGTCGATGCCGGTGTATTGCTTTGCCTCGTCGGTGTAGACAGTCGCTTCCTTGGCAATGTTATCGCGCAGGATCGGCAGAAGCGTTGCCTTGGTCACATCGTCCACGACGATGGATTTGGCGCGGCCTGTGGTGCGATCCACGAGGGACAGCATGGCGTTCTTGTGGGCATAGCCGCGCGCGCCTTTGGCTTTCTTCTGCTTGGTGCCGATGAAGGTTTCATCGACCTCAACCACGCCGCCGCCGTTGCCGAAGTTCACAGCGCCATCGCTGCGCATGGCTTCGCGGATGCGGTGAGACATGAACCACGCGCTCTTGTGGGTGATTTCTAGAACGCGGTGAAGCTGATGGCTGCTGATGCCCTTCTTGCTGGATACCATCAGGTGAATGGCTTGCAGCCACTTGTGCAGCGGAATGTGGCTTTCCTCGAAGATCGTGCCAATGCGCACGGTGAACTGTTTGCGGCACTCAGCGCACTTCTTGAGTCCGTGACGTTCAACGCCTTCCGGGTTCTTCTTGGAAGGCTTGGAGCGAACGCCAGTCAGCACATAGACCTTGCCGCAGTTTCCGCAATGCGGGCAGACCGGACCATCAGGCCAGATGATGCTTTCGACATGCGCAAAGGCTGCGGCTTCGTCGTGCATGTAAGGCTTGGACAAAACGGACATGATGGGTTCCTCAACTCTATGACCTCAATATAGGGTCACAGGTTGGGTTTGTCAAATATACAATCGCCTAAAAGTTGAAGAATATGCTTCGCATTCGGTCGCCGCGAAAATGAGTTTCGCTAACGCCCGGGTAAGAGTTCCGGGTTAATCTGGGTCGTCAACACTCCCGATGGCGATGGATGGCAGGAAAGAAGATGCAACTGACACTGGTCCCCGAACGCGACAGGCTGACGATCCATGTCGACGAAAAGCGGCTGGATGCAGCCATTGCGACGGCATTCAAGGATCAGGTGCGCAGCTTGATCGACAATGGCGGCCCGACCGTGACACTGGATCTGGGCGGCGTCGAATTCATGGACAGTTCCGGTCTCGGGGCGGTGATCGCGATCTTCAAGGCCATGCCCGAGGGGCGAAAGCTGGAACTGACCGGTCTGACCCCGAATGTCGAGCGGGTGTTCCAGCTGACACGGATGGACACCGTGCTGACCATCCGCCGGCCGGCACAGGCCAGTCCTCGCGATCAGGCCCGTGGCGCCTGCTGATGAACGCCGAACCGGGACCCGAAAGGAAGCGCCTGCGTCAGGTTCCGCCCGGGCGCCATCCGATGCTGCACAGGATCTTTCGCGCCGATCCCCTGACCGTACGCGAGGCCCTGGGCTATCTGCGCGAAAGGTTCGACGGCAGCGCCGCCGAGGATGTCATCGCCAAGGTCGAACTGGCACTGGCCGAGGTGCTGAACAATATCTGCGAGCATGGCTGTCAGCGCGACGCCGAGCGGCTGGGCGGCCGCGTCCATACGCCGCTGATCCACCTTTGCGTCGCCCGCCATACAGGCGGCATCGCCTGTGCGATCACCGATGACGGCCAGCCGCTGCCGCCGGCCTGTCTCGACCCGAAGACCCTGCCCTATATCCTGCCCGACCCGCCGGACGAAGATATCATCGCCATGCTGCCGGAAGGCGGTTTCGGCTGGTACATGATCCAGGATCTGACCGCCTCGCTCAGCTATTTCCGCGAGGGGCGGCGGAACTTCCTCGCCTTCATCGTTCCGGTCACCGAACCGCTGATCCATGAATCGGCGCTGGCCGGCGAGGGCTAGGCCAGCAGCGATCGGGCGGCTGCATGTTCTGGCGGTCAGTTCAGCCCGAATTGCAGCGGGTAGCGGCCATCGCTAAACTCGCCGAACATCTCGGGCACCTCGGGGTGGTCCAGCGGCTCGCCCGAACTGTCAGGCAGCAGGTTCTGCTCCGAGACATAGGCGACGTAATAGGTCGCCTCGGTTTCGGCATAGAGGTGGTAGAACGGCTGATTGCGGGACGGGCGCGATTCTTCGGGAATGGATTCGTACCATTCCTCGGTATTGGCAAATTCCGGATCCACATCGAATACAACGCCACGAAACGGGTGTTCGCGATGGCGCACGACCTGGCCCAGACTGTATTTCGCGGTCTTGGTGTTCATCCGCATCGGTCCGTTCCTGTTTGGCGGGGCTATTACATCCCCGCCGCTCGACTGTCCACCTTTTGCGCCGGGATCTGCGACCAAGAATAATAGAATGCGATGGGATCAACGGTCCGACACAAGGCCCGGTTTCCCTCCGATCACTCGGCGGGAAGTGCCTCGCCCGGTTCCAGCGCCACGGTCGAAATCGCCATCTTGGCCGAGCCCTCCTGCAGCTCATTGGCGTGGGCCAGATAGATCAGGACCTGATTTTTCTCGTCATAGATCCGCTTGACCCGCAGCGACTTGAAGATCAGCGAGCGCGAGGCGCTGAACACATCCTCGCCCTTTTCGCCCCGGCGAATGTCGCCGATGCGGATCGGCCCGGTCCGCGCGCATTCGATAGCCGAATTCGAGGGATCCTCGAACCAGTTGCCCTGACTCAGCCGGTCCAGGATCGAGCGGTCGAAATAGGCCAGATGACAGGTCACACCCTGCACCAGCGGATCGGCGACCGCATCGACGATGATGTCATTGCCGGTCCAGTCCACGCCCACCCGGCCGACCTCTTCGGCCATGGCCGGGCCGCTCATCAGTGCCAGCAAGGCAAGCCATCGCATCATCCGATCCCTCCGCGCATGGGTGTCGCGCGCAGGATGGCAAGCCCCGGCAAAAGGCGCAAGCATCCTCGCAACGCCGCCGCTCAGGATCGTTTCAGCCGGCTTTCGATCAGCAGATCCGCCTCGTCCAGAATCGGATGCGCGACCGAGACGATATGCGCATTCACCCGCTTGAGGTCGCGCAGGATGTCCAGATGCAGCGACGAGGTGCGCTGGCTTTCCTCGCGCCCCTCGCGCAGCCGCGTCAGGTGGCGCTGCGCCGAAAGCCGCTCCAGTCGCCGGATCTCGACCTTTTCCTCCATCAGTTGCCGGGCCAGATCGCGGTCGCGGGTCATGAACACGGTCTGGGCCACGCGCAGGTTCTCGATGGTCATCAGGAACAGCCCGTCCAGTTCGCGATAACCCTCGTCCGAGAAACGCAGCGACAGGCCAACCTTCTTGCGGATCTCGGGGGCCAGCCCCTTGTGGATGATGTCGCCGACATGTTCCAGGTTGATGACGTAATCAAGGATGGTGATGGCCTGCCGCCGCTCGGCCTCGCCGGCGTCGCGGCCAAGGCGGGACAGGAACAGCTTGACCTCTTGCTGCATGCGGTCGACGCGCTCTTCCAGCACCGCGACCTCGGCCAAAGGCGCATCATCGCTGCGGGCAAAGGCCGTACGGGTCTGTTGCAGCATGCGTTCGACCACATCACCAATGGCCATGGCCGCGCGGCTCGCGCCCGCCAGCGCGATGGCCGGCGTTTCCAGCGTCACCCCGTCAAGGATCGGCACGCCGATCTGCGGCACCTCGTCGACCTCGGGCAGAAGGCGCGCGATCAGCCGGGTGATCAGCCCCGAGAACGGCCAGATCGCCACTGCCAGCGCAAGGTTGAAGGCCAGATGCGCCTCGACCGCAAGCCCGGTCCGGGGCAGCGGCATCGCGGTCAGCAATTGCGCCGCCTGCCCGGCCAGCGGCAGCGCGATCAGGCAGCCGGTGGCGCGCACGACCAGATTGCCCAGCGTGACGCGGCGCGCGGGGATACCCTGCCCCGCAGTCGCCAGCAGCGGCGGGATCGCCCCGCCCAGATTGGCCCCCAAAACCAGCACTACCGTCAGCGCCGGATCAGTGCCCAGGGACAGGATCAGCATCACCACCGCCAGCGAGGACGAGCAGATCACCGCAAGCCCCGCCGCGAATGCCAGCGCCACCGGCCAGGCATTGCCCAGCATGGCCAGAAACGCCGCCATGGCCGGGGATTCGCGCAAGGGCACCGTCGCCTGCGACAGCAGCGCCAGTGACAGAAGCATCAGCGCGATGCCGATCAGCGCCAGCCCCGCCCCCGACCATTCCCGCCGCGACTGCCGGCGCAGGACATAGCCCGCCAGCAGCAGGCCCGGGGCCAGCGCCTCAAGCCCGAAGGCGACGATCCATGCGGTCAGCGCCGTGCCCAGATTGGCCCCCAAAAGCACGATCTGCGCCATGCGGGGCGCGATCATGCCGCGATCCACGAAGGAGGCGGTCATCAGCGCCGTCGCGGTCGAGCTTTGCAGCCCCAGCGTCGCCACCAGCCCCGACAGGAACGCCCGCAGCCCGGTTTGCGTGCCCAGTCCCAGCGCCATCTTCAGCCGCATGCCAAAGGCACGCACCATGCCGTCGCGCACCAGACCCAGCCCGAACAGCAGCAGCGCCACGGCCCCGGCCAGCTGAAGAATGACGGATAGCGACTGCACGGCGGCTCACCTTCTGCGACCGCCCGCAGGGGGGCGGCACGAATGACATCTGACTGTCATAATGGACCGCCCTGCGAATCCGTCAATGGACCGCAACCATTTGAACGATTTAGCCAGGTGGAGATGCCGCAGCGTCAGTGCCGCGCGATCAGCGCCCGCCCCTCGCGGGTCAACAGCTGCGGCGGCGCATCGTCAAAGACCACCGCGCTCAGCGGCCCGCCATAGGCCGCACCGGTGTCGATGGCCAGACGGTTGCCGAAATGCGTGACATGATCGACGACGGTATGGCCATGCACGACCAGCGGGCCGTGATCGGTCCGATCATCCAGAAAACCGTTGCGGATCCACAAAAGGTCATGCTCGCTTTGCCGTGCCAGATCGACACCCGGCCGGATGCCGGCATGAACGAACAGCGCCCTTGGCGTCAGATGCCACAGGGGCAGCGATTCCAGCCAGCGCAGATGCGCCTCGGGGACCTCGCGCAGCACCTCGGCATGGGCGCGGGCATGATCGCCGTCATACTCGATCCCGTATGAGGCCAATGTCTCGGCCCCGCCCAGCGAGGGATGGTCCAGCCAATGCTTGCCCGAGCCCAGCCCGGCATCGATCCAGTCCGGCTGGCGGGCAAAACGCGGCAGGAAACGGTCGTGATTGCCCCTGAGTACGATCCAAGGCCGCCCCTCGGCCTGCCCGCGCATCAGATGCTCGACGACGCCGCGCGAATCCGGGCCACGATCCAGCAGATCGCCAACATGGATGATGGTGCCGCCACCGCCATGGGCGGCATCATCCCCGGCGATCAGCTCATGCGCGGATTTCAACAGCTCAAGCTGGCCGTGGATATCGCCGATGGCATATAGGCGCATGCCGTCCCTCCGAAACGCGAAACCCCCGGAGGTTACTCCGGGGGCTTGCAAGGTTCAAACCTCGAAATGCAGCGGGCGAACCTGCAGGAACTTGCCGGTGGCGCGCAGCGCCTCCAGCACCTCGGGGCGCAGCGCCTCGTCCAGATAGAGGATGGCGATGGCGTCATTGCCCGCGCCGGTCCGGCCCAGGGTAAAGTTCGCGATGTTCACCCCCAGATCGCCCAGCGTCATCCCCAGCGCGCCGATCACACCCGGCACATCCTTGTTGCGGGTATACAGCATATGCTCGCCGATCTCGGCATCGACATTGATGCCGCGGATCTGGATGAAACGCGGCTTGCCATCGCTGAAGACCGTCCCGGCGATCGAGCGCTCGCGCGTGTCCGTCACCACGGTCGCCTTGATATAGCCGTCAAAAACGCCGGTCTTGGCCTGCGTGGTCGTGGCGACCTGCACACCGCGCTCATGCGCCATGACCGGGGCCGAAACCATGTTCACATCCGGGTTCGTGGCCTTCATCACGCCCGCGATCACCGCCGCGTTCAGCGCCTTCAGGTTCATCTCGGAGGCAACGCCGTCGTAAAGCACGTTGATCGCCTTGATCGGCTCATCGGTCATCTGGCCGATAAAGGCGCCCAGATGCCCGGCCAGCTTGATCCACGGCCCCATGACAGCAGCCTCCTCGGCCGTGACCGAGGGCATGTTCAGCGCGTTTTGCACCGCGCCGGTCAGCAGGTAATCCGCCATCTGCTCGGCGACCTGCAGGGCGACGTTTTCCTGCGCTTCATTGGTCGAGGCCCCCAGATGCGGCGTCACCACCACATTGGGCAGGTTGAAGAGCGGGCTTTCCGTCGCCGGCTCGACCGCGAACACGTCCAGCGCGGCGCCGGCGACGTGACCCGACTTCAGCAGATCAGCCAGCGCGTCCTCGTCGATCAGGCCGCCCCGCGCAGCATTGACGATGCGCACGCCCTTCTTGGTCTTGGCGAGGTTCTCGCGCGACAGGATATTGCGGGTCTTGTCGGTCAGCGGCACGTGCAGGGTAATGAAATCCGCCTTGGCCAGCAGCTCGTCCAGCTCGACCTTCTTCACGCCCAGCTCGACCGCGCGATCTTCGGACAGGAAGGGGTCATAGGCCAGAACCTTCATCCGCAGCCCCAGCGCCCGGTCGATCACGATCGAGCCGATATTGCCCGCACCGATGATGCCCAGCGTCTTGTTGAAGACCTCGACGCCCATGAAGCGGTTCTTTTCCCACTTTCCGGCATGGGTCGAGACGCTGGCCTCGGGCAATTGCCGCGCCACGGCAAACATCAGCGCAATCGCATGCTCGGCTGTGGTGACGCTGTTGCCAAAAGGCGTGTTCATCACGATCACGCCTTTTTTCGAGGCCGCCGGGATCTCGACATTGTCGACCCCGATCCCGGCGCGGCCGATCACCTTCAGATTGGGCGCGCTTTCCAACAGCTTCGCCGTCACCTTGGTGGCCGAGCGGATCGCCAGACCGTCATACTGACCGATAATCTCGGCCAGCTTATCCTTGTCCTTGCCGACATCCGGCAGGTAATCCACTTCGACGCCGCGATCACGAAAGATCTGGACGGCGGTTTCCGACAGCTTGTCCGAAACAAGAACCTTGGGCATTTTCATCATCCTCTGGATAAGCAGGGGTGCGCCAGAAAACCGGCGTCACATCTTCTTTCATGGGAAAATATCCCGGGGTCCGGGGCAGAGCCCCGGTCCGGCAGCGACATCACGCGGATTGCGCCTCGATCTCGGCGTTGAAGGCATATTCGATCCACGGCATCAGCGCCGCGACATCGGAGGCCTCGACGGTCGCCCCGCACCAGATCCGCAGCCCGGCCGGCGCATCGCGGTAAGCGCCCGCATCCAGCGCCACGCCCTCTTTCTCCAGCCGCTTGGCGACGGCCTTGGCGAAAGCGGCGGCATCCTTGATGCGCGGATCGGTGAATTTCAGGCACACGCTGGTGGTCGAGGCGGTGGCCGGATCCTCGGCCAGATCGGCGATCCAGTCCTTGCCGGCGATGAAATCCCGCACCGCGCCCGAATTGGCATCGCAACGCGCGATCAGGCCCTTCAGCCCGCCCAGCGACTGCGCCCATTTCAGCGCCACCAGATAATCCTCGACGCACAGCATCGAGGGCGTGTTGATCGTCTCACCCTTGAAGATGCCCTCGATCAGCTTGCCGCCCTTGGTCATGCGGAAAATCTTGGGCATCGGCCATGCCGGGACATAGCTTTCCAGCCGCTCGACGGCGCGCGGGCTCAGGATCAGGACGCCATGCGCCCCTTCGCCGCCCAGCACCTTCTGCCAGCTGAAGGTCACCACATCCAGCTTGTCAAAGGGCAGGTCCATGGCAAAGGCCGCGCTGGTCGCGTCGCAGATCGTCAGACCGGCGCGCCCTGCCGGGATCGCATCGCCATTCGGGACCCGCACCCCCGAGGTCGTGCCGTTCCAGGTGAAAACCACGTCATTGTCGAAATCGACCTGCGTGAAATCGACGATCTGGCCATAGGGCGCCTTGCGCGTCACCGCGTCCAGCTTGAGCTGCTTCACGACATCCGTGACCCAGCCTTCGCCAAAGCTCTCCCAGGCCAGCATCTCGACCTTGCGCGGGCCCAGAAGCGACCACAGCGCCATCTCGACCGCGCCGGTATCCGAGGCGGGAACGATGCCGATCCGGTAATCTGCGGGAACGCCAAGGACCTCGCGGGTCAGGTCGATGGCCTCGGCAAGTTTCGACTTGCCAATCGCGGCACGATGCGAGCGGCCAAGCGGCGCGTCAGCAAGCATATCCAGCGAAAAATTGGGGATCTTGGCACAGGGGCCCGAGGAGAAGCGCGGATTGACCGGGCGCGCAGCCGGAGCAGTCATGCTCATATGTGTAGCCTTCCAGCTAGATAGCGCCGCGTTGGGGCGGCGTGTCCCGCTGACGGCGATATATCGGGCCGCAGATTCCCGCAAGAGGGATTCTTGAGCCCCGATCCGCCTTTGCCTCACCCCCGCATCGGGTTGCATGGCTGTCAACCCGCGATAACTTGCCGCGACAGACGAGCACAGGCAATTCACCATGAAATATCTGCCGATCTGCGCGAGCATCATCCTTGCTGTCGCCGGGTTTCTCACGCCGGCCGGGGCCAACGAAACCTTCCCCGTCCTGGAACCCGATGCAGTGCGATCGGCATATGAAGACGCACGGACAGATTGGCTGCCCCTCCCGAACAAGGTCAGGGATGCCTTTCTCGTGGCCGAAGACCGCGATTTCCGCAATCGCCCGGCGGGCCGGTCGCTGATCACCTCAAGCATAACGAACTGGTATCCCCAGCCGGGTATGGACAGGTCATTCGCGGTATCAATGGCCATTGCACGGGCCTTGAACCGCGAAGAAATTCTGGACTGGTTCATCCATGGCGTTTATCTGGGGCAAGGCTGCTTTGGCGTCGATGGCGCGGCCATGGCTTATTTCGGCAAGAGCTCCCCGGAACTTGAACTGCACGAAGCGGCGCTTCTGGCGGCGATCATTCAGGCACCGGCAAGACTCAACCCCTCCCTCCTCCCTGACCGCAGTCTGAAACGGCGCAACCACGTCCTGAAAAGCATGGCGAAACACGGTTTCATATCCGCAGAAGAGGCAAGCGCCGCGGTCGCGAAGCCCCTATCGGTCCGGGTCCCGTTGGGGAAATGCGAATGAGCCGCACAAGTTGACCTGAGGCGCGCCCCCCGATTGCACCCCCGCCCCGCATTCGCTAGTGCAGCCCCAGCCATCCGCAGCGGAGCCCCCCATGTTCACCGTCACCATCCTTGCCGCCCCCAGGTGCGCCGACCTGACGCAAACCCTGGTCGATGACCTGCGTGCCCAATGGCAGGGCGGCCATGTGATCTGGCTCAGCGAGGGCATCGCCGCCGAATTCCCGCTCGAGACCCAGCCCGCCGATTTCTGGGCCGTCTGGGAAATCCTGCAAACGCAGGGCTTCGATCTTGCTATCCAGCCCACTTTGGGACGGCGCAAGGCGGTGCTGCTGGCCGACATGGATTCGACCATGATCCAGCAGGAATGCATCGACGAGCTGGCCGATGTCGCCGGCGTCGGCCCCCACGTCGCCGCCATCACCGCGCAGGCGATGAACGGAGAGCTTAATTTCCACGAGGCCCTGATCGCTCGTGTCGCCCTGCTGGCGGGCCTGCCGGAAACCGCCGTGGACGAGGTTCTGGACACGCGCATCACCCTGATGCCGGGCGGGCGGCAACTGGTCGCCACCATGCGCGCGCAGGGCGCCTATACGGCGCTGGTCTCGGGCGGCTTCACCGTATTCACCGGCCCGGTCGCGACCGCGCTGGGGTTCGACGAACACCGCGCCAACACGCTTCTGGCCGACAATGACGTGCTGACCGGCCATGTCGCCTTGCCGGTTCTGGGCCGCGAAGCCAAGGTCGAGGCCCTGCAGGACATCACCGCCGCGCGCGGGCTGACCCCCGCCGATGTGATTGCGGTCGGCGACGGCGCCAATGACCTTGGCATGCTGCAACTGGCGGGCACGGGGGTCGCGGCGCACGCGAAACCCTCGGTTGCGGCGCAGGTGAATATCCGAATCAACCATGGCGATCTGACCGCGCTTCTGTATCTGCAAGGCTACGCGGCCGAGGAGTTCGTCGAATAAGACCCGCGCGCGTCGCATCCCAGCCGCACCCAGCCCCGAAACCGGCGCCAATGGCGGCTCACGAACTTGCGATTACAACGGTTCGGTGACAAAAGCAGGACATGAGTCCTCGTCTTAAAGCTTTGTCCGTTCATTTGCTTACCGCGACCGGCGCCGTCTGGTCCATGCTCGCCCTGCTGGCCGCGGGCAAGGGCGACTGGCCGGAAATGTTCTTCTGGCTGGTGATCGCGCTGATCGTGGACGGGATCGATGGCCCCTTGGCGCGGCGCTATGACGTCACGCGCTACTGGCCGACCTATGACGGCGTGTTGATGGACCTGATCATCGACTACCTGACCTATGTATTCATCCCGGCCTATGCGCTGTTCATGTCGGGTCTGCTGCCCGGCTGGACCGGCTGGATCGCGATCATCGCCATCACCTATGGCAGCGTGCTCTATTTCGTCGACACCCGGATGAAGACCAAGGACAACTCCTTCGCGGGCTTTCCGGCCTGCTGGAACATGCTGGTGCTGGTCCTGTTCGCATTGAAGCCGAACTTCTGGATCATCCTGATCGTGGTGGTGGCGCTGACCTATACCATGTTCACCAATATCAAGTTCATCCACCCGGTCCGCACCGTGCGCTGGCGGGCGATCTCGCTGCCGATGACCGCCGCCTGGGTGGTCTTCGCAGTCTGGGCGGTGCTGGACGATTTCCACCCCGACAGCATTGCCCGCTGGGGCCTGCTTGTGACCTCGCTCTGGCTGACCTTCGCAGGCCTCGCCCAGCAACTGACCGAGAGACGGGCTTGATCGCCAGGCCATTTACCCGGAAGCTGCCCCCGACAGGTTAACCAAAAAAGGGGCGCGCATGTTCGCCAGATTCCTGCAAACGGCCGCCCTGACGGCCCTGCTTGCCACGCCGGCCCTTGCCGCGCCCGACACGATCACGCTGGCCATGGTGCTTGAGCCCCCGAACCTCGACCCGACCGGCGGCGCCGCCGCCGCCATCGACGAGGTGGTCTATGCCAACCTCTTCGAGGGGCTGACCCGCATCGGCCCCGATGGCAGCGTCAAGCCGGGTCTGGCCGAAAGCTGGGATGTGGCTGATGACGGCAAGGCCTATACCTTTCATCTGCGCCCCGGCGTGACCTTCCATGACGGCGCAGGTTTTGACGCGCAGGACGTGATCTTTTCGCTCGACCGCGCCCGCGCGCCCGACAGCACCAATGCCCAGAAGGGACTGTTCGAAGGCATCGAGACCGTCGAGGCCATCGACCCCCAGACCGTGCGCGTGACGCTGAAAGCCCCGGACGGCGCCTTTCCCTTCAAGATGGCCTGGGGCGACGCGGTGATGCTGGACCCCGCCAGCGTCAAGGAGATCGCCACCCATCCGGTCGGCACCGGCCCGTTCAAATTCGGCGAATGGAAACAGGGCGACCACATCACCCTGACCGCCTATGACGGCTATTGGGGCGAGAAACCGGCGCTGAAGACCGCGACCTTCCGCTTTATCGGCGACCCGACGGCGGCATTCGCGGCAATCATGGCCGGCGATATTGACGCCTTCCCGATCTATCCGGCGCCCGAGACGCTGGCGCAGATCCAGTCCGATCCGCGCTTCAAGGTGCTGGTCGGCACCACCGAGGGCGAGACGATCCTGGCGATGAACAACGCCAAAGCCCCGCTCGACAATGCCAGGGTGCGCGAGGCCATCGCCCATGCGGTGAACCGTCAGGACATCATCGACGGCGCCATGTTCGGCTATGGCACCCCGATCGGCACGCATTTCGCCCCCCATCACCCGGATTACACCGACCTGACGGCGAAATCCGCCCATGACCCGGAACTGGCGAAAAAGCTCCTGGCGGATGCCGGCGTCACCAACCTGACGCTGCGCCTTGCCCTGCCGCCCACCCCCTATGCCCGACGCGGCGGCGAGATCGTCGCGGCGGAACTCCGCGCCATCGGCATCGAGACCCAGATCACCAATATGGAATGGGCGCAGTGGCTGGAGCAGGTCTACAAGAATGCCGATTACGACCTGACCATCATCAGCCATGTCGAGCCGATGGATATCGGCATCTATGGCCGCGACAAATATTACTTCAACTACCAGAACCCGGCCCTGCGCGAGGTGCTGACGAAACTCGATGCCGCCACCGACCCAAGCGAACGCTCAAACCTGCTGAAACAGGCGCAGGAAATCATCGCGAATGACTATGTCAACGCCTACCTGTTCCAGCTGGCGAAAACCGGCGTCGCCAAGGCCGAAATCGAAGGCCTGTGGGAAAACGCCCCCATGCCCGCCAATGACCTGACCGGCGTCCACTGGAAAGACTAAGGGCGCCCCCACAGCGCCCCCCTCACCCAGTTTCTTCTTCACTCAAATATCCATCGAACGCCGCCACAAGCGCGGCGTTCAGTTCTTCAGCACCAGACAGCGGCCACCGACCCCGCGCAACCGGCTGCAAAAGGCATGCGCCTCGGATTTCGAGGAATAACCGATCTGCGCGGTATAGACCCGCCTCGGCCCGCCCGAAACCTTGCGCCGCACATAGCTGACACGCTTGCCGCCCAGAATGGGACGCAATTGCCGGTTCAGCCGCGAGACCTGCCCGGTCACGCCCGACTGGCTGGGATGGGTGGCGACGATGACGCCCCAGGGCCAGGCGTGGTCCTTGGTCTTGAACTCGCGCAGCTTGCGCGAACTGGCCAGATCGACGCAGGCGGCGTAAAAGGACTGTTCCTTGTCCAGCCGGATATCCAGCGCCTCGGGCGGATTGTCGCGCCAGGTCCAGGCATCCTTGCCGGTGATCGCCTGCACATAATCCTGCGTCTCCCAGGGCAGGTTGCCGCCCTGCGCCTTGAAGCGCGCGGCCCGGTTCTCGCCGCCATTATAGGCCACGGCGGCCAGCCCCAGATTGCCGAAACCGTCGCTCAGTTGCTTGAGATAGCGGGCCGAGGCATCAATGGCCTTGGCCGGATTGAAGGGATCGTCCAGCCCGACCAGCGCCGCCGTGCCGGGCATGAATTGCGCGATCCCCTGCGCGCCCACCGGGCTGACGGCACCCGGCTCGAACAGGCTTTCCTTCCACAGCAGGCGGGCAAAGAAATGCGGGTCCAGCCGGTGCCGCCCGGCCGAGCGCTCGATGGCCGAGCAGACATCGGGGACGTAATTCACCACCGAAATGCAGGTGCTGGCATCGTCGGTGCAGCGGATCTTGTCGGATTTGCGCGGCGCGGGATGGCTGTCAGTTGCATTCATCGCCTCATAGCCCAAGGCCGAGGTCGCCGTCAGCGCGACAAGAAATGCCCAAACCAGATGACGCATATCGACCATGACCCCGAGAACCTGCCCGTCAGATAGCAGCCCCGGCGCGGCTTGAAAACCGTCTTGCCCCTGCGGCACATGGAAACGCCCCCGCCGCAAGGCAGGGGCGCATGTGTTCACGCTGCGATGTCGCTTATGGCGCCGGGGTCGCGGCGGCGGTCTGGACCTGATTGGCGGGGACCAGATAGCCGTTCGGCTGCTGGATCATCTCGCCCTCAAGCGCGCGGCTTTCGCCCGGCGTGCGGACCTTGACCGGCGTGCCGTTCGGGATCTCGTCGAACAGGTCCATGATGTCCTGATTGAACAGCCGGATGCAGCCGGCCGAAGTGGCCTTGCCGACCGAGGACGGGTCCATCGTGCCGTGGATGCGATACATCGTGTCGCGCCCGCCGCGATAAAGATACAGCGCGCGCGAACCCAGCGGGTTGTCGACGCCGCCGCGCAGACCGCCCTTCAGCGGGCCGTAAAGCTCGGGCTGGGTGCGCACCATGTTCGCGGTGGGCGTCCAGCTGGGCCATGCCTGCTTGCGGCGGATGGTGGCATTGCCTTGGAAATTCTTGCCGGCCTGACCGACGGCGATGCCGAAACGCATGGCCTCGCCATTGTCCAGAACGTGGTAGAGAAAGCGCGCATAGGGATCGACAACGATGGTGCCGGGCGCCTCGGGGCCATTATAGGCGACACGCTGGCGGCGGTTGCTTTCGGTCAGATAGGCGGGGCGGACGGCATGGATCTCGATCGGCTCGCCATTGGGGCCGCTATCGGTGCGGGCGCCGTAAACGCCCTGATCGGCGGGCGCGGTCGTGGTCTGAGGCGTCGGGGCACAGGCGGCAAGGCCAAGCCCCATGGCCAGCATCAGCGAAGCAAGGCGCATGGTTATTTCCCTTCGTAACGCGGCGCGCGCAAAGGGCGCAGCCGTGGCAGCATTGACGATTCGTCAGATCGCGCGCCCGACCCGAGCAAAAGGCCAAGCGCGATTCGTAAAGGCATATCAGTGTTTCATACCCTCGGGACGTCAAGGGCAAGCCCGGCAAGCAGAACAATTCGTTACCCGACTGTTGCCAAATGGTTTTGGCAAACGCCCCGCGTTTGGAAAACTTGAGAGCAGCCCCGCCCCGCACCACCACCCCAAAAGCAAAAGGGCCGGCGTCACCGCCAGCCCCTTGTTTCCCCTTGCGTCCTGGCCTCAGGCCCCGGCGGGTTGCAGCACGCCCATGGCCGGGCGCTTGGCGCCGCGCAGATAACGGGCATAGCCCAGATCGTCGGCGGCGATGTCGGGCGTCCGCCCCGAGATCAGGTCGGCGACCAGACGGCCCGAGCCGGCCGACATGGTCCAGCCCAGCGTGCCATGGCCGGTGTTCAGGAACAGGTTCGGGATCGGCGTCGCGCCGACGATGGGGGTGCCATCGGGCGTCATCGGCCGCAGCCCGGTCCAGAACAGCGCCTTGTCCGGGTCGCCCGAGCCGCCGAACAGTTCGCTGACCGATTTCGCCAGCGTGGCGCGGCGGCGCGGGTTCAGGCGCAGGTCATAGCCGGCGATTTCCGCCAGACCGCCGACGCGGATGCGGTCGCCCAGACGGGTGATCGCGACCTTGTAGGTCTCGTCCATGACGGTCGAGACCGGGGCGCGGCTTTCGTCCTCGATGTCGATGGTCAGCGAATAGCCCTTGAGCGGATAGATCGGCAGGTTCAGGCCCAGATGCTTGACCAGCTTGGGCGAATGCGGGCCCATGGCCAGCACATAGCGGTCGGCGGTCATACGGCCCTTGTCGGTGCGCACGGCGCTGATGCGGCCGCCCTCGGCCTCGAGCGCCTCGATCGAGACACCCCAGCGGAAGGTGACGCCCGCCGCCTCGGCCATCTCGGCCAGACGGTTGGTGAACTTGAAGCAATCGCCGGTCTCATCGCCCGGCAGGCGCAGGCCCCCGGCAATGCGGTCGGCCGATCCGGCCAGACCCGGCTCGGCGGCGATGCAGCCGGCGCGGTCCAGAACCTCGAAGGGGACGCCATCGGCGCGCAGCACCTCGATATCCTTGCCGGCCGCGTCCATCTGCTCAGCCTTGCGGAAGACCTGCAGCGTGCCCTGCATGCGCTGGTCATACTGGATGCCGGTTTCGGCCCGCAACTCGCCCAGGCAATCGCGGCTGTATTCGGCCAGACGCACCATGCGGCTTTTGTTGATCGCATAGGCCGAGCTGGTGCAGTTCGCCAGCATGCGCGCCATCCACGAGATGCGCTGCCAGTCCAGTTTCGGCTGGATCACCAGCGGCGCATGGCGCTGGAACATCCATTTCAGCGCCTTCATCGGAATGCCGGGCGCGGCCCAGGGCGAGGAATAGCCGGGCGAGACCTCGCCGGCATTGGCAAAGCTGGTCTCCAGCGCCGGGCCCTGCTGGCGGTCGATGACCGTGACCTCATGGCCGGCCTTGGCCAGATACCAGGCCGAAGTAACCCCAAGAACGCCAGCCCCCAGAACGATGACTTTCATCTTCGCGCATCCCCAACACCAAGTTGCGGCAAAAATAGCCGAATGCCGGAAAATGAATTCCCGATCTTGCGACAAATTTGACCATCCCGTCGATGGATATTCGACCGATTGGCGGTTTCAGGAAATATTCTTCGATCCATACCGGATATGGCGGGACATCCGGTGGCGGCGAAGCGGAATCACCCGGCAGAATTTGCGCCGGGGTGATTGCAGCCCGCGGCAGCTCTGCTTAGGCTGGCGGGACCGCTGCCCCAGGTTTTCAGCCCCATGCCAAGTTCCGCGCGCCCAAGCCCTTTTGCCCCGTTTCGTCATCGCGATTTCCGCACGCTCTGGACGGCGACGCTGATCTCGAATTTCGGGGCGCTGGTGCAATCGGTCGGCGCGGCATGGATGATGACGCAGCTGACCGACTCGGCGACGCTGATCGCGCTGGTGCAGGCCTCGAACACGCTGCCGATCATGATTTTCGCGCTGATCTCGGGGGCGCTGGCGGATATCTTTGACCGCAAGACGCTGCTTCTGGCGGCGCAGGCTTTCATGGCGGCGGTCTCGGTGCTGCTGGCGGTGCTGACATGGCAGGGCTGGATGACGCCCTTGCTGCTGTTGTCGCTGACCTTTCTGATCGGGGTCGGGCAGGCGATCTACAACCCGCCATGGCAGGCCAGCATGCAGGATCTGGTGCCGCGCGCGGACCTGCCCGCCGCGGTGTCGCTGAACTCGGTCGGCTTCAACCTGATGCGCAGCGTGGGGCCGGCGGCGGGCGGTATCATCACCGCCGCATTCGGGGCGGCGGCAGCCTTCGCGGTCAATGCGGTCAGCTATATCCCGCTGCTGGGGGCGCTTTTGCGCTGGCATCCGCAGACCCCGCCCCGCACCACCTCGCCCGAGCCCTTCGTGGCCGCCGTCGGCGCCGGCCTGCGCTATGTGGCGCTGTCGCCGAACCTGATGCGGGTGCTGCTGCGCGGCGCGCTGTTCGGCTTTTCGGCGATTGTCGTCATGGCGCTGTTGCCGCTTGTCGCCAAGGAACAGCCGCAGGGCGGATCCTTGCTGTTCGGCCTGCTGCTGGGCTGCTTTGGCCTTGGCGCCATCGGCGGCGCGCTGCTGAATCCCCGCCTGCGCGAGCGGCTGGACAATGAAAACGTCGTGCGGCTGGCTTTCGCGGGCTTTGCCACTGCCGCGCTGGTGCTGGCATGGACCGAAAGCGTCTGGGCGCATGCCGCGGCCATGCTGCCCGCCGGTGCAAGCTGGGTTCTGGCGCTGTCGCTTTTCAACGTGACTGTGCAGCTTTCGACGCCGCGCTGGGTGGTGGCGCGCGCCCTGGCACTGTATCAGACCGCCGTTTTCGGCGGCATGGCGCTGGGAAGCTGGGTCTGGGGGGCCGTCGCCTCGACCCATGGCGTCGACATGGCGATGGCCTTGGCGGCGATCCCGCTGATCCTTGGCGCGGTGCTGGGGCAATGGCTGCGCATCCCTGAATTCGGCACTGTCGATCTGGACCCGGTGAACCGCTTTCGCGAGCCGGCCTTGCGGCTGGACCTGCGCGGCCGCTCCGGCCCGATCATGGTGATGATCGACTATGAGATCGACCAGAAGGACGTGCCCGAATTCCTGCGCCTGATGGCGCTGCGCCGCAATATCCGCCGCCGCGACGGGGCGCGGAACTGGGCGCTTCTGCGCGATCTGGAGAACCCCGAGCGCTGGACCGAAAGCTATCACATCGCCACCTGGGACGAATATGTGCGCCACAACCTGCGCCGCACCAAGGCCGACTTCCAGACCTATGAGGACCTGCACCGCCTGCATCGCGGCGAGCACCCGCCCGCCGTGCATCGCATGATCGAGCGCCACGCGGTCAGCCAAAGTGACGATTTGCCGCTGCTGGGCAAGCTGGAACTGCCCTAAGGGACAACCCAAGCGCCGTGCATGACCGCTTTACCGTTCCTGCGGACGGCACTAGCCTTTTAGACATGCGACGCTACGTCATTCACAGATTGACCGCCCTTGGCCTCAGCCTTGCTGTGGCGTCTCTGGTGATTTTCGCGGTGGTCGAGCTGGTGCCGGGCGACCCGGCCAGCTACATGCTGGGAACCGGCGCCCAGCCCGATACCGTCGCCGCGCTGCGCGAGCAGCTGGGTCTGGACCGGCCTTGGCCGATGCGCTACGCGGGCTGGATCGGCGGCGTTCTGACCGGCGATCTGGGCTATAGCTTTACCTACAAGACCCCGGTCGCGGGGATGATCCTTGACCGGATGCAAGTGTCGCTGCCCTTGGCGCTGATGGCGCTGGTGCTGGCGGTGGTGATCGCCTTTCCCATCGGGCTTTATGCCGCCGCGCGCCGGGGTCGGGTCGGCGACACGCTGGCCATGGGGGTGACGCAGATCGGGATCTCGCTGCCGAATTTCTGGTTCGCCATGCTGCTGGTGCTGGTCTTTGCGGTCAATCTGCAACTGCTGCCGGCGGGCGGCTTTCCGGGCTGGGGCCATCCTTTGGCGGCACTCAGGGCGCTGATCCTGCCCGCGGTCGCGCTGGCGCTGCCGCAGGCGGCGATCCTTGCGCGGGTCCTGCGCTCATCCCTGGTCGAGACCCTGGGACAGGATTATATCCGCACCGCCCGCGCCAAGGGGCTGAGCGCGGCGCAGGTGTTGACCCGCCACGCGCTGCGCAATGCGCTGATCCCGGTCCTGACCATTCTGGGCATGCAGTTTTCCTTTCTGCTGGCCGGCGCCATCATCATCGAGAATGTCTTTTACCTGCCCGGGCTGGGGCGGATGATCTTTCAGGCCATCACCCAGCGCGACCTGATCGTGGTGCAGGGCGCGGTGCTGGTGCTGGTCGCCGCCGTGATCCTTGTCACCTTCCTTGTCGATCTGGGCTATGCGCTGATCGACCCGAGGCTGCGCAAATGAGGTGGTCGCTGATCCTTGGCGGGGTGCTGGCCGGGCTGGCGCTGGTCGCGGCGGCGCTGTCCTTTGTCTGGACGCCGGGCGATGTGCTGCAGATCTCGGTCGCGGAGAAGCTGCAGCCCCCATCGGATCAGCATTGGCTGGGCACCGACCAGCTGGGCCGCGACATGCTGTCGATGATCATGATGGGCGCGCGGACCTCGATCGCGGTGGCGCTGGTCGCGGTGGGGATCGGCATGGGCTTTGGCGTGCCCCTTGGCCTGATCGCCGCCGCCCGGCGCGGCGGCTGGCTGGACGAGGCGATCATGCGCGGCAATGACCTGATCTTTGCCTTCCCCAGCCTTGTCATCGCCATCCTGATCACGGCGGCGCTGGGGCCGTCCGCCGTGAACGCGATCATCGCCATCGGCATCTTCAACATCCCGGTCTTTGCCCGCGTCACCCGTGGCGGGGCGCTGCCGATCTGGACGCTGGACTATATCCGCGCGGCGCAGGTGGCGGGCAAGGGTGCGGGGCGGATCAGCCTGCAGCATGTCCTGCCCAATATCGCCAACCTGCTGATCGTGCAGGGCACCATCCAGTTCAGCCTTGGCATTCTGGCCGAGGCGGGGCTTTCCTATGTCGGGCTGGGCGCGCAGCCCCCCACCCCAAGCTGGGGCCGGATGCTGGCCGAGGCGCAGACCATGTTCGCCATCGCCCCCCATGTCGCCATCGTCCCCGGCCTTGCCATCGTCATCACCGTCCTGGGCCTGAACCTTCTGGGCGACGGGTTGCGCGATGCGCTGGACCCCCGGTTGCGCAGGTCCGTGCCATGATCGAGACCCGCGACCTTTCCGTCTCCATCGGCACGCGCGAGATCCTGCGCGATGTCGATCTGCGGCTGATGCCGGGGCAGATCACCGGGCTGGTCGGCGAAAGCGGCTCGGGCAAGTCCATGGCAGCGCTGTCGATCATCGGGCTGCTGCCCCCCGGCATGCAGGCCGAGGGACAGGTCGCGCTGGACGGCAGGAACCTGCTGACTGAACCCGAGATCGCGCTGTGTCGCATTCGCGGCCATCGCATCGGCATGATCTTTCAGGAGCCGATGACGGCGCTGAACCCCTTGATGAACATCGGCGATCAGGTGGCCGAGGTGCTGCGCATCCATCAGGGCCTGAACCGCGAGGCGGCCCTGGCGCGCGCCCGCGACCGGCTGGACCGCGTCGGCCTGACCGCGCCGCGCTTTCCGCTGACGCTTTTCCCGCATGAGCTGTCGGGCGGCCAGCGCCAGCGCGTCGCCATCGCCATGGCCATTGCCGAGCGCCCGGACCTGCTGATCGCGGACGAGCCGACAACGGCGCTGGACGTGACCACGCAGGCGCAGATCCTTGACCTGCTGCGCGGCCTCGTGCGCGACGAAAACATGGCGATGCTGCTGATCACCCATGACCTTGCGGTGGTGGCGGGCATCGCCGACCGGGTCGCGGTCATGCAGCAGGGCGTCATCGTCGAGGAAGGCCCAACCGAAGAGCTGTTTCGCAACCAGCGCCATCCCTATACGCGCCAGCTTTTCGCCGCCTCGAACCACCAGCCCCGGCTGGTGCTGAAGCCCGCAGAGGCCAAGCCCCTGCTGAAGGTCGAGGGGCTGGTGCGCGAATATCCCCTGCCCCGCGCCTCGGGCTTTGGCCCCGCGCAAAGCTGGCGCGCGGTGGATGAGGTCAGCTTTCACATCGATCAGGGCGAATCCGTGGGGCTGATCGGCGAATCCGGCAGCGGGAAATCGACGCTGACCCGCGCCATCCTTGGCCTTGATCCGCTGCAAGGCGGGCGCATCACGCTGGACGGGCAGGAAATCCGCGCCGGGCGCGACCTTGCCCCAAAACTGCGCGCCCAGATGCAGGTGGTGTTTCAGGACCCCTATGGCAGCTTCGATCCGCGCTGGCGGGTCGAGCGGCTGGTGGCCGAGCCCTTTCATCTGACCGGCCGGCCCCGCAACTGGCGCGAGCAGGTCGCCGAAGCACTTTATGACGTTGGCATCACCGGCGATGCCATGCGCCGCTATATCCACGAATTCTCGGGCGGGCAGCGGCAGCGCATCGCCATTGCCCGGGCGCTGATCATCAAGCCGCGCCTGATCGTTCTGGACGAGGCGGTCAGCGCGCTGGACGTGCGGGTGCGGGCGCAGGTTCTGGACCTGCTGGCGCAACTGCGGGTCAGTCACGGCCTTGCCTATCTGTTCATCAGCCATGACCTGTCGGTGGTGCGCAAGATCACCGATCGCGTGCTGATTCTTGAAAATGGCAAGATCGTCGAAAGCGGCGCCACCCATAAGGTCATGGAAGCGCCCGAACACCCCTATACCCGGCGCCTGATCGCAGCGTCACCGCAGATCCCCGAGGGCTGGATCGCTCACGAATAGGTCAGCAGGCTTGCACTTTCCGGCCCCAACGCCTAACTCCCCCTCGCTTTTATGAATGCGAGGCAAGCGATGAGCAGCTCGATCACCACCCGGACGCCGGATCTTGCCGGCGCGATCCAGCCCGATATGGCGACGGATCACGGCAAGCCTCTGGCGATGCCCGAATCACCCATGCCGGATTGGTCCGCCCGCAATCGCACCCCCGACCCGCTGGCCGAAACCGGCGAAGCGATCAGATCCGCGGCCTGAGCCTGCCCGCGTGGCGCGTGCCTGGCGCGGGCGCCATATAGGCAATATTGCCTAATCTCCCGGTTTCCATGGGTTTGGCGGTCAGCTTTTTTCCGATCGCCGCCTGAACGACAACAGGCCCTGCGGTCACCGCAGGGCCTGTTGCTCCTCCCCTGAATGGCGGCCAGCCTCCCCGCATAGCCGCCCAGGTGTTCCTCGTGGTCACGCGGTCGCCAGACCTGCCCGCCACTGCATCACTTTTGCCTGAGCAATGAACGCCCTGTCAACCGTGCTGACAGGAGCTTTGGCTTGATCTTGCCGGCCCCTGAGCGATCGCGGCGCGCGCCGCTCCGCGCGATTGCGGTTGCACAGCCCGGCCTCTTGGCCGAAGTTGACGCGCGAACACAGGATGCCATGACAACGCCCGGCACCCGCGCCTTGAGGACAGGAGAACGACGACATGACCCGCACCGTCTATCTGAATGGGGACTACCTGCCCGAGGCCGAGGCCAAGGTCTCGATCTTTGACCGTGGTTTCGTGATGGCTGACGCGGTCTATGAGGTCACCAGCGTGCTGGGCCGCCAGATCCTGGAATTCGATGGCCATCTGGCGCGGCTGACCCGCTCGCTGGAAGCCCTGGGGATGAAGAACCCGATGGACCGCGCCGAGTGGCTGGCGATCCATCACAAGCTGGTCGAACTGAACGATATCGACGAGGGGCTGATCTATCTGCAGGTCTCGCGCGGGAATGGCGGCGACCGCGATTTCGCCTATCCGCCCGAGGGCACGCCGCTGACCGTGGTGCTGTTCACCCAGGCCAAGCCCGGCCTCGCCGACAATCCGCAGGCGAAAACCGGCATCCGCGTCATCTCGATCCCCGACCTGCGCTGGGGCCGGCGCGACATCAAGACCGTGCAGCTTCTCTATCCCTCGATGGCCAAGATGGAGGCCAAGCATCAGGGCGTCGATGACGCATGGTTCACCGAGGACGGTTTCGTGACCGAGGGCACCTCGAACAACACCTATATCGTCAAGGACGGCAAGATCGTCACCCGGCAATTGTCCAACGACATCCTGCACGGGATCACCCGCGCCTCGCTCTTGCGCTATGCCGCCGAGGCGCAGATGCAGATCGAGGAACGCCCCTTCACCATCGCCGAGGCGCAGGCGGCGGATGAGGCCTTCTTCACCTCGGCCTCGGCCTTCGTGATGCCGGTGGTCGAGATCGATGGCGTCAAGCTGGGCAGCGGCAAGCCCGGCCCGGTCGCCGCCCGCCTGCGCGAACTTTATCTTGAGGAATCGCGCAAGGCCGCGCAGTAATCCGACGCCAAGGCACATAAGGAAACGGCGCGCGAGGTATCCCCCCGCGCGCCGTTTTCATTCCTGTCCGGCGCAAGGCGCCTGGCCGTTACTCGACGGCTTCGCGCACCAGCGAGATGGAATCGACGTCGGCAACATTGGTCGCGCGCAGGATCGCCAGATCGACGCCATCGACCACCAGACGCACATCCTCGCCGTCCTGAACCAGCTCATAGCTGGCTTCGCCGGTGTAATCGGCGGCCAGCGTGATGGTGATGCTGTCGGCGCCGCCATAGGTGATGTCGGCCGCGCCGCCGGCATCGCTGCGCAGCATGATCACGTCCGAGCCGGTGCCCGGGTCGACCAGATCGCCGGCACCGGCATGGATGGTATCCGCACCCTCGCCGCCGATCAGCGTATCGACCGCCTCGGGGTCCGAGGCATCGGGCGACACGATCAGGTCGTTATCCGCCTCGCCGTTGATATAGACCGAGCCGCCATAGTCGCGGATCTCGTCATTGCCATCAAAGCCCTCGATCGAATGGTTGCCCAGATTGGTGGTGATGGTGTCGTCACCATAGCCGGCATAGATGGTGTCATTGCCTTCGTTCACGCCGGGGGCATCGGCGCCATAGATATCGTCGCCCGAACCCAGATAGATCGAGTCATCGCCGACATCGGCGACCACGGAATCGTCGCCATAGCCCGCGCCGACCAGGTCATCCCCCTCGCCGCCGTCGATCGTGTCGTCGCCATCCTCACCGCGAATGCCGTCATCGCCTGCCCCGCCAGAGATGACGTCATCGCCATCGCCGGGGCGGAATCCGTCGTTCCCCGCAAGGCCGTTCAGCGTATCGTTGCCGTCGCCGCCCTGGATGAAGTCGATGCCATCGGTGCCGGTGACGACCTGATCGTCGTTGCAGTCATCATCCCCGATGGCGGTATCTTCATCAAACTCCAGCCGGGGATCGTCGGCCGGGCCCTCGGGCGGATGGTCGTCGTCATTGCCGGAAACGGCCGCACCGATGCCGACAAGACCCAGCAGGCCCAGCATCAGAAAGATGGTCTGATTCATCATTAATCTCCGAAACGGTCGGCGGCAGGATAGACCGGGGCGCAAGGCCCCGGCAACCGGCCATTCACGCCCTTAGTGCCCCAGAATCTGGCTGAGGAACAGCTTGGTGCGCTCCGATTTCGGATTGTTGAAGAACTCGCGCGGGGTGTTCTGTTCGACGATCTGGCCCTGATCCATGAAGATGACCCGATGCGCCACGGCTTGGGCAAAGCCCATCTCGTGGGTGACGCACAGCATGGTCATGCCGTCCTCGGCCAGCTCGATCATGGTATCCAGAACTTCCTTGATCATTTCCGGGTCAAGGGCACTGGTCGGCTCATCGAACAGCATGATCCGCGGCCGCATGCAGAGCGACCGGGCAATCGCCACGCGCTGCTGCTGACCGCCCGAAAGCTGGCCCGGATATTTATGGGCCTGATCGGGGATCTTGACCTTGGTCAGGAAATGCATCGCCGTTTCCTCGGCCTCGCGGCGGGGGATCTTGCGCACCCAGATCGGCGCCAGCGTGCAGTTTTCCAGAATGGTCAGATGCGGGAACAGGTTGAAGTGCTGGAACACCATCCCGACCTCGGACCGCACCTTGTCGATGTTTTTCAGGTCGTTGGTCAGTTCGGTCCCATCCACGACAATCTTGCCGGCCTGATGTTCCTCAAGCCGGTTGATGCAGCGGATCAGCGTCGACTTGCCCGAGCCCGAAGGCCCGGCAATGACGATCCGCTCGCCCCGGCTGACATTCAGGTCGATGTCGCGCAGGACGTGGAAAGTGCCATACCACTTGTTCAGCTTGGCAATCTCGATCGCGGTTTCGCCAAGCTCGGGCGTCGCGACGGGGTTGGTTGCGGTCATGGATTGCGCTCCTCAGCGATGGTCGCGCTTCAGCCGGCGTTCCAGATACATGGAATAGCGCGACATGCCGAAGCAGAGGATGAAGAAGATCGAGCCGACGAAGATATAGGGTTCCCAATAGGCGCCCTTCCATTCGAAGCTGGCCCGCACGGTGTCGGACATGGCCTTGAGGGGATCGAACAGGCCCACGAAAACGACCAGCGTCGTGTCCTTGAACATGCCGATGAAGGTCGAGACGATCCCGGGGATGCTGACCTTCAGCGCCTGCGGCAGGATGATCAGCCGCTGCGCTTTCCAGTAGTCCAGCCCCAATGCGTCGGCGGCCTCGTATTGCCCCTTGGGCAGGGCGGCCAGACCGCCGCGGATCACCTCGGCCATATAGGCCGACGAGAACAGTGTCACCATGATGATGACCCGCAGGATGATGTCGAAATTCGTCCCCGGCGGCAGGAAATAGTTCAGCAGCAGCGAGGCCACGAACAGCAGCGTGATCAGCGGCACGCCGCGGATGAACTCGATGAACATCACTGCCATCATCTTGATGACGGGCAGGTCCGAACGCCGCGCCAGCGCCAGAATGATCCCCATGGGCAGCGACAGCGCGATGCCGGCGACGCCGATGGTGATCGACAGGACGAACCCGCCGAACTGGTCCGACGAGACCGGCGTCAGCCGCAAGGGCACAAGCCCCGCCAGCGTATGGGCGACCGGCGCGGCCGCGAACATCCACCACAGCGCCGCCGCCACCGCGCCCAGAGCGACGGCGAACAGCCCATAGCGGGCGCCGGCCTGCCAGACGGCAAAGCCCACGCCAAAGCCCGCCAGCGCCATCACCGGCCCCCAAAGCGAGCCACCCCAAAGCAGCCAGACCGCAAGGAAGGGGTAAAGCAGGCTGGCCAGCAGCGCCCAGCCGGGACGGGTCTCGATCAACGCGACCCAGCCGAGCATCAGGACGGCCATGCCGACCAGCGCGCCAGCCCCCCCGCCCAGCATGGCCGAGAAGATCAGCGTCAGGCCGACCGCCAGCCCCAGCACGATGCGCCGCGCCTTGGCGCTGTCGGCGAACAGCACCGGCGCAAGCGCCAGGAACAGCAAGCCGAATGCCAGCACCGGCCGCCAATACAGATCCTGCGGATAGAAGCCAAAGACGAACTGGTTCCAGCGATGCTTGATGATGGCAAAGCAGCCGCCATGGGCATCGGGGCCGTAAGCCTCCGAGATGATCTGCCGGCATTCGGCCATGCTGCCGGCGTTCCAGACCGAATGCGACAGCCACGGCCAGAGCGTGCGGAAGATCATCCAGATGATCGCCAGCCCCAGCACGGTCAGCGCGATGTTCAGCGGCCCCGAGAACAGGTTGGTGCGCAGCCACAGCACCACGCCCGCCGCACTGCTGGGCGGCGGTTGCGGCGGCAGCATGGTCTCGCGGACAAAGGCGGGGGATTGGGCTTGGATATCGCTCATCTCACCGCTCCTTCAGCTTGACGCTGCTGTTGAAGACGTTCATCCCGCCCGAGATGATCAGGCTGAGCAACAGATAGATCCCCATCATCAACACCATGCATTCCATCTCGCGGCCGGTCTGGTTCAGCGTCGTGCCGCCCAGCGTGCCGCGCAGGTCCATATAGCCCACGGCAATCGCCAGCGAGCTGTTCTTGGTCAGGTTCAGATATTGCGAGATCAGCGGCGGCACGATCACCCGCAGCGCCTGCGGCAGGATGACCAGCGACATGGTGCGCTGCGGACGCAGGCCCAGTGCGGATGCGGCCTCGGACTGGCCCTTGCTGACGGCAAGGATGCCGGCGCGAACGATCTCGGCGATGAAGGCGCCGGTATAAAGCGTCAGCGCCAGCCACAGCACCACGAAAGAGTTGTCCAGCGTGATGCCGCCGGCAAAGTTGAAGCCCTTGAGCACCGGGCGGTTCAGGTGCAGCCCGTAATACCAGCTCAGCGCCAGCACCGGCAGCACGAACATGGCGAGGTTGATCCACCAGGTCGTCGGGCGCAGGCCGGTCGCGTCCTGAATGCGCTGCGCGCGGGCGTTCAGCATCCGCCGGCCGAACCACGCCGCCACGATGACGACGGCAAAGGCCACGACGGCCCAGCTGATCCCCTCGCGCCCCAAAGCGATGACGCCGGGCGGATTGGTCATGCCGATCGAGGGAATGGCGGTATAGCGGTTGGTCGGCGCGATGGTGTCAAACAGCATCATATGCGCCGCCGGATTGTCGCCGCGATAGGCGTTCGGGGGCGGCAGCACCTCGGTGAAGATCGCGAGGATCACCAGGATCCACAAGAGCAGCGGTATATTGCGGAAGATCTCGACATAGATCGTCATCAGCCGCGCGATCAGCCAGTTCGAGGACAGGCGCAGCACGCCGACCGTCACCCCCAGCACCGTCGCCGCGATGCAGCCCAGGATCGACACCAGCAGCGTGTTCAACAGCCCGACCATGGTCGCGCGCAGATGCGTGTCGTCCGAGGTATAGGGGATCAACTGCTGGGGAATGTCATACCCCGCCCGCCGGAACAGGAAATCAAAGCTGAGCGTCTTGCCCATGGCGGACAGGTTATGCAGCGTGTTGTTGATCAGCCAGCTGGCCATCAGCATGACCAGAATGAACACCACCGCCTGCAAGGTCAGCGAACGATAGCGCCGATCATAGATCAGCATAGACATTCGGAACGGCGGATTGTCCGCGCCCGGATAAGCGACCATGTTTTAACCCCCTGAGTCCGGTTTGAACGGGCGGGCCATTCTGGCCTCTGCTGCCGACACCGGTCTTATCATTTGAAAACGCGCGGGAATGGATCCCGCGCGTCAGTGTCAGGCCGCGATCAGCGGAAGGGCATGGCGTACATCAGCCCGCCCTGGGTCCACTGTGCGTTCAGACCGCGGGCCAGACCGATGGGGGTCTGCTCGCCGATGGTGGCGGCGAAGATCTCGCCATAGTTGCCGCTGGCCTTGATGGCATTCAGCGCCCAGTTGGCATCCAGACCCAGCATCTTGCCCAGATCGTCGGTGGTGCCCAGAAGGCGCTGCACCTCGGGGTTCTGCGAGGACTTGGCCAACTCGTCGATATTGGCCGAGGTCACGCCGTATTCCTCGGCGGCGACCAGCGCGTAAAGCGTCCAGCGGGCGATGTCGCCCCAGTTGTTGTCGCCGTGACGCACGGCCGGCCCAAGCGGTTCCTTCGAGATGATCTCGGGCAGGATGATGTGGTTTTCCGGGTCCGCGAAGCTGGCGCGGGTCGCGGCAAGGCCCGAGGCGTCGGTCGTATAGGCGTCGCAGGCGCCGGCCATGTATTGCTGTTCGCCCTCGGCGTTCGAATCGATGTTGACCGGCTGGTATTCCATGTTGTTGGACTTGAAATAATCCGCCAGGTTCAGCTCGGTCGTGGTGCCGGTCTGGATGCAGACCGTGGCCCCGCCAAGATCCTTGGCCGAGCTGACGCCCAGATCCTTGCGCACCATGAAGCCCTGGCCGTCATAGTAGTTCACACCGATGAAATCCAGCTTGAGGTCGGTGTCGCGCTGGAAAGTCACCGTCGAGTTCCGGGCCAGCAGATCCACCTCGCCCGAGGACAGGGCGGTAAAGCGGGTCTGGCCGGTGGTCGGCACGTATTTCACCTTGGTCGCATCGCCCAGAACGGCGGCAGCCACCGCCTTGCAGAAGGCCACGTCGAAACCGGACCAGTTGCCGTTCGCGTCCGGGGCGGCGAAGCCGATCAGACCGGTGTTCACGCCACAGTTCAGCACGCCGCGGGCTTTGACCTCTTTCAGCGTATCGCCCTCGGCCGCCATGGCGCCCGACGCAGCCAAAGCCAGCGCGGTCACAGAGCCGAAGAGTACAGACTTATACATGGAGTTCCTCACTGTTGTTTCGGACTTGCCCCAGCCCTGCGTCAGCAGGGTCTGCGCAGCCCGTTTCACAAGGGGCGTTTATGCCCCTATAAGCTTGTATTGTGCCGATCGGCACGCTTGCGTCAAGAAATATACATGCCGCGCCGGTCAGGGCCGGCTGAGATGATAGAAACGCTCGGCATTGCGCATCGCGTCCAGCCTGCCTTGGGCCGCAAGGTCGGCATCCTCGTCGCGGCCCCAGCGATCAGCTTGAAATTCTTCATCGATTCGGGCCAGCTTCCAGGCGGTTTCGGCGTCCAGCCGTCCGCGCAGCACCGCCAGCCCCAGAATCAGCGAGCCGGGAAGCGTGACCAGATCATGCAGCGCGGTCAGGGCGAAGGCGTCCAGCGAGGCAATCTCGGCCTGCAGTTTCAGCAGGACCGCCGGATCCTGAGGCACCGGGATGACGCCATGGGTGATGCGCAGCGGTGCGCGCAGCTCGGTCGCGGCCCAGTCGATCAGCGGGTCCCAGCCCATGGCCTGCATCTGGGTCAGCGCCTCGGGTTCGCTGGCGCGATAGGACAGAAGATCGGTGCCGCCGTAATCGCCCAGCATCGAGGTCACGTCATGGAACTGCGGCGTGACCTTTTCGATGGCCGAGTTCGCGGCCCGGGTCAGCGGCATGGTGTTGGGGTCGATCACATCGGTCTGCGCATCCCATTCGGCGGCGATGGCGCGGGCCAGCGCCTCGGTCGGCAGGACCAGCGGCAGTTTTCCCGGCGTGCGCAGCGGGCGGTCGTCCAGAACCACCTCCCATCCCGAACCCTGCGGGCGGATACCGGCGGTTTTCCAGAAGCGGCGCGCCTTCCATTCAGTCATCGGCCCACTCCAGCAGCGCACGGGTCAAGGCCGGGTAATCGGGCGCGACCATCACCGCCCCCGCCGCCAGCAGCCGGTCGGCCGGGTGATAGCCCCAGGCGACACCGAATGACGGCATCCCCGCCGCAACCCCCATGGCGACGTCGAATTCCGTATCGCCGACCATGCAGGCCTGCGCGGCGGCGACGCCCGCCTCGTCCAGCGCCGCCTGCAGCATGGCCGGATGCGGCTTAGAGGGGTGGAAATCCGAGGTCTGGCGGCTGACGAACAGCTCGTCCCAGCCATAGTTTTCAATCAGCGCATCCAGCCCGCGCCGGCTTTTGCCGGTGGCGATGGCCAAAAGTACGCCCTCATGCGCCGCAAGCGCATCCAGGCAATCCTGCGCGCCGGGATAAAGCGGCGATTCCAGATGCATGCGCGAGGCCATATAGGCGGCGCGATAGCCTGCCGCCACCTTGTCCAGCTGGGCCTGCGACGCCTCGGGCAGCAGTTGCGCGATGGCGACGGGCAGCGACAGACCGACGATGGACAGGATCGCCTCACGCGTAAGCGGCGGCAGACCGGCCTCGGCCATGCCGGCATTCATCGAGTTGACGATCATCAGCTGGCTGTCGATCAGGGTCCCGTCGACATCGAAAATGACAAGTTTCATGGGTCCTCGGCAAAAGGATCTTCGGGAACGTCCTGTTCGGACCAGCCCAGCGTCTGCCATGTCCGCGCCATATGCTCGGGCAGCGGTGCGGTCACGGTGATCAGCTTCTTGGTGATCGGATGTTCAAAGCGGATCAGGCGGGCATGCAGATGCAGCTTGCGGCTGATCTCACCGCCCAGTTGCGCGCCCCAGCCATCGCCCAGGTTTTCCTGGCCCGAGCCGCCATATTTGCCGTCGCCCACGATCGGGTGGCCGATCTCGGCCATATGGGCGCGCAGCTGGTGGGTGCGGCCGGTGACCGGCACCATCGCCGCCCAGCTGACCCGCCCGCCAAGCGCATCCAGCACCGCGTAATCGGTATGGGCGCGCTTGGCGCCCTCGGTCGTGGCGACCTCACCGGGATGGACGGCGACCATCTTTTCGCCCTCGCCCATGCGGCCCCGGCCCGGCGCCTTGACCAGCCCGTATTTGATCGAACCCATGCGCGGATGCGGAACCCCCGCCACCGCCGCCCAATAGATCTTGCGCGTCAGCCGGTGACGGAACGCCTCGCTCAGCGAACGCGCGATGCGGTCGGTGCGCGCCAGCAGCAGCACGCCCGAAGTGTCCTTGTCCAGCCGGTGGACCAGCTTGGGCCGGTCCTTATAGCCGAACATCAGCGCCTCGGTCAGCCCGTCCACATGCCGGTCCCCCTGCCCCGAGCCGCCCTGCGAGGGCAGGCCCGGCGGCTTGTTCAGAGCGATGATATGCTCGTCCCGCCACAGCACGGCGGACTGGATCATCTCGGCATCCGATTGCTTGACGGATGGCTTTTTCGCCCGCGCCGGCACCGGGGCCGAGGCATCGGGCAAGGGCGGCACGCGCACCTCCTGGCCGGTCTCGATGCGGGTATTTGCCTTGACCCGGCCGCCATCGACGCGCAACTGCCCGGTCCGGCACATCTTTTCGATGGCGCCCTGGGTCAGTTGCGGGAATTTCTTTTTCAGCCAGCGGTCGATGCGCTGGTCGCCCTCATCGGGGCCGATCTGGATGGTCTGGACGCCGCTCATGCGAAAACTCCCCGTCCGATGGCAAGGCCAGCCATCACTGCCACGAGCGACAGGAGGACCGAGGCCAGCACATAGCCGATGGCCTGCCCGCCCGCACCGCGTTCCCACAAGGTCATCGTGTCCAGCGCAAAGGCCGAAAACGTGGTAAAGCCGCCCAGCACCCCGGTCAGCAGCAGGGGCGCCAGATGCTGGCCGCCGCGCAGGGCCAGCAGCGATGCCAGCATGCCCATGGCCAGACAGCCCAGCACATTGACGGTCAGCGTGCCCAGCGGAAAGCCGGGGCTGATGCGCCCGGCCAGAATATTGACGCCGTAACGCGCCGAGGCGCCAATGGCCCCGCCAAGCGCCACCTGCAGGAAATTATGTGTCATGTCTTGCCCTCTGGCCGCCGCTTTTGGCGCAGGCTGGCGAACCATTCAACGCGCTTTTTCAGCTCGCGCTCATAGCCGCGCTCAACCGGCAGGTAAAAGACCGGGCGTTTCATACCCTCGGGAAAGTAATTCTGACCCGAAAAGCCGTCCTCGGCATCGTGGTCATAGGCATAGCCCGCGCCATAGCCCTGATCCTTCATCAGCGCCGTGGGGGCGTTCAGGATATGGGCCGGGGGCATCTGGCTGCCGCTGCGCCGCGCCAGATCGCGCGCCGCCTTGTAGGCGACATAGCCCGCATTCGATTTCGGCGCGAGCGCCAGATAGATCACCGCCTGCGCCAGCGCGAGCTCCCCCTCGGGGCTGCCAAGGCGCTCGTAAAGCGCCCATGCGTCAAGGCAGTGACGCTGCGCGGCCGGATCTGCCAGCCCGATATCCTCGACCGCCATGCGGGTCAGGCGGCGCGCCAGATAGCGCGGGTCCTCGCCCCCCTCAAGCATGCGGCCAAACCAGTAAAGCGCCGCATCCGGGTCACTGCCACGGACGGATTTGTGCAGGGCCGAGATCAGGTTGTAATGCTCGTCCCCGGATTTGTCATATTTCGCCGCGCGCCGCATCAGCCGTTGCGACAACTGTTCGGTGTTCAGCTTGCCGCCGTTCTCCTTGGCCGGGATTTTCCAGGCCATGACCTGTTCGATCAGGTTCAGGGCGGCGCGGCCATCGCCATCGGCCATTTCCAAAATCCGCTCGCGCGCCTCGCCGGTCAGGGGCAAGGGGCGGCCAAGCTCTTGCTCGGCGCGCTGCGCCAGAAGCTCCAGATCGGCAAGGCTCAGACGCTCGAGCACGATGACCTGCGCGCGCGACAAAAGCGCGGCGTTCAGCTCGAAGCTGGGGTTTTCGGTGGTGGCACCGACCAGGGTGATGGTGCCGTCCTCCATATGCGGCAGGAAGCTGTCCTGCTGCGCCTTGTTGAAGCGGTGAATCTCATCGACGAACAGCAACGTGCCCCGACCCTGCTGGCGGCGCAGGCGGGCGGCATCGAAAACCTTGCGCAGTTCCGGCACACCCGAAAAGATCGCCGAGATCTGCACGAAAGCCAGGTCGGTTTCCCGCGCCAGCAGCCGCGCGATGGTGGTCTTGCCAACCCCGGGAGGCCCCCAAAGGATCAGCGAGGACAGGCTGCCCGAGGCCAGCATGGCCCCCAGCGGGCCGTCCGGCCCCATCACCTTGCCCTGCCCGACAACGTCGCTTAGCCGCGCCGGACGGATCCGGTCGGCCAGAGGGCGTGTCACGTCGGGCTGCGGGTCGCCAGCGGGGGGCGCCGTGTCGAATAGGTCTGCCATCAGCGCAACATGTTACGCCGTGCAGACCCGACACGAAAGGCCCACCGCCCATGCGCCACCATCAATGCATCTTGGGTGCAAGATTGATCGAAACACACTGGAAATAATCGTCATCGATCCAAATGACCGGACCCATGGCCTGCGCATCGACGCCACGCGGGTTCAGCCAGCGCGGCCAGGTCGCCTTGACCAGACAGATCAGCCGGCTGGCGCCAAGCGCACGGGCCGAATTGCTCATCTCGGCGATCAGGCTCATCTGAACACGCATGCGCCGCCCGGCCGGGATCGAATGATCGATGAACAGGCGGCTCGCCTCCCAGGTGGTTTCCTCGACCGGGGCCGGCCCGTCCAGCAGGTTCTGCGGGATCGAGCCGCCCAGCAGGTCCTCTTGCGCATCACGGATCATATAGGAATACACACCGCAGCGGGCGGTGGTCGGCGTCAGGCGAACGCCGGCAAGAACACGGCCATGTTCATGGATGGCGACCCAGCGGCTCATCGGCGTGTCATACTGGTCGAACTCCATCCCATCGACCTCGGGCAGTGGCCATTTCTTGAGATCGATGAAGCTTTGTTTCCGCGCGCGGAAGATATTGGCAAAAAGTTCGCCATGATTATGCATGTTGGCGAACGAAAGTGTGGTTGTCTGAACTTCGGGCAGCCGTGCGTCAGGGGTCCGGATGGTCGTGGTCTGAACGTCAGCGCTGCGAATTGTGGTGGTGGTCTGCATGGTGGTTTTCTCCTGGGGTGGTGGTGGTGGTGGCCCCCAGGATATACCGCAACGATAGACGGACCGTTTATAGCAAGCGGTAGTCCTTGGCCCGTTGCAGCGCCTCGGCCGTTGTTCGCGCCATCAGCCTTTCACGCGCCGAGATCAAACGAGCCTTGAATGCACTTTCCGTAATACCAAGTTTGGCAGCCGCCGCCGCGTGGCGATCCCCCTCTGCGATACACCGAAGGGCCTCTTGCTGAGCCTTTGTCAGGCTCTCCGGCGGCTCCGTCACTTCGTGAAGCCGTCGTACCATGGCCGAGATCACTTCGATCTCGTCATCCGTGAATTCGCGTTTGTCATGGGCGAAGCAGCAAATCGTTCGCGACTTGATCGGCCCATGCGCGATGGCAAGCCCGTAATGCAGCCCGTGATCCGCCGCGTCCTGCAGAATCGAGAACGGGTCGGGAATGGGCAAAACGCTCCAGCGGCAGGCGCCGGTCGTCGAGAACCCCCAGGCGATGGTGGGATCGCGCAGGGCATAGGCGCGTTCGGAATAGCGCTGCGCCCAGTCCTTGTTATAGGTCTGGAACTGCATCAAGGGTGCAGCAAAGCGAATGTGAAGCCCAACGAAGTAGCCCGCCGGAGAGAGCTTCTTCAGCTTGGCCAGTGCTGCATTGATTTCCGCGCGAGACGACATGACGATTTGGACAGATTGCGTTTTTTTACGTTAGCAGGAAAAATGGCAGAGTTTGCAGGCTATTCAAGCGATACTGCAAAATAACATGACGTTTTTTACCCTTCCCTAAGGTAAACTTAGTGAAGAAAATTTCGCTGTTCCCAGACAACCGTCACCTCTCCACAACAATAACGCGCGATTTATGCGCGTATTCCAAGGCCCTGCACAACCGAAAATTTTACGGACCGGCCAACAGCCGCCACCGCGCGTGCAAGATTTGCACTTCTGCTGTTGCAAAAAGCCCGCAGCCATGGCTCTGGCCGCGGGCATGAACTTTCTGTTAACCCGAGGAAAGACCTGGGTTTACGCTTCGTCAGCGGCCGATTCGGCTTCCAGACGGGCGCGGTCAGCGGCACCCTTGGCATCGGTGTCACGCTCGACGAATTCGATGATTGCCATCGGCGCCATGTCGCCATAGCGGAAGCCGGCCTTCATGATGCGGACATAGCCGCCCTGACGGTCCTTGTAGCGGGCGCCGAGCACGTCGAAGAGTTTCTCGACATGCATGTCCTGCTTGAGCTGCGAGGCGGCCTGACGGCGGGCATGCAGATCGCCGCGCTTGGCCAGCGTGATCAGCTTTTCGACGATCGGGCGCAGTTCCTTGGCTTTCGGCAGCGTGGTCTTGATCTGCTCGTGCTCGATCAGCGAGCCAGCCATGTTGGCGAACAGCGCCTTGCGGTGTTCGTGGGTACGGTTCAGTCGGCGGTAGCCGCGGGCGTGACGCATGATGTTTCTCCGTTTACGTCTTTTGCTTTGTCTGGCGGCCCTTGCGTGAAAGCCGCTCTCCTTGGGGCGGGATGCCCGGTATTTGGGAAGGTGCGTGTAAACACGCACCCTACCCGATTCGCAAGACCGCAGGATGCGTGTTTACACGCACCGCCCGATCAGAACTGCCCGATCAGAACTGGTCGTCGAAGCGCTTGGCCAGATCTTCGATGTTTTCCGGCGGCCAGTCGACGACGTCCATGCCAAGATGCAGGCCCATGCCCGAAAGCACTTCCTTGATCTCGTTCAGCGACTTGCGGCCGAAGTTCGGGGTGCGCAGCATCTCGGCTTCGGTTTTCTGGATCAGGTCGCCGATATAGACGATATTGTCGTTCTTGAGGCAGTTGGCCGAACGGACCGACAGCTCCAGCTCGTCGACTTTCTTCAGCAGGCGCGGGTCGAATTCCAGACCGTCCTCGGCATCCGAGCGGGTCGCGGCTTCCGGCTCGTCGAAGTTCACGAAGACCGACAGCTGGTCCTGAATGATGCGCGCGGCATAGGCCACGGCGTCTTCCGGGGTCAGCGAACCGTCGGTTTCGACCTTCATCGTCAGCTTGTCATAGTCCAGTACCTGACCTTCGCGGGTCGGCGTGACTTCGTAGCTGACGCGCTTGACCGGCGAGAAGATGGCGTCGATCGGGATCAGGCCGATGGGCGCGTCCTCGGGACGGTTCTTGTCGGCGGCGACGTAACCCTTGCCATTGGCAACGGTCAGTTCCATGTGCAGCTCGGCGCCGTCATCCAGATGGCAGATGACATGATCACGGTTCAGCACGGTAATGCCGGCCGATTCCTGGATGTCGCCGGCCTTGACCTCGCCCGGCCCCTTGGCCGAGAGCGCCAGGCGCTTGGGCGCATCGACGTCCACTTTCAGCGTCACGCCCTTGAGGTTCAGGACGATGTCGGTCACGTCCTCGCGCACGCCGGGAACGGACGAGAATTCATGCAGCACATTGTCGATCTGCACCGAGGTGATGGCCCCGCCCTGCAGCGAGGACAGCAGCACGCGGCGCAGCGCGTTGCCGAGCGTCAGACCGAAGCCGCGTTCCAGCGGTTCGGCGACCACGGTCGCGACACGGGCCGAATCGGCGCCCGGCTTGACTTCAAGCTGGGTCGGCTTGATGAGTTCAGCCCAATTCTTGTGGATCATGCGTTTTCCTCCATACCAGTTTTCGACCCATGACCGGTGGTCGAAAACGCCCGAGGTGAAATGCGAATGCGCGTCCCGCGCCAAAATGCGGCGCGGGACGCGATAAGAGCTTAGAAATCAGACGCGGCGGCGCTTCGGCGGACGGCAGCCGTTATGCGCGATCGGGGTCACGTCACGGATGGCCGTGATGTTGAAGCCGACGGCAGCCAGCGCGCGCAGCGCCGATTCACGGCCCGAACCGGGGCCCTGAACCTCGACTTCGAGGGTGCGGACACCGTGTTCCTGCGCCTTCTTGCCGGCGTCTTCAGCGGCCATCTGGGCAGCGTAAGGCGTCGATTTGCGCGAGCCCTTGAAGCCCATGGTGCCAGCCGACGACCACGAGATGGCGTTGCCTTGCACGTCCGAGATCAGGATCTTGGTGTTGTTGAACGAGCTGTTCACATGCGCCACGCCAGTGGCGATGTTCTTGCGCTCTTTGCGCTTGATGCGGGTTTTATCGCGTGCCATGGATCAGCCCCCTTATTTCTTCTTGCCGGCGATCGGCTTCGCCGGGCCCTTGCGGGTGCGGGCATTGGTGTGGGTGCGCTGACCGCGAACCGGCAGGCCGCGGCGGTGACGCAGGCCACGATACGAACCCAGGTCCATCATGCGCTTGATGTTCATCTGGGTTTCACGGCGCAGGTCGCCCTCGACGGTCAGGTTCGCGTCGATATATTCGCGGATCTGCAGAACTTCGGCATCCGACAGGTCATTCACGCGACGGGCCGGATCAATGCCGACCGAGGTGACGATCTCTTCGGCGAATTTGGGGCCGATGCCATGGATATAGGTCAGAGCGATCGGGACGCGTTTCCCGGTCGGAATGTTGACGCCAGCAATACGAGCCACGCGTTTTCCTTTTCATGTTGCGGTTCCGTAGCACCGGAACCTTTTTTCACAACCAAAGACCCGAAAGCCATGCCTTCGGGCCTGAGAGGCGATTCTCTTGCGAGATGAGGCGGATTAAGGGATTCCCCGCGGAACGTCAACCCTGACCGGGAATCCTGTCCAGCACCGCCGCGACCTCGGCCGCGACATCGTCGATATCGGCCAGACCGTCGACCGGATTCAGGTTGCCCTTGGCATAGTAATACCCGATCAGCGGCGAGGTTTTCTTGTAATATTCCATCAGCCGGGTCTTGAGGCTTTCGGCATTGTCATCGGCCCGGCGGCGCAGGTCGGTCGAGCCGCAGACATCGCAGACGCCCGCAACCTTGGTCGGCTTGGTCACGTCGTGATAGACCTCGCCGCAATTGCCGCAGGTAAAGCGGCCCGAGATGCGGGCGACCAGCGCCTCGTCATCGACGCGCATCTCGACCACGGCATCGACATGCTGGCCCATCTCGGCCATCAGCGCCTCAAGCGCATCGGCCTGGGCCAGCGTGCGCGGGAAGCCGTCAAAGATGAACCCCTTGCCGCCGGCAGCCAGCTTTTCGCGGATCAGGCCGATGACGATCTCATCGGTGACAAGCTCGCCACGGTCCATGACCTCGGCGACGCGCTTGCCCATCTCGGTCCCGCTGGACTTTGCCTCGCGCAGCATGTCCCCGGTCGAGAGCTGGACCAGGCCCCGCTCTTCGATCAGGCGGCGGGCCTGAGTGCCCTTGCCCGCACCCGGAGGTCCCAGCAGAATGATATCGATCGTCATTGTCGTCCCTCTCCTACCCTTCCGGTGGGGTTCCCTCAGCGACGCGCGGGCGCTTTTTTCGGCTTGGCCGCACCGGGCTTGCCGCGCTTGCCACGCAGTTGTGATTTCTCAATCAAACCTTCGTATTGATGCGCAAGCAAGTGGCTTTGCACCTGATTGATCGTGTCCATGACGACGCTGACCACGATCAGCACCGAGGTGCCGCCAAAGTAGAACGGGATCGCCAGCTGATGGCGGATCACCTCGGGCAGAAGGCAGACGGCGGCCAGATAGGCCGAGCCGATCACCAGCACCCGGTTCACCACATAGGTCAGGTAATCCTCGGTCTTCTTGCCGGGACGGATGCCCGGGATGAAGCCGCCCTGATTTTTCAGGTTCTCGGCCACGTCATCGGGTTTGAAGCTGACGTTGAAAGTGTAGAAATAGGCGAAGAAGACGATCATCGCCGTGAAGAACAGCAGGTAAAGCGGCTGGCCGGGACCGAAATAGGCCAGGATCGTCGACATGATCGGCCCGGTCTGGTTGCCCGAGAAGGTCGAGATGGTGACCGGCAGCAGCAGCAGCGAGCTGGCAAAGATCGCCGGAATGACGCCGGCCGGGTTGACCTTGATCGGCAGGTGCGACGACTGGCCGTCATAGATCTTCATCCCCACCTGACGGCGCGGATACTGGATGTGGATCTTGCGCAGCGCGCGCTCCATGAACACCACGAAGGCGATGACCGCGACCACCATCACGACGATGCCCAGCGTCACCAGCGTCGAGCCGCTGGACGCGCCCTGCGCGAGGAATTGCGCGATATGGGTCGGGATCTCGGCCACAATGCCGACAAAGATGATCAGCGAGATGCCGTTGCCGATGCCGCGGGCGGTGATCTGCTCACCCAGCCACATCAGGAACATGGTGCCGCCGACCAGCGTGATCACCACGGATGCGCGGAAGAACAGGCCCGGATCATGGGCCAGGTTGCCGGCCTCGAGGCTTACGGCCAGACCCCAGGCCTGGAACAGCGCCAGCGCCACGGTGCCATAGCGGGTATATTGGTTGATCTTCTTGCGGCCCTGCTCGCCCTCTTTCTTGAGCTGCTCAAGCGCGGGCACCATCGAGGCCAGAAGCTGCACGATGATCGAGGCGCTGATATAGGGCATGATCCCCAGCGCAAAGATCCCCATCCGCCCCAGCGCGCCGCCGGTGAACATGGACAGGATACCGCCGATGCCGGCCTGCGCCTCTTCCATGAAGTTGCGCAGCGCGCCGCCGTCGATGCCGGGCACCGGGATATAGGTGCCAAGACGATAGATGATAAGAAGTCCGAGGGTGAACCAGATCCGCTGGCGAAGCTCGGTCGCCTTGCCAAGCGCCCCCCAGGAAAGGTTCGCGGCCATCTGTTCTGCGGCTGACGCCATTCTTCTGCCCCTTCATGGCAGCGCCGCCGGATCGTTTCCCGATCCCGCGGCGCCTGGAAAACTTGGAAAGCTATGTATTGGGCGCAGGCGCGCCCTTCAACAGCTTATTCGGCCGCAGCTTCTTCTTTGACCGGGCGGGTCAGGGTGATCTTGCCGCCGGCCTTCTCGATGGCCTCGACGGCGGTCTTCGATGCGCCGGCCACGGTCAGGTCCAGCTTGGCTTTCAGCTCACCCTTGGCCAGCACGCGGACGCCGTCCAGCTTGCGGCGGATGACGCCGGCAGCAACCAGAGCATCCTCGGTCACGGCGGCTTTCGCATCGAGCTTGCCCGCGTCGACAAAGGCCTGCAGCTGGCCCAGGTTCACCACCGCGAACTCAAGGCGATTCGGCTTGCTGAAGCCGCGCTTGGGCAGGCGGCGATACAGCGGCATCTGGCCGCCTTCGTAGCCGTTCAGCGCAACGCCCGAACGCGAGGTCTGGCCCTTGATACCACGGCCGGCGGTCTTGCCCTTGCCCGAGCCGGGACCACGCGCGACGCGCTTTTTCTTGCGGTTCGCGCCTTCGTTGTCGCGGATTTCATGCAGTTTCATTTCGCTTCTCCTTAAGCCGGAAGCGCCCCATGAAGCGAAAGAGGGCGGACACGGCATTTCTTGGTTGTTGAGTCGGCGCCCCGAAAGGCACTGGCGGGGCTTACAGCATTCCGTTTCGCAGAGCAAGCGGCGCAGGAGCCCCTCAGAACTGGATCCAGGTGCCGATCTTCAGCGCCGGCTCACCCTCGCCCGCCAGCGGCATGATCACGCCCAGCTCGATCTTGGCCGGCCCGGTCAGATCGCGCACCACCGAGGTCGCAAGCTTGGCCGAAAAGCCCAGATCGTCGCGATCCTCCAGCCGCAACTGGTTGATGACCATGAGCGAAGGGCGGGCCTTCCAGCCCAGCGTCACCTCGGCCTTGATCGTGGTCTTGGGGGTCAGATAGACCTGCCGGCTGCTCCAGCGGCCATTGGCGTCAGGGGTACGGTCAGGCTCGCCCTCTTCGCTGCGGGCCAGCTTGGCGCGGGCATCCACGGCCAGCCAGCCGCCGCCGGGCAAGCGTTTCAGCACCGGCACGCCGTCAAGCCCCCTGCCCCAGGCAGCCCCGATCTGGACGAGGGGGATCAGCTTGCCCTCGCGCCGGATGACCCCGATTCCGCTGGAAAGGGTCAGCCGGTCCGGCCCTTCACCGCCGTCCATCGCGCGCTGCGACCACAGCATGACGCTGCTTTCGCCGGCGGTGCTGTGGCCCAGCTCAAGGCCCAGCGTATGGCGCGGGTTCAGCCCGTATTCGCTGTAAAGCCCGGTATAGCGGTTGCCGTCGCCATCCTGTTCGACCGAAAAGGACAAAAACACCTCGCCATCGCCGCGCGGCCACGGCCCGGCCATGACCCCGCCGGCCCAAAGGGCCAGCAGGAGCGTCAGCATGCAGGCGGCAAGGCGGGACATGGCAGTCCTTTGCGGGCGAAAACCTCCGCCGCAAGGCTAGGCCAACATGGTTAGCGAAAGGTTAACTGGCCCCGGCCATGGGGTCCGCTGAAACGAAAACCGCCCCGGAGCGGCTCCGGGGCGGTTTCCAAGTCGTCAGGCGAGGCTGGGATCAGCCGCGCTCTTCGATGATGACGGCCAGATGCGGGATCTTGGCGACCATGCCGCGCACGGCCGGGGTATCTTCCAGCTCGCGGGTGCGGTTCATCTTGTTCAGGCCCAGACCTTTCAGCGTCTCGCGCTGGATGGCGGGGCGGCGGATCGGCGAGCCGATCTGCTTCACGACGATGGTTTTAGCCATTCTTGCCTCTCCTTACGCTTCGGCAGCGGCGTCAGCCGGCTTGTCGTTCGAGGACAGGATCTCGGCCACTTTCTTGCCACGACGCTGGGCGACGTTGCGGGGCGAGGCTTCCTTTTTCAGGCCGTCGATGGTGGCGCGGATCATGTTGTAGGGGTTTTGCGACCCCTGCGACTTGGCCACGACGTCCTGAACGCCCAGCATTTCGAACACGGCGCGCATCGGACCACCGGCGATGATACCGGTCCCCGGAACGGCGGTGCGCATGATCACCTTACCGGCGCCGTGACGGCCCTCGATATCGTGATGCAGCGTGCGGCCATCGCGCAGCGGCACGCGGATCAGGCCGCGCTTGGCCTGCTCGGTCGCCTTGCGGATCGCCTCGGGCACTTCTTTCGCCTTGCCCTTGCCGAAGCCGACACGACCACGCTGGTCGCCGACAACCACCAGAGCGGCAAAGCCAAAACGCTTGCCACCCTTGACGGTTTTCGACACGCGGTTGATCGCGACCAGACGATCGGCGAATTCCGGGGTTTCTTCGCGCTCTTCGCGGCGGCCCCGACGGTTTTCACGTTCTGCCATAAGGCATTCCTTTTACACTGGCGCGCGATCCGCGCCGTTGAATCCGATCCTGGTGGGGCAATCCCGAGCGGGATTGCAGCCCCCGGATCATCGGGGTGGCGTTGCCGCCACCCGCAATCGTCAGAACTTCAGACCGCCTTCGCGGGCTGCGTCGGCCAGGGCTTTGATCTTGCCATGGAACAGGAAACCGCCACGGTCGAAGATCACTGCCTCGACGCCAGCCTTTTTCGCGCGCTCTGCAATCGCAGCGCCGATCTTGGCCGCAGCATCCACGTTGTTCTTGCCGACAACGCCCAGGTCTTTTTCCAGCGACGAGGCCGAGGCCAGAGTGACCCCTTTCACGTCGTCGATCACCTGAACGCTGATGTTCTTGGACGAACGGTGGACGGACAGACGCGGACGACCGTCCGTGATTGCCCGCAATTTGTTCCGCACGCGCAGGCGGCGCTTCAGGAACAGCTCTCTTTTGTTCAGTGCCATTTTTGCGCCCCTTACTTCTTCTTGCCTTCCTTGCGGAAGACGACCTCACCCTTGTAGCGGATGCCCTTGCCCTTGTAGGGCTCGGGGCGGCGCCACTCACGGATGTTCGCGGCGACCTGGCCGACCAGCTGCTGGTCAATGCCTTCCACCGAGATTTCGGTCTGCTTCGGCGAGGAAATCGTCACGCCTTCCGGCGCGATGAAGTTCACGTCATGCGAATAGCCCAGAGCCAGTTTCAGGTCTTTGCCCTGCATCGTGGCGCGGTAGCCCACGCCCTGGATCTCAAGCTCTTTCTTGAAGCCGGTGCTGACGCCGGTCACAAGGTTCGCCACCATCGAGCGGGACATGCCCCACTGCTGGCGCGCACGCTTGGACATGCCGCGCGGCGTCACTTTGACGCTGCCTTCTTCGACAGTCAGGGTCACGTCATCCGTCGCGGTGAATGCACGGGTGCCTTTCGGACCCTTCACCTCGATGGTCTGGCCTTTCACTTCGGCGGTCACGCCCTGGGGCAGTTCGACCGGCTTTTTACCAATCCGAGACATCCTGCCCTCCTTAGAACACGGTGCAGAGGACTTCGCCGCCAACGTTGGCGTTGCGAGCCGCTGCGTCCGACATCACGCCTTTCGGCGTCGAGACGATGGAAACGCCCAGGCCGTTGCGGACCAGCGGGATTTCCTTGACCGAGGCATAAACCCGACGACCGGGTTTGGACACGCGAGCGAGCTCGCGGATGACCGGGGTGCCTTCGTAGTATTTCAGGCTGATTTCCAGCTCGCCATGGCCAGCGGCCGAGGTGACGGGCTCGTAGCCACGGATGTAGCCTTCAGCTTTCAGCACATCCAGAACCCAGGCGCGCAGCTTGGAGGCGGGAGTGCGGACGGTCGATTTGCCGCGCATCTGTGCGTTGCGGATGCGGGTCAGCATATCGCCGAGAGGATCGTTCATCGACATAATGCCCCCTTACCAGCTCGATTTGACCATGCCGGGGATCTGACCGAACGAGCCAAGCTCGCGCAGCATGATCCGCGACAGTTTCAGTTTACGGTAATACGCGTGCGGACGGCCGGTCAGTTGGCACCGGTTGTGCAGACGCGTGGCCGAGGAATTGCGCGGCAGTTCAGCCAGTTTCAGGCTGGCCTTGAAGCGCTCTTCCATCGGGCGGGACTGGTCGTGGATGACTTCGTTCAGAGCGGCGCGCTTGGCGGCGTATTTCTGAACCAGTTTCTCGCGCTTCAGTTCGCGCTCGACCATGGATTTCTTAGCCATATCTCTCTTACCTCCGCGATCAGCTGTTGAACGGCATGTTGAAATGCTTCAACAGCGCTTTCGCTTCCGCGTCGGTCGGCGCGGTGGTGCAGATGATGATGTCCATCCCCAGAACTTCGTCGACCTTGTCGAAGTTGATTTCCGGGAACACGATGTGCTCTTTCAGGCCCATGGCATAGTTGCCGCGGCCGTCGAAAGAGGTGCCTTTCACGCCGCGGAAGTCGCGGACGCGGGGCAGCGCGATGTTGATCAGGCGGTCCAGGAATTCATACATCCGGTCGCCACGCAGGGTGACTTTCGTGCCCAGCGGCATTTCCTCGCGGACGCGGAAACCTGCGATCGAGTTCTTGGCTTTGGTGATGACAGCCTTTTGACCCGCGATCAGCGACAGCTCTTCAGCGCCTTGCTTGACCTTTTTGGTGTCTTTCACGGCCTCGCCGATGCCCATGTTCAGGACGATCTTGTCCAGCTTGGGGATCTGCATGTCGTTCTTGTAGCCGAACTCTTCTTTCAGGGCTGCCCGGATCGTGTCCTTGAACAGCGCTTTCAGACGCGGCGTGTAGGTGGCTTGGTCCAGCATCAGATCAGGTCCCCCGTGGTCTTGGCGAAACGGACCTTCTTGCCGTCTTCCTCGCGGAAGCCGACGCGGGTCGCTTTGCCGTTCTTGTCCATCAGCGAGAGGTTCGACAGGTCGATCGGCATGTTCTTCGCCACGCGGCCGCCCTGAGTGGTCTGGGTCTGGCGCTGGTGACGGATGGCGACGTTGACACCGTCAACGACCGCTTTGTTCTCTTTCGGGAACACGGCGGTGATTTCGCCCTGCTTGCCTTTGTCCTTGCCGGCCAGCACGACGACCTTGTCGCCTTTTTTCAGCTTGGCAGCCATCACAGCACCTCCGGCGCAAGCGAGATGATCTTCATGAAGTTCTTGGCGCGCAGTTCGCGGACCACCGGCCCGAAGATACGCGTGCCGACCGGCTCACCCTGGTTGTTCAGGATGACGGCGGCGTTGCGGTCAAAACGGATCGAGGTGCCGTCTTCACGCTTCACTTCTTTCGCGGTGCGCACGACGACGGCCTTGCGGACGTCACCTTTCTTCACGCGGCCGCGCGGAATGGCTTCCTTGACGGAGACGACGATAATGTCGCCCACCGACGCATAGCGACGGTGCGAACCACCCAGGACCTTGATGCACTGCACCCGGCGAGCGCCGGAGTTGTCAGCGACATCCAGATTGGTCTGCATCTGGATCATAGGGTTACTCCCGACCTTTGGGGACCGGCAGGACCGGCCCCAGGGTTTCGATTAAGTCTGGGTTCAGACCGAGGCTTCGGTCAGAACGGTCCAGCGCTTGGTCTTCGAGATCGGCGCGCATTCAATGATGCGAACGGTGTCACCGACCTTGAACTGGTTATCCGCGTCATGGGCGCGGTATTTCTTGGACGACCGCACGGTCTTGTGCAGCAGCGGATGCTTGAAGCGACGCTCGACCAGAACGGTGATGGTCTGTTCGTTCTTGTCGCTGACGACCTTGCCTTGCAGGATGCGTTTGGGCATGGACCGGGCTCCTTAGTTCGACGCCGCGGCAGCTGCCGCTTTCTGGTTCAGAATGGTTTTCACACGGGCAACGTCACGACGGACGACGCGCATGCGGGCGGTCGATTCGAGCTGGCCGGTGGCCTGCTGGAAGCGCAGGTTGAACGCTTCCTTTTTCAGCGCCAGCAGCTGTTCTTTCAGCTGATCGGGCGTCTTGTCTTTCAGTTCCTGCGCTTTCATGCGCCTGTTCCTTTCAACATCACCGGAGAGCCCCTGCCATGCAGGGCCACCCTGATTCCGGTGGAGTTTCATGATGAAGCCGTGCCTATAGGCGCGTTTCCCAGCAAACACAAGGGATTTCTTGCCCGGCACGCAAGGACTGCACGCGACCAAAGGTCACTTATTGCGCGCGATCACGTCTGCGTTGCCGTCGCCCCTGTGCACCCGGACGATCCTGACGATCTGTCGCTGGCGGTGTCCGTCGACAGTGGCAGGATCTCACTGGCGGACGTGCGGATCACCGGCGCACCCTGACGCATCGCGCCTTGGGGGCCGGCAACGCCGCCCCCTGTCGCTTTTCAAGCGGTGTTTTCCTGCAACGGCAGGATTTTCCTTTCGTTCGCGATCACAGGACAGCACTTGCCGGCGATCACGCCGGCGTTATCGTTATCCAATTATCTTAGATTTAATGAGGACATGAATGGATCCTGTTTCGCTTGTTGTGGGCGGCATGCTCGCAGTGGTCTTTGGCGTCGCGATTTTCAACAGCGACGACGACGATTCCGGTTCCGATGACTCGACGCCGGAAAACTCGGAAGGCCTGACGCTCGACCCGGAAACCGGCACGGTGACGGGGACCGACGGGGATGACATGATCACGACAGAAGCTCTGGCGTCCCCCGAGGACGCCTATGGAAATGTCAACGCCGGCGCGGGGAACGATACCGTCGTCGCGGATTTCGGCGGCGAAATCCTCGGCGGTGCGGGCGATGACATCCTGACCGTCGAGACCATCTATAGCGGCTTGGTTGATGGCGGCGAAGGCGATGACATCATCAATGTCGAACCGATCACCGGGGATATCTTTGGCGGCGAAGGCAATGACACCGTCAATTACGATGGCGTCAGGACCGCTCGCGACGAGCTGGTCGTGATCGATACGGGTGCCGGCGACGATGTCATCAATGCCGAACGCTATCTGGACATCCTGACTTCGGCCCCTGAATTCGTGACCGGCGACGGCAGCGATCAGATCAATATCGAGTTCGATCTCAGCAATGGCGCCCTCAGCACCGACCTCACCTCCGGCGTGTTGGTCGGCGGCACCCGGCTGATGGCCACGGTGACGGATTTCGACGCGGCAAACGACATCCTGACCATCGACCCGACCGCGCATCTGGATGACGACGCCACGCTGGACGGCGCGCCGGCCACGATCACCTATAACGACTACGAGCTCGTCGAGGACGAGGACGGCACCACCATCATCCTGAACTACACGGTCGCCTCGGCCAGCCAGACGCTTCCGATGACGCTGGAAGTTGCGCTGACCGGCGCCACCGGCATCCCGGCCGATGCGATCCAGATCCCCGCGAGCTGATCGCTGAAACCAGAGCAGACTGGTCCCGGGAGCCCCCGGCGTCCGGGATTCCCCAACCCGCAGACATCCGACAGGACCGATAGCGGCATTTATTTCGCGCCATCCCCGGACAGCCCGCGCCCGCTGACGGCAACGTTGCCGCAAAGACGTCAATCCTGAACGAGGTCATGGTATGGATCCAACTGCGCTTGTTGCCGGCGGCCTGATGGCGCTGCTTTTCAGTGTCGCGATTTTCAATGGCGATGACGACAGCCCCGCCACCGATCGGGATGCGGATGAGCTGACGCTTGACCCCGAGACCGGCACGGTCACGGGCACCGGGGGCGACGACGTCATCGATCTGGACGAGCCGGGCAGCAGCACCGACGGCTACATGAATGTCTCGGCAGGCGGCGGCAATGACACGGTGACCTCGGAGCACGGCGGCATGATCTTTGGCGAGGCCGGCGACGATTTGCTGACCGTGCTGAATGACAATGGCGGCGTGACCGATGGCGGCGCTGGCAATGACGTGCTGAACGTCACCCCCATCGCCGGACAGGTCCTTGGCGGCGAGGGCAACGACACCATCAATTATGACGGCAACGAAAGCCTGCCCGAGACTGGCATCACGGTCGATGCCGGTGCGGGCGATGACGTCGTGAATGTCGAATCGGGCTTTGCCACGCTTTTCGGTGGCACCGGAAATGACACGCTTTCAGTGACCGGCGAGGCCGGGGAGCAGTCGTCCGATGGATATATCGATCTGGGCGATGGCCACGACCTGCTCATCCTCGACGGCGAGGTCAGCCATGATTTCCGCCTGCATGACGGCGAAGGCGACGACACCATTCGCGTTCTGCAGGCAACCGCCAGCCCGGACGAAAGCGGTGTCAATGTCAGGTGGATCAATAGCGGCGCCGGCAATGACGTTTACGAGTTCACGCTGAGCCCCGATGAAAATGCGCAGCATTTCGATGACCCCGACGCGATGGGCTATGCGCATGCAGCGATCATCCTTGATTTTGAGGCGGGGGAGGACCGTCTGGTGGTCGATCCCTATTCGCTGGCGGGCGATGCGACCTATACCGGGCATGAGCTGACGCTGGCAAACAGCACCGGATATCAGGAGGTCGTGTTCCATTACACGCATCCCGACTATCCCGAAGGGCTGGCGGTGTCGGTTGCCGTGACCTCAGGCAGGATCACGGCCGAGGATATCGAAATCACCGGCGCGCCCACACCGGCCGCATGACCCGGCGCACTGCCCGCGCCCGCAACCGGCCGGCGGGGCGCAAAGCGGCCCCAGAGATGAAAACACCCCCCGACCGCAAGGCCGGGGGGTGTTCTTTTGCCAATCTGGCAGATCTTACCAGTCTTCGCGCGCGACGATGCGGGTCAGGACCGGCAGTTTCTGCGCGCCAAGGCGCAGGGCCTCACGCGCGATGGTGTCGTTCACGCCGTCGATCTCGAACATGATCCGGCCGGGATGGACCCGGGCCGCCCAGTAATCGACGGAGCCCTTGCCTTTACCCATCCGCACTTCGGTCGGCTTCGAGGAAACCGGCACGTCCGGGAAAATCCGGATCCAGACCCGGCCCTGACGCTTCATGTGGCGGGTGATCGCGCGGCGGGCCGCTTCGATCTGACGGGCAGTGACGCGCTCGGGCTCGGTGGCTTTCAGGGCGTAGGAGCCGAAGTTCAGGTTGAACCCGCCCTTGGCTTCGCCGTGGATGCGGCCCTTGAACTGTTTGCGGAACTTGGTCCGTTTCGGTTGCAGCATCTCAACTTCTCCTTAGCGCGCGTCGCGGTCACGACGCGGACCACGCGGAGCCGGGCCGTCCTGCGCCTCGGTGGCGCGGCGGTCGCGGGCCTGCGGGTCATGCTCCATGATCTCGCCTTTGAAGATCCAGACCTTCACACCGATGATCCCGTAAGGGGTCGTGGCTTCCGACAGCGCATAGTCGATGTCGGCGCGCAGGGTGTGCAGCGGCACGCGGCCTTCGCGATACCATTCGGTGCGGGCGATCTCGGCGCCGCCCAGGCGGCCGGCGACGTTCACGCGGATGCCCAGGGCACCCATGCGCATGGCGTTCTGCACCGCGCGCTTCATGGCGCGACGGAACGAAACGCGGCGCTCAAGCTGCTGGGCGATCGACTCGGCCACCAGCTGGGCGTCCAGTTCGGGCTTGCGGACTTCAACGATGTTGAGGTGCAGTTCCGAGTCGGTGAAGTTTGCCAGCTTCTTGCGCAGGGTTTCGATATCGGCGCCTTTTTTGCCGATGATGACACCCGGACGCGCGGCATAGATCGTGACGCGGCACTTCTTGTGCGGACGCTCGATGATGACGCGGCTGACGCCGGCCTGCTTGGCTTCCTTGTGGATGAAGTCGCGGATCTTCAGGTCTTCCAGCAGCAGATTGCCGTAGTCCTTGTCATCCGCATACCAGCGGCTGTCCCAGGTGCGGTTGACCTGAAGACGCATCCCGATGGGGTTTACTTTCTGACCCATTACGCGTGCTCCTCGACCTGACGCACCTTGATGGTGATTTCCGAAAACGGCTTCATGATCTTGCCGTAACGACCACGGGCGCGCGGGCGACCCCGCTTCATGACCAGATTCTTGCCGACCCAGGCCTCGGCGACGATCAGATTGTCGACGTCGAGGTTATGGTTGTTCTCGGCATTGGCGATGGCCGACTGAAGGCATTTCTTCACGTCGACGGCGATGCGCTTGTGCGAGAAGGTCAGGTCGGCCAGAGCCTTGTCGACTTTCTTGCCGCGGATCAGCGCCGCAACCAGGTTCAGCTTCTGCGGCGAGGTGCGAAGCATCTTGGTTTTCGCAAACGCCTCGTTCTCCGCCACGCGGCGCGGATTGTTTTCCTTACCCATGGCTTACTTCCTCTTCGCTTTCTTGTCGGCGGCGTGACCGTAATAGGTCCGCGTCGGCGAATATTCACCGAACTTCTGGCCGATCATCTCTTCGGTCACGTTGACCGGGATGTGCTTGTGACCATTGTAGACGCCGAAAGTCAGGCCGACGAATTGCGGCAGAATGGTCGAACGACGCGACCAGATCTTGATGACATCCGACTTGCCGGCCTCACGGGCCTTTTCCGCCTTGCGAAGCACGTATGCGTCGACAAAGGGGCCCTTCCAGATAGAACGTGCCATGGATTAGCGCCCCTTCTTCGCGTTACGCGACCGCAGGATATATTTGTCGGTCGCTTTATTCGTGCGGGTCTTGTTCCCCTTGGTGCCTTTGCCCCACGGGGTAACCGGGTGACGACCGCCCGAGGTCCGGCCTTCACCACCACCATGCGGGTGGTCGATCGGGTTCATCGCAACACCGCGCACGCTCGGGCGGATGCCCTTGTGACGGTTGCGGCCCGCTTTGCCGAGATTCTGGTTCGAATGGTCCGAGTTCGACACGGCGCCGATGGTCGCCATGCATTCCTGACGCACCAGACGCAGTTCGCCCGAGGACAGGCGGATCTGCGCATAGCCACCGTCACGGCCGACGAACTGGGCATAGGTGCCAGCCGAACGGGCGATCTGGCCGCCTTTGCCGGGCTTCAGCTCGACGTTGTGGACGATGGTCCCGATCGGCATGCCGCTGAAGGGCATGGCGTTGCCGGGCTTCACGTCGACCTTGGCGCCGGCGATCACCTTATCGCCAACGGCCAGACGCTGCGGCGCGAGGATATAGGCCTGCTCGCCGTCTTCGTATTTGATCAGCGCGATGAAGGCGGTCCGGTTCGGATCGTATTCGATCCGCTCGACGGTGGCCACGATATCGAACTTGGTGCGCTTGAAGTCCACGATGCGGTAGAGACGCTTCGCCCCGCCGCCCTTGCGGCGCATCGTGATCCGTCCGGTGTTGTTCCGGCCGCCGTTCTTGGTCAGACCCTCAGTGAGAGTCTTGACCGGGCGCCCTTTCCAAAGCTCCGAACGGTCGATCAGAACCAGCCCACGCTGGCCAGGCGTCGTCGGTTTATACGACTTGAGTGCCATGCTTTCTGTCTTCCGTTGCTTTGGACCTAGTGGTCCGTTTCGTCAAAAAACGCGACGGCCCCGCTGCCGGGGCCGTCGATTCGGTGGCTATATCAGAGGCCGGTCGACACGTCGATGGTGTTGCCGGCTTCCAGCGTGACATAGGCCTTTTTCACGTCCGAACGGACGCCGGGACGGCCTTTGAAACGCTTGGTCTTGCCTTTGGTGATCGTGGTGTTGACCGCTTTCACCTTGACGTTGAACAGCGCCTCGACCGCCTGCTTGATGGCGGGTTTGTTCGCGTCCTTCGCCACCTGGAAAACGAAGGCGTTGGCGTCAGACACCAGCGTCGCTTTCTCGGTGATCAGCGGCTTGACGATCACGTCGTAATGTTCGGGCTTCACGGTCATTTCAGACGAGCCTCCAGAGCTTCGACACCGGCGCGGGTCAGCACCAGCGTGTCGCGGCGCAGGATGTCATAGACGTTGGCACCCATCGAGGGCAGCACGTCCACCCCTTCCAGGTTGCGGGCGGCACGGGCGAAGTTTTCGTTCACTTCGGCACCGTCGATCACCAGAACGCGCTTCCAGCCGTTTTCCTTGACCGCTTTGGCAACGGCCGAGGTCTTGGCTTCGGCGATGTTCAGATTGTCCACGATAACCAGCTCACCCGCGGCGACTTTCGCCGACAGGGCGTGCTTGAGGCCAAGCGCGCGGACTTTCTTGGGCAGATCGAAGGCGTGGCTGCGCGGGGTCGGACCCTTGTAGACACCACCGTGACGGAAGATCGGGGCCTTGCGGGAACCGTGGCGGGCGCCGCCGGTGCCTTTCTGGCGATAGATCTTCTTGGTCGAGTAGCTGACATCCGACTTGCCCAGCACCGAGTGGGTGCCCTGCTGCGCCTTCGCACGCTGCCAGCGCACGACACGATGCAGAAGGTCGGCACGCGGCTCGAGCCCGAAGATGTCATCGCTCAGGTCGATATCACCGGCCTTGCCGGCTTCGAGCGTGATCACGTCGAGTTTCATTTGCTTTCTCCTTCGGGCGCGGCATCGCCTTCGGCGGCACTGTCAGCAGCGATCGAAGCTTCGGCCTCGGCCAGAGCGGCGGCCTGCGCGGCGGCTTCAGCTTCAGCAGCGGACTTGCGGGCGGCTTCTTCGGCGGCGGCGGCAGCGGCAGCGGCTTCTTCGGCCAGACGCGCGGCTTCCTTGGCTTTGGTGCGGGTCGCGGCGGGGAAGATCGTGGTTTCAGCCAGCGGCTTCTTCACGGCATCCTTGATGGTGACCCAGCCACCTTTCGAGCCCGGAACCGAACCCTTGACCATGATCAGGCCACGGTCGGCATCGGTGCGAACGACCTGCAGGTTCTGCGTGGTGACGCGAACCGAACCCAGGTGACCCGCCATCTTCTTGCCTTTGAACACCTTGCCGGGGTCCTGGCACTGGCCGGTCGAACCATGCGAGCGGTGCGAGATCGACACGCCGTGCGAGGCGCGCAGACCACCGAAGTTGTGACGCTTCATCGCACCGGCAAAGCCTTTACCGATCGAGGTGCCGGCGATGTCGACATACTGGCCGGCGAAGTAGTGGTCGGCGATGATTTCCTCGCCCACTTCGACCAGGTTTTCAGCCGCAACGCGGAATTCCGCGATCTTGCGCTTGGGGGCGACATTCGCTTTGGCGAAATGGCCGCGCATGGCGCCGGTTACGCGCTTGGCTTTCGCCTCGCCCGCACCCAGCTGCAGCGCGACATAGCCGTCGGTCTCGACGGTCCGCTGAGCGATGACCTGCACGTTATCGACGTGCAGAACGGTAACGGGCACTTGACGCCCGTCTTCCAGGAACAGCCGGGTCATGCCCAGCTTCTTGGCGATAACACCAGTCCGCAGCATACCAGCCTCCCTTAGACCTTGATCTCGACGTCCACGCCAGCGGCGAGGTCGAGCTTCATCAGGGCGTCAACGGTCTGGGGGGTCGGATCGACGATGTCCAGCAGACGCTTGTGCGTGCGGATTTCCCACTGGTCGCGGGATTTCTTGTCGATATGCGGGCCGCGCAGAACGGTGAATTTTTCGATTTTGTTCGGCAGCGGGATCGGGCCGCGAACTGTGGCACCCGTGCGCTTGGCGGTGTTCACGATTTCCTGGGTGCTGGCGTCCAGCACGCGGTAATCGAACGCCTTCAGCCGAATGCGGATATTCTGACTTTGCATCGTCATCCCTCGGATAGGGAGTCTCCGTCGAGAGGCTGACAGCGCACCACGCGGTGCCAGCATCGGACCGTATAAAAAACTGCGAAGCCGCCCTGTATTGGGCGGCCCCGGCAGAAGCAACCGATTCCGTTCCGGAAGTCGACAATTCGGCAGCGATGGGCGCGTATAACGCCAGCCTGCCATGGGCGTCAAGGCCCTATGGCAGCCCTGCCTGCCTCAGGTTTTCCCATTCGCCTCGCGGATGCGCCGGGCGATGGTCTCCCTGACGCTGGCCGGCACCGCGTCCACCGGCAGGATCTGAAACAGCTGCGGCGAGACATATAACAGCATCACCCGCCGATCTTCGGCAATGGCCAGATAATCCGACCAGCGATGGGTCCAGTGATCCTCGCCGGATAGGAATTTCAGCCCCGTCTCCTCGACCAGCAGATCTGTCTCGCGGGCCAGCATCGGGTAGCGGTCATATTGCCACCGCGCGGCGATCCAGGCGCTGAAGGGCGGAATCAGCAGATATATCAACGCCCAGACGACCGCCGGAATAGCGATGGCGGGCACCAGTTCTGAAGGTCTGGTCAGAAACTTCATCAGGTCGCTCCCCATCACAAGGCTGACCACGATCACCAGCACGACCCATGACAGCGGTATCCACGGCTTCCGCAGAATGCACCGCCACCGCAGCGCATAGGCGGCTGCGAAATCCTGCCGTGCGATCCGTACCCGATAGCTGTCCATACGATACCCCGTAACGAAAAAGGCCGCCCCAAGGGGCAGCCTTTCCTGTTTAGGGTCACGTCTGAGGGATCGCAACCTTTCGATGATCCGGGATCAATACCCGGTTTCGCTCGCGGCTTCGTCGATCAGATCGGCGATTTCGCCCGGATGCGAGGCCAGCGAGGCGTGGCTGGCGGCCAGATGGATGGTCCGCTTCGGGTTCATCCGCGCCGACATCATCTCCTGGTTTTCCGGGTTGATCATGCGGTCATGGGTCGAGATCTGGTACCAGACCGGCTTGTTCTTCCACGCGGGCACGGTAACGTTGTCGCCAAAAGTGCTGGCCAGCGGCGCCTTCTGGGTGACGGCCATGACAAGCGCGTCGCCCTCGGACAGATCCTGGCAGAAGCTCTCGTGGAACTTGTCCTGCTTGATCCACAGATAGCCGTCACTGTCAGGTGCAATGTTCGGGAAGGCTTCCGGCGGCTTCGCCTGGCTGATGCCGCCCGGGCTTTCGCCTGCGTCGGGCGCGAAGGCCGCGACATAGACCAGACCCTTGACGTTCGGCAGGTCGCCCATCTCGGTGATGACGGCGCCACCATAGGAGTGGCCGACCAGAATCACCGGGCCGTGAATCTGCTTGACCATCTTGCGGGTGCGCTCGGCATCATCGGCCAGCGAAGTCAGGGGGTTCTCGACCGCGTGCAGGTCGTGATAGCCGCGTTTGTGCAGTTGCTTGATCACATTCGCCCAATGCGCGGCTCCTCCCCAGAAGCCGTGAACCAGGACTATTGCGGGTCGTTGAGGCATGCGCGTCTCCATGAAACATGTCACTTCGTGTGCCGGCTGTTCGCGCCGGATAGACACGATGGCCATAGCCAGATGCCTTTGTCCATGAGGAAGAAACGCCGCATCGCAGCAACGCCAATCCCTGCCATCACCCCGCAATAAAACAGAATTTTCTGCTTAAAATACGAAAAAGGCCGCCCCTTGGGGCGGCCCTTTCCATCGTGATATCCGTTGCCGGATCATCCGATGTGATCGCTTCGCAAGCCTTGGCTTACTTGATGA
>NZ_QPJL01000007.1 GCF_003337565.1 Paracoccus lutimaris
CCCCAGCTGGTTCAAGCCGGGGCAAGGTTGCACATGGGTCAATTCTCAATGACAATTTCCGCTGTTGCCGGGTCAAATCTCAGTGGCAATCAACAAGGCAGGCCAACTGGTCGGGCGCATTCCCTCAAGGAGGCTCTCATGGTTGGACGGATATTGGAACTGACGAAGCCCGGGCTCTCGGTGCACAAGCGCCGCGGGTTCTTGGCGGTGGATACAAGTGACGGCGAGGCCGGACGGATCGCCTTCGATGACGTTGAGGCGGTGCTGGTCGCCAGCCCCGGAATGGTTTGGTCGAATACAGCGCTTGCCGAACTTGGCGTCCGTCAGGTGCCGGTCATGGTGCTGGGCCATGACTTCAACCCGGTGAGTGTCATGCTCCCGCTCAACGGGCATTTCCAGCAGGCGCATCGTTTCAGGGCGCAGGCAAATGCATCCTTGCCTTTACGCAAGCAGACATGGGCCACATTGGTGCGCCACAAGATCATGGCACAGGCTGAGGCACTTGAGCGCGTGAACGAGCCGTCCGAGCGGCTGCGGCGGTTGGCCATGGCCGTAAGATCCGGCGATCCTGACAATCGCGAGGCGCAGGCCGCGCAGGCCTACTGGCCCTTGATGATGGACAAGGCGTTTCGCCGTGAGCGTGATGCATCGGGTGCAAATGCCCTGCTGAACTACGGCTATGCCGTTCTGAGAGCAGCAACTGCCCGCGCGATCGTCGCCGCAGGGTTGCATCCGTCCCTGTCAGTCCACCATCGCTCTGGTGGCGATGCGCTGGCCCTTGCCGATGATCTGATGGAGCCTTTCCGCCCCACTGTCGATCTGATCGTTCGCCGCCTGTGCGCGGAAGGTATCACCGAGGTCGCCGAAGGGCGCGGTGCGCTGGTGGCAAGCCTTGCCGCCGATTTTCCGACACCGCAGGGCGCAAGCCCCTTGTCACAGGTCCTTGTGCGCCTGGCGCAAAGCCTCGCTCAATCCTGCGAAAGCGGCAAATTGCGCCTCGCCTTTCCGGACCGGCCGATCCCCCTAGCCTCGGAAAATCACGGCGATGGGTGATAAAGGCTTCAAACAACTCTCAGGATACAGAATCATGTGGGTATGGGTACTTTTCGATCTGCCGGTGCTGACCAGTGCCGAACGCAAGCGTGCAACGCGATTTCGCAACGATCTGTTGGACCTTGGCTTTGAAATGGTTCAGTTCTCGGTATATCTTCGGCACGCATGGAGCAAAGAAAAGGCTGAGAGCTATGCAAGACAGGTTGGCAACCTCGTCCCGGACCCCGGCCATGTGCAGGTGCTGTTCTTCACGGACAAGCAATATGCCCTCAGTCAGGTCTTTAACGGCAAGCGAAGATCGAAAACGCCAGCAGAAAAACCGGCCCAACTCGTGCTGTTTTGACCAGGCAGAGGACGTTTTTATGCGGAAAAAGTCAGTAAAAATCCCCGCGCAACAAGAGGTTGCGCGGGGCTTATCCTAGCAGAAGAAGCGGCGTGGCCAAGCCCGGACGATATAGGTATTCCCGTAGAGTTGCTGCTCATCCTAGCAGAAGAAGCGGCGTGGCCAAGCCCGGACTGCGGCTGATATCGAACCCGCAGTTCGTTTATCCTAGCAGAAGAAGCGGCGTGGCCAAGCCCGGACGCCGTCACATAATCGCCGGCGATGAAGGACATCCTAGCAGAAGAAGCGGCGTGGCCAAGCCCGGACTCGCCGCCAGTCACGGTGTTGGTGATATCGATCCTAGCAGAAGAAGCGGCGTGGCCAAGCCCGGACAGAGTTCAGGGGCGCGCTCGCACTGCCTGTGATCCTAGCAGAAGAAGCGGCGTGGCCAAGCCCGGACATCAACCGCGCGACATCAGCGATAAGCTCCATCCTAGCAGAAGAAGCGGCGTGGCCAAGCCCGGACCGCAGCGGTATCCTGTTCGGCCCGTTGCGCTATCCTAGCAGAAGAAGCGGCGTGGCCAAGCCCGGACGGAATGTGTGGTGAGAGCCTGACTGGCGTCATCCTAGCAGAAGAAGCGGCGTGGCCAAGCCCGGACCTGTAGTCAGCGCGCCAGTCGGGATCGTCTATCCTAGCAGAAGAAGCGGCGTGGCCAAGCCCGGACTTTGCACGGGTCGCCCTTTGTTCATGATCAATCCTAGCAGAAGAAGCGGCGTGGCCAAGCCCGGACTGCACCCGACCGGCAACGATATCACGTCGAATCCTAGCAGAAGAAGCGGCGTGGCCAAGCCCGGACGAGGGTGGAATGAGGCAGATCAGCAACCCGATCCTAGCAGAAGAAGCGGCGTGGCCAAGCCCGGACCATCTCGGCCATTTCGTGCGCGTCATCATGATCCTAGCAGAAGAAGCGGCGTGGCCAAGCCCGGACACCGCGTCTTGCGAGGCCGAGATGATCCAGATCCTAGCAGAAGAAGCGGCGTGGCCAAGCCCGGACTGACGCCCCCGTGTCGTTTTCTCTGACGCCATCCTAGCAGAAGAAGCGGCGTGGCCAAGCCCGGACTTTCACGGCCAACGGATCATCCTCCGCCACAATCCTAGCAGAAGAAGCGGCGTGGCCAAGCCCGGACAGCATCGCGCTGCTGATCGCCGCCCACACAATCCTAGCAGAAGAAGCGGCGTGGCCAAGCCCGGACATGCCCGGCTGGCAAGGTATCCTGGAAGATATCCTAGCAGAAGAAGCGGCGTGGCCAAGCCCGGACTTCGTTCGCCTGCGCTTGGGCAGCATTGACATCCTAGCAGAAGAAGCGGCGTGGCCAAGCCCGGACTGGCGATATCATCGAGGCCGTATACCTCGTATCCTAGCAGAAGAAGCGGCGTGGCCAAGCCCGGACGGCGAACATGGGCTTTGGCGCCCCGAAGATATCCTAGCAGAAGAAGCGGCGTGGCCAAGCCCGGACGAAACTGTCCATCATGCCGGATTCCATCGGATCCTAGCAGAAGAAGCGGCGTGGCCAAGCCCGGACTTCACATGGGCGTTCAGGCGGTCGATCACCATCCTAGCAGAAGAAGCGGCGTGGCCAAGCCCGGACAAAAGATCGATCAACCAGCGCATCAGAACTATCCTAGCAGAAGAAGCGGCGTGGCCAAGCCCGGACAGCAGGGTCTGCCTGCTGTGTTCCGCCCATATCCTAGCAGAAGAAGCGGCGTGGCCAAGCCCGGACAGCAGGGTCTGCCTGCTGTGTTCCGCCCATATCCTAGCAGAAGAAGCGGCGTGGCCAAGCCCGGACAGCAGGGTCTGCCTGCTGTGTTCCGCCCATATCCTAGCAGAAGAAGCGGCGTGGCCAAGCCCGGACGTTGAAGGCGTGCGCAACGAAAGCTGGCGCATCCTAGCAGAAGAAGCGGCGTGGCCAAGCCCGGACCGGTTTCGATGGGTAACGCCTTCGCCGGTGATCCTAGCAGAAGAAGCGGCGTGGCCAAGCCCGGACGACGATTGCATTGCCGTAGCCCCGCAGGAGATCCTAGCAGAAGAAGCGGCGTGGCCAAGCCCGGACGACGATTGCATTGCCGTAGCCCCGCAGGAGATCCTAGCAGAAGAAGCGGCGTGGCCAAGCCCGGACGACGATTGCATTGCCGTAGCCCCGCAGGAGATCCTAGCAGAAGAAGCGGCGTGGCCAAGCCCGGACCCCAGCCAAGAGCGTGACCCTCATGGCTTGATCCTAGCAGAAGAAGCGGCGTGGCCAAGCCCGGACTGAACCCGACCACTGCGCCCGCATCTGGCGATCCTAGCAGAAGAAGCGGCGTGGCCAAGCCCGGACTTCAGCATTTGGCCGGGCGCAAAGACCGCCATCCTAGCAGAAGAAGCGGCGTGGCCAAGCCCGGACGTGAGCTGGACATACCCGCGGCCGAGCCAGATCCTAGCAGAAGAAGCGGCGTGGCCAAGCCCGGACCGACCATAGTAGCGCCAGTTGTACTGTTTGATCCTAGCAGAAGAAGCGGCGTGGCCAAGCCCGGACACCGCCCTGCGCACCGTGGACGCCGCACGGATCCTAGCAGAAGAAGCGGCGTGGCCAAGCCCGGACGTCACCGACGAACTCGTCAACCTGCTCCCTATCCTAGCAGAAGAAGCGGCGTGGCCAAGCCCGGACTATGCCGTGATCCGCGCGATCTACGGCAGCATCCTAGCAGAAGAAGCGGCGTGGCCAAGCCCGGACTGCAGCGCCCGAACCAATGCGGCAGGGTCGATCCTAGCAGAAGAAGCGGCGTGGCCAAGCCCGGACCCTTACCCTTGCCATCAGGACGCAGGAACGATCCTAGCAGAAGAAGCGGCGTGGCCAAGCCCGGACAACATTTGCCAACACATCCGCGAAGCTCTCATCCTAGCAGAAGAAGCGGCGTGGCCAAGCCCGGACTAAAACAAGTATCTATCAAACTAGGCACAATCCTAGCAGAAGAAGCGGCGTGGCCGAGCCCGGACGAGAATTGCTGTGAAACCGCCCCCCCCCCCGGCTGCGCGCATCCAAAAAGTAGGTTTGGATTTCAGGACCGGCTGCACTGGAAATGGTATTACGAAACGACCAATTCGAAATTCGAACTTTTACGATAAATATCAATAACTTATAGAAATTCACCAGAACATCGCAGGCAACAGGTCCGGAGAATATCCACCCAGAGAGACTACTTTCGGGCCTCCTAGCAACGAGGCCGGTTAACATCCCCCCCGCATAACCCTCGAAAACAACGGAAAAATCCGGCTGCAGCCGGATCGGGAGAACGCTTTCGCGAGGGCAAGTGGCGGAGGGGATGGGCCTGATATCCAACCTTCTCCATGTCGGAAACGAGTTGGAGAGTCGTCGCGTTCAACCGGCGCGCCGCGGGATCTTCCTGCGGTAGGCATGCCGTTGGACGGGAGCAACGATGCTGGCGGCCGTCGCGACCTGATCTCGTGACGTTGGCTTGGCTTTGCCGCGCCTGATAGGGTCCCTCAGCAAGCGCAGGCCGTTGAGCACCACCAGAACCGTTCCGCCTTCGCGACCGATCACGGCGAGCGGTAGGGGAAGCTCGAAGAACAGGCCGCCCGTGACAAGGATCGCCATCGCACCCATGGCGAAGGCGAGGTTCTGCCGGATGATCCGCGAGGTGCGGCGCGCCAGGCGATGGGCTTCCGCAAGACGCCCCATATCCTCCGAAAGAAGAGCCACGTCCGCCGCCTGCAGTGCGACGTCCGACCCGGCGGCGCCCATAGCGATACCCACATCGGCGCGAGCCAGGGCCGCTGCGTCATTGACGCCATCGCCGACGAAGGCGACCTTGCCGCGGGCAGCCAGTTCGCCAGCCATCCGGACCTTGTCCTCCGGAAGCATGTCGGCGTGGATTTCCTCGGGCCTCAGGCCAAGCTCTTCGCCTATGCCCGTGCGCCGTCATTGGAAAAGGTGATTGCCGCCGGCGCCGATTTCATCGTCCGCTCAGGTTGGCGCACCATACGCATCGTCATTATGGATGGCCATCCGGTCGACTGGAATGCCGTTTATGCGCCGATGCGGATTGGCCAAGTCCGCGAGATCGATGTCTTCATCGAACACTCTGGCCACAAGCAGAAGGGACGCGGCAAGCCTCTGTTTCAGGCAAGGCTCATCATCAAACGGAAAGATGCCGAAGCGGCGGAACGCTCCTTGAAGTCGGCAATAAGTAGACATCAGCGCCGCCGTTCCAGTCAGGTCATGCTGCCGACAACCGTCGCGGCGACGGGGTTCGTCATGTTGCTGACGTCGATCCCGGCAGCCGACATGACGGCTAAAGCCGTTCTGGACGTCTATCGGCTGCGCTGGCAGATCGAACTCGCCTTCAAGCGTCTCAAGAGTGGTCTTGGCATCCACAAGCTTCCGGCCAGGGACGTGCGATTGGCCAGAACCTGGCTGACGGCGCATCTTATCCTGGCGCTGATGATCGAAGAGGCCGTCACCGACGTTCTCGACTCTCCCCCCTGCGACGACGAAACCGTGGTCAACCAGGCCCATGTCGCTGTGGCGGCTGCATAGCCTCCTACGGCATGCGATCCTCACCGTTATCTTGACGGTGCGAACGGCGAGCGAAATCTCGAACAGCTTCGCCGGCATCATGCGCCACATTTGCGATCCACCGAGACGCAGGAAGAACCAGGCTGCTGATGCAAGGAATGCAACCATCCCCTTGACTTAACGCTTGTGGGGCATGGCCTTCCCTTTCGTAGGTAGTTCGCGGAGGGGTGTCAATCAGGCGACAGATCCGGATGACGCTGGACCCGACTGCACCGGGCTGAAGACCTGCACCGATCGCGGGCACGCCGCTATGCTGGCGGGACAATCACGGCTCCGGGACAATCAGCCTGTCATGCGCTTCGTCGCCGATCAACAGGCGTTCGAGGAGGGCTGTCAGGAATGCGGCTCCGACCGCTCCGACAAGCGTGAGCACGATGCGCAGCGTGCTGGCCGAAACCGGGTTCTGCGTCGACAACGCGCCGGCCACGAGCGAGATCATGACCGAGAAAGCGAACTGGTAGACCATCGGCGGATGGGAGCCGTTCATCATCCGGCTCGCGAGAAAGAGACCACCCAGGAACACAAGGATCAGCAGGACGGGAAAGTGCGCCATGTAGTCGAAGGAATAGAGGATGGCGAACGAGATCGCCGCGCCAATCATCGTGGCGAGAGTACGTTCCCACGCCTCGGCATAGAGCTGTTCGCGTGTCGGAAATACCAGCACGAAGACGGCGGCGACGGCGAGCATCAGATTGGCCGCATCGAGAACGGCATAGAGCCAGAACGACAGGAGCAGCAGGACGCCGCCCCGGATGAATGCGCGCAGCACGTGATGGCCTTCGCTGGCCGGCTGGTAGATCTCGACCATCATTTCCTTCGCACGCGGCGGGAACACAGCGTAGAGAAGGGGTATGGCGACAAGGGCGCACAGGCTCGCCTCGATGAAGCCGTCGCGCATGTAGTCCATCATCACGGCGGACGACATGCGCATGACGGACATCAGAACCGCGACGATCGCGACCAGCATGCCGATCGGGTTGCCGGTGCTGAGGATGATGTAATAGGACAGAACGCACAGCGCGCCCGTCAGCGTGATGAGAACCAGCGGCATCGGCCGCGCCAATTCCACCAGCCCGGATATCAAGATCACCATGATGATCATCGCCACAGGCCCGCCGACCGCCTTCTTCGGATCGAACGCCTTGCGCATGCCGGCCATCAGGCCGACGATCAGCGCCGGGGGCAACATCGGCATCGGTGACTGAAGCAGGATCGCCAGGCCGAAGCCGACGACCGCCGCGCTCGACAGCCGGACCGCGAACAGCGGATCGTCATCGACATGCGGGCGCGGTGCGACATACATGGATCGACCTCAATACAGATAGGATAGCCAGGACTGTATCTTGAGAAGTGTCGAGGCCACGCCCGAGATCGGCGTTCCGGTCCCTCCCGCATAGACGACGACGCTGACCTTGGCGCCTGCCTTGACGGTCAATGGCCACGCCTGCATGCCGCCCTCAAGCTCGATGTGGACCGGCATGCGGCGGGCCGGCTCGAACCACTGGTTTTCCGGACGGTTCTGCATCAGGCCGCCGGCCGAGGTGCGGCCCGGATCGATACCCCATGCGATCGAATGGACGCGCCCCCTGAAGGTCTGGCCCGGCATGGCGTCGAACAGGATTTCCACTTCGTCGCCGGGTTCGATGTTGCCGATCTGGTTCTCACGCAGATCGGCGGTGATCCACGCTCCGCGCGAATCGAAGAAGGTCATTACGGGCGAGCCCGCCGCCGCGAACTGACCGATGGCAAGTTGCAGGTTGGTGACGACGCCACGGGTCGGCGCGGTGACGGTCGAATAGAGAAGGTTGAGCTGCGCCTGCTCCAGTTGGAGTTGCGCCGCCATGATCTGCGGATTTGACGCGCCGCCGTCCTTGCCCAGTTGCAGCAGGGCGCTTTGCAGGTCGGCCTCGGCGGCTTCGAGTTGGGCTTCGGCGACACGCAACTCGGCCCTTGCGTTGTCGACCTGCGCCTGGGTCACCACTCCTCGCTCGAAGAGCGACGCGGTCCGGTTGGCGGCGGTGCGCGCGTTCTCGAGACTGGCCCGCGCCTGGGACACGCGTGCCTGAGACGAGGCGATCGCCGCTGCCGAGGCGTCAGTCGCCTGAACGGCCTGCGCCAGACCAACCTCCGCCTGACGGACCGCCAGTTCGAATGGACGGCGGTCGAGCTGGAACAGCGGCTCGTCCTGATCGACGATCGTGTTGTCCTCGACGAAGACTTCGGTCACCTGCCCGGCGACCCTCGGGGCAATCTGCGCAACATAGGCCGACACCGTGCCTCTCGACGAATAGGGCGCGAGCCGGTCCGAGACCGCATACCAACTGACGAACACCGCCAGGACAACCACGAGCAGCGCCGCGATTTTCTTTGCGGGGTTTCCTCGATTTCCGGGCAACGGCTCCGCATTGGGAGCAGCTTCGTCCTCGAGGGTGACGGGAGCCGATTCAGGCTCCGGCTCACTTGCATCTTGCCTGGTGACCAGTGGTGTCGCCGGCGCGTGTTCAACGTCACCGGCATCGTCTCCAGGCTGTGGGGTCCTCTCGGTTGTCATGCGGAACAATCCATCTGGCGCTGTGGGCAAGTCGGCATTATATGTGCTGTCAAGTAACTCTATGGTAGAGCCATATAGATGCAACGGCACGACATGACAAGGGCAGCGGATTCCCGATTGGAAAAGGAGCAACAGTTGCGGCGCGATTTGCGGTCGGTGCTTCGCAAGGTGCTAAGGCTGGACGCCACCGTCGCACGCAGGCTGGGTATCCACGGAACCGATCTCGCTTCGCTGGAATTGCTGGAGACGGCCGACGAGCCGGTGACGCCGACAATGCTGTCGGACTATCTCGGCATCTCGACCGGCTCGGCGACCGCGGCGATCGACCGGCTGGAACGGGCGGGCTTCGTCCGGCGCGTTCCCAACAGCCACGACCGGCGCGGCATCATCATCGAACCCGTAGAGGGCCAGCAGGAGCGGTTGCTTTCGGCATACCATCAGCTCCGGTCGCGCTATGCCGAATTGATCGAAGGCATTTCCGACGACGAACTCGACGTGATCAACCGCTTCCTCAAGGGGATAGAGCGGATAGAACTGTCCTGAAACCCGGATTCGACAGTTTCGCCGCAGATGGAAAGACACGCCGCCGCATGCGCACGCCGGTCTCCCGCGCCGTCGCTTCGAGATCAACGGATTGCGACAGCCGCGTTATCAGAGACTGCCAGTCCGATCAGGGCCTGCCAGTTAATGTTTATGGAATCGGTCGTTCGCATCTGCCCGAGGAATTGCATCATGATTCCAAGTGCCCACCCTTAAGTTAGCGCCTATGGGGATGCCCCCCCCCGCAGCCATCAACAAAAAGCCCGGCGTGGCCGGGCTCGGGCAGTCGATCAGGAGAATCGGATATTGAGGCGATAGCGGGGCATTGTTGCAGAACGGCGTTCTGAGGCGTGAGGGCCCCTTTCCCCGTAAGGTTCAGGCCACGCGGACGATCTCGGCTGTTCCGAGGGCGTTGAAGCGGTTCATGAGGGCGACGCGGATGTGGATTTCGGCGGTCTGGCGGTCGGGGTCTCTCGCGGCGATGCGCTCGCCGAAGGACTTGAGGCAGCGCATCTTTGCTTCGACGCGGCTGCGGGCATGGTATCCGGTCAAGCGCTTCCAGAACGCGCGTCCATAATGGCGCGTGGCCCGGAGGGTTTCGTTGCGCGCCCGGGCCGCCGGGCAGTCCTCTTTCCACGGACGACCGTTCTTGCGGATTGGGATGATCGCCGTGCCGCCGCGCGAGATAACGGCGCTGTGGCAGCGGCGGGTGTCGTAGGCGCCGTCCGCAGTCACGGTGCCGATGTCTTCGCCTTGGGGGATCTGGTCGAGCAGGTCGGGCAGGACAGGGCTGTCGCCTTCCCGGCTGGGGGTGAACTCGATGGCGCGGATGTCCGAGGTGGCGGTGTCCATGGCCAGATGCACCTTGCGCCATTGGCGGCGGCCTTGAACACCATGCTTGCGGGCATGCCATTCGCCGTCGCCAAGAAACTTGATGCCGGTGCTGTCCACCAGCAGATTCAGCGGCCCGTCGGCACGGCGATAGGGGATCTGCACCTTGAGGGTCTTCTGTCTGCGGCACAGCGTAGAGTAGTCGGGAACGGGCCAGTCCAATCCCGCGAGCCGCAGGAGGCTCGCGACCATCCCGACTGTCTGCCTGAGCGGCAGCTTGAACAGCACCTTGATCGACAGGCAGAACTGGATCGCTGCATTGGAGAAGACCGGCGGGCGCCCTGGGCGCCCCTCATGCGACGCGTGCCAGGCCATCTCCTTGTCCAGCCAGATCAGCAACGACCCGCGCTTGCGGAGCGCAGCGTTGTAGACTGACCAGTTCGTCGTGCGGTAGCGGGCGGGCTTGGGCTTGCTCATGCCGCCCGTCTAACCGCATGGATTCGTGATGTGAATCCTTCACGGCGAGAGTTCTGCAACAACGCCCCTCCCATCAATGATGGCAAATTCGGTTCCAGATGACTAGGGCGTGTTGACGTTTGAGGATTTCCAAACTGATCGCTGGCTGATTCAAGGCTGCCAAATGGGAGGCAACCTTGATCCGCACGACGTTGACCGACACACAATGGGCACTTATCGCTCCACATTGCCTTGGCCGGGAATGTGACCCTGGCCGCACCGGCCCCGCCCCTCGGCTTTTTGTTGAGACGGTTCTCTGGATAGTCCGGACCGGTTGTCCATGGCGCGACTTGCCGGCGGATTTCGGCAAGTGGAACTCAGTGTTCAAGCGGTTCCGGCGATGGGTAAAGGCCGATGCGTTCTACCGCATGTTCCGAGCCCTGGCTGAAGATGCCGATTTTGGATACGCCATGATCGACGGCAGCATCGTCAAGGTTCACCGCCACGGACAGGGCGCAAAAGGGGGACGCAAAGCCAGGCCATCGGGCGCTCTCGCGGAGGGATAACAACCAAGATCATGGCTTTGGCCGATGCGGTCGGCAACCTGACCGACTTTCGGCTGCTGCCGGGACAGGCCCATGATCTGCGCGGCACAGGGGCGCTGATCGATGGCCTGACGTGTGGCCAACTTCTTGCCGACCGGGCGTTCGATGCCGATTGGCTGCGCGAGGCGCTAACCGGTGCAGGGATCGAGCCGGTCATTCCGCCAAAGTCCAACCGCCGCTTCCCCGCCGAATTCGACCGCGAAACCTGCAAGTGGCGGCACCTGATCGAGAACCTCTTCGGCAGGCTCAAGGAATACAGAGGCATCGCCATGCGCTGCTGCAAGACTGATGAAAGTTTCAGCGCCTTCATTGCTCTCGCCGCAACCGTCATCCGACTCCGGTGAACGTCAACACACCCTAGCCGACCAGCGCCGAGATGATCAGCGCGTTGACGATATCGATGAAAAAGCCGGAGACCAGCGGCACGATCACAAAGGCCCGGTGCGCCGCGCCATGTTGCTGCGCCACGGCGGTCATATTGGCGATGGCGGTGGCGGTTGAGCCGAGCGTGATACCGCCAAACCCGGCCGAGATCACCGCCGCCTCATAATCGCGCCCCATCGCGGGGAACACGACCCAAATCGTGAATCCGACCGTCAGCAGGATCTGCATCACAAGGGCGGCGGTAATGAACAGAAGGACGCCGTTCAGCTCCCAGACCTGCAGGCCCATCAGCGCCATGATCAGGAAAAGCCCGAGTGACAGATCCGAGATCAGCGCCAGCGCATCATCGACCCCAGGCCAGATCCGCCGCACTAACCGCCTCGGGGCCAGCGGCAAAAGGTTGCGCAGCACGATCCCCGCGACAAGGCAGCTGACAAAGGCTGGAAGCGTGACGCCGGCCGCCGTGATCGCCTCATGCAGCGCCAGCCCGATCAGCACGGTGACATTCAGCGCCAGGATCGACCAGAGGATGCAGAAGTAATCCATCCGGACCGCGCGCCCCTCATTCGGAACGCCGATGTCCAGATCGCGCTTGTTTTCCGCCTTCAGCCCGCCCCGCCGGATCAGGAGCGCCGCAATCGGCCCGCCGATCACACAGGCCGCGATTAGCCCGACAGTATTGGCCGCGACCCCCAGTTCCAGCGCATTCGTGATCCCCAGCTTTTCGGCGAATATCGGTGCCCAGGCCAGCGTGGTGCCAACGCCGCCGGTCAGCGAAACCGAGCCGACCATCAGCCCGGCCTTCGGCTCCATTCCAAAGAGCCTCGCCAGCCCCATCCCCGCGAAGTTCTGCAAAAGGATGAAGCTGGTCGCAAGGATCAACAGGATCACCAACGGCCTGCCCCCCGCAAGCAGCGTGCGGATATCGGATTTCAGCCCGATACCGGCAAAGAACACCAGCAGCAGGAAATCACGGATCCCCACCTCGAATGAGACCTTCAGATCGAACAGCGCCCAGAGGAGCCCCGTTACCGCGATACAGAGAAAGCCGCCCGCCACCGGCTCGGGGATCGAATAGCGGCGCAGAAGATCAATGTTCAGGGTCAGGATCTTGCCCGCGATCAGCAAGACCACGGCAAGATTGAAGGAATGGAAGGGATGAACCGTAAAGAAGGTCACGCGGCGGCGCCTGTCAGAATGCTGTCAACTGATGTTGATTCCGCTTTGCCCCGGATCCGCCTTCCGGTCAAGGGCGGGGCCCCGCGCCTGCCTCAGGCGGTGGTGTGAAATCCGTTATCGGCATAGACCACCGATCCGCTCATGGGACTTGCGGCCTCGGTTGCCAGAAAGGCCGCCAGTGTACCGATCTCTTCGATGCTTACCAGTTTTCCCGCAGGCGTACGGGCGCGAATCTTATCCATCAGCGCATCGAACCGGTCGATCCCCGAGGCGGCGCGGGTCTTGACCGGACCGGTTGAAAGCGAAAAGGCACGAATCCCTTCGCCCGCCAGATCGGCCGCCGCATAGCGGACCGAAGCCTCCAGCGCGGCCTTTACCGGACCCATGAGGTTGTAATTCTCGACCACCCGATCCGCGCCGTAAAAGCTGACCGTGATCAGCGAACCACCCGCCTGCATCAAAGGCCGCGCCAGCCGCGCCATGCGCAGGAAGGAGTGGCAAGAGATATCCATCGCCGTCGCAAAACCTTCGGCCGAAGCGTTGACAACGCTGGTGTGCAGATCCTCGCGCGGGGCGAAGGCGATGGCATGAAGCAGAAAATCAAGCCGCCCCCATTCAGCGGTAATTCGGTCAAACACGGCTTCCAACTGCCCGGGTTCACGCACATCGCAAGGAAGGAACAGCGGCGCACCCACTTCCTGCGCCACGGGTTCGACCCATGGCCGGGCCTTTTCATTAAGAAAGGTCAGCGCCAGCTCTGCCCCCGCCGCGCGAAAGGCCCTGGCGCAACCGGCGGCGATGCTGGCCTCATTCGCCACGCCAACCACGAGGCCGCGTTTGCCTTTCAGATCAATCATGTCGCTGCCTCTTCGCTGACGGCCTCCTGGGCGATGATGCTTTCCTCATCGGTCGGAATGACAAGAAGCTGCACCCGGCTGGCGGCGGTGCTGATCCTGCGCGACCCTGCTTCATTGGCATCGGGGTCAAGCTCTGCCCCAAGCCAGGCCAGCCGCGCGGCGACACGGGCGCGGATACCGGGCTGATGCTCGCCGATTCCTGCCGTGAAGACCAGCGCATCGATCCCGCCCATGCTGGTCGCCAACCGTGCCACCTCGCCCGCGATGCGCAGGCAAAAGAGGTCGATCGCCTCGGCAGCCTCTGGGCGCGTGCTGGCCATCAGCTCGCGGCTGTCAGCCTCGAAACCCGACACGCCCAGAAGGCCGCTTTCACGATAGAGCATGGTCTCGACCTGTTTCAGGCTTTGCCCCATTTCGCCCATCAGATGCAGGATCACGCCGGGGTCCAGCGCACCCGAACGCGTCGCCATCGGGATGCCGTCCAGCGTCGAAAACCCCATCGAGCTGTCGATGCTCTTGCCGCCCCGGATCGCACAAAGGCTTGCGCCGCTGCCCAGATGTGCGGCGACCACCTTTGCATCGGTGGCCAGATCGCCCAGTTGCCCGGCGATATAGCGGTAGGAGAGACCATGAAAGCCATAGCGCTTGATCCCCTGATCATAAAGCGCGCGCGGCAGGGCAAAGCGGCGGATCAGGGGCGGGTTGGTGGCATGAAACGCCGTGTCGAAAGAGGCTGTCTGTGGCACATCGGGGTAAAGCCCCCGCATCGCCCGGATCAGCGCAAGGCTTTGCGGCTGATGCAGCGGCGCAAGCCGCGCCAGCGCGTCGATCTGCGCGATCACCTGATCGGTGATCCGGGCTGGTCCTGTGAAGACATCGCCGCCATGCACAACCCGATGGCCGATCACCGCAAGGCGCGAAAGATTGAAATGCCCGGCCAGCCAGGCAAAAGCCTGGTTCAGCACGGCTGTCAGATCGCCGGGATCCGCTGTGATCGGGCCTGAAAAGGTCTTGCCCTCGCGCGTCAGGCGCACTTCGAAAGGCTCATCGCGGAAATCGATCACGCCCGACGCCAGCGGGCGCGGCGCGGCGGCCTCCAGTGCGTAAAACCCCAGCTTGATAGTCGAGGATCCGGTGTTGAATGTCAGGATCAGATCGCGGGTCACGCCTTCCCCTCCGCTTTGCGGACCGCGACCAGCTTGGCCAGCGCAGCCGAGGCGATGCGGGCCGATAAAGGATCCGCCCGGCTTGTCAGAACGATTGGCACCCGTGCGCCCAGAACCAGCCCCGCGGCCGTGGCGCCCGCGAAATAGATCAGCTGTTTGGCAAGCATGTTCCCGGCCTCGAGATCCGGCACCACAAGAATATCGGCCTCGCCCGCCACCTGCGAGACGATGCCCTTCGTCGCCACCGCCTCGGGGCTGATCGCATTGTCGAAGGCCAGCGGCCCGTCAACCAGCGCGCCCGTGATCTGCCCTCGAGCCGCCATCACCGTCAGCGCGGCGGCATCCAGCGTGGCGGGCATCGTCGCGTTCACCGTCTCGACCGCCGCCAGCACCGCGACCTTCGGCTGATCGCGCCCCAGAAGCCGCATCAGATCGACGGCATTCTGGCAGATGTCGCGCTTATGCTCTAATGTCGGTGCGATATTGATCGCGGCATCGGTGACGATCACCGGCTTGCGATAGGCGGGCACATCCATCGCATAGACATGGCTGATCCGGCGTTCGGTGCGCAGGCCGCCGCTTTTCGAAACCACCGCCGCAAGCAGTTCATCGGAATGCAGGCTGCCCTTGACCAGCACCTGGACGTTGCCACAGGCCGCCAGTTCCACCGCCCGCGCCGCCGCTGCATGGCTGTGCTCTGTCTCCTCGATCCGGAAGCCGTCAAGCGAGACCCCGGCCTCGGCGGCCGCCGCGCGAATCTTTGCGCCGGGACCGATCAGGATCGGGTCAAGCAGGCCTTCGTCGCGCACCTCGATCGCGCCAAGGATCGCGGATTTCGAACAGGGATGCACCACCGCCGCCCGCACCGGGGGCAATGCGCGGGCCTCTTCGACAAAGCCCTGCCAGCGCCCCTTCGGCAAGACCACCGCCTCGGGAAGGTCACCCGGCACCCAGGTCACCTGCTCGACCGGGGCCAGCACCAGCGCCTCGCCCGAAAGCACCACCTCGCCCCGCTGATTGCGGGCGGTGGTCGTCAGGCGGACACGGTTCTTGCCCTCGATCAGCTCGGCCACTTCAACTTCGGCGGTGATGGTATCGCCTGGCGAAACCGGCTTGTTAAAGCGGATCTGCTGGTCGAGATAGATCGTCCCCGGCCCCGGCAGGCGGGTGCCCAGCACCGCCGAAATCAGCGCCGCAGTCCACATGCCGTGCACCACGACATGGCCAAACGGCCCATGGGCGGCGAAACCGGCATCCAGATGCGCGGGGTTGGCGTCGCCGGAAACAGCGGCGAACAATTCAATATCCTTGGGACCGACGTGGCGGACAAGACTGGCGCGGTCGCCGATTTTCATCTGGTGAAACAGATAGTTGGTCAGAGTGCCGGTCATCTTGTCACCTCTGGAAAACATATGTGCCGGGCGCATCTGCCAGCGCGTTGCCCATTGCGGGCGGCGCGGCGGGGGCACCCGAACGCGCGGCAAGCCAGGCCTGCCAGGGCGTCCACCACGAACCCTCGGTTGCAGGATTGGCCTCGACCCAGGTCTCGGGCGGCAAAAGCGCGTCGTCATGGGCGCGGGTCGCCAGCCGGTAGCGGCGGCGCGGGTGACCGGGAGGAGAGACGATCCCCGCATTATGCCCGCCCGACGTCAGCGCGAAAGTCACCTCGCAATCGGTGAACTGGTGGATTTTGTAGACCGACTTCCAGGGTGCGACATGATCGCGCTCGGTCCCGACGGCAAAGATCGGCACCCGGATGTTCTGCAACAGAACTGTCTTGCCCCCGGCGGTGAAGCGTCCCGAAGAAAGCTCATTATTCAGATAAAGCCTGCGCAGATATTCGGCATGCATCCGATAGGGCATCCGGGTGCTGTCGGCATTCCAGGCCATGAGATCATTCATCGCCGTCCGCTCGCCCATCATGTAATCGCGCACCATCCGGGACCAGATGAGGTCATTCGAGCGCAAAAGCTGAAACGCCCCCGCCATCTGATCGGCAGAGAGATAGCCGCGGTTCCACATCATGCTTTCAAGAAGATGCAGCTGGCTTGGGTCGATGAACAACGCAAGCTCGCCCGGTTCGGCGAAATCGACCTGCGCGGCAAGCAGCGTCAGCGAGGCGAGACGCGCGTCCCCCTTCCCCGCCATGGCAGCCGCCGCGATCGACAGCAAAGTGCCACCCAGACAATAGCCGGTGGCGTGGATTTTCTGATCGGGCATTAGACGGGTGATCTCATCCAACGCGGCCATCACGCCCAGCCGGCGATAATCCTCCAGCGTCAGATCACGATCCTCTGCACCCGGATTGCGCCAGGAAATGGCGAAAACCGTGTGGCCCTGCGCCACCAGCCAGCGGATCAGTGAATTCTCCGGGCTGAGGTCGAGGATATAGTATTTCATGATCCAGGCCGGAACGATCAGCACCGGCTCGGGGTGCACGGTTTCTGTCGTGGGCGTATACTGGATCAGTTCGATCAGGTGGTTGCGGAAGATTACCTTGCCCGGCGTCACCGCCACATCGCGACCCGGTGTAAAGGCCTCGACACCCTCTGGCGGCTCCTGCCGGATCTGGCGGACGACGTCCTGCAGCCAGTTCTGCCAGCCCTTCACAAGGTTCATGCCTCCGGTAGCCCAGGTCCGTGCCACAACCTCGGGATTGGTAAAAGGGTTGTTCGAAGGCGCACAGACATCAAGGATCTGTTTCGCGGCAAAAGACACCACATCCTCGTGGTGCTTCGTCACGCCCGGAACCTCATGGGTGACGTTATGCAGCCATTGCTGCTGCAGCAGGAAAGCCTGCGACATCCAGCTGAAGGGCGGTTTCGCCCAGGCTTCACCGGCGAAACGGCGGTCGCCCGGCAAGGGCGTGATGACCGGCGCGGCCTGCGGATCCATCGCCGAGGCCATCAGATGCGCCATGAGACGCTGCCATTTGCGGCCCGCCTTGACGCCCAGTTCCATCTGCTTGCCCGGTGCCTGCGCCAGATGAAAGGCCCAGTCGACATAGGCCATCATCAGCGAGCCGGGCGAGACCCCGCCGCTGAGCTGTCCCGAGAGCGCCTCTCGTATGCGGTCAACGGCCTGAAAAGCCTCGATGCCAAGGCTTTCATCGCCGGTTGCACCCGAGCCATCTGATTTGGGAGTAAGGGCCATGTCGCGTCTCCAATTTACCGGCGGAAGTTAGCACAGAACTATCAACGAGTGTTGATCGAATTCAAAGAGTTCAAGATTTTTCTTGAACATAGGCATTGCGCCCAAGGCCCGATGCCGACGACATGTCGTAAAGCGCCGTCAAACCGCCGAAACAGCCGCCCCCGGACTGAACAGGCAAAGCATCGGCGTCCGGCGGCGGACACGGAATCCCCTGTCCCTGCCCTGATCATCATGGACGATTACCGGCAAAACGGCGCGACGTCGAGGCCATGACCCGGCCAATGCCGCTGGCACCAACGCCGGGCCAAGGCCGCGGCCTCAATCCGCCAGCACATCACCGATGCCAGTGAAGACACCACCGACCTGATTGAAGACAAAGGCCCCCGCCAAGCGTACCTCATCGAAAAGGGTGTTTTCAACCACAGCCCCGGCCTCGCCGGAAAGCAGGCCGACATAGCGGCTGTGGGCGGGATCATCGGTCGGAATATCGGTAATATCCACGATCCGTATTCCGGTCGCGACCGCCAGGCGCTGGACCGCCGGATCACGCACATCGACAAGCCCAAGCCGTATCCGACGTGCCGAAAGCCGCGACGACAGTTTCAGCGCCAGATCGTCCGAGGAGACGAGCACCGTGATGGGATGCTTCATCGGCCCAAGGCTGACCATCTGGGCGCGGAAAAGATCGATATCAATATCCGGGGCGGCAAGGATGACCTCGATCCGGTCCAGCACATCGTCCCGCCCGGCAAGACGCAGTTGCACCAGCGTCTCCATCGTCAGCCGCGCGCCCATGCTGTGAGCCAGCACCGGCACCGCGTCGGAAGCGGACCGACCCTTTGTCAAAAGCCGCAGCAGATCGGCAAGCGCCGCGCGGGAAAAGTCAGACGCGTCACGATCAGCCAGATAGGCGCCCGGATAGCCTGCCGAGGGCCATGTAAAAAGGACGGGCTTTTCCTCGATATGCGCATCGACCGAAAGCTGCGCGGTACGGAACAAGGCCTCATGAAAGCGGGTGTTGAAGCCGTGGACATAAAGCCCGACCCCCTCGCGCGAGAGACGCTTTGCAAAGGCGTCACGGCTAAGCGTCTGCCGGCTGCGCATCACGAAATTCCGGTCGGCGCTGCTGCCATTGCGATCCGGCCATTCAATCTTTCCCGGCCGATGGCCAGGCGGCACCGAGACCTCGTATTCCAGCCAGCTTGGCCGGATGGAGCGAGAGTCGCCAAAGGCCCCCGGCAGATTTGCCTCGGGCGCGCGGGTGGTCATGGTCAGCACCCGGACAAGGCGGGCGCCCTCGGGCAGGGCACCGGCATCGGGGGCCAGAACTTCCGGCCCCGGACGCGCAGCGCAGCCTGCAAGCGCAAGCGTCAGGATCAGAAGCAGGCGGCCCAACATATGCCTTACCGCAGGAATTTCTTGAATCGTATCAGTGCCAGCCAGAACAGCGCCACCCCGATCGCCGCCAGCGCCGCGAACTGGGGCCAGACCACGTCAAGCCCCGCACCTCGGAACAAGATGCCCTGCGAGAGGATGATGAAATGCGTGTTGGGGGCTGCAAGCATGATGGTCTGGATGATCTCTGGCATGGATTCCCGCGGCGTCATCGCGCCTGACAGCACCTGCAGCGGCAAAAGCGCCATCATCAGCAAAAGCGCGAATTGCGGCATCGACCCGGCGATGGTGGCAAGGAAAATTCCAAGCCCCGTCATGGCGAAAACCATCAGCACCGCGCCCGCAAGAAACAGCACGACCGAGCCCTGCACCGGAACCGCCATCAGCGCCTGCACCACAACACTTAGCGAAAAGATCGACCCCAGCAGCACCACCAGCCCCATCGACCAGATCTTGGAAAACATGATCTCGGTCGTGGTGACGGGCATGACCAGCAGGTGCTCGACCGTGCCATGTTCCTTTTCGCGGATCAGCGCCGCGCCGGTCAGCACCAGCGACAGCATGGTGATCGACCGGATCACGGCGGAAATCGCGCCGAACCACTTCGGATCCAGCGAGGGATTATACCGCGCGCGGAGCGCCAGATCGACCGGCAGCGCGGTCTCGGCCCGGTAGCCCGCCACATATTCCGAAACCTCGGAGGACACGATCTGCTGGATATAGCCGCCGCCGGTGAAGGCCTGGCTCATCCTTGTCGCGTCGATATTCAGCTGGATCGCCGGGTTTTTTCCGGCCAGCACATCGCGCGCGAAATCCGGTGGGATGTTCAGCGCAAAAGTATCCAGCCCCTGATCCATCCGCCGATCCATCTCGGCCGTCGTGGTCATCTGCGGCTCGACAAAATAGGGCGGATAAAAGGCCGAGGTGATGCGGGCGGAGAGATGCGACTGATCCTCATCCACGATCGAGATCGCGGCATTCGTCAGCGCCTCGGGCGAGACGTTCGCAGAGGTCCAGATCGAGAGCGAAAAGGAATAGACGATCAGCACCAGCATCACCGGATCGCGCCAGAGCCCGCGCAATTCCTTGACGCCCAGATTGAAGGTGTTGCGCAGGTTCATCCGCCCCTCACTTCGCCTGTTTTTCCAGGAAGGCCGCCGCCAGCCCGATAATCACCGGAATGGCGATGCCCATGGCCAGCATCGGCCCGGCCAGTTCCGCCATTCCGAAGGCCTTGGAGAAAGCCCCCCGCGCGGCGGTGATAAACCAGGTCGAGGGGTAGATCTCGCCCAGAACCCGGCCAAAACCCGACAGCGAAGAGACCGGGTAGATCAAACCCGAATAGCTGACCGCCGGGATCATCGTCAGCATGGCGGTCGCGAACAGCGCCGCGACCTGACTTGCGATGAAGACCGACACCAGAAAACCAAGCGCCGTGGTCGCGGTGACATAGATCAGCGCCGAAAGGGTAAAGCCCAGAAAACTGCCGTTGAAGGGCACTGCGAAGAATGTGACCGCCATGGCCATCATCAGGAAGAAATTCAGCATGGCCAGCGCGATATAGGGCAGCTGTTTGCCAAGCAGAAATTCCAGCCGCGTCACCGGCGTGACGTAGAAATTGATGATCGAGCCCAGTTCGCGTTCACGCGCGACCGAAAGCGTGGTCAGGATCGCCGGGATCATCAGCAAAAGCAGCGGGATGATCGCCGGGACCATCGCATTCAGGCTGCGCACGTCGGGGTTGTAGCGGTATCGGGTCACCAGTTCGAAACTGCCGCCGCTCGCCTTGTCACCGTAAAGCTGACGCGCCTGACGTGTGATCCAGTCGGCATGCATGCCCTGCACATAGCCCTGCACCGTATTGGCGCGGCTGGGGTTGGCGCCGTCGAACCAGGCCCCGACCTGCACATCCCTGCCTGCCGCGATATCGGCGGCAAAGCCGGGCGGGATCTCGATCGCCAGCGCCAGCTCGCCCGAGCGCATTCTTGCGTCGATCTCGTCGTAACTTGTCAGGGCCGGCTGTTCGATGAAATAGCGCGATCCCGCAATATCGGCGATATAATTGCGGCTGGTGGTGGTCTGGTCGCGGTCAAGGGCGGCGAAGGTCAGATCCTCGACATCCATGTTGATGCCCAGCCCCACCACGATCATCAGAAGAAGGCTGCCGACCAACGCCATGGTCAGCCGGATCGGATCGCGCTGCAATTGCAGGCTTTCCAGCTGCGAATAGCTAAGCAGTCGCCGCAGGCTGAAGCCGGATTGCTGCGCGTGATGGGTCACCCCGGCTGCGGGGGCCTCGGGCGCGGCCTCGGGCGCAGCGGCGGGGGCGGGTGCCGTCTCGCCAATCGCCTCTTCAAGATAGGCGATGAACGCGTCTTCCAGCGTGGCGCAACCTTTGGCTTTCGTGATCCCCTCGGCGGTGTCCGAGACCAGCACCTTGCCCGCATGCATCAGGCTGATGCGGTCGCACCATTCCGCCTCGTTCATGAAATGGGTCGAGACAAAGATCGTCACGCCATCCTTGCGCGAAAGTTCCGCCAGAATGCGCCAGAAGCCGTTGCGCGCCACCGGGTCCACCCCCGAGGTCGGCTCGTCAAGGATCAGGATCTCGGGCGCATGGATCATCGCCACCGCCAGCGAAAGCCGCTGGCGGATACCCAGCGGCAACGCCTCAGGCAGGCTGTCGGTCACGTCGCCCAGATCGAACCGGGCGATCATCTCGTCAACCCTGGCGGGGATCTTCTCGGCCGCCATATCGAAAAGCCGCGCGTGCAGATCAAGGTTCTGACGCACCGTCAGCTCGGAATAGAGCGAGAAGGCCTGCGACATGAACCCGACCCGGCGGCGCACCGACAGATCGCTTGCATCGACCTCATGGCCGAAAAGCTTTACCCGGCCCTCACTCGGCTCCAGAAGCCCGGTGAGCATCTTCATCGTCGTCGTCTTGCCGCAGCCGTTCGAACCCAGAAAGCCGAAAATCTCACCCCTGGGGATGCGGAAGGAAACATTGTCGACCGCCACGAAATCGCCAAAGCGCTGCGTCAGCCCCTCGGCCTCGATGGCGATATCGCTGTCATCGGTGGTCCGCGGCGGGATCACCACGGCACTGTCTTCGCCCCGGTCTTCTTCGGGCAAAAGCGCGATGAAGGCTGCATCAAGCGTGTCGGCCCCGGTCCGCGACAGCAGATCGTTGGTGGTGCCGGTGGCCAGCACCCGGCCCGCATTCATCGCAACCAGCCAGTCGAAGCGCGCGGCCTCTTCCATATAGGCGGTGGCGGTGATCACGCTCATCCCCGGCCGTGTCGCGCGGATTCGGTCGATCAGATCCCAGAACTGGCGGCGCGACAGCGGATCGACGCCGGTGGTCGGCTCGTCAAGAATCAGGAAATCGGGATCATGGATCAGCGCGCAGCACAGACCCAGCTTTTGCTTCATGCCGCCCGACAGCTTTGACGCCGGGCGCGACCGGAACGGCGTCATGCCGGTCGCAGCCAGCAGATCGGTGATCCGCCGCTCGCGTTCGGCCTTGTCATGACCGAAAAGCGAGCCGAAGAAATCAAGGTTCTCTTCGACCGAAAGCGTCGGGTAGAGGTTCTTGCCCAGACCCTGCGGCATATAGGCGGTGCGGGGGCAGACGCGGTTGCGATGCGCCACATCGCGCATATCGCCGCCCAGAACCTCGACCTTGCCCTGCTGGATCACACGTGCCCCGGCCAGCAGCGACAGAAGGCTGGACTTTCCGACCCCGTCTGGCCCGATCAGCCCGACCATGCGCCCCTCAGGGATCTCCAGCGTCACATTGTCAAGCGCCGTGACCTTGCCATAGCGCAGCGTCAGGCCGGAGACCCCGGCAACTGAGCCGGTCATTTCACGACATTGGAAAGAAAGTCAGGCCAGGCGGCATCCGGATCAAGCCGCAGATAGGCCATGCCCGGCAGGCCGGTTTTGACATATTCGATATGCCGCGACAGCAGCTCGGGGTCGATGCGGGCACGGACGCGGAACATCAGCTTTTCGCGCTCATCGGCGGTCTCGACCGTCTTTGGCGTGAACTGCGCCACATCGGCAACATAGGAAACCGTGGCCGGGATCACGAATTCCCGCGCCGCATCCATGACAAGGCGCACCTCTGATCCGACCTGCACCCGGCCGACCTGCGATGTCGGCAGAAAAACCGTCATATAGACATCGCCCAGATCGACAAGGCTGAGGATCCGCCCGCCAGAGCCGACAATCTCGCCCTCTTGTGCGATGCGATACTGGATCCGGCCCGTGCGCGGCGCTTTCAGCGTGGCGTCGTCCAGAGAGGCCTGGATCGCATCAATCGACGCCTTTGCCGCCTCGACGGCCGCACTTGCATCGACCACCTGCGCCTGCGCGCTGCTGACCCCCGCCAGCGCTGCCGCATGGCTGGCTTCGGCCGAGGCCACACCGGCGCGGGCCTGGGCGTCCCGGGCGCGGTCATCATCCAGCACCTGCTGCGAGATCGCACTGGTCTTTGCAAGCTGCTCAGAGCGTTCAAGCCTGCGCGACGCGGCATCGGCAACCGAGCCTGCCTGATCAACCGCGGCCCGGGCCGCGCGCTCTTGTGCCTCGGCCTGAGCGACCAGCGCCCTTGCTGTCTCGACGCCGATTTCGGCGCGGGCAAGCTGCGCTTCGGCCTGACGTTTTTGTGCGTTCAGCTGCACCACGTCCATCTGCACCAGCACATCGCCTGCGCTGACCATGTCACCTTCGGCAGCGGTGATTTCGGCGATTCGGCCGCCGGTGAGCGCCGCGATATCCACCTCGGTCGCCTCGATCCGGCCATTGGCGCTGGCAAAACCCGCCGGCAGACCGGCGGGTTGCAGCCGGTCCCAGGCCAGCCAGCCAAGCACGGCGACAACGGCCAGGCCGCCCAGAATAATGGTGTTTCTGCCGGGCTTTGCCATGATCTGCCTCTGATTGCTGTGCTGATGGATGCTTCGCGCATGTCCCGATGCGGTTTTCGCCCTACGCTCCCCTGTTGTCAACGCTCGATGACAGGGTGAAAACCTGTATTGTCGCGCAAAAGCGGCTGCTGGTTGTTTGCTGTTGAAAAACCAGCTAAACAACACGACCCGGTGTGGGCTGCACCTTGCCGCACCTCTGCTCCGGGGCAGCATTTTGCCGCACCTCTGCTCCGGGGCAGCATTTTCAGTCGAAATGCCCGTTCCAGGCCGCGCCCTCCTGATCGCCATGGGTGGGGCTGACCGAACTGTCCATGTCCAGAACGATGTACTTCAGCCCGTTACGGTCATGGAACCGGTCGATCCATTGGCCATTCAGGTCGGCCAGCGCGGCACGGTTCTCGGGCTGTGCCAGTGTCTCGGTCTCGAACCGTCCCATCTGCGAGGCCGAGGCCGCTTGCGCATCGACAGCCCTTCCACCCACGACCTGGCGCATCACCGGATCGAGGGCCAGGCGGTCGGCGTCGTTCACATCCTCGTATCCGGCCAGTCGCCCGAACACCGATTGCCGGAACAACCCGTCAAGCCGGTGGACCGTGTTCTTGCCGCGCCGGGTGTCGCGCAATGCTTTTGCCGCCAGATCGGACAGCCCGAGCGCGTCATCCAGCTCGCGCATCACCAGCAGGCCGCCGTCGGAACTGAGCTGCGCACCTCGGAACTCCACATGCACCCGGCGGTCGAACTCGACCCGATCTGCCCGCTTCGAACCCGCACCCTCTGGGTGATCCATCAAACGCGCCCCTCACGGCCATCAACACCATGATTTATAGCGGAAATATTGAGATCCTGACAGCAAAATCAGCGATTTACTTGGGGAATGTGGGTTTCAGTTTCTTCGCGTCGAAGCCACCGGACGAACACAAGCCACCCATGCCAAGGACGCTCAACTCAGCCAACTCGACCGACCGCATGCCGGGGCAGGCAACCGGGAAAGAACGCATTCTTGCATCGGCGATGCTGCTTTTCGCGCGGATGCCCTATTCCGACACCAGCCTGCGCGACATCGCCGCCGCGGCTGGGGTCGATGTGGCCTATGTCCATCGCGCCTTCGGGTCGAAGGCCGAGATATTCCGTCAGGCCTTGCTGGCGCTTGCGCCCCTCGATGACATCGCCGCAGGGGACCCCGATGGCGCGACCATGATCAACCGGATCTGCGATCTGGCCTTCCTGCGTGATCCGCGCAAGGTAGAAGATGTCAGGCCGCTTCATTTACTGACACAGTCCAGCCTCTGCAGCGAGGCGCGGGCGATCATTGCGCAATTCTTTGGCACGTCACTAGCCCTGCCTCTAAGCAGGGCGTTTGGCCATGCGGATCCGGGACGGGCGCATTTCGCGCTTAGCCTTCTCAGCGGTTTCGTGACCCATCGTGCGATTTTCGGGCCTGCGGATTTGCTGGCTATCCCCGAGGCGGATCAGCGACAGATGCTGCAAACCGCCCTGATGAACGCAATGCTGCCTGGTTGTTCAGATGGGGTATTCGGCTGGCGTCCCATCTAGACCACTATCTAAGTCAGCTTGCCAACTGCGATCCTGTATAAGTCATGTTGGGATTTCCGCGTTTCGTGCGGAGATTTCAACACGATTGATCGGACGCCTCAGGTGCTTTCAGGCGGCTATATACGGTCGGTCAGATGGCCGCTTGGATCGAGTGTCGGTCTCGTAGGTAGCGCGCCCCCGCAACCAAACAAATCAACGATATCAAAATGTTGGAGCCCGACTTAAACCGTCGGGTTTTTGCTTTTGAAATTCTTGTCAACACCTGGTCAACATTTGCAGAGGCCCCCATCGAAGGCCCTGCGGATGGGCGAGTGCTTCCATTTTCCCGATCAATGGAAATCCCGACTCGGAAACAGCTTCCGTGCCTGTTCGCGGGGATGGCGCGCTGTTGGTCTCCTGCTGCCGCCAGTCGGGCGCCTGGTTTCATCGGCGCGACCGTCGTTGGGCGGGATCAGGACGGGGCGGCCCAGAGTGGCCAGCAGAGGGGAAACATCCTCGACCCTCTCGGCGATCAGATGGGTGACCGGGCCATCGCGCTCGATCCGGCCGGTCACGCTCACGAGCCGCCCGGCGATCACCGCCTTGCGAAAGGTCTCGTAGACCTTCTTCCAGACCACGACATTGGCTGTGCCGGTCTCGTCCTCCAGAGTGAGGAAAATGACGCCCGACGCCGTGCCGGGGCGCTGCCGGGTGATGACAAGGCCGGTGACTGTGATGCGGCCACTGGCCTGTGGCAGGCGATCATGGGCCAGGCTTTCGGCCAGGCGCGGTCGCAACAGCTCCATCGGATGGGCGCGAAGACTGAGCCGCAGCGACAGGTAATCCTCGATCACCTCCTGACCCAGGGTCATCTGGGGCAGCTTGACGTCGGGTTCGGCAGCTCCCTCGCCGTCGGAGCCAAAGAGGGGCAGCGGCGCAGGGGCTTTCAGCGCCTTGGCTGCCCACAGAGAGTCTCGGCGATTGAGACCGATGGCGGCAAAAGCATCAGCCTCGGCGAGCCGTTCCAGCGCATCGGCGTGCACGCCCGCCCGGCGCCACAGGCTTTCGACATCGGGATAGCCGTTACCGCGCGCGGCTGCGATCCAGATGGCGTCCTCTTCCCTCATCCCCTTGATCTGCCGGAAGCCGAGCCGCAGGGCCAGCGCCCCATCGGGGCGCGGTTCCAACGTGCAGTCCCAGAACGAGTGGTTGACCGAAATGGGCCGCACCTCCACTCCATGATCGCGGGCGTCGCGGACCAGCTGTGCAGGTGCATAGAAGCCCATCGGCTGCGAATTCAGAAGCGCGCAGGTGAAGACCGCCTGATGGTGGCATTTCAGCCAGGCGGAAATATAGACCAGCCGCGCAAAGCTGGCGGCGTGGCTCTCGGGAAAACCATAGCTGCCGAACCCCTCGATCTGGGCAAAGCAGCGCGCCGCAAAATCGGCGTCATAACCCCGCGCGAGCATTCCGCTGACAAAGCGGTCGCGGAACGAACCGATGGTGCCCATGCGTTTGAAGGTGGCAAGCGACCGACGCAGGCGGTCAGCCTCGGACGGGGTGAAGCCTGCCGCGACAACGGCGATTTGCATCGCCTGTTCCTGAAACAGCGGCACACCATAGGTGCGGCCCAGAACCTCCATCATCGCGGGACCGAGATCTTCGACCTTTTCGCGCCCCATGCGGCGGTTGATGAAGGGATGCACCATGCCGCCCTGAATCGGGCCGGGGCGGACGATGGCGACCTCGCAGACCAGGTCATAGAATTTGCGCGGCCGCATCCGGGGCAGGAAGTTCAATTGCGCCCGGCTTTCGACCTGAAAGACCCCGATCGCATCGGCGCGGCAGAGCATATCGTAGATCGACGGATCCTCGGGCGGCACATTGGCCAGCGTCAGCTGCTGCCCGCGATGCTCATCCAGAAGCGCAAACGCCTTGTGAATGCAGGTCAGCATGCCAAGCGCCAGAATATCGACCTTCAGAAGGCCAAGCGCGTCGATGTCGTCCTTGTCCCATTCGATGATGGTGCGGTCGTCCATCGCCGCATTTTCAATTGGGCAAAGTTCGTCCAGACGGCCTTTGGTGATAACAAAGCCGCCTACGTGTTGCGAAAGATGGCGAGGAAAGCCGATGATCTCGCCGATCAGTCGCACGGCCAGTTGCACGCGGCGGTCGGCAAGCGATAGGCCCGCATCGCGCAGCCGGTCCTCGCCGGGGGGGGGCGAGGACCAGCCCCAGATTTGCCCGGAAAGCCGCGCGATCACGTCCTGCGACAATCCCATGACCTTGCCAACCTCGCGGATGGCGGCGCGGCTGCGGAAATGGATCACCGTTGCGGTCAGGCCGGCACGCTCGCGGCCATAGCGGGCATAGATCCACTGGATCACCTCCTCGCGGCGTTCGTGTTCGAAATCCACGTCGATATCCGGCGGTTCGCCCCGCTCCTTGGAGATGAAACGCTCGAAGATCAGGGTGATCGACTCGGGCGGCACCTCGGTAATGCCCAGAAGATAGCAGACCACCGAATTGGCGGCGGAGCCGCGCCCCTGACAGAGGATGCCCTTCGATCTGGCGAACTGCACGATGTCGTGGACGGTCAGGAAATAGGGGGCGTAGTACACCTCGCGGATCAGGGTCAGTTCCTTTTCCACGCGATGCACGATCTTTGGCGGCGCACCAGAAGGGTAGCGCCAGTGAAGACCTTCGCGCGCCAGCCGTTCCAGCCGGTCCTGCGCTGGCTCGTTCTCCGATTCATCGGGATATTGATAACGCAGGTCGCTGAGGCGAAAGGCGCAACGGTCGGCAATCTCCAGCGTGCGGCGCAGCGCGGCGGGGTGGCGGTGAAACATCTTCGCCATCTCGGCGCCGGATTTCAGACGGCGCTCGCCATTTACCAGCCGGTGTTCGCCGATAGCGTCGATGGTGCAGCCAAGGCGCATGCAGGTCAGCACATCGGCCAGGGGGCGACGGGCGGAACGGTGCATCAGCACATCGCCCACAGCGACCATCGGCTGGCTCACCTCCTGCGCCAGAATGCCGATCCGGTCGAAACGGATCTGATCCCGGCCGTCATAGCGCGGGGCGGCCCCCAGGAAGCACTGACCGGGGAAGGCGCGACCGATGGCGCGAAGATCGCCGCGGGTGCTTTTCGGGCCGGGATCGTCCAGCGGGTCGGGCGAAAGGGCGATCAGCACCATGCCCTTGCCCCATTCGACCAGATCGGCGCGTTGCAGGTGACATTCGCCCTTGGCCGTGCGCCGCTTGCCAATCGACAGAAGCCGGGTCAGGCGCGACCAGGCGGCAAGATCGGTGGGCAGGGCCAGCCATTCCACGGCGGAGTCAGTCAGCACCAGACGCGCCCCGGCGATCAGTTTCGGCAGCGGCGCGTCCGACATGGCGGGGGCATCAGTCTGTCCGGTGAAATGCGGCACGGTCTGGCGGCTGGAATGGTCCGTCACGCGCTGCGAGCGGATGATTGGGCCCGCCTCTGCCGCCGCGGTCCGCGCCTCGTCGCGCAGACGCGCCAGTTCCTTCAGCGCGGAGAAGGCCCGCACCACGCCTGCCACCGAATTGCGATCGGTGATGGCGATGGCACTCAGCCCCAGTTCTGCCGCCCGCGATACCAGTTCCTCTGGATGCGAGGCGCCGGTCAGGAAGGTGAAGTTCGATGTGACGCAAAGTTCGGCGTAGGGAATCATGCGAACTCCCCCTGTACGTGCCAGTTCTGCGCCCCTCCGGGCGCGGGCCAGTCCGGGGTTTGCGGGGTGTGAAACAGCCAGAGCCGCGGCCCTTCCCGGGTTTCGATCCGCCAGTAATCGCGCAGGCCCGACCGCCAGACGGGATCGTCGAACCACCATTCCGGCGTGATGCGTTCTGGGCCCAGCGCGCGCAGCGTGGTGAAGCGCATGCGCCGCCAACGGAAACTCGCGGGCGGGTTGCCCGAGGCGGCGGTCACCGGCTCGGGCGGAAACAGGGAGATCGGCCGCGCCGCCCCCCCGCGATGCGGGATCGGTTCGGATGCGGAATAAGCAGCCGGGGCCAAGAGGAAACTGCGCTCAGGGATCAGGCTGGTTGCAGGCAACAGCCGCAGCACCCGGTCAAAGCCGATGCGGTTGCCGACAGAGGACAGAAGATCAGCCAACGCATCGTCGTGCCGGATCGCCTGGCCGCCACCAATCTGTTCCGGCGCAAGGGCCTCTGTCACCGGGGCAGTCAGGCGAAGGGCATCAATGCCGAAACCGGCATCCACCTCGTCCACGCCCTTGGCAAACAGCGCAACGATGCGGGCCGCGTCGCGCATCGGGCGGGCGAGACCGATCTCGACCTGTGAAGATTGGCGATCAACTCGGCGCAGCTCCAACCGGACCCGGCGTGCGCCCATCCGATGCTGGGCGAGTTTGGCGCAGAGCCGGTCCAGCAGGCGCTCCAGCCCCGCCATGACATCGGATTGCAGCCCGATCGGTTCGGGGAGCGTCATCCGCACCCCAAAATGCGGGGCGTCCGGTTCCGCTGCAACGGGCTCGTCCCGCTGCCCGAGCGCCTGATCCAGCCGCAGAACCAGCCCTTGCCCGAAGCGGCGGGCCAGAGGCGCGCGCGGCAAATGTGCCAAATCGGCAATACGTGCCAGACCCACCCGCGCCAGCGCCTCGGCCGTTTCAGGATTCGCTCTGAGGGCTGTCACCGGCAAGCGACCGATTCCCTCGATCAGTCGCCCGTCAGGCACGATGCCGCCGCCGTTACGAGCCAGCGCATGGGCTGCGCCTCGGGTTCCTGCTATGGCGCTTTCCGGATGCAGGCCCGCCCGCGTCAGTCGCGCGTGCAAGTCCTCGCGCAAATCGGCTTCGCCGCCAAACAGATGCGGCACGCCCGAGATATCGGCCAAAAGACCGTCCGCGCCATCCGTGGCAATCATGGGGGCATAGCGGCTGGCCCAGCGGCGCAAGGACACCAGCGCCGCCGCCTCACGCGCCAGATCAGCGGGGCGGATGGCAAGATCGGGACAGATCGCGCGGGCATCGGCCAGTGCCATGCCGCGATGCAGGCCGCGGGCCGTGGCGGCGGGGTTCAGGCAATGCAGATGATCGGCATTGCCCGAGCGCAGGCTCAGGGCAAGGGGCCCTTCAACCGGGCGGTTCCGCAGGCTGATGTCGCTGCCCAGCCTCGGAAACCAGATGGACAGCAGCCGTCGCGCCATTCCAGTTCACAATCCAACTTCCGCAAGTTCCCTTTTTGTTCTTATTAAGGGTCCAGCAATGCAGAGTCGAGTCCGCCGCCGGGCTTGCTACGGGGGCACAGGCCCAGCGCGTTTCGGTGGCATTGCTGCCCGCGCCTTCGCGGATCAGCATCAGGCCGGTGGTCCGCCCGGCTTCGGCCGCCAGTTGCAGGCGACGCCCGGCGGTCAGCGACAGGGGCTTTTCCGGTTCGGCGATGACAAGGCCGACGGGAGCCGAGCGCAGTGCCTCCTCGATGCACCACAGCAGATCGGTCTCGCCCTCGGCGCGGAACAGGTGCAGCCGTTCGCCGACACCTTTCGGCAACCCGCGCAGCATCGGCAGTTCCGGCACATGGGCGGGCAGGATCCAGACCAGCGGGCCGGGATGCCGCACCGCCTGAAACAGCGCAAAGGTTCGGCGACCGCGGCCTTCGGCTTCATGCACACGTCGCCCACAAAGGTCGAATTCGTCGGCGTGGGCCAGTTCAGGGCGCAAGGTCTCAGGCCGCATCTTCCCGCACTCCCTCCGCCACGATCTGCAGCGTACCGTCGGGCAGGGGGCGTTGCAGCGGCAGGGCCTCGGCCACCGGTGCAGTCAGCCAGCGCCGCCACTCCTCGGGCCTGGTCAGGATCACCGGCATCGCCTTGGGATGGATCTTCGCGACCTCGGCATTGGGTGGGCAGGTCAGAAAGCCGAACAGCTCTGCCGTTACCTCGCCCTCCTTCAGCTTGCGCACCGAGGTCCATTCGGTGCGGATGCCCGCGAAGAAGGCCAGGGGGCGATACTGGCCAAGCGCGAACCAAACCGGATGGTTGCGGGGTGCGCCCGGGCGGCTGTCGATCTCGGAAAAGCTGGTGAAGGGGACGAGGCAGCGATGCTCCACCCCGAGCCAGCGTCTCCAATGGGCCGAAGCGACATTGCGAATATTGGTGACGCCCGGATCGGTGCGCTTGCCTGCCAGAAACACCTGCGGTGTCGGCATACCCCAGCGCGCCATGGTCAATTGCCAGCCACCCTGTGTCCCGTGCCGGATGATCGGCGCGGGATAGTCGGGGAAGATTCCGGTCATGGGTGGCAGGTTGCCGGTCAGATCGACCAAGTCCTCGTCATCCCCGCGCATGTCGTCAAAGACATGGCGCATGGCGTCCTGGCTCTTGGTCTGGGAATACAAATTACACATGCGAAGGTCCGGGAATCATAAAGACAGGATGGAACATTGCCAGAACAGAGACTTCGGGGAAAGCGTGGTTCAGATTTCGGCCTGATCCAAGGTGCAGATTTGTGCCCATCGCCGCAGGGGACAGATGCCGCTTAGCTGTGCAACCATTCCGGCGCAGCGAATCCCTGCCGCTTTTTGAAACCGTGAACCCGTGATCCGGGCCGGGCGATGCGCCGCGGTCGAGGCGTTCGGCGCTTCCCGTTCTGATGTCGCCTGGCCCGGGCTTCACACGAGCTGGTTCTCCACCAAGCCGGATCAGAAGTCCGTCTCGACGTAGACCCCGGCGCAGTCGTAGGCGACGGCGGCGGCTGTCGCGCCGGTGTTCATGAACAGCCGTGGGGATAGGAATTGCGTCGTGGCTGGCAGGTCGGCGGTGATCTCCTGCTCGAACACCGCGCCTGAGACCTCGTCGACCACCCGCACCCAGACAGAGCTTCCGTTCGGAGGCGCGGCGATGAACAGCGTCAGCACTCCGCCTGTGGCGATACCGAAACTCGCGCCCAAGTCGGTCAGCGTCGGCGCCCCGGTGCCGTCATTCGCGACCAGCTGCCAACGGGTGTGCGTCCCGCGCTGGAAGCCGATGCCAATGCAGTTGATGGCTGCGGCCAGTGTCAGGGTGGTGGCAAGGGCTGCCGTTGAACCATAGAGGCCGAAGAAGCCCATGCCCGTCGCCTGCAGTGTCGTGAGCGAAATCCTGGTGACGAAGGTCCAGCCGCCCAAGCCCGCCGCGTTGCCGCGCCAGCAGGCCCAGCCTGCGGAGCGCTGGTCGGCGACCGAGTCCACGACGGCCGCCGAGGTCAGACGCCAGCGCCGCATCGAGGCGGCGAGGTTCGTCGCGGCGAGGGTCGGGTGCGAGACGGTGCCGACCGAGGTGATCGGCAGGCCTTCGGTCGTGATCGTGGTGCTGACCGAGGGCGACCAGTTTGCGATCCGGTTCACCCCGAAGTGCGGCTGCAAGGGGAAATCCCGTCCCGAGGGACGCATGACGTCGATCCACGGCGCTCCGGCGCGGTTGCGGGCATAGACCGATGCCTTGCCTGCGGGCGGCGGGGTTGGCGCGGCCGCCAGTCCCGGCAATACCGTCGGCTGCGGCAGTTCCACTTGGCCGCTGGTGCGGTCGATCCGGATCGCGTCGAAGAACGTGGATCCGTCAGGGCTGACCTTGAAGCTGAAATCGTCGTTGCCGAGCAAGCCAATCAGCGCCCGCGCCGAAAACCCGGTCTTGAAGGCGAAAGCTGCATCGTTTCCGGCGGCCGCCTTGTTGACGGTGGCCTCGATGCCTGCGCCTGCGTTGTTGAACAGCAGTGCCGGAGTGTTGACCGAAACCCGGTTGTAACTGTCCGCCGTGGCCCCGCCGAGGCCGAGAAGCTGAGCAGTCAGGTTCGCCTGCGGCATGCCGACCTGCGTGACCGCATTGGCGAAGGTGACCGTGGGCGTGTTCACCACCGTCGTGCCGCCTGCGCCAGCCGTCGCAGAGCCGATGTTCACGACCGTGGTCGATCCGGAGGCGCCGCCGGTGCCGAGGTTCACGGTCTTGGTGACGCCGGTGGTCGTCGCCCCGGTGCCCATTCCGTAGGTCGCGGTCGTCGTGGCCGTGCCGATGCTGGCGGACGCTGCCGAGACGGTGACCGTGCCCGAGGCGGTCAGAGTCCCCGAAAACGTCTTGTTGCCCGTGAAGGTCTGGGTGCCTGCAAGGATCGCCAGTTCCGACGAGGTATTCGGCAGGGTGAAGCTGCGCGTGGTGCCCGCGCTGATCCCCGCCAGCGAGAAGGTTGCCTTTTTTGTAGGGTCGGCGTCGTTCACCAGGCTGAAGACCGCGTCCGACACAGCGCGCGGCTCGCCCACCACCTCCCAGGCGCTGCCGGTCCAGACGAGGAACAGCCCCTCTGCAGCGACCCACACAAGCCAGCCGGTACGCGGGACGAGCCGGATCCATGCGCCGTCGACCCAGAAGGCGATGTTCAGGTCCCACCCCGCCCAAAGTCCGGTCGCGCCAGAGGCCACCAGATGGCGGTTGCCGTCCGCCGGGCTGGCTGGGGGCGCGGTGCGCGTGCGATCGAGGACCGAGAGCTGCACCATCGCATCAAGCAGCCGCAGCGCCTCGTTGTGGGTGACATGCTTCTGCGCCTGGGCGGCCAGAAGGTAGGGCAGGCCCAGATGGGTCGTGGTGTCGGACATGGAGCTTCCCGCAGGTTGGGATCAGAATTGCAGCGTGACCGCGGCGGGCGTGCCGCGGCCGAGGCGGTTCGAAAGCTGGAAGATCCGGATGGCCAGCGTCTGGCCGGGCCCGAGCGGCGCGCCCCAATCGGCGGTCTGCTGGGCGGCGGCGTAGATAACGGAGGTCGTGGTGCTGGTCAGCGTGCGCTTGACGACGGTCCCGTCAAGAATCTGGACGTCGTAGGATTCCAGGTCCTCGGCCAGCGGCACCTCGACCTGTTCCCAGGCATCGGCCACCAGCGCGCGGGACCGGCGCGTCCAGCGGATGGTCAGATCGCCCGGGCTGCGGGCCGTTCGCCACGGCTGTTCGACATGGACCGGCGCGAAGGGCACGAGACCCCGGCCGGTCGGCGTGAAGCCCAGCGCGGCATAGCCTGCATCGCTGACCGCCCGCGCAGCCGGGCCCACGCGCCAGTTCCATGGCAAGCCAAGGTCTGCCTCAGCAATGGGGATTGAGGCCAAAGTCGCGTCCAGCACCACGACCCGCGCCCCGGCGGGAGCCGGGTTGCCGATGGCATGCTCCGTTCCGCGCTGGCCACGCAGGAGACGGGTCAGCCGATATCGGCCTGGGGCGATGAGTTCGGCTTGGGCAGCCTGGACGATCTCCCAGGCCCCGGCCGCCGTCTCCACGGCCAGTGCATTCGCCCCGCCGAACAAGGCGAGGTCCGTCACACTCTCGAGCGTCCCCGACAGAAGATCGACGACCAGCGCATTGCCCAGATCGAAGCGTGAAGTGGGGCCGGGAAAGAGGTCGAAGGCCAGCGTCCCGATCCGCGCCCGACTGCCGAAGGTCGTCAGCAACGCGAACCCGTCCGTCGAGGCGCTGCGGAACACCGCGATCTCGCCCGGCCAGGGGCTGGCATGGGCGGCGATCAGGGGGCGATGGGCAGGCTGGTCCTCGCTGATCTGCGGCAGGTCCAGCATAACCACTTCCGGCGTGCCAAAGACGACGGGGCTGGCAAGCGAGGCCGGGCGCGGATCGCCGGGTGGCAGATCGTAGGCGGCGCGGTCCTGGCGGACAGCCTCGATCCCGCGCGCCTCGGCATCGGCGACGGAGACGAGGCGGAACTCGACCTCACGGCCATCATGCGCCAGCCGGATGACGTCGGCGGGATCGAGGGCTAGCCGCGAGGGCGGCAGGCGGAAGGTGGCGCTCTCCCGGCCGATCCAGGCTTCCATCAGCGCGCGGCGGCAGCGGCGTTCGGCCTCTTCGGGCGGGATCGCCATCGGGAAACTTTCCGAGGCAATGCGCGTGGTGTCGACCGTGATACGGCGGGCCTCGACAAGCGCTGCGTCATAATCCTCGTCCGCGCGGGCGACCTGCCATTTCAGCGCCTGGGGCAGTTCGGTCTCCTGGCCGCGGGTCAGCTCGAAGGCCTCGCCCTCGCGGCTTGCGACGAGATCGTCGATGGTGAGCGTCGCAACCGAGGCGCGGCCGCGCATGACGAAGCGGATCACGCCCTCCGTTTCGATGGCATCGAACCCGAAGTGGCGGGCCAAGGTGGAAATCGAGGCGCGGGGGCTTTCGAGTGCCCCGATCACATAGCCCTCGACCGCGCCCCAGAGGCCCGAGACGTCGATCAGGCTTTCCGCCAGCCCAGCGCGCAGGCAGAGATGGCGCACGAGGGCCGGCAGCGACACCGCGCCGAGCCGTCCGGTCAGCCAGTGACCGAGCCGCCAGTTCGGGCCGTCTGTCCAGGTGCCGGTCAGCTCCGGAAAGAACGGATAGGGCCGCGCGTCCCAGGTCCAGGCGGCGCATTCGGGGACATGGACCATCCGGCCGCCGTAGACGGATGACGTCGGGTTGTTCGCGCCCTGACCCCACCAGAGGTAGCTGGCCTCGAGGTAGGCGCGTTGGATCGCGTCGTCGCGCCAGCCTCGCGAGAAATGCGGCGTGAAGCTCTCCGACGACTTCGGGTCGAAGAACACGTTGGGCTGGTTGGTGCCCCGGTCGATGGCCGGACAGCCGAGCTCGGTGAACCAGATCGGCTTCGACTCCGGCACCCACGCCGTCGGTGTGCCGCTCTCCACCCCACCCGGGCGATTGTAGTGCGGGTTCGACCACCAGGCGCGCAGGTCCTTGTAGCGGAACACCCACGGCTTGGCCGCCGCGCCATCGGTGATCGGGGTGCGGACCTGCGCGGATCTGTCGGCGGCAGAGGCATAGAACCAGTCGAAGCCTTCGCCGCCCGCGATGTTCCTCTGCAGATAGGTCCGGTCATAGATCGCAGGCCAGCCCTCGGCCGCGTCGGCATGCTCGAACCCGTCCCGCCAGTCGGAGAGCGGCATGTAATTGTCGATCGCGATGAAATCGATGTTGGCATCCGACCAGAGCGGGTCGAGGTGGAAGAACACGTCGCCGCTGCCGTCGCCCGGCTGGTGCCCGAAGTATTCCGACCAGTCGGCGGCGTAGCCGATCTTGGTGCCGGACCCGAGGATCGAGCGCACATCGGCGAGCAGATCCCGATAGGCCTGCACGGCGGGATAGGTGCTGGCCCCCGAGCGGATCGTCGTCAGCCCCGGCATCTCGGTGCCGATCAGGAAGGCGTCGACACCGCCCGCCGCCGCGCAGAGATGGGCGTAGTGCAGCACCATGCGCCGCAGGCCCCAGTCGCCGGACGGGCCGGTCCACGAAACCGACTGGCCCGAGACACTAAAGCTCGCGGGCGTCGCGGCTCCGAAGAAGCTCGCGACCTGCGCGGCGGCCGTGCCGGTCTTGTCCACGGTCCCGGCGAAGCCCGCTGCAGGCGAACAGGTGATCCGCCCCCGCCAGGGAAACGCGGGCTGGCCGGTCTCGGCGGCGTTGTCCGAATAGGGGTTCGGCAGACTGTTGCCGGGCGGCACGTCCATCAGGATGAAGGGATAGAATGTCACGCGCAGCCCGCGGGCCTTCATCTCCTGGATCGCCTGCACCACGGCGAAGTCGGACGGCGTGCCGCCATAGACCGGGCGATCCTGATCGTCGCGGCTGACGAGGAAGGCACCGGCGCGGCTCACGCCATTCACCGACCAGCTGGCGGGCGTGGTCGACTTTGCGGACACCTCGACGCCCGGCCGCACCCTGCAGGATCCCGCGCGCAGATCGTCGCCGAACCACGCCACGACGAGGCTGACGCTCTCGACCGCAGGCGCCATCGCCTGCAGCCGGTCGAGCGCCTCCACCATGTCGGTGGAGTCGGCCAGCGCGTTCAGGTTCTCGGGTACCGTTGCGCCGCCATCGGTCTTCCGGATCGCCTGCGTGGCATAGGTGAACTCGCCCGAGGCCGGGATCATGGTGACCGCGCGGGTCAGCGCCTCGGCGGTGTCGGGATCGGCCAGCGGCCGGAACACCTCGAAGGAGAGCTGCGGCAGGCGGTTGCCGTAGGTCGAGAGCGCCAGTTCCTCGAAGACCACATAGGCGGTGCCGCGATAGGCGGGCGTGTTGGCCGCGCCCATCTTCGCCGCAATGAACGGGTCCGCCGTCTGCGCCTCGTCGCCCGGATACCAGCGCCAGGTGACGCCGGAGAGGTCCATCGGCTTGCCGTCGGCCCAGATGCGGCCGATCCCGGTGATCGGGCCCTCGCAGAGCGCTACGGCGAAACTGGCAAAGTAGAGATACTCGGTCGTCTTGACTTTGCCGCCTCCGCCGCCCTTGCCGCCGCCCTGCGTGGTGGTCTTCGTCTCCTCGCGGAAATCGGTCGCCCAGATGATGTTGCCGCCCATGCGCATCCGGCCATAGAGCCGCGGGATGACCGCGCCCTCGGTGGCCGAGGTGATGCGGAGCGTGTCGAGCCGCGCGCCCTCGATGCGCTGTGTGGGCGCCAGCGACGAGATGATCCAGCTGTCGACCACCGAGCCGATGCTGGAGCCGATGAAGCCGCCGATGGTGGCGGCACTCACGCCGAGGATCGCGCCGCCGATGCTGCTGCCAATGGCGGCACCGGCCGCGCCGAGAACAAGCGTTGCCATGGTCGGGCCTCAGCGTTGCGGAAACAGGAAGGCGAAGGCGATGCGCCGCCGCCAGGATGGGGTGAGCGGTTCCTCGATCACGCCGAGCCGCTCATAGGCGTGGAGGAAGGTATCGGGGCCGGTGAGGATCCCGACATGCTTGGCGATGGCGCGGGGCTTCATGCGGAAGAGCACCAGCGCGCCGGGACCGGCCGCCGCCGGTTCCACTTCGATCATCATGCGCCCCGCGCCCTCGGCAAGAACCTCGCGCGGCCCGGTCTCGCCCCAGTCGCGGCTGTAGGGCGGGATCGGGAACGGCTCGGGGCCGACGACCTCGCGCCAGACGCCCCGGGCCAGCCCGAGGCAATCGCAGCCGACACCGCGCAGGCTGGCCTGGTCGTGGTACGGTGTGCCGAGCCAGGAGCCTGCGACGGAGATGACGCGCGTCGGGTCGGCCGATGCGAGGGGTTGCGTCACAGCACCCCTCCCTCGTGGCCGCCGTCCTTCGTGGCGTAGCGCAGCACGGCGTCCTGGCCGGGGATGTGCGGGAAACCCCGGAAGTTGGCGGTGTTCGCGAACTTCGCGCCACAGGTCTCCATGCGCTTGTCGCAGCCCGCGCGGATGGTGAAACCGTCGCCCTCGGCGATCGCGCGCACCGGCGCCTCGAGGAGCGTCAGCACGGCAATGCCATCCGTGACGTCATGGCCCAGCACCTCGGTGCGCCGCCCCGCATTTGCGCCGCTCGTCCAGTTCAGCGTGCCGAAGGTGAACCAGCCGGAGGCGAAGCCGCCGAGGCCAGAGGCGGTGAAGGCCCTGTCGCGCAGGAGATCGATGACGGCGCCGGTGCCGCTGAAGGCGGGATTTTCGATGTCCACTCCGCAGCGCGCATCGCCGAGCGCCGCGTCGCAGGTCGCCTGGAAGGTCCGTCCCACCGTCTGGCCCAGCACATGGGCGAGCGAGCGCACCTCGGCGACGAAGGCGAGCCGCCCGCGCCGGATCTGGCCGATGGCACCGCGCCGCATCAGCACGCGCTGGCCAGTGTCGGCCCAGTTCACCCGCCAGACCTCGACCTCGGCGTTGTCCCATCGGCAGTCAAGAATGTCGGTCTCGGTGATCTGGTCCGAGGTCAGCACGCCTTCCGCGTCCTGCGCATCCACCGACAAGTCCGAGCCCGAGCGGACCTCGGAGGCGGTCAACCCGCTCTCGGGCTCGAAGTCGGTCTCGTCGAAGCTCAGCGTCCGGTCGTGATCGGTGAAGCCGAAGGTGACGCCGTCGGCACGGGTGATGCGCCAGCACCAGGCGAGCGTCGTCGTGCCCTCGTCGAGATGCGCCTGAAGCTCGGGCGAGAGGGATTTCATCGGCAGGTTCCCGTCATTCGGTCGTCGAGATCGGCGATCCAGCTCGCCCAGTCCGGCGGCACGGCTGCGACAGTCTCGGCGGGCGGCCGGGCGAGCCGCGCCTCGGCGTAGGAGGCGCAGCCGGCGTCACCACCGCCCATCGTTGCGGCGCAGCCGGTCAGCGGGATCGCCAGCGCCGCGGCCATCACGAACCGCATCCCGCCCGCGCTCGACACGGTTGTTCTTGTCTTTGATCGCATCGCGTTCCGCCTCCCGTTTGCCTGCACGTTCCCCTTCCACTCGGCCCCAGACCCGGCCGAGGACGACGCCCCCGACCGCGCCGAGAGCCGCGACCAGCCAGATGAGGAGTTCAGCCATCGTCCCGCTCCCCGCGTGCGGCGGCCATGCAGAGGGCGACGACGAATACGCCGAGGCAGCCGCCCACGACGACACCTGCGAAGAACTCAAGCATCGCCGCGGAACCCGCGCTCGATCCGGTCCCGCAGACCGATCAGGCCCAGACCGAGGAACATGAGCCCCGCGGGCGAAGCGTCCCCCGAGCCGGCGAGCAGTGCGACGAGGCGGGACACTTCCCCGAGCGGCCCGGTCGCGGGCAACGCGAGAGAGGCAATGCCGGTGAGCATGGCGAGCAGTCCCGCCCACCAGGTGAGCGAGGTCGGACGAATGTAGCGCATGGGTCAGGCCCTCCGGATCAGGATGGAGAAGAAGGCGGCCAGGCGGGCGAGCCAGCCGGTCGGCGCGTCGGGAGCAAGATCGAAGACCGGCGGTCTCGGCAGCGGCGACGGCCGCAGCAGGGCCAGAGCCTCGTCTTCCGTCAGGCGGCGGATCGGCCTGGAGAAGTCCACGCGGCCCGCGCGGTCCACGGACCAGACCGGGATCGTGCCGCCGGGATATTGGCCGTGGCGGAACAGGTCGCGCTCGGCTTCGCGGCGCGGGATGATGGAGGCCGGTCGCCGCCAGTTCAGAAACGCGTCGGCGGCTGCAACGCGATTGCCGGCGTTGAGGTGCCGGGTGAGCGCGGCCTTCGCGATGCCGCCGGTGTTGTAGTGAAAGCTGACCAGCGCATCGAACTCGTGCGGCGCCAGCGGAACCTTCACGGCGCGCAGGACAGCGGCCTCGTAGCGGGCGAGGTCGGCATGGAAGACCCGGAACGCCTCGCGGATCCCGGCGTCGAGATCGGCGGGCATGCCGCGCGGCATCGTGGACGGATCGGGCTCCCCGGCGGCAGCCGTGTGGCCGATGCCGAAGGTCCAGACCTTTTTCACATCAAGATAGGGTCCGGGCACGAGTCCTTCGTGCCGGACGAGGGCCAGCAGGCCCCGGTCGGTCATGTGCATGAGATTACCGGAGAAGCGAGAGGATCAGGATCAGTGCCGCGACGGCAAGGCCAATGCGCAGGCGATGGGCGAAAGCCTGCCGTGGAGCGGAAGGCTCGCAGCGGAGGGAGCGCGCGAGGCGAATGAGCTCATTCATCGCCGCGGCCTTCGTTGGCGCGGCGGAGGCGGGCGAGCAGCATCTCGATGAAGGCCGGTCCGAAGACCCCGACGAGATAGGCCGCCGAACCCGCCGCTCCGCCTGCGGGGATCGCCTCGGGCGGCAGACTGAGCCAGGCGGTGATCACGGCCATGGAGAGGCTGCCCATCCCGGCGGCGATCAGCCCGCCGAGCAGGATGTGCCGCAGCGCATCGCGCAGCCGCATCTTCGTGGTCAGTGCGTTCGTGGCGCCGCCGAGCGCGCCCCAGGCGGCGAGGATCACGGCGGTCGAGGCCGCGAGCTCGCGTAGGACGGCTGCGACGAAGCTGCCGGTGTCGTTCATCGCCGGATCTCCAGCAGCGGAATGGAGGTGATCGAGCCGAGCCGCTCGAGGTCGAGCGTCACGTCGAGCGCGTCGGTGTCGAAACGGACTGGCACGTCGAAGGTGAAGCCCGCTGTGACGGCGACGCCAGCGCCCGGCGCGACGCCGAAGGTGACGACGCCGGTCGTGGCGTCGACCGACCAGCCGGAGAGCTGCTCGACGCCCGCCACCGCGATGCGCACGGTTCCGGTCACCGGTTTGGCTATGGCGCGTGTCCAAGTTTGCGCGCCGGAGGCGTAGCGCTTCACCAGCTGGAAGGCGCTCGTCGTGCCGTCGCCGGTGCCGATCGCCTGATCGGTCGGCGCTGGCGTCTGGGACGGCAGGCAGGACTTGTGATCGCCCCAGTCCTTGAACCGAAAGCCATGCAGCCGCCCATTCCGTGCCTCGAAGAAGGCGACGACGGCGGCGAGATCATCGGCGCGGCGGATGCCGTAGGCGACATCGTAGCGGCGGCGCGAGTTGGCCCAGCTCGCATTGCGCTCCTCGTCGCCCGAGGCGAGCTCGACGATCTGCGTCCGCCGCTCGGGCCCGCCGCGCGCGCCGCGACTGATGTTGTCGGGGAACCGGACCTCGTGAAACGCCATCACATGCCCCTCCGCCCGAGCGAGACCGCACGGGCGATGTCTGCCGCAACCTGCGTCCGCGACTGCCGGAAGCTCTCGGCGTCACGTGCCATGATGGTGACGTTGACGCCGCCGCCCGCGCCGTAGCTCTGCGCCTCGCGCCTCGAGAGCACCCGCTCGCCCCGCTGGAGGATAGCGGGCACCTCATCATGCCGAAGCCCCGCCATCCCGCCGGAATGCATCCGCGGCGCGGCGGCGAAGACCATCGCCGGGACCATCCTCGTGGGCCCAGCCGATCCGACCATCCCGCCCGCATGCAGGACGTTGGCGTAGGTGAGCGGGGACCGTGGCCCCAGTGGGGCCGCGTAAGCCCCGCGAACGCCCGCCCCGGAGAACACGCCGGAGAGCGCGTTTGCGATCGGTCCGAGGATGAAGCGCCGCGCCGCCAGCTGGGCGAGATCGGCCAGCAGCGAGGTGATCAGATCGCGAAAATTCAGCTTGCCGGTCTTCACGAACTCGCCGACCGCGGTCTCGGCGGACTGGAAGGCGCCGACGAGGCTCTGGCCGATGTCGCCACCGATCTCGCGCGCCTTGCTGGCGTAGTCCGACAGCGCCGCCGTGACCGCCTGCCAGCCGGTGACGGCCGTCTCCACATTCGGCTCGGCCGCGGCAGCCGCAGCACCCGCGGCGGTTCCGGCGTCGGTCGCAGCTTGTCCCGCGCCGTCGAGCGCGGTCTCGAACCGCTCCGCCGCGGTCGTCGCCTCGGCCAGCGCATCGGCCCCGTCCTCGTCGGTTGCGCGGACGGCATCCCGCAGGGCCTGCCAGCTTTCGAGGGGCGCGCGGGCCCCTTCCGCCAGATCGCGCGCGGCGCCCCTATAGAGGTTGGCGGACTCGAGCGCCCGGTTTGCTGCCTCGGTCAGACCGAGGTCGGGTGCGGTCAGCGGGTTCTCCTCGAAGGCCCGGTCGAACGCCGCCTGCGCCGCCGTCGTGGCAGCACTGGCCGCGCCCTCGAAACGGTTCTCGATCTCGCCGAGATCGAGGTCGCGCACCAGCGAGATGCGGCGCTCGGACCCGAGCGCTTCGAGACCGGCGTTGATGCCGCCGATGAAGCCGTTGATGCGCGAGACCACGCCGTTCAGCATCGCCTCGACACCGTCGACGAGGCTGTTCGCTGCCTGGAACGCGAGATCGCCGATGGCGGCGGGCAGCAGACCCCAGATCGCCTTGATCGCCTCGTAGGCGCCCTCGAACGTGTTCGCGGCGGTGTTGCCGAAAGCCACGACGCTCTCGATGGCGCTCTTCATGCCCGAGGCGGCATCGGCCTTCAGGTCGAAGAACATCGCCGTGGCGGCCGCGCCCGCCGCGGCCGCACCCATGCGGATCCGCTCCCAGACCTCGACGGCGAGGTCCTTCAGGAGCGACATCGCCTCGCCGAAGCCGCCCGCGCCGGAGACAAGCCGGGCGAACTGGTAGACGAGTTCTCCCGCGCCGACGATGAGCGCGCCGATGCCGGTGCGGATCAGCGCGCCGCGCAGGACGACCAGCGCCGTGGCGAGGCCGCGCACGGAGAGCGCCGCAGCGGCCATGCCAGCGACCCAGCGGCCAGCGAGGAAGGCCGCGAAGGTGGCGGCATAGGTGGTCAGGCGGCCGATATTGTCGAAGAGACCGCGAATGGCGATGCCGAGCGGCCCGGTGCGGCTGGCAATGGCGGCCATGGCGTTGGCGACAGCCTCGAGCGCCGGGGCTGCGGCGACGGCCAGCTGGTTCGAGAGCCCGCGCCAGATCAGCCCGAGGCGCGAGATTGCGTCGTTCGTCCGCTCGATCTGATCGGCATCCTGCTCCGAGACGACGACGCCGAAGGCGAGCACGTCCTCCGTCGCCTGGCGCAGCGTCGCGGTGTCGATCCGCGACATGGCGATGGAGCCTTCCTCGCCGAAAAGCTGACCTGCCACGGCCGCGCGCTCGGCGGCAGGCACGAAGCTCTCGATGGCCGCGTTGATCGCGCCGACCCGCTGGTCCAGCGGCAGCGCAATCAGGTCGGTGGCCGACAGCCCCAGCCGGTCGAGCGCGTCGGCGGCGGGACCGGTCCCGGCGGCCGCCTGGCTGAGTCGCCGCGTCAGGTCCTTCGTCGCCTGCTCGATGCCGGACATGGACACACCAGCCAGCTCGCCCGCGCGCTCCAGCGTCTGGATCGAGGCGACGGTGGTGCCGAGGGACTGGGCGAGCTTGGCCTGCGCATCGACCGTCTGCAGACCGGAGCGGATCATCGCCACGCCCGCCGCGGCGGCAGCTGCAACTGCGGCGGCAGCGGCTACGGCAACGCGACGGGAAAATGCCGCTAGCCTCGCGTTCGCGGCCTCCATCTCCCGGCTCAGCCGTCCGAAGCCGCGCGACCCGGCCTCGCCCACGCCTTCCAGCTCGGCGCGCACCTGCCGTCCGCCCACGGCCGCGAGGCGGACGCTGACCCTCTTCTCAGCCATGGGAGTGCTCCATCTGCTCGTTGAGCTTGGCGACCATCACCGCTTCGATGACAGGCAGCAGTTCGGCCATGGCGAGCGGCGGCACGCCGAGTGCGTCACCGAGCGCGAGCGCCGCCGACATGTCCCAGCCGGTCACCGCGCCGGGCAGGACACGCAGCTGGCCGCCGAGTCGGCCGACAAGGTCCCAGACCTGCCAACCCTCCGGCGTTGCCGGACGGTTCAGCCGCGCCGGGCAGTCCGGGCAGGCTTGCTCGCGGCCCTCGTAGGGTGCGCAGGCTTCGCAGTAGCGCTCGCCCCCGCCGAAGGACCATTCAGCGAGGGCGCAGAGGCGTTTTTTTCCTGTTCCAGCAGCAGGCCCTTCGAGACGTAGGTCAGCTGGAACGCCTCGAAGATCGGCCAGACATCGAGCAGCGCGTCGATGGCCTCGGGGCTCGGATCGATGGGCTTGCCGTCCGCATCGCCGATACCGTCCCAGGCGAGCACCGCGCGACGCGCCAGTGCTTTTGCAAAAGCGACGGCGCGCTCCTCGTCGGAGGCGTCCTCGGGCACCCCCTCGACAGCGGGATCGCTGCGTGTCGCGACCATCAGCGCGGTGGTCAATGGGCGGAGTTGCACCCGCACGCCGGGGGTGAGGTCATGCCAGCGCGGGGCGTTGGTCAGGTCGAGCGTCAGCATCAATAGTATCCGTTTTGATCAAGGGTTGATTTCGGCCCATTTCCGGTCGTCCCGGATCAGGGCGTTGGCGAGGACGATGAGCTTTCGCATCACCGCCGTGATGGCGACTTTCCAGGGCTTTCCGGCAGCGATGAGCGTCCGGTGGACTTGCTGGAGCGGGGCGTTGAAGCGGGTCGCGATCACAGCGGGCATGAACAGCATGCAACGGAGAGCAGTGCGGCCTCCGCCGATACGGGCCTTGCCCTTCCACGTTCCCGACTGCCGCGTGATAGGTGCGAGGCCTGCGAGGCTCGCAGCTTCCTTCGAACTCATCGCCCCGAGCTCCGGCATCTCGATGATCAGGGCGATGGCGGCGACGGGCCCGACGCCGGGGATCGACGTCAGGATCTCGTAGCGCCTGGCGAGCCCGGGATCGGCTTTGATCCGGGAGCGCAGTTCCCTGTCGATCTGCGCGATCTGGGTGTCGATCTGGCGAAGGCGCGCGCGCAGCTGCGCCAGGACGATCTTGTTGCGCGCCATGCCGATCCGGTTTCGGCAGGCCGTCCGATCCTTGATCAGAGCAACCCGAGCGACATGCAGCTCCTTGATTTCGTGCAGTTCGTCAGTTTTGACCGGGGTCGCCTCGAGGCCGAGCACGGTACCCATCCGTGCAAGCATCTCCGCATCGACGCGGTCGGTCTTCGCTCCCTGTCCGGTAGCCTGCGCGAAGCGTCGCGCCCGTGCGGGGTTCACCTTGACGTTGTGATGGCCGAAAGCCGCAAGCGCGGCCTCCAGATCGCGGTGATAGCGCCCGGTCGCCTCGTAGACGACGCGGAGCGGTGCCGCCCCGAGCCACTTGCGCATGGCCTTCAAGCCGGACGCGTCGTTGCCGAAGCGGGCTCGTTTGCCGTCCGAGATACGGTAGATGTCGAGTGTGGTCTTCGAGATGTCGATCCCGATAGTGTCGGTCATGGTCTTTTCGCCTCCTGGCCTTGTCATTCGGGGCAAGGACGCGAGGTCTTCCCCATGTATCCGTTCAGGACATTCGAAAAGGCGGGGGCGATCACACTACTGACCGGCCCTCTCCGACCATCTCCACAACGATCCGTCCCCCGCCGCTGTCCGGCATATTTGAGGTGCCGGACAGCGGCTCCCGTATCGCACGGGAACCGGGGGAAATCTTAAGACAAGGTCTCCACGTCGTTCACGAGGGTTGCGGTGCACATCCGGCCGACGACGCTGTCGCGCGCCGCCTGCCAGTCGAAGGTGGCCTGCACGCCTTGCGGCCCCGAGATCTCGATGCGCGGACGCGGCAGGTAGACGGCGTGCACGGTGAAGGTGAAGCTTTCGCCGGACGGCAGGAGGTAGGCGAACTCCATCTCGCAGGCCTCGCCGTTGATTGCCTGCGTCACCAGCGTCTGGTCGGCGAAGCGCACCTCGATCCGGCCGGTCAGCGCGGCGATGGACGGGTCCGCGCCGTCGATGCGGCCATCCGAGCGGATGGTCTCGATCCGGTCGAGGTTGTTGGCATAGGTGATCTCGGCCGAGACCACGTTGCCGAGGGCGGACCCATTCCGCGTGATCGCCCCGTTGAAATGCCCGAAGCGCTTCAGCTCCAGCGCGGCGGGCGTTCCGGCGCTGGTCGTGGTGCCGACCGTCTCGCCCTGCGCCACCAGCCGGGCTGTCGCGGTCAGGAGCCCGGATCGCTGCATCTGCCAGGTGATCTGGTCGAGCACGCAGCCCGAGTACATCGCGTAGCGCGGCACCTCGGGCATGCCGGTCTCGATCGACATGCTGGGCAGCGTCCAGGACCCCGACTGGAACTCGTGGCTGTAGGGCGCCTCCGCACCCGTGGTCGTCGGTGTCCCGAAGGCCGCCTTCAGCCAGAACCCGAAAGCCTCGGCGTCGAGCGGCACGACGACGTCGCCATCGGCCGTGACCGCATCCTTGATCGGCGCCAGCGGATCGCGGCCGTAGCCGAGAAGCTCCGAGTTCAGCAGTGGCTGCTCGGCGCCGAGCGAGGTGCTGGCGAAGGGCATGCGGGTGAAGCCGCTGGCGGGCGGCGTTCCATAGGTCGTCTCGAACGCAAGCGCCATCAGCGCCCGCGCCCCCTGGGCTCGTGCCATGGTGTTCTCCTCGGGTTGTCGGGATCAGCCGAGCGGATCGGCCGTGGAATAGTGCAGCACCACCGGGATCACGGCCGCCTTCAGGCTGGCCGCGCCCTCGACCGGCAGATCGACCGGGCGCGGGGCTTCGGCCTCGACCCAGTCGCAGAGCCCGCCCAGCGTCCGGTCGGCGGCAAGCGCTGCGCCGATGCTGGCGGTCAGCGTGTCGAACGCAGCGTCGCGATCGGCGCCCTGAACGACCGCCTCGATCTCGGCGCGGTGCTGGTAGTGGTAGCGCAGGGGCGACAGCGTGACTTCGGGCTCGCCTGGTTCGCCGTCGCGCAGGATCAGCAGGCCTTCGGCCGGGACGCGCTCGGGTAGCACCTCGCCGCGGAGGGCGGTGGCGGGCAGCGCCGAGAGCCGCGCGTGCAGCGCGGTGAGGATGGTTTCGCGAGGGGTGGGCATATCTGTCACGCGACTCCGCGCTTGACGTTTGTTTCGAGGGTGTTTGGATTAATGAAGGCCGCGCGGAACCAAGCGGTGGGAGGAAAGATGCTGCTTGATCCGCATAGACTCGAAGAACAGCTACGAGCGGCAACAGCCATCGATGCTGCCGTCCGCGACGCCTATTTGACCTTTGCCCATGCTCATTTTCCTGGCGGGACCACGGTGCGCCCGGCCGGACATGGTTACATAGAACGAGAACTTCGTTTCGAAGCCAAGGGCGACTGGCTGTATTCAGCTGTCCTGAATCAGAAGTGGGTCCTGTGGTACTTTCGGAAGCCTGCCTTGAATGCAGGGCTTATTGATCCGGGCAAGACCAAAGAGCACTTTCCCGCTTCGGAAGAAACGTCACGCGGGGAAATCAAGCTTCGAGTTCGTAGTTCGCCAGAGGCACTTGCTGTGTTGAAGTGGGTGGGCGCTGAATAATGCGCTCCGTCGAGCGTCCGGTTTATTCCAATGGTTGCGCACTCATCCAAGCCGCCCCTCAACCCAATTCGCCACGATCAGACCCGGCACGCTGTCCAGCGCCCGCTCGGCATCCCGGTCTAGGTTGAGCCGCTTCGGCAGCTTGACCTGCGGCACCAGCAGGAAGATCGGCACCGTCGTGCGCCCGCGGCCAGTCTTCGAGCGTGACGCGACACCGAGCCCACGACTGTTCAGCCGTCCCTCTGCCACCAGCAGGCTGGGCCCGCGGCGACGGTAGACGAAGCGGAGCCGCAGCCCCCGGCGGCGCTCCCATTCGCCGGGGGTGATCCTGCCGCCGCGCAGGCCGCGTCCGGCGGCTGGCGTCGGGATCGCAAGCCAGAACCCGTCCTTGGAGCGGATCAGCGGCCCGGTGTCGTGAGCGCCGACGATGACCGGGGCCTTGGACCACACGAGCGCCGCGGCGTTCAGGCTCTCGCCGGCCTTCGGGAAGGTCTGGCTCCGGATCGAGTTGGCGAGCCGCCGGCCGAGCCCCGCGCCGGTGATCTGGCCGCGCCAGGCGGTCTTCAGCCCGGTGCCCGCCTCGCGCATAGCGGCGGTGACGGCCTTCTCTCCGGCCTTCACCTCTGCCGCCATGGCGGCGACGAGGTCCGGGGTGATGTCGAGCTTCAGCTTCATCGCGATCAGGCCGGACGCAGATCCACTGTCCAGACCAGCCGTTCGCGGTCGCGGACGGGCTCGCCCTGGATGAGGAAGGCCTCGCCGTCGATCTCGATGCGGTCGCCGGGACGCGGGTTGGCCACCTCGGAAAGGCGCAGATCGAGCCGGGTGCTCTCCGACCAGATCCGCGCCTCGCCGAAACTGGTGACGTCGTCGGGGCGCCGCAGGATGGCGCGGACCAGCGAAGGCGCGCCGCCCTCGGCGATGTAGACGATGTCACTCGCGAGATGCGCATCCGCGAAGAGCGCCTCGAGGGCGGATGCGAACGCGCTGGCCATGGCTATACTGCTCCCATGAAACAGGAATCGATTTCAGAACGCCCGACGAGGGTCCGAGCCGTCCAGGCGCTGTCAGAGGCGTTCATGGGCCAGCACCCGGACACGTCCCTCGACCCGAAGGGCTACGTTGCAGATTTTCGCGACACCCTGCTTCCGCAGGTCACGCTGAAGGATTTCGAAGCAGACCTGTCCTCAGGCGACGGCAACGAGCTGCAGACCAAGTTCCGGGCGGCCCATTCTTCATCTGGGCTGGCGGTCAACTGCTTCGCGCCGTTTCGGAGCCGGATCGCCGACCTCGCCATGCCGATGGCTGCCGGTTTCGACGATCTTCGCTTCGAACGGAAATGCCCCACCGGACTCCGCGGCGGCCGTGCACCCAACCTCGATGTCGTGCTTTCGGGCCCCGGCGGCGTGGTCGGGATCGAGTCGAAGCTGACCGAACACCTGTCGCCCCACCGAGCCGAATTCTCACCCGCATACGAGGAGCAGATCAGAGACTCGCGGCGCGACCAGGGATACTTCCGCGAAATGCTGCGCCTCCGGGATCGGCCAGACAAGTACACCTGGCTCGACGCTGCGCAGCTTATCAAGCATGCGTTCGGACTGGCACGCAGCTTCCCCGACCGACCGGTGACGCTGCTTTATCTGTTCTGGGAGCCCGCGAACCCAACCGCCGGTCCCGAGTTTGTGGCCCATCGAGACGAGATCGAGGAGTTCAGGGCGCGCGTGGCAGGATCATCGCCGGCGTTCGAGGCGATGAGCTATCCCGAACTCTGGCGCTTCTGGCAGGATACCGAACCGGCCGACTGGCTGGTCCGGCATCTCAGCGATCTTCACGCCCGATACGGCGTCACGCTCTGACTCAGGTCCGCCGTGCCGAGCGCAACACCTGCGGCCGTGTGCAGATCGGGAGCGGGTTGCTCTCGATCTCCAGCCGCACCCATTCGTCGCGGTCCCGGTCGGGGATCGTCCGGGCATAGAGCGGCTGGCCCAGCGTGTTCACCGTCTCGAAGGTGTCGGCTGGGGCGTAGTAGATCTCGAAGAGCCCCTCGATGCCTTCGGGATAGAAGAACGCCTTGTCGGCCGGGACCGTGAAGCCGACCCCGCCCCGGTAGCGGCGGAAGGTGATGCCGCCGAAGCTCACCTCGTCGGCCACGCGGCCGCGCAGGTCGGCGGCGGCTGCGGTATTGAGGTAAGTCTCCCGTACCTCCTTGTGGGCGACGAGATCGGCGAAGAAGGCCGAGCCGCATTCGGCACGAACCTGAACGGCGCCGGCCGAGAGCCCGCCCATCGAGTCCTCGACGCTCTCGATCAGCGCCTGGCAGCGCTTGCGCAGCGCCCCGGAGGCGGGGGTCGCGTTGTCGAGATCGAAGTCGATCTCGGCCGCCGGTGTGATCCCGAACTCGGTGAAGTAGTTCACCACCGTGGCGTGGTCCTTCGGGTCCTTCACCAGCCCCTGGATGCCGTTCAGCAGGTGGTACTCAAAAGTGGTCTCGGCGTCCTGGCGGAGCTTCCTGAGCCGGTAGGCCACTTCGGTCTGCACCTGTTGGGTTGCGCTTTCCGAGCCAAAGTCGCGGACGGACTGGATCTCGGAGGCCCAGAGCACGTCCTGCTTCTTGAACTGGCGGCAGACGAAGGCGCGCATCTCGCGGCGATCAGGAACCTGCTGCTCGTAGGCCGAGCCGCGCTCGGAGAACGGGATCAGCGACAGCGTGCCGTCCCGGCTCTCGATGACGACCGTGCGGGAGCGCACGCCGCGCGGGCTGAAGAGGGCCGAGCCCGAGAGCAGCGCGGGCTTGAAGGGGATGTTCTCGAGCGCGCGGGTCAGCTCGACGATGGTGAAGGCATCGCCTTCGAAGATGTCCATGGTGGCCATGAGGATGCCTCCTGTCGGGATTGGATCAGCGGACGAGGATGCCCGCGGCGAGGAGCGCCGTGTGGGCGGCCGCGATCTCGCCCTCGCTGGGGGTGCCCGCGAAGAAGAGGTCGTGGCGGTTGACGATGGCGGGTCCGCGAACGACGGCGACGGCGGGCGCATCGCCGGCGCTCGCATCCGCATTGCCCCAGAGCACCGCGACGGCTGTCTCGGTGCCGTCGACGGCGGCGGGATCGTGCGCGGCGTATTTGCCGGACGCGGTGATCTTGCCCAGCACCGTGCCGGGCTCAAGCGTGCCCGAGGCGACGGTGATCGTCTCGCGGGTGTAGTCGCGGAAGGCTTCCCAGACGAGGAAACCGCCGGGGTGCGTGCCTTCGACGAGCGTGGTCATGGTGTCATCCTTTCAGCTTGAAGGTGCGGGCGACGATCTCGCCCCAGGGGCGCGCGGCCGAGGAGCGGCCGGGCTGCGGGTGATGGGGCACGATCTCGGGTTCGGCCTCGGCCTTGGCGGCGAGGAGCGCGGCGCGCACCTCGTCGAGGCTCGCGTTCTCTTCGAGGAAGCGGCCGGCCATCTGCGCCTGGCCGGCAAGGAGGCAGAGATCGATGACGGCGCGGGCGTGGCCGATGGCATCGGCCCGGATCGCGGCGGGATCCGGCGGCGCGCCGCTGGGAGGTGGCGTCTCGGCCGGAGGCTGAGCGGTGTCGGCGGCGGCGGCCTGCTCGTTTTCGACATCAGAAAGCTGATCGCCTTCGGCGGCCTCGTCGGTGTCCTCGTCCGCTTCGATCTCGACGCAGTCGGCCGCGTCGTCGGAGTCCTGATCCGCTTCGACCTGCTCTACCAACACCGGCGGCGCATTGCGGAAGCGCCCAATGTCGAAGTTCGCGGCGATGCGGACGGGCTCGATCAGCCGGTCGGCGAAGCCCTGCGCCACGGCGTCCGACGCGTCGAACCATGTCTCGGCGGCCATGAGCGCGGAGACCTCTTCCGGCGTCCGGCCGGATTTCGCGGCATAGCCGGAGACGAGGCTGCCCTTCACCTTGTCGAGCGCCTCGGCCATGGCGCGCATGTCCTCGGCCGTGCCCATCACGAGGCCGGCCGGGTCGTGGATCATCAGGAAGGCGTTCTCGGGCATGACGATCTCGTCGCCCGCCATGGCGACGTAGGATGCGGCGGAGGCGGCGATGCCGTCGATCCAGACGGTGACCGTGCCCTCGTGGCGCTTCAGCGCGTTGTGGATCGCCACCGCGTCGAAGACCGATCCGCCGGGGCTGTTGAGCCGCAGATCGACAGGCGTGCCCTCAGGCAGCGCGCCCAGTTCTGCCAGAAACCCCTTCGCCGAGACCCCGTAGGCGCCGATCTCGTCATAGATTGCTACTTCCGCACCGGTCCCCCGGGCGCGGATCGCATACCAGCTTGCCATGTCGTCACTCCTGTTCGGTGGCCGGATCGGTCGTCGCCGCTCCGTCGTCCGTGTCGTTGCCGGCGCCGTTGCCGGGCTCGGCCCGCGTTGCCGGCGTCGCGCGGGCGCCCTGCGTCTCGCCGGGGCTCGTGCGGTAGCGAAGGCCGAGACCTGTCGCGCGGGCGGCGTCGGCGGCGTTCTCGCGGTCGATTTCCTCGATGTCGTAGCCGGTGGCCTCGACCACTTTGCGCCGCGACGTGATGCCGGCCTCCATCGCCAGCACCTGTGCCTGGATGTCCTTCAGCGGATCGACCCAGTCCCAGCGCGGCGGGATCCACTGCACCGGTCGCACCTCTGCCGGATCGGCCTCCAGCGCGCCCGACAGGACCGCGGTCTCCAGCCAGCGCCGCCAGACTGCCCGGCAGAGCTGGTGCACGATGACGCCATGCTGCAGCTGGCCGATGCGGCGACGGAACTCGACGAGTTCGGCCCTGAGACTCGAGTAGTTCGCTTGCCGGACATCGCCGGTGACGAGGTGATAGGGCAGCCCAAGCGAGGCCGCGACCGAGAGCAGCGTCCGGTACTGGAACGCCTCGTAGCCGCCGCCGACATCCGCCGGGGACGAGAACTTCACGTCTTCGCCGGGCAGCAGCACCTGCATCGTGCCGGGCTCGAGGCTCGCGATGGCCGCCCCGTCGAGATCCGCCTCCGCCTCTCCCATCATGGGCTCTTCCGGCGCGGTCTTGGTGATGAAGCCCGCGAACATCGCCGCGGTCTTCTTCCGGTCGAGCTCGGCGTCGTCGTACTGGTCGAGCAGGAACAGCCGCACCATGGCCGGCGCGATATGCGGCAGCCCCCGGATCTGGCCCGCGTCGATGGGGCGATAGATGTGCAGCACGTCCGCCGCCGGCACGCGCACCGTCTCCGGGATGGCCGCCCCCTGGTCGGTGCTGTCGCCCGGGTGGCGGCGGCGGAAGTGGTAGGCCACGCGGCGCCCGATGGCATCGAACTCGATCCCGCAGCGGATGCGGTTGCCGTTCGCCGCGGTCTCGGTCTTCTCGAAGGGCAGCATCTCGGACTGGAGAAGCTGCAGCTGCAGCGGGACCAGTAGCCCGTCTTCGACCCGACGCGGGCGCATCCGGACGAAGCATTCGCCGGCCACGAACATCTCCCGCGCGACCATGGCCTGCAGGCCGTAGAAGTCCGTCAGCCCGTCCGCGTCGGCCTCGTCTGTCCAGGCGAGCCAGAGCTGCTGGACCCGGTCGCGGAGATCCGCGTCTCCGATGAGCGAGGACGGCTTGATCCCGTCGCCGACAAGGTTCGCGGCGAAGGCCTCGCAGGCGTTGGCGGCATAGCCGTTGGTCACGACCAGCTCTCGGGACCGCGCCAGCAGACGCGGGCCGCCCGAGGCGACCAGCGCGTTGATGTTCTCGAGCGGCGGGTTCCAGCCGCGCAGCCGACGCTTCGCCATGGCGCCCTCAAGGCGAGCGCGCACGGCGGCGGGGCCGCCGGCGGACCGGCGGCGGAAGCGGTCGAAGAAGCCCATGGGTTCAGAGCCCCTTCGCCGTCGTCACGCGCACATGCCGCACGATCCGACGCCCTTCGGCTGCGGCGATCTCACGGTCCAGCGCTTCGATGGCCCGGTCGATCTCGGCGACGCTGCGATAGTCCACGGTCTTGCCGTCGTAGCTGACCCGCGCCACGCCCGAGGACCGCTGCGCGGTCAGCGCGTCGCGGCGGGCGCGGAGCTCTGCGGCCGTGGCCATGGATCACCTCATGTAGCTCGAGCGCACCGCGCGCCGGCGCTGCATCGTTCGTGTCGGGACGGCCGGCGCCGTTGCCGGACCGGCTTCGGATCCGTCCTGCTTCGCCACCCCGAGCTGCGCTTCCAGATCGGCCCACCGCGCCTCGGGCCAGCGATCCGCCCCGAGGATCCACGCGGCGGCGCGGGCATAGACCCGGATGTCCAGCGCCTCGTTGCGCTCGCGGAGCTTCTGCCATTCGAGCCGCGTGAAGCCACGCTTGCCCTTCACCGTCACCAGCTGCTCGGCGGTCAGCTGCTTGAGCCATTCGCCGTCCGCCCAGTCCGGCAGGTGGATCGTGCCGGGCGGGCACAGAGCGCCCGCCGCCTGTTCCTCTCTCGTCGGCCGGTCCTGCCGCAGGAAACGATAGGTCTCGGCCTTGAAGGTCGAGGTGGCCACGGTCCAGAGCCGGGCGCCGCGCCGGAGCCGCTTACCCGCGACGGTCGCGTCGACAAAGGTTGGCCCGGTCACCGGGCTGGTGCGGGTGAACCCTTCGACGCCCTTCACCGGCGCCACCTGCGCGAACCCCACCTGGCGCGACCAGGCATAGACCGCGCTCGTCTCGTAGCCCGTGTCGATCGCGAGCCGGGCGAGCGTCATCCGCTGACCCGAAGCATGCGTCCAGGTCCGCCCGAGCAACTCTGTCAGCTGCTGCCAGCAGGCCGGATCGCCGGGGCCGCCCTCGAGCACGAGGTGATCGACAAGCCAGCTTTCCAGACCCTGACCCCAGGCCCAGACGTCGACCTCGATCCGGTCCTTCTGCACGTCGGCGCCCGCGGTCAGGAACAGCCCCCGCTGCGGCACCGTGCCTGGAGCCCATGCCTCGCGCCGGTCCGCCAGCCTCTGCCAGTCGGGCGCCTCGCCGGTCTCCATCCAGGTCTCGCCGAGGATGGTGTTCCGGAACGCCCGCATCGCCTCGTCGCTGCCCCGTGCCGCCTCATGCGCCCGCGCGATCCGCTGCCAGCTGAGCCAGCCCACCGGCGAATAGAGCGCCGAGAGGTGGTAGCCGACCGTGGTCGGATCGGCGGCCGTCGTGGTCGCGCGCCACTCGCCGCGCTCGAGCATCTGCGTCTTGTGGTGCTCTGCGATGGTCCGCTCGCAGCCCTCGCAGTGATATTCCGCCGTCTCCGGGCGGCCCTTCTCCCAGCGCAGCCGGTCGAACTTCAGCCACTGCATCGCGCCGCAGTGCGGGCACGGAACGAAGAACCGGCGCTGGTCGGACGCCTCGAACTCCCGCTCGATCCGGCTCAGCCCCCGGATCGTCGGGGTTGAGACCAGGAACACCTTGCGCCGATGGGCGAAGGTCAGCGAGCGCGCCTCGGCCAGCGTGACCGGGTCGCCTTCCTCGTCGGCCGACGCCGGATAGGCGTCGACCTCGTCGAGGAAGATGTAGCGCGCCGGGGTCGAGCGCAGACCCACCGCCGAGTTCGCGCCGGTCATGATCAGGATGCCGCCCGCGAACTCCTTGGACAGCATCGTGTTGCCCGCGTCGCGCGAGCGCGCGGGCTTCACCCGCTCCCGTAGCTCGGGGCTTTCGTCGATCAGCGGGTCGATCCGCTGGCGCGAGTTGCGCTTGGCCAGTTCCACGGTGGGCTGGACAGCGAGCATCGGCCCCGGCGCCTGGTGGATCGCGAACCCGATCCAGTTGTTGCCCGCCTCGGTCGCGCCGACCTGCGCCGCCTTCATGAACACGATCCGCTGCGTGGGATCCCCCGGCGACAGCCGGTCCATGATCTCGCGCATGTAGGGCGTGCGCACGGTGCGATACCGCCCCGGTTCGGCCGAGGCGCGACCCGAGAGCATCCGGTGCCGGTCAGCCCATTCCGAGACGGTCAGGTCCGGATCAGGCCGCAGCCCGTTGCCCCAGGCGCGCAGGATCTCGCCTGCGCCGTCGAAGTCCGTCAGCGCGTCATCATCACCGGAAGTCGGGCCGGACCTCGGCGAGTTCGTCGAGGTGGGCGCGTACATGTCTCTCCAGCACCTTCTGCATCGCGGCTGGCTCCACGGTGATCTGCTGGCCGGTCACGTCGGCGCACGAGGCTGACAGTTCGGCCGCCATCAGCGCCGCCGCGCGTGCAGGCCAGTTCACCCACGCGTCCCGTTCCTCCCGCGCCAGCCGGAACACCAGCGCCAGCGCGCGGGCCCGCTCGATCAACTCCCCCTTCAGCTTCTGGAGCCGGATGCGCCGCTCCTGCGCTTTCAGCACCTCGTTCGCGGTCTTCGCCTGCAGGAAGGTCGTGCCGCCGCCGACGGCCGGGACTGCCAGCCCCTGTTCACGCAGCGTGTCGCCAACAGCGGCCACGGCCGCCTCGGGGACGGGCTTCAGCTTCGGCGTGGGCGGCTTGCGGGTCTTGGACGGGTCGGTCGTCTCGGCACGTCTGGCGTCGCTGGCGGCCGCGTTGATGCTGCCGTCGGGATAGAGGACCAGCCGCTCGGCGGCCTTGGCCTTCTGGATCGCGCCCCGCGACAGCCCGACATGCGCGGCGTACTGGCGCTCGCTCATGCCCTGCATCGACGGCTCCGATTATCTATCGAAATCATGTTCTTATCGAGTTGATAAGCAGCGCGACCGGAGCGAACGTCCGTTCAGAAGGACGATGCAACTCACCAAGGAGCCATCACGATGACCACGCGCCTGAACCCGATCACCACCCCGCGCCACGAACTCCGCGCCGAGAAGGCGCGCCGGAATAAGGAAGCCGCGCTCGCGGCCTTCATCGGCAAGAAGGCCGAGATCGACGAGATGCTCGCCCGGCTGCAGACGCTGAGCGACGACCACTTCAACGCCCACCCCGACGAGATCAACTGGGGCCATGTCGGCACCCTCGAACACTACGCCAGCCTCCTGAAGCGCATCACCGACAGCGCCTTCGGCGAGGGCGAGCACGCCCGCTGATCTCCGGCACTGCCGGAACTCCCGCCGCGCGCCCTGCGCGGCTCGGGGTCGTAGGAGGCGCCGCATGACGCGGGCCCGAATACGGAGACGATCCCATGACCAAGCTTTCTGACACCCAAGCCATCATCCTCAGCGCCGCCGCACAGCGCGAGGACCGCATCGCACTGCCGCTGCCCGAGAGCCTGCGCGGCGGCGCCGCTGCCAAGGTGGTCGGCGCGATGCTCGCGAAGAACTTCCTGCAGGAGGTCGACGCCGACACGCGCAAGGGCGAGCTTATGTGGCGCGAGACCGGAGACGGCCACGGCGTCACGCTGGTTGCCACCGACGCGGGCCTTGCCGCCATCGGGATCGAGACCGAGGACGCGAACCCCGCGCCTGCGGGCGCGACGGACGCGCCTACCGAGGAGGCCGCGCCGGACACCCCCACCGTAGCCGAAACCGCGCCCAAGACGCGCACACCGCGCGAGGGCACCAAGCAGGCCACGCTGATCGCCATGCTGCGCGCACCGGACGGCGCGACCATCGAGGAGATCATGGCCGCGACGGGCTGGCAGTCGCACACGGTGCGCGGCGCGATGGCGGGGGCGCTGAAGAAGAAGCTCGGGCTCGAGGTGACCTCGGAGAAGGTCGAGGATCGGGGGCGCGTGTACAAACTCCCCGCCGCCTGACGCGCCGGACCCCGACAAGCTGATGACCGCCGTCCCTACGGGGCGGCGGTCGATCATTTGGCGCTCCGCATCCGGATCGCCTCGAACACCCGCCGCAAGGCGAAGGAACGGGCGATCGAGACGACGGTGAAAATGGCGCCCATCTTCAGGTTCTGCGCCAGCGTCGTGTGCAGCCCGAAGATCGGGAAGATCAGGATCTGCGTCACGACCGCGACGCCGTAGCCGACGATCACGTTGGCGACGGACTCGACCAGCGACATGAGGCGGGTCTGCTTCATGCCGCTGCCTCATCCATCGGCCAGCAGTTCAGCCGCGAGAGTTCGCAGCGCATGCGCCGCAACCAAGGGGACCACGCCGTTGCCACAGAGGCGAAGCCGGTCCACCCGGTGGGCCAACCCATCAGTGCCTCGACGAACAGCGGGTTCAAGGTCCGGCGCGGCTCGGAGGTATCGCTCCCAGCCATCGGCGTCACCAGGACCTGGCGGCCAAGCAGGCCGTTCACCGGCGTGTTCGCGAGTGTCGTCGCCCCGTCCTTGTGATCCCGCGCCGTCGGCGTCATCCACAATCCCACCGCATGGGTCAGATCGGCCGTCTTGCGGTTGCCCGCGCTCGGCTTGCAGCCGTCGTTCGCCATCGGCGTCGGCCAGTCCCGCGCCATGCGGTCCAGACCCTTCTCGTCTCGTCGTTCGCCGCCCCGGCTGCGGAAACTGTCGGTCTGCGGCGTGGGCCACATCGCAGCCGTGGTCGCCAGGTTCATGCCGTGCTGGCCCGCTTTCTGCGACGGCGTCGGTATTGTCTGCCTGTTCTCGTTGGCGCTGGCCCTTGGCGTCGGCCAGAGCCGCAGCAGTTCCGTCCGGTTCCCGCCACTCGACCGGGTGCCAGAGCAGGCGCGCGGGGTCGGCCAGCTCGTCCCCTTCGCGGATGGCGAGGATGAAGAGCCGCTCGCGCTTGTGGGGCGCGCCGACTTCCGCCGCCGTGAAGAGGCCTGCCGCAAGGCGGTAGCCCATGCCGACCAGTCCTGCGGCGACTTCGGGGAAGCCGAGGCGGAGATGATGGGCGACATTCTCGAGGAAGACGAAGGGCGGTTCGACCTCGCCGATGATGCGGGCGACATGCGGCCAGAGGTGGCGCGGGTCGTCGGCGCCCCGGCGTTTGCCCGCGACGGAGAACGGCTGGCACGGATAGCCCGCAGTGACGATGTCCACCGCGCCGCGCCACGGGCGGCCGTCGAAAGTTGCAACATCGTCCCAGACAACAGCCTGATCCAGGGACGCGTCTTCCATCCGCGCCACGAGAGTGGCTGCGGCGAAGGTTTCCCGTTCGACATGGCCCACAGCACGATATCCGGGGATGGCGATGGTGAGCCCGAGGTCGATACCGCCCGCGCCGGAGCAGAGGGAGAGGCCGAACAGACATGCGTCTCCGGCTCCGGAAGCGTCTCCGGAGGAAGGTAGAGCCAGGTCATGCATGTCACGCGGCGGTCTGGCGCTTTCGCGCGGGTTCGGGTTCGGCGTCCGTGTCCGGCGTATCGGTGACGTCGCCCAGCCGCTCCGCCTTCACCTGCGCGAAGGTCCGGCCGTCGCCGTCGAGGATCGCGTCCTTGTCGGTTTCGGCCTGCCAACGCTCCACGGCGACATCGACATACGCCGCGCTGATCTCCATTGCGAAGACGCGGCGGCCATTGGCCTCGCCCGCCATGATCTGCGACCCGGAGCCGGAGAACGGCTCATAGCAGAGGCCGCCCCGCGCCACATGCTGGCGCATCGGGATCCCGAAGGCGTCGAGCGGCTTCGGCGTCGGATGGTCAGGCCGGTCATCCTTGGCGAAGCTGGGAAGCGCCCATGTCGATGGCAGCGTTTCCTCGGCCACCTTCGGCGGGCGGTTCGGGCGACGCCAGCCCATGAAACAGGGCTCGTGCTTCCAGAGGTAATGCGACCGGGTCAGGACGCCCCGGTCTTTCACCCAGATGATTTGCTGATGCACAAAGGCGCCTGCCTTCTCCCAGCAGGCTTCCAGCATCGCCTGGCGGCGCGAGGCGTGCCAGCAGTACCAGGCAGCATCCTCGGCGATGGCTTCCGCCACGGCTGCAGCGATGAACCCGTCATAGAGTTCCGCGCCCTGCGAACTGTCGTCCCAAGTCGTGCCGTAGGACGCCGACCAGTCCTTGTTGCGGGTCGGATGGTTCGAGCCGTCGTAGTCGACGAGATACGGTGGATCGGTCGCGAAAAGGATCGCGCGCTCACCGTTCATCAGGCGGCGCACATCGGCCGCGCTGGTGCTGTCGCCGCAGAGCAGCCGGTGATCGCCGAGGATCCAGAGATCGCCCGTCCGCGACGCCGGATTGCGTGGGGGTTCGGGGATGGTCACCGGCGGCACGGAGCCCCCGGCGCCCTCTTCCTCGCCGCCACCGTCGAGATCGAAGGCCAGCAGCTTGTCGAGTTCGCCATCGGAAAACCCGACCAGCGACAGGTCGAAGTCTTCGGCCAGCAGGTCGTTCAGTTCCGCCGACAGCAGCGCCTCGTCCCAGGTGCCGAGTTCCGTCAGCTTGTTGTCCGCAATCCGGTACGCCCGGCGCTGCGCTTCGGTCAGGTGCCCGAGCACGATCACCGGCGCCTCGGTCAGCCCGAGCTGCGTCGCGGCCAGCACGCGCCCGTGGCCTGCTATCAGTTCGCCGTCCTCGCCGACGAGGCAGGGCACGGTCCAGCCGAACTCGGCCATGCTGGCGGCGATCTTCGCGACCTGATCCGCGCCATGCGCCTTCGCGTTCTTCGCGTAGGGCTGGAGGCGCGACAGCGGCCACGTCTCGATCGCGTCCGGGGCGAAGCTCAACGTCATGATGGGCACGGTTCCTCGGTCGGGTGGATGCCGGTGGCTTCCGGACTCCGGATGCCGGGCCGGACTCCACACGGGGTCCAGCGGCCACCAGCGGTGTCCGGTCGGAAGGCCAGCGTTCATTGGTGTTTGCGCGGGGCGCGCGTGGCTCCGGCTTCCGGGTGGCTTCCCAAAAATCCGGCCCTGTCGCTGGCGATGTTCCGCGCTTCGCCCGCCAGCATACGAATGTCGCCAGGAAGGAACCGGAAACTCCCTCGTGGTGGACCCCGGCCAGACCCTTGCTGGATACCGGGGTCCAGACGGCCCCCCGTCAACGCAAGGGGAGAGCGGGCTTTCCAGCGCACTCTCCCCATCTTGCCTTCGGAATAGCATGGATCTGTTGCAGATGTCGAAGGAAAAAGTGTTGCAACACATTGGAGTCACTGCGCATTCAGACGCGCAGCGATCTTGGTCAGCGCCAGTTGCCAGCGACGCCACGCGGTCGTGCGGTCGCAACCCAGTTCCCCGCTGATCTGCTTCCACGGCACCCGAGCCGCGCGCGACCAGACCAGCTTGCGCTCCGCCTCCTCGATCCAGAGCATCCAGTCGAAGGTCTGCTCGAGCCGGGTGATCGCGGCGGCCGAGGGCCAGACCCGCATCGGCTGCGGCTCCATCGCCGCGATCTCGCGGCTGGTCCGCACGATGTCGGGCCAGGTGTTGAAGTAGCCCTGCGCCTTGACGGGCGGCAGCTTGCGGAGGGTGCGGAACGCTTCCTCGAAATGATCGGCGACGCAGTCGGCGGTCCATTCGCGATCAGCCATGGCGCGCCTCCCTGTCGGAAGGGCGCGGGCCATAGAGCTTCTCGCCCAGCTGGCGGACCAGTTCACGCTCGGGCCAGGTGAGGCGGTCGTCATCCGCGGAGACCGCGAGGACGCCCTGTTCCTGCCAGCCCTCGCGCTTGACCTGCTCGGGATCCCGGCGGCGGCCGCCGTAGCCGTGGGGATGCCATCTCATGCGACACCTCCCTTCGTCTCGATTGCCCAGAGCAGGATGGCGATGGCGTCGGCCTCGTTGTCGTCGGCCGGGCTGAAGCCAAGGGCGCGAACGGCGGCGACCATGGCTGCCTTTTCGGCGTTGCCCTTGCCAGCGGCGTGACGCTTGATCGTGCCGACCGGGACGCCCTCGTAGGGCACGCCGCGCAGTTCCGCCCATGCGGTCAGCGTGGCCATGAGCCCGCCGTAGATGTGGCTCGCGTCGGTGCCTGCGTGCCGGCGGACTTCCTCGAACCAGATCGCAGCAACGGGTCCGGACAGCCGGTCAATCTCGGTCAGCCAGTTGGTGAAGCGCAGGTAGCGCATGCCGCCGCCGTCGAAGCGCCCCGGGCGCAGCGAGACGGTGCCGCTGGTGATCAGCCCGTCATGGCCGCGGATCGCCCAGCCGGTTGAGGTGCCGAGGTCGAGCGCGAGGATGCAGCGGTTGCGGGGGGCGTCGAGCGGCAGCGGTTCAAACCTTGCGCCGTCGCAATTGGGGATCAGAGTCGGCTGAGCCATGATGGGTCTCCTTTGCCGGTGGCCTGTGGTGGTGGAAGACGACGGCGGTCTGGTGCTTGGCGGTACGGGGCCGCCGTCGTCGGATCGGAAAGCACAAGGGAGCGTCACGGCGGCGCGCGGGGCTGGCCCGGACGTATGGGAGGAGTGGCCAACCCTGTGGGGTGGCCCTCCCATACGTAGTATGGGGGTTTGACACCTAACTGTTCCGGGGAGGACAAGTGACTGAAATCATTGCGGAATAAGACTTCATCAAGTCTTCGGGCATGAGTTTGGGACCTAACTCTTATTTGCCCGTAACCCGTTGATTTCGTTGAGTGCACAGTTGGCGCTGTCATATGAGTCAGGCCTCACTCATATGAGTTAGGTCGTCCTCCAGCCCCTCCGGGTAGACCCAGACGGCGGGGTTTTCGACCTGCAGGCAGAGCCCCGACTGGGGACATTTGAAGTGGCTGGGCAGGACCGGACGGACCTCGGTGGTGACCTCGCCGGTGGCCGGATCAATCTCCTCGACGGGCGCGCCGAACTGCATTCCCTCGACGCATAGGTAGCCGAACCGGGACCGGGTGACGGGGAAGCCGAACCCCGAGGGGTCGCGCAGGAACTTCACGAAGCCCTTGGTCGCCAGCACGCTGAGGCGCTCACGGATCGTGTGCTTGCTGCCCAGACCGCCCCGGTTCTCGAAGGTCTCGGCGAACTGCATCGCGGTGTAGAGGCGCTCGCTGGCCGCCTCATCCAGCAACATGCCGAGGATGACATCGTGCTTGCGCAGCCGCTCGGCATCGAGCTTGGCGCCGACCTCCTTGCGCACCAGGCGCTCGTTCATCGGGTTCAGCTCGACCCACTCGCCCTTCACCTTGTCGATCAGCTTTCCCGGTAGCGCGGGTCCGTTCCGCAGCTCGATCTCCAGCCTGCGGACGCTGCTGTCCTCGTCGGGCCGGTGCATGAGCAGCCCCGAGGTGTAGAAGCCGCGCAGCGCGCTGGCGCCGGAGAGGGCGAGGAAGGGATCGTCCTTGACCTGATGCTTGCTGGCCTTGCGGGTGTGGTGGGCGAGGATGACGCCCGCGTCCGGATTGACCGCCTCGCGCAGAAGCTCCACCCGGTCCTTCAGGAAGAACATCATGGCGGTGTTGTCGTTCTCGCCACCGCCCTCGGGACCGCCATCGAAGAGGTTGCGGATCGGGTCGATGACGATGATGTCGGGCGGCGCGTCGGGGAATGCAGCCTGGATCGCCTCGGCAACGCGGGCGACGCCCTCCGCGTCGAGCAGCAGCTTCAACTTCGGTGTGGCGATGAAGGTGTCGCGCGCGGCGGCGATCACGGTGGCGGGCAGCGCGATCTGCTGCATGCGCTCGCGCAGGTAGTGATACTGGATCTCGGCCTGCAGGTAGAACACGCGCAGCGGCCGGGGCGGCGTCAAGCCGAGGAACGGCACGCCAGCGGCCATGTGCACGAGCCAGGAGATCAGGAAGTCGCTCTTGCCGACCTTGGGCGCGCCGCCCAGCACCAGGAGCCCGCCCGGCGTCAGCACGCGGGGGCCAATGATGTCCTCGGGCATAGGACTGGTGTCGTCGAGCAGCGCGCCGAGGCTGAAGGTCGGCAGCGGGCTGGCCGGGGCACCGGCATGGGCTGCGCGCAGGAGCGGCGGGCCGTTGCGCTTCACATGCAGCGCCCAGAGCCGTTCGGACTCGGCCTGAAGCCGATCGAGCGGCCAGGACGGGCGCAGCATGGCGGCGTTGTAGCCGCAGATCGCCTCCCAGCCCGCGAAGGGGTCGAGGCGGCCCCCGTGCACGAGGCGTACGTAATGGCCGATGGCGGCGCTGGCCCCCTGGAACCGGGACCACTCGTCGACCGCGCCTTCGCGCACCGGCGTGGTGAGCACCGCGTCGATGCCGGGTTTCGCGGTCGGCGCGGTTGCGTCGCTGGCGAAGCCCACGCCCGGCAGCGGCGGCATCTCGGCGACCTTTTCGGAGAAATCCGCAAGGTCCACCTCGACGTAGTGATGTTCGCGGATCTGCACGAGACGTTGATGGCCGTGCTTGTGATAGACCGTGCCGGGCACCCGGATCGGCTGGTGCGCCGAGCGGAAATGCGTGTCGCCGCCGACCTTCACGGCGATCTCGCCGCGCAGGCGGCAGAGAGTGACCAGGTCGTCGCCCTCGGCGGGCTCGGTCAGTTTCCACCAGACGTGCAGCTTGGCCGCACCCTCGGCCGTACGCCCGCCGCTTTCGATGATCAGTGTGGGCGCGCCGAGGTGGCGGGTGACATGGTCCAGCTTGGCGGGGATGTCGCCCGCGTCGAGATCGACGACGATGGCCTGCATCTGCAGCACGTCGGCGGCGCGGGCCTGGCCCTGCTCGGCGACCGTGCCGGGAATGACATAGACGGCGGCACCTTCGCGGTTCGCCCATCCGGCGAAGGTTGCGAGTTTCTCGGGCGCGGTGTCGTCGGCGGGGATCCAGATATTGTGCGGCTTGCCGTCCCGGCCCTGACCCTTGTCGACGAAGCCGCGCAGCGGGATCAGCCCCTCGCACCAGCTGAACACGGTGTCGAGGAAGACGGCGATCTGCTCGGGGTCGGGGTCGCAGCCGAACGGGTTCTCGGACGGCGGCCCGTCGTTGAAGTCCATCCATGGGTTGAAGTGCAGGATGCCGTCCTCGCTCATGAGGGCAGCCCCCAGCAGCGCGCGGACCACGGGCAGAAGCGGCACTCGAAGAAGTCGGCGGTGGTGGCGACGCGCGGCAGAAGCTCGCCCGCATCGGTCGCCTGCAGGATCCGCACGCCCCTGTCGGACATGCGCTGCGCGAGATCGGCGTCGAAGGGCACAAGCTCATGGTGAAGCTCGGCGGTGTCCTTGTTGATCGCGGTGAAGAGCGCGGGCGCGGCCGAGATGCCGGGGACCGTCCCTTCCATGTAGGCCTGATAGAGCGCGATCTGGGCGGCGTAGACCGGCTTCGACTTCGTGACGCCGTCCTTGACGCAGGCGCGCCAGTTCTTCGCGTTCATAGTCTTGCATTCCCAGAGCGCGGGAACGGCCAGACCGAAGCCCTCGGGCCCGGCGGCGATGATGCCGTCGACATGACCGCGGATGCGCCCGCCCGCGACCGAGAAGCCGAACTGGCCGCCATCGGGACGGTTGCCCTTCCGGGTGTAGAGGTCGAAACCCGCGCCGCGCAGCCAGGCGACCGCCAGATCCTCGAGCGCATGGCCGATGGCGAAGATCCGCAGCGATTGGCCGCTGAAGTCCTGGCCCTCGTCCTTCGGCGCGGCCGTGAACTCGAACTGCAGTGCGCGCTCGCAGGCATGGCCGAGACGCGAGCCGCCGAGGTAGTCGCGGGGCGGCCGCGTGGCCTGATCGGCGGTGAGCGCCCGATCGACGGCGGCGTTGACCTTGTCGGCAAAGCTGGGGCGGCGGTTATAGTCCAGCATGCTGGCCTCCCTCGTAGCTGCGGTGGGCGAGCCCGTGGCAGGTCGAGCAGAGCCATTCGATCGAGAGCGGCGCGTCATAGTCGTTGTGATGCGCTTCGAGGTCGGTCACGCAACCACATCGCTGACACCAGACCGGCACGACGATCCGACAAGCCTTGACGGCACGCCGGACGATGCTGTGGGCCCGATGTTTCTCGGCGTGGCGCAGGCGATAGCGACGCTGCGCCTCCCGATGCTTCTCGGGGTTCCTGAATTTCTGCGCGTAGGCGCGCTGGTATTCCCGGCGGCAGTCGCGGCACCAGGTCTGCCGAACATCGGGACTGAGTCGGCGGCGTCCGAACTCGCAGACGTCCTTCTCGACGCCGCATCTCGTGCAGAGCTTGGTCAAAACGGCACCTCCGGCGTCTGCGCCCGGGCGATGTCGGACATGGATTCGCGGAAGCCCTCGACGGCTTCCTCGATCAGCGCGCGAACCTGCGCCTCGGTCAGATCGGAAAGCGGGGTGGCCCAGCCGATCTCGTCCATCAGCAATGCCACGCGCTTCATGGTGGCGGTGATCGCGGCGCGCTCCTCCTCGGTCAGGTCAACCATGGCGCAACGCTCCCTGGCCAAACGCGTCCAGAAGGACTGGCAGGGCATCGAGCAGAACCAGACCGAGGGCCGGGGCCGCTTCGAGCGGTGCGGATCGAACCAGCCAAAACCACGGGTGGGTTGCCGGCAGACAGCACAGAGCGTCCCACGCGGATGCCAGAGCCGCCGCCGGTCCTCGGCCGTGATGGGGATGAAGGTGGACATGGGTCATGCCGCCCTCCGTTCGGGGCTGGCCGCGCTGTCGATCAGCTGGCGAATGGCGCGCTTGTTGAAACCGAAGGTCATCAGCGCCGAGGCGCGGTAGCGCGTCAGGCCGAAGTCGTGGCGGCACTCGGGCGGCAGGTACTGTAGCTGCTTTTCGGTCGGCGGCTGGCGCAGCCAGGAGCGGGTCTTGAAGGCGCTCTCGTCGGTCTCGTGGGTGTTCAGCCAGTCGTCGGCCTGCGCGAGGCAGACTGTGCGCTCGCCAACACCCAGCAGATGGGGGCGTTCGCCCTTCGCGCCGCCGATGGCGTACCAGACCCCGTCCAGCCAGAAGATGCCGCCCCAGGCTGCGAAGCCGGTGGCCATCAGCGCATCGTCCGTGCCGTAGAGGTCGACCCACGCGAAGCTGGACCGCTTCAGCAGGTCGATCTCGGTCATCATGAAGCCCGAGAGCGGCGCGGCGGCCCCACCTTCGCCTGCATCCAGCTCCTCGCGCGGGAATGCCTCGCCGCAGAGCGGGCATTCAGTGGCGGCCAGCGGGATCTCCGCCTCGCAAGCTGGACAGGTCTTGGTCGGCGCCTCGCCGGTTTCGGTCTTGCCGTCGAGATCGACATCCTGTTCCAGCGTGCCGTGGATCAGGCTCGAGGTGCCGAAATCCAGCACGATGCAGTCGGTCTTGACGATTCCGGGATGTTCCTCGGGGTCGACGGTGCGCAGACCGCGCCCGACCATCTGGATCATGGTGGACTTGTAGGAACTGGGCCGCAGCAGCACGACGCACGAGGTGGGCGGATGGTCCCAGCCCTCCGTCAGCACCGCCACGTTGACGATGACGCGGATGTCGCCCGCCGCGTAGTCGGCGAGGATCGCCTTGCGGGTCTCGGCCGCCAGATCGCCGTGGATCAGCGCGGCGGAAACGCCCGCCGCCCTGAAGGCGTCGGTGACGTGTTCGGCATGCGCGACGGTGGAGCAGAACACCACGGTCTGCCGGTCGCCCGCCTTCTCCTTCCAGTGGCGGATCACCTCGTCAGTGACGGGGGCGCGGTCCATGATGCCCGCCACCTCCGCCATGTCGAAATCCGACATGGTCTTGCGGACTGAGCGCAACTCGTCCTGCACGCCCACGTCGATGACGAAGGTGCGCGGCGGCACGAGGTGGCCGGAGGCGATCAACTCGCCCAGCCGCACCTGGTCGGCGACATTGTCGAAGACCTCGCGCAGACCCTTCCTGTCGCCCCGGTTCGGCGTCGCCGTGACCCCGAAGATCCGGGCGTCGGGATTGGCCTCGCGCACCCGGTCGATGATGCGGCGATAGCTGTCGGCGACCGCATGGTGCGCCTCGTCGACAACCAGCAGATCGAGGCGCGGCATGTCGGCGAGGTTCGAGGCCCGCGCCAGCGTCGGCACCATGGCGAAGGCGACCTGGCCGCCCCAGGACTTCTCCGTGGCGTCGATCACCGAGGTGGCGACGCCGGGCACCACGCGCTGGAACTTGACGCGGTTCTGCGCAGTCAGCTCGTCGCGATGCGCCAGCACGCAGGCCTTGGCGCCGTCGCCGATCATCTCGCCGGTGACCGCCGAGAGCATGATGGTCTTGCCCGCGCCGGTGGGCGCCACGCCCAGCGTGTTGCCGCGGGAGGCGAGCGCAGCAACGCTGCGCTCGACGAAGGTTTTCTGGCGGGGGCGCAGGCGCATGGCCGGTCTCCCCCTTACTGCGCCCAGCTCGGCCGACCGGCGGCGCCGGGGGCGGACGCGGGCTGGCTGGGCTGGGTGGACGTGGTGGGCTGCTGCGGGGCGTGGCCCTGCGCCGGGGCAGCGGCGAACTGCGGCGCGACCGTGCCCATCAGCGCGGCGTAATCGCGATGATCGGGGGTGACCGAAGCGCGAATCTCGTTCTTGTCCTCGCCGTTGGTGTCGGTGCCGATGTCGATACGGGCGACGAACTCGACCCCGTCGAGATCGCCGAACCCGTTGATCCGGCGGCGGGCCTGCGCCTCGGGCGAGTTGTCCTTGTCGGACACGCCGCGCGCCGAGTTGAGGATGCCGCGGATCAGGCCGCGCCCCATGTTCGCCCAGTCCGGGCCCTTCGGGCTGTAGAGGCCGATCAGCGACCAGACCTTGCGCCGGGCATAGGGCCCCTCGAGCACCGTGTACTCGGCGTCGAGATAAACGGCGCCGGTGGCGGCGCGGCGCGCCCAGCCGCCGGTCCAGCCCTGCGAGGGGTCGTCGAAGCCGCCGGGGCGGAGCGTCAGGCGCACCTTGGCGAGCGTGCCCTTCGGGATGACGTTGGTGTTGGATTGGGCGGAGTTGAAGTCGTTCCAGGGTCCGGACATTACGCGGCTCCTTTCAGTTGGAGGATGGGACGCGCAGCGGCGTCAGAGGGGAAAAGCCACCCCGGCGACCGGATCGGGACACCCGGCATGGCGAGAGGCGCTCAGCCATGGCCGGGCTCCTGCGCGGGGGCGGGATCGGCCGGGGTCACCGGCGGCCAGGTCAGGCGTTCGGAGGCAGGCGCCGCGGGGCGCTGGATCTTCTCCATCAGCCGGCCGAGATGCGGGACCTCGACCCTGTCGAGGCGGCCGGAGCGGTCCTTCGCCGGATAGCCCCAGGGGTTCAGCGTCTGGCAGACGAAGGCGCGCTGCGGCTGGCCGTTGGCATCGGCGATGTCGGCCATGGTGATGACCTGATCCACGATCCCGGGCAGTTCGAGCCCGGTCTTCGAGCCGTCGATCTGCGGCTGGAAGACCTTGCGGTTGAAGTCGTCGAGCCGCTCGTCGAGGATGCCCACGAACCAGACATGCTTGCCGCGCGTGTGCTGCAGGTGGGTCAGCCAGCCGATCATCTCGCGGCCATGCAGCCCGTAGGCGCCGCGGATGTCGGGCTTGCCGGTCTTCTCGGAGAACGCCTCGGGCTGGCCACGGCACCACTGGAAGCAGAGCCGCCCGGCCACGGTGATCGAGTCGATGAAGACGGTCTCGTATTTCCCGATCACCGTGGGATCGCCGTAGCGGCCGCAGACCTCGTCGAAATGCGCCTGGCTGTATGGTTGGTCCTCGCGCAGCGCCGGGTTCGGCCCGCCGATGAACACCGCGAAATCGCGGCATTCCTTCCAGGTGCGGGGCCGGAGCGTGTCGATCTCCAGCCCCTCGACCGCCAGATCGCCAGCCTCGAGATCGAGGAAGAGCGTGGTCGAGGCGTTCAGCGTCCAGAGCAGGCTGGTCTTGCCGATGCCGGACCGGCCGAAGATGACGCCCTTGATCCCCTTGCGCTGCGCGAGCCGTTCGTCGGCGCCGATGATGGGAAGGGCCATCACCGGCCCTCCTTCTTCATCACCGCCGCGGCGGCGCGATCTGCGCCGATGCACCCGGCCTCGCGGGCAAGCTTGTAGAGGCGCTTCAGCGCGTCGGCCCGGCGGTAGGCGGCCGTGCTCTCACGCTCCGCCTCCACGATCGCGAAGGCGATCTCGTCCACGGTCGCCTCGACGACCGGCAACGGCTCGCGCGGCTCGTCTTCGGCGCGCTGCGGGAAGGCGATGGTTTCGGGGAGGTCATCGAGCGCGTAGCTCGCCTTGCGAAGACGTGTGATGTCGTCCGGCTGGTCCGGCATGGCGGTTCTCCGTGGGATGATGTGATCGAGGAGGCGCATCACGCGGCCTCGCGGACGTCGGGCGCGGGCTCGGCGACGTAGATCGCTAGGAGCGGCGTCCCGTCGGCATGGGCGCCGGCGTCCTCGATCTGATAGTTGCGGTTGGGCTCGCAGACCTCGGTCAGCTCCCAGCGGCGATAGAGCCCCGGAAGACGCCTGAAATCCTCGAGCGACAGATCGGCAGTGCGGTTCATGCGTGTCTGCTTTCGGTTGGAGGGAAGGCGCTCGGGGCGCTCGAATGGAAAAAGCCACCGGCGGGACCGGATCGGGACATCGGTTCAGGGGATTTCCTGGAGGGCGTCGTTCAGCCGGCGCATCGCGCGCTGGTACCGCTTGCGAGCGGCGGCCTCGGTCAGCCCCAGTTCGACGGCGACCTCGGCTTGCGAGAAACCTTCGATCGCCACGCGGATCACGAGAAGGGCGTCGTCGCCGAGCAGCTTCCGAACGGCGTCGTTCAGCCGGGCGTACCCGGTTGCGCCGATCCCGCTGTCGCCGCTGTCCGCCACCTCGTCGGGATCGGCGCCGCTGGCGAGATGTTCGCGCGCCGTGTCGCGCTGGCGCACGCGGATCATGTCGCGCTCGACATTGCGCAGGACCGTGGCCGCGATCCAGTTGACGCGCCCGAGGTCGAGGCTGCGGACTGCCTCGGTGGTGCGCGCCAGCATGTCGGACGCGATCTCGTCGGCGGTGCCGATCCTGCGCCAGATCGACCGGCGGCGGATGGCGTCGAGGCCGGGCCAGAGCGCCAGCAATAGCAGCGTCAGGGCGCAGTCGGACGCGGGCCCGTCGCCCTGCGCCGCCCTGACCAGCGCGGAGAGGATCACGTTCTTCTGGCCCTGATCGCCGGGCGTGCGGTGCAGCCCGTCCAGCAGGGCCGCCGGATCCCGGAACGGTGCGAGGGCGGCCTGCGCACGCCGAACGGCGTCGAAACTGCGCTGGAAGTGGAGGTTGGAGGATGAATGCATGAGGTGATCACGGATCTCGTGCCACGCGAAGGACATCGGACGCCTGCCTTGCGGCCAGGCGTCCGGCGCCTTCTCGTGGCCAGGTCAGGACGTCGCGCGTCTCTGCGATTTCATGGGGTTGGGTGAAAGCGCGTGTCAGCGCGCGGGTGCGGTCGCGTTGTTCAGCGTGCCGCAGCCCCGACAGGTGGCCTGCACCGGGAAGCCCACGAGATACTCGTGCCCCCGCGCGAAGCGCAGGTGCATGCGGCCGTCCCGGCAGACGCCGAGCAGCTTGTCACAGCGCGTGCAGCGCCATTCCGAGTTGAGGGTGGTGGGCTTGGTCTTCGCGGCGCCGGACCAGCTCGTCGGGGCTGCCTGGCGCGGGTGGAAGGGAGTCGGCATGGAAGTGCTCCTCTGACTGAGTGAGCACCCCCATTCGCCGACAGAATCATCGACCGTCTAACCCCCCAATCATCGACGGCTCATCGATGGGCGGTTGGACGCGTCGGTCAGCAATCAGCTGGTCTTCAACCCCCACCAAGACTGGCCGAGGTCTTCGATGTAGTCTTGGAAGACCGGCCACCGCTTTTTTCCGAGCATCTGCTGGATGCCAGTGGACTTCGACCCGGCGATGAGATCGCGGGTCTTCACCCCGGGCAGCCCCTTCTTCTTCGCGTCCACCAGCAGTCGGAAACAGTGGACCTGCTGTTCGCTGAACAAAGGCAGCTCCGGTTTTCCGGGCACGTGAAGTGTTCCAGACTCTCCGTCCGCGTTTTCCACGAGGGTCAGGGCGGTGCCGCCGAGCGCAAGTCCGAGGTTCGATCGGAAGAAAGTCTCGACGTAGCTCTTGTCGAGTCTGGCAAATCCTGCCGAGCCATCGGTGGCCCGGGGAAGAGTCATGATGAGGTTCGCGGCGATGCATTTCCAGCCGGGATCCTTCCCGCAGAACACGATGCCAGGGCCTGCTCCGGAGCGCATGCGCAACTGGACCTCGGCATCCACGAACCACTTCTGTTCGCCCAATCCGCGCGCGAGGTAGCAGGGAACATCCTTTCCATCGATGGACATGCTGCCGATGAAGAAGAGCCTCGTCGTGATCTCCTGCTTGCCCTGAATTGACAGCACGCTCTGCAGTGCCTCGATGATCCGCTGTTCGAGCCATTCCGTGCTGATGGCATAAAGCATCCGGTCCTTCGCTGGTGGTATGTCTTCGTCGTCGAAGTCGTCGATCACGCTGTCATCGACGTCCTTTTGCACGATCAGCTTGGCCTCGACGAGGCGATCTGGGTCGCTTTTCCTTTCCGAGAAGAAGGTTGCCGGGACTTTTTCTTCCCCTCGGTCATGCAGCTCCAGCAGCAAGGGGAGGAAGTCGCCAAGCTCGCCGGAGCTCAGGTCTCGGAAGGGGTGCTGGATCTTCCACTCGGTTAGCAGCGTCCGCCCCAGCCTGCGAAGCTCGGGATCGGGATCGCTGAGCAGGCTGCAGCGGTTACGGTCGGAGATCGTAATCTCCAGGAGGGACGGAGGGTCGGATTCCTGGCGCCGGTAGCGCACCGCGATGACGGCCCGGGAGATCCCCGACGCGCGCTGCAGTACGCGGGCGGGCGCCAGGTAGCTTTGCGCTGTCTTCTCGATCTCGTCGCCAAACGGGACAGAAAGACGAAGCCTTTGCTTCCATCTGGCGAGGCGCACCTCGATTTCGACGAGCGCGGTCTTGTCCACGAGGAATCCGGGCACCGCAGGTGGGTCAAGCGTGAGCGTCCTGAAGAACTGCGAAAGATCGTAGTTCACCCACGTCAGCGGCTTCGTCGAAACATCGTGCCCCAGGACCTCGGTCGCAAAACACTCGGAAACCAACGCGCGCTCTGGGGCTGTATCAGCGCAAATCTCGATCCGTTGTTCCACAGGAGTGTAGATCAGCAGAACTTCCTTTTGCGGCCGAAGAAAGCGAAGGCGTCTGCCTCCATTGTCGAGATGTTCGGGAATGCCGGTGATGTCCTTTGGAATCCGGATAATCACCAGAACCGATGGCTTGTACGCTTCCGTCGCAGGGAGGTCGACGACGCTCATTCCACAATCTACGGAAAGCTTGAGGCGCAACCGCACAGCAGCGAGGAGCTTCTCCTTGGGTATAGCGTTTGCGTCCACCGGCTTTGGGTGCTCGAGATCGACATCGAATGCGCTATACAGCTTTCCATCTCGCCACAGGCGGGCATTGCGGAAACTCACGGCGTCATCGAATGCACGACGATGATGAGCGTGAACGTGTAGTGCGACGGCCAACTCGCCAAGCTGAGCAAACGCAGCTTCGTACTCCTCGTTGGAGAGTTCCTCTTCGGCAATCACCTTGAGAGCGGACGGGCCTTTTCCGTTCGTCAGAAGCAATACGCGTTGCGCCTCGATTTCGACAGGAAGCGTCACCTCCGGTTTCATGTCGTTGATCGCTGCGATCACCGCATTTCGGTTCTCTTCGTTGTCTTCTTCTTCGAGGGGCTTGAAGGGTTCAGCGATCTCAGAGGCAATCGCAACGAAATTCTCATCGTCCTGAAAAAAGAAACCCCGAAGAGATTCGGGTGATGCGTTCTCAATTACTGTCTGAAGGGACCGCAAGCTACGTTTCGATGACGGGGGCATCACTTCCTCTCGCTAAAGACGCCAAGGCAACTATAAGCGCAGCATCCCGCAGGGGCACTCGCCCATCAACAGATTTTCTCCTGCTCCGACATGGGGCTGTCCCGTCGGCAGCCGCCAGGTGGCTTTTGATCGGTAGCAGCACCACCGATCACGGCCACCGAGACATGAAACGCCCCAATCCACTGCCGCCGGACCAGATGACGCCCGCAGAGCGCCGTGACGAGCTGTGCGGTCTGCTGGCGCTTGGGCTGGTTCGATTGCGCATGCGGGATGGGGGCGAAGTAACTGACGATGCTGGAGAACGTTGCCTACACTATCCGCCCGACCAATGCCGTCATGCAACTCCAACTCACCGGAGAAATGCATGAACAAGCCCGATCCGATCCCCGCGCGCCTGGCCGCGCTCAAGACCACGCCGACGCCCGACCTGAAGAAACAGTGGCGCGACCTGTTCGACAGTGAGCCGCCGCCGTTCAACCGCCGCTACCTTGAAAGCCGTATCGCCTACCGCATCCAGGAACTGGCCTATGGCGGGCTGAAGCCGGAGACGATCCGGCGGCTGGAACGGCTGGGCGAAGAACTGGATGGCGGCGACCGGGCGAAGCGGAGCATCCGCGCCGATCGCGACCGCCCGATTACCGGCACGCGGCTGCTGCGAGAATGGCAGGGCGTCGAGCAGATCGTCACCGTCACCGCCGACGGCTTCGAGTGGCAGGGGCGGCCCTACAAGTCGCTGTCGGCAATCGCCCGCGCGATCACCGGTACGCGCTGGAACGGCTGGGTCTTCTTCGGGCTCAAGAACCACAGGGGGCGGACATGACGAAGCCGCCGGATAAATCGAAGGTCGTCCGCAAGCTCCGCTGCGCCGTCTACACCCGGAAGTCCTCCGAGGAAGGGCTGGAGCAGGAGTTCAACTCGCTTCACGCCCAAAGGGAAGCCTGCGAGGCGTTCATCGCCAGCCAGCGGTCCGAGGGCTGGGTGCTGGTCCGCGATCAGTATGACGACGGCGGCATTTCGGGCGGGACGCTGGAGCGGCCCGGTCTGCAGCGGCTGCTGGAGGACATCGAGGACGGGCTGGTCGACGTGGTGGTCGTCTACAAGATCGACCGCCTCAGCCGCTCGCTCGCCGACTTCGCCAAGCTGGTCGAGGTGTTCGACCGGAACGGCGTGACGTTCGTCTCCGTCACACAGTCGTTCAACACCACCACCTCCATGGGGCGGCTGACGCTGAACATCCTGCTCTCGTTCGCCCAGTTCGAACGCGAGGTGACGGCCGAGCGGATCCGCGACAAGGTCGCTGCCAGCCGGAAGAAAGGCATGTGGATGGGCGGGGTGCCGCCCTACGGTTATCGGGTCGAGAACCGGAAGCTGATGGTCGACGAAGAAACCGCCGCGCATGTGCGCTGGATCTTCGCCCGCTTCCTCGAGATCGGGTCCTGCACGGAACTGGCGCGGGAGGTCGGCACCCGGGGTCTCCGGACGCCGCGCGGCAACCGGATTGACAAGAAATACATCTACCGGATTCTCAGCAACCGCGCCTACATCGGTGAGGCGGTGCACAAGGGCGAAAGCTATCCCGGCGAGCACGACCCGATCATCTACCGCGAAACGTGGGACCGCGTCCACGCCATCCTGCAGGAAAGCCCCCGCAAGCGCGCCGCCCGGACTCGCGCCGACACGCCCGCGCTGCTGAAGGGACTACTCTTCGGTCCCGATGGCGCCGCGTTCTCGCCGACCCACACCCGCAAGGGCGCCAGGCTCTACCGCTACTACGTCAGCCAGACAGTGCTGAAGCATGGTGCCGGGTCATGCCCCGTGGGCCGCGTGCCGGCAGGGGAGATCGAGGCCGCGGTCATCGACCAACTCCGTGCCGTGTTCCGGCAGCCAGAGATCGTTGCGGGCACATGGAAGGCGGCGCGCGCTCACGCCGACGATATAACCGAGGCTGACGCTCGTTCGGCTCTGCAGCAGCTCGATCCGCTGTGGGACGAACTCTTCCCCGCCGAGCAGGCGCGCATAGTCACGCTGCTGGTCGAGCGCGTCGATATCGGCACGAACGGGCTCAACTTCCGGCTCCGGATGGACGGCCTCGGAGGGCTCGCGCGCGAGATGCTGTCTGGCAGCATCGGAGCAGCGGCATGACCCGCGCGACGGCGGTCCCCGAGACCATTACAATCCACGTGCCATTCCGCATCGTGAAGCGCGGCGGGCGGAAAGAGATGCAGCGGCCATCAGGCACCCAAGCGCGCGGGAAGCCGGACGATACGCTCATCAAGGCGCTTGCGCGCGCGTTCCGCTGGAAGAGGATGCTCGACAACGGTGACTTCGCCACGGTAGCCGACCTCGCCGCGCAGGAAGGCATCGCTGTCTCCTACCTCACGCGTGTGCTTCGGCTGACGCAGCTTGCGCCCGATCTCGTCGAGGCGATACTCGACGCACGGCATCCCCCGGGCCTGACGCTTCAGTCGCTGCGAGTGCAGATCCCCGATGAATGGTCGAGGCAGCGCGAGTCCTTGCTGCGAGGGACGGAATAAGGCTTGCGGCATCAGTCGGCCACGCTGTAGCTTCTCCGAGCCGTTGTCGGGCGAAAGAGCTGCCAAACCAAAGAATTGCGCGTTGATCTGAGCCGAGTTCTTTGACAAGCCGTTTGCTGCGCGATGGCATGTCGAAACCGGGCGAAGTAGATTGCGCATGAACGAAGCCGATACCTGCAGGAAGTTCGTCGTCCCGAAGCTGCAGGAAGCAGGCTGGGATGATCGCCCGCACGCGATAAACGAGCAGAGAACTTTTACTGACGGCCGAGTTGTATTTGTCGGCGGCAAAGCTCGCCGTGGCAAGCAGAAGCGCTCAGACTATCTTCTCCGATACAATCCGGATTTCCCGATCGCGGTCGTTGAGGCCAAATCCCGCTACCGGCACGCCGCGGAGGGCCTCCAACAAGCCAAGGAATATGCGGAAATCCTTGGACTTCGGTTCGCGTATTCGACCAACGGGATCGAGATTGTCGAGTTCGACTACACGACCGGCATCGAGCGAACGATTTCGGATTTCCCGGCGCCTGATGACCTTTGGGCCCGGCTTCGCCGCGCCGAGGGCATTGTCGACGACCAAGTGGCCGAACGGCTGCTGACGCCCACCTTTCCAGACCGAGCCAAACCCCTTCGCTACTATCAGGAAATCGCGGTGAACCGCGCGGTTCAAGCGGCCCTTCAGGGCAGGACGCGGGCCCTTCTCACACTGTGCACCGGAGCGGGCAAGACTGCCGTCGCCTTCCAGATCTGCTGGAAGCTATGGTCAGCACGCTGGAATTCCAAAGGGGTCAACCGAAACCCGAAGATCCTGTTTCTCGCTGATCGCAACGTCCTGGTCGACGATCCGATGGCAAAGGATTTCAGCCCGTTTGGCGACGCCCGTCACAAGATAGCTGGCGGCGTGGCGGTCAAGAGCCGCGACATGTATTTCGCAATCTACCAGTCCATCGCGCGTGACGAGAACCGTCCCGGCCTCTACCGAGAGTATGCGCGCGACTTCTTCGATCTCATCATCATTGACGAATGCCATCGTGGCAGCGCCCGGGACGACAGCAACTGGCGAGAAATCCTCGAGTGGTTCGAGCCTGCGACCCAGATCGGGATGACAGCGACGCCGCGGCGAGAGGATAACGTCGACACTTACAACTATTTCGGCGATCCGCTCTATGAGTACAGCCTCGCGCAGGGCATCGCTGACGGCTTCCTGGCCCCGTATCGCGTCCACCGCGTCATCTCGGACTACGACGCCGCCGGATGGCGACCGACGCGGGGTGAACTTGATCGTTATGGGCGAGAAATCCCCGACGCCGAATACTCCACGCGGGACTTCGAGCGGGTCGTGGCGCTGCGTGCACGAACGCAGGCCATTGCGAGACATCTCGCGGGCTTCATGGCCGAGACCGACCGCTTCGCCAAGACCATCGTCTTCTGCGTCGACCAGGAACACGCGCTCGAGATGCGGCAGGCGCTCGCCGCCCTGAACACCGATCTCGTGAAGGACCATCCCGACTACGTTTGCCGCGTGACGTCCGACGAAGGCGATGTGGGAAGCGCGCACAGGGCGAAGTTTCAGGATGTCGAGACCCAGACGCCGGTCATCCTCACCACGTCGCAGCTTCTCACGACCGGCGTGGACGCCCCGACCTGCAAGAACGTGGTGCTCGCGCGGGTCGTGGGCTCCATGCCCGAGTTCAAGCAGATCATCGGGCGAGGCACCCGTCTCAGGCCCGACTACGGCAAGCTCGCCTTCAACATCATCGACTACACCGGGACCGCGACGCGCATGTTCGCCGATCCCGCCTTTGACGGCGATCCCGTCCGCGAGGACGAAGCGGTCATCAATGCAGACGGCGACATCGTGGAAGAGCGCGAGATCGAAGAAGTGGCACTGGATCCCGACGATTTTCCAGAAGGGCCCGATATGCCGGATGGACCCGTCGATCTGGGGGACGCGGGCGAGAACGGGCCCCGCAAGTTCTATGTTGATGGCGGCGAGGTCTCGATCGTCCGGCACCTCGTCTACGAACTCGATTCTGACGGGCGGCAGCTCGCCTGCCGCCAGCTTACCGATTACACCGGCGACAAGGTTCGCACGCTCTATCCCAATGCGTCGGAACTGCGCACGGACTGGCTTGACCCCGAACGCCGGGCGGAGATCGTCGAGCGGCTCGAGGAGAAGGGCATCGACCTCGATTCCCTGGCTGATGCAGTCGGAAAGCCGGAGGCCGATCCGTTCGATCTCCTTTGCCATCTGGCATATAACGCGCCGCTGCGAACCCGGCGCGAGCGTGCTGACCGTCTGCTGAGAGAGCAGGACGAGTTTCTGGACCGCTTCGGGCCGGATGCCCGCGAGGTCTTGGATGCCGTGCTTGAAAAGTATGCCGAACATGGCAGTGCCCAGTTCAAGCTTCCGGACATCCTGGAAGTGCCCCCGTTCAACGAGTGGGGCAACGTCATCGAAATCGCCGCCCGCTTCGGCGGGGGCAAGGAGCTGCGCAGCGCCGTCACCGAGCTGCAGCGTTTGCTCTACACCGCTTGAATTGAAGGAGATCCAACTTGGCCAGAACCGCCCGTAAGAAGGCTGCGCCGAAGCAACTGACCACTGCCCAGCGTCTCGACAGCATCATCAAGTCCGCCCGCAAGATCATGCGAAAGGACAAGGGGCTGAACGGCGACCTCGATCGGTTGCCGATGCTGACCTGGATCATGTTCCTGAAGTTCCTCGACGACATGGAACGGATCGAGGAAGGACGCGCGGAGCTCGCAGGCAAGGACTATCGCCCGATTATCGAAGCCCCTTATCGTTGGCGCGACTGGGCGGCAGATGCGGATGGCATCACCGGCCCCGACCTCCTGTCGTTTCTCGTTTCCGAAATGACCGAGCGCCCGGACGACACGCGCGGCCCGGGGCTCTTCGCCTATCTCCGAGGCTTGCGAGGCGATAACGGGCGGCGCGAACGGCGCGACGTGATCGCGACCGTCTTTCAGGGCTTCGCAAACCGGATGGAGAGCGGCTACCTGCTGCGCGACGTCGTCAATCTGATCGACGGCATCCACTTCGACTCGTCGGAGGAAGTCCATACCCTCGGTCGCCTTTACGAGACGCTGCTGCGCGAGATGCGTGACGCGGCAGGGGACTCAGGCGAGTTCTACACGCCTCGGCCGGTCGTGCGGTTCATGGTCGAAGTGACCGATCCCAAACTGGGCGAGACCATCCTCGATCCGGCATGCGGCACCGGCGGATTTCTGACAGAGGCCTTTCAGCATCTCGAGCGCCAGGCCGATACGGTCGAGAAGCGGCGCATCCTGCAGGAGGACAGCTTCTTCGGTGGCGAGGCCAAGTCGCTACCGTTCCTTCTGTCCCAGCTCAACCTCCTGCTGCACGGCCTGCATGCCCCGCGCATCGACCCCGGCAACGCCCTTCGCTTCCGCCTGGCCGAGATCGGCGAGGATCAGAGGGTCAATGTCATCCTGACCAATCCGCCGTTCGGCGGCGAGGAGGAGGCGGGCATCCTCAACAACTTCCCCGAGGACCGGCGCACGGCCGAAACGGCGCTACTGTTCCTGCAACTGATCATGCGGCGGCTGAAGCGCGCCGGGCGCGGGCGGGCCGCGGTCGTCGTTCCGCACGGCACGCTGTTCGGCGATGGCATCTCGGCGCGGATCAAGGCGGACCTGCTCGAGAAGTTCAACCTGCACACGGTGGTCCGGCTGCGTGAGGGGGTCTTCGCGCCCTATACGGACATCCCGGCAAACCTGATCTTCTTCGACACGACCGGACCGACGAAGGACATCTGGTACTACGAGATGCCGCTGCCGGAGGGCCGCAAGAAGTACTCGAAGACCGCGCCCATGGCCTATGAGGAATTTGCGGACTGCCTCGCCTGGTGGAAGAAGCGCGAGCCGAACGAGCGCGCCTGGAAGGTCTCGGCCGCTGACCTGATCCAGCGCGACGCGCAGGATCGCGTTGTCGCCTGCAACCTGGACATCAAGAACCCGCATTCCGCAGAGGTCGTAGATCACCGTGCGCCGGCGGAGATCGCGGATGCGATCATCGCACAGGAGCAGCGGATCATCGAGATTATGGACGAGATCAAGGCCGTGCTAGCGGAGCGACTGTGATGCGCGACAAGAGTGTTCCGCTGTCCGAAGTTCTGCAGCTTGATATAAATGCAGTCGATATTGATGCGAATACAACTTACGAAATGTCTGGCGTCTACGGCTTTGGGCGAGGGCTTTTCCATCGTGAGCCGCTGCGCGGATCGGAGACAACCTACAAGCGTTTTCACCATCTTTCGGTCGGGCAGGTCGTCTTAAGCCAACTCAAGGGCTGGGAAGGTGCGATCGCCGTCGTTGATCCAGAAAATTCTGGACGCTTTCTCTCGACCCAGTTCCCCACATTCCGCTGCGACGAGGAACGGGCAATTATCGCCTATGTGGGATGGTTCCTTAAGTATGCTCCCAATTGGCATGCACTACGTCGGAAGTCCCGCGGTATGGGCGCGCGCCGCGACACTATTTCTCCAGAAAAGTTCCTGTCGCTAAAGATCCCGCTGCCGTCCCTCGACGATCAGCGCCGCATCGTCGAAAGGCTCGACCAGGTCGCGGCACTGGTGGACGAACGCCGCAACGCTATCGAGGCGGCAGAGCGGGAGACGCGGGCGCTGCTGCTAAAAGCCTTTCAGCGCGCCATCGATGGCGCCCCCCTGCGCCCCATGGCCGAGGTCGCGCCGCTGATGCGCAGGCCGGTCGAGATCGATCTTGACGCGAGCTATCCCGAGCTCGGCGTCCGTTCGTTCGGCCGCGGTACTTTTCATAAACCCGATCTGCTGGGCGCGGACCTGAGCTGGCAAAAGCTCTTCCTTGTTCAGCAAGGCGACCTCGTGTTCAGCAACATCAAGGCTTGGGAGGGGGCGTTCGCAGTGGCTGGCCCCGATGACCATGGGCGGGTCGGCTCGCACCGCTACCTGACATGCGTTCCCACTCAGGGGCTCGCGACAGCCGAGTTCATCTGGTTCTACCTCCAGACCTCTGAAGGTCTCGGCAAGGTCCAATCCGCATCGCCCGGAAGTGCCGACAGGAACCGCACTCTGGGGCAAGGAGCGCTGGAGGCAATCACCGTTCCGACGCCACCGATCGGCCGCCAGGAATGGTTTGACCGTCTGCATGCGAAGGCCCGCGAAGCCCGCGGCATCCGCGCCAGCACTGCTAAGGACGTGGAGGCTCTTATTCCGGCCATGCTACACGAGATCTTCGACGGTCGGGCGAAGGCCGCATGATACCTCGCGCCGTCCTTACCCGGATCGACCGGGCTGCGGTACAGGGACGAACGGGGCCTGTCCTGTCGGCCTGCGAGGCGGATGGCGAGGAAGAGGTCGAAGTTTTCGTCAAGCTTTCGGCAGGTTGCGACCAGGCGGTAGTGAACCTGGCGAGAGAGGCCATTGCCGCATGTCTTGCAGCCGATCTGGGGCTTCCGGTGCCAAGGCCCTGGATCGTCGAGATCCCGCCGGAGATTTTTCCGGTGGTGACAGACCCCCAGATCGCTGACAAGCTGCGCCGCAGTTGTCCCTTGGCGTTTGGCTCTACGCGCAGCACGGGTTTCTCCGCCTGGAGCAGCGGTCAGCGCCTCTCTGACGCGATGAGGCCAGTTGCCGCTGGCATCCTGCTGTTCGACGCGATCATCCAGAACCCTGATCGGCGGGCGGAGAATCCGAACTGCCTTGTCAGGGGCAACGATCTGAGGATCATCGATCACGAGCTTGCCTTCGCCCACCGCCTGCTCCTCCTGTGGCGCGCGCCATGGGTACTTGGCGGCATGAGGGACTTAGAAACCCCTGGCAGGCATATTTTCGTGCATGAGCTGAAAGGCGCGCCGTTCGACTTCAGCGAGATCAAATCTCGCTGGAGCGCCTTGTCGGATGCGCGGCTGCAGGAGTATGAAGGAGCCATCCCCCCGGAGTGGGCAGCAGCCCGCGCCGACATAGATGCTGCGCTGAAGTTGATCGCCGAGGCTAGGGACAACATCGATGCATGCATCGGGGAACTTGGGAGGATACTGGCATGACCGCGAAGGAGCCGTATAGCTACGTCGTTCTGCGATACATTCACGATGTCCTTACGGGCGAGTTCGTGAATGTCGGCTTGGTCATGGTCGTCCCTGGTCGACCGCTCATCCTGACGAAATCCCGCAAAACATTCGGCCGTATAAAGAATGTTTTTCCGGATCTGGACAGTGAGTCCTACAAGCGCGCGATCGAAGCCATCGATCGGGGGATGAAGAGCGTTCAGCGTAGTCTGAAAAGTGAGGGCCTTTTCAAAGGCGAGAGGACAGCCGGTGACTATGCGCGGATCGCGTTGCCGCTCGATGACAGCTCGTTGCAGTGGTCGCCAGTAGGCGCCGGCCTGACTGCGGACCCGCAGAAGACCTTCGATCAGCTCTATCTGCGTTTTGTATCGAGGTATGATCGACCGTCTGAGCGCCGACGGAGTGATGACGACGTATGGCGTCCCGTCGAGGCGAAGCTCAAGGAGCATGGTGTAAACGTTGAGCTGGAGCCGAAGCGCATCCAAGGAAATACGGACGCTGTCGAGTTTCGTCATGCGTGGAAGAACGGGCGCTGGCACGTATACGAGCCACTTTCATTCGACCTGTCTGACGCAGACAACATCAAGGATAAGGCACGCCGCTGGCTGGGGCACCTTTCAGCCGTCAAGATTGGCACAACCGAGGATGTTCAGGTTCATTTCATAGTGGGGCGTCCTCAGAACACCTCCTTGGAGCCAGCGTACCGGAATGCCGTCGAGATCCTTCGTCAGGTGCCGTTCGACAACAAGGTGTTTGACGAGGACCAGATCGAAGACTTCGTGAATCAGATTGAGGACGAAGTGCGGCACCACGAAGGGCGCACTCTGCAATAGACCGCGGCCGTCGCGCGCGCTCAGTTCGAGGACAGTGTCGTCCTCATGCCAAACGCCAATACGAACAGCGATCACCGCTCGCAGACGATTATTCTTATTCTAATCAGTGACTTGCGAGCTGTTCACCGAAAGCGCGGCGGTTAACAGGTCCGGAGAATATCGGCCCGGAGAGAACGCGTGTGCGCCCTTCGGGGCGTGAGCCGGTTAACAGCCCCTCCCGCATAACTCTCGAAAACAACGGAAAAATCCGGCCGCAGCCGGATCGGGAGAACGCTTTCGCTGGGGCAAGTGGCGGAGGAGGTGGGATTCGAACCCACGGTAGGCTTCCACCTACGTCGGTTTTCAAGACCGGTGCATTAAACCACTCTGCCACTCCTCCGAGCCACGGTCGAATAGATCGCACAAGCGCGGGTGGCAAGCGGATTCTGCGTTTCTCAACCGCTCGCTCCTCAATCCGCAAGCCGATTGCCAAGCGTCTCATTTTCCGGCGTGGACGTGGCAGCGCGTTTTGCGGCGTTTGGCAGGGGTTGGCGCAGCGGAAAGGAGGCAGGAAAAGCGCACTGAACTGCTGCTTCGCGCGGCTCTCAGGTTTGCCCCGGCGCGGGCAACGTCTAGCCACATGAGATCCGCCAAACAGCCCGTTGCAGTCTTGTTTTTCGGCCCATCCCCAACTCTTCAAGCCTCTGCACTTCTCCTTGCGGACGCGTGCGTCGAATAACACCGGATGCGTCTTGCCGGGGCGTTGCGCGCCCGTTAAGCGCCTCGCATGGAGACGATGGATACGGTCATTCTGGGCGCCGGCGCGGCTGGCCTTTTCTGCGCGGGCTCGATCCTGCGCGCCGACGGTATGGAGGGGCACAGGGTGCTCGTGCTGGATCACGCCGCCGCCCCGGGCGAAAAGATCCGGATCTCGGGGGGAGGGCGCTGCAATTTCACCAATCTCGCCAGCGTGCCGGATCGTTTCCTGTCGCGGAACCCACGCTTTTCCGCCTCGGCACTTGCGGGGTTCCGTCCACAGGAATTCGTGGCGCTTGTCGACAATGCGGGCATCGCCTGGCACGAAAAGATGCTGGGACAGCTTTTCTGCGATGGCAGCGCCCGCCAGATCATCGACATGCTGCTGCATCGCATGCGTGGCGCCGAGCTGCGGCTGAGCACCGCGGTCGAGGCGGTCACGCAACATGGCGATGGTTTTGTGATCACAACTTCGGCCGGCCCCGTCCGGGCAGGCCGGGTTGTCGTCGCGACCGGCGGCAGATCAATCCCGAAGATGGGGGCGACCGGCATCGGATATGATATCGCGCGCAGCTGCGGACTTGATCTGGTCGAGCCGCGCGCCGGGCTGGTGCCGCTGACCTTTGCGCAGCAGGACCTGGACAAATGCCGTCCTCTCGCAGGGCTTTCAGTCACCGCCGCGGTCAGCCACGGGACAGGCCGTCATCGCGCGCAGTTCCGCGATGGATTGCTGTTCACACATCGCGGTCTTTCGGGGCCGGCAATCCTGCAGATCTCGAATTTCTGGCGCCCCGGGGACGAAATCCTCGTCGATCTGGCACCGGATATCGACATTGCCGCCGGCCTGCGCGAGGCGCGGGGGCAGGGTGGCCGCGTCGGCATTTCAACGGCATTGGCGCGCTGGCTGCCGGCGCGGCTCGCCGATGCGGTCGCGCTGGAATGCGGATTGCAGGGCGCAAGACTGGCAGATCAGGGCAATGAGATGCTGCAGCGGGTCGGCGCGCGGGTCAACCGCTGGGGGCTGCGGCCGGTCGGCTCGGAAGGCTGGCGCACCGCCGAAGTTACCCTGGGCGGGGTCGATACCCGAGGCCTCGATTCGCGCAGTCTGGTGGCCAGAACGGTGCCGGGCCTTTACTTCATCGGTGAGGTCGTTGACGTGACCGGCTGGCTGGGCGGATATAACTTCCAATGGGCATGGGCCTCGGCCCATGCGGCCGGGGGCGACATCGCGGCGGCGCGGCGCTGAGGCATTCGCCTCGCGCATTGTGGCCATAACGGAGCGGCCTGTTCGTCGTGTTCAGCCGATGCGCGGAAGCGCTGAGAATGGCTTGGGATATGTTGGCTCGAGCCGGGCGGGCGGCGCGCTTTTCTACCTGAGCACTTCGCCCAGAATCCGCTCGGCCTCGGCCTTGCAGGAGGCCAGAGGAGTACGGTCCTCGCCGGGGAAGAAGCGGGCGCGGACGGCGGTGGGCATCGGTGCCGGCTCGGCAATGACAACGCGGGGGCCGATGGATTCGCTTTCCAGCTGCCAGCTGCGCGCCAGCGCGATCTGACCGGCCTTGGTCGCGCCGTAACTGCCAAAGAACTTGCTGCCGCCGCGCTTGTCGTCAAACAGCAGTGCCGTGCCCTTGCGGGCGCGCAAGAGCGGCTCGAACAGGCCGATCAGCCCGCGGGTCGTCACGATGTTCAGATCGACGGATTTCTGGAAATCCTTGGCGTCGATATGCCCCGCAGGCGATAGCGGCGCGGCATGGATCGCGGTATGCGCCCACAGATCAAGGCCGCCCCAGCGCCCGGCCACGGCCTGCGCAAGCTGACCCATCGCCTCGGGTGTGCCGACATCCATCGGCGCCAGCGTGGCGGTGCCGCCGGCCTTGCGGATGCGGTCGTCCAGTTCCTCAAGCGCGCCGGTGGTGCGGGCCACGGCCAGGATATGCCAGCCGCGCGCCGCGAGGGTCTCGGCCAGAGCGGCGCCAAGGCCGCGCGAGGCGCCGGTGATCAGCGCGATTTTATCGTTCTCGGTCATGGCGGTGATTTCGCATCGGCAAGGCGCGCGCGCAAGCCCTGTCGCACGGCCGTGGCACGGGCTGCGTCATATTGACATGTCACAAGGATCGCGGGCCGTCTCTTGCAACCGCGCCAGAGCCGGCTGGCACAGCCCGATCCACTGGCAGCCGGCGCAGATGCGGCTCAGGTCATTGGGCCTGACGCGTGCGATTGCGCGACCCTGCGCCTCGGCCCAGCTCATGCGCTGGCCGGGACGAAGGCCAAGCGCCGTCGCATGGCGTGCGTCCAGTCCGGTGATGCGCTCGGCCGCCTCGCAGCCCAGACCGCGGCGCCAGGGGCAGGGTGCGCAGATCGAATCGGCGGTGCCGGTAAAGATCACCTCGGTCAGTGGGTTGCGCCGCAGACGGCCCCAGACGATCGCATTCATGTTCTCGGTGAATTCCGGCGAATAGCCGCGTCCCTGCCAGCCGATGGCGCAGAGCACATGATGGGGGCGCAGCAAAACGGCCCCGGAATTTTCCCGGGGCCGTTCGTGGTTCTGATCCGGCGCGCTCAGCGCTGATCCAGCGGCTTGTAGTCGCGCAGCGGCGAGCCGACATAAAGCTGCCGCGGGCGCCCGATCTTGTTCTGCGGATCGGCGATCATTTCCTTCCACTGCGAGATCCAGCCCACCGTGCGCGACAGCGCAAAGATCGGCGTGAACATCGAGGTCGGGAAGCCCATCGCCTCAAGGATGATGCCCGAATAGAAATCGACATTCGGATAAAGCTTCTTCGAGACGAAATAATCGTCCTCAAGCGCGATCCGCTCGAGTTCCTTGGCGACCTGCAGCGTCGGGTTGTTGTGAACGCCCAGCAGGTCCAGAACCTCGTCGGCCGATTCCTTCATCACCCGCGCGCGCGGGTCGAAGTTCTTGTAGACGCGGTGGCCAAAGCCCATCAGCCGGAACGGATCATCCTTGTCCTTGGCGCGGCGGATATATTCCGGGATCTGGTCGACGGTGCCGATCTGGCGCAGCATTTCCAGCGCAGCCTGGTTGGCGCCGCCATGGGCCGGGCCCCAGAGGCAGGCGATGCCTGCGGCGATGCAGGCGAACGGGTTCGCGCCCGACGAGCCGGCCAGACGCACGGTCGAGGTCGAGGCGTTCTGCTCGTGATCCGCATGCAGCGTGAAGATGCGGTCCATGGCACGGGCCAAAGCCGGGTTCACGACGTATTTCTCGGCCGGGACCGAGAAGCACATGTGCAGGAAGTTGCTGGCGTAATCCAGCTCGTTCTGCGGATAGACGAAGGGCTGGCCGATCGAATATTTATAGGCCATCGCGGCGATGGTCGGGACCTTGGCGATCAGCCGGATCGAGGCGACCTCGCGCTGCCAAGGGTCATTGATGTCGGTCGAATCGTGATAAAACGCCGACATGGCGCCGACCACGGCCACCATGGTCGCCATCGGATGGGCGTCCCGGCGGAAACCGCGGAAGAAGTTGTGCATCTGTTCATGCACCATGGTGTGGCGCGTGATGCGGGTCTCGAAATCGACCAGTTGCTCGTTCGAGGGCAGTTCCCCGTAAAGCAGCAGGTAGCAGACCTCGAGGTAATGCGAATGCGCGGCCAACTGCTCGATCGGGTAGCCGCGATACCACAGCTCACCCTTTTCGCCGTCGATATAGGTGATGGTCGAATCGCAAGACGCCGTCGACGTGAAGCCGGGGTCGTAGGTGAAAACGTCCGCCTGGCCATAGAGTTTCCGGATGTCGACGACATCCGGTCCCGCAGTCGGCGAGAGGATCGGAAGCTCGAGTTCCTTCCCTTCGACAAGCAGTTTTGCGGCTTTGTTTCCTGCCATTCCCTGTTCCTTTCACCTGTCTCCGGCCGCATGGCCGGGTGATGGGCGCGGGCGATCAGCCCGCCTGATCCTGCAGCCGGGCCAGCGTTTCATCGCGGCCCAGTGCCAACATCATATCGAACACGCTGGGGGTCGAACTGCGCCCGGCAAGCGCCGCGCGTAGCGGCGCGGCAATCTTTCCCAGACCCAGCCCGCGCGACTCGCCAATCTGCTTGGCTGCCGTCTCGAGTTCGTCGCGGCTCCAACTAGCATGCTGCACCGCGGCAGTCAATTCTTGCAGTATACCACGGGATACAGAATCCAGCGCTGCAGCCGCCTTTTCGTCGATCTGCACCGGGCGCGAGATCAGCGCGAAATGCGCCTGTTCCAGCAGCGCCGGCAGGGTTTTCGCCTTGGCTTTCAAGGCCGTCAGGACCGGCGAAAGCCAGGCGACCTGCTGCTCGCTCAGCGCCGGCGTGCCGGTCGCCTCAAGATAGGCCGCAAGCTCGGCCAGCAACGCCGCGTCACTCATCTGCGCGATGTGATGGCCGCTGACATGCTCGAGCTTCTTGAAGTCGAGCCGCGCCGGCGCCTTGCCGATCCCGCCCAGATCAAACCATGCCATGGCCTGCGCGTCGTCAAAAAGCTCGTCATCGCCATGGCTCCAGCCGAGCCGCGCCAGATAGTTGCGCATCGCGGCGGCCGGATAGCCCATGGCGGCATATTCGTGCAGGCCCACCGCGCCATGGCGCTTGGACAGTTTCTTGCCGTCGGGGCCGTGGATCAGCGGGATATGGGCAAAGACCGGGATCTCCCAGCCCATGGCGTCATAGATCTGGATCTGGCGCGCGGCATTGGTCAGGTGATCGTCGCCGCGGATGATATGGGTGACGCCCATGTCATGATCGTCCACCACCACCGCATGCATATATGTGGGGGTCCCGTCCGAGCGCAGCAGCACCATGTCGTCCAGTTGCTCGTTTCCGAAGGTCACATCGCCCTGCACCGCGTCATGGACGATGGTTTGGCCCGTCCGCGGCGCCTTCAGGCGGATCACATAGGAGCCATCGGGCAGGCTGGCCGGGTCGGCATCGCGCCAGGGCGACAGAAACAGCGTCGAGCGTCCCTCGGCGCGGGCTTTCTCACGAAACTCCTCGATCTCCTCGGGGGTAGAGAAGCATTTATAGGCGGCGCCATTCGCCAGCATTTCGCGCGCGACCTCGGCGTGGCGGGCGCGACCCTCGAACTGGCTGACCGGCTCGCCGTCCCAGTCAAGGCCCAGCCAGCGCAGACCCTGCAAGATGGCCTCGGTTGCCTCGGGGGTCGAGCGGGCGCGATCGGTATCCTCGATCCGCAGCAGGAATTTTCCGCCCCTGCCGCGGGCATAAAGCCAGTTGAAAAGCGCGGTCCGCGCACCACCGATATGCAGATAGCCGGTGGGCGAGGGGGCGAAACGGGTCACGACGGGGCGAGAATCAGTCATCAGGGGCCAGTTCAATCCAGAAAATCGAGTTTATGGCGCGGCCGTTAAATCTTTCTAAACGGTCGATATGCCAATCTTGGGGCAAGAGATACGCAAGCGACGGCCCAAGGACAAGTTTCGCATATGCAAACGGTTGTTAGCGCATCGCCGGCAAGCCTGCCGGTCTGGTCGTCGCCGAGGCGTCGCGCGGCGACGGCTGTCCAGCGCGCACCGGTCGCGGTGCGGGCCGGAATCCTGCCTTGGGTGCCGTTCTGGCTGGCATTGGGCATTGGTGGCTGGTTCTCGTTCAGCAATGAGCCGGGCAGCGGCTTCTATGCGGTGCTCGCCGCAATCGGGGCGGGTTGTGCGCTGGCGATCTGGCTTGCGGGGCGGCGGGCCGCATTCGGCCTGCTCGGCTGGGTTGCGGCAGACCGGATCCGGCTGGCTATGCTTGCGATCCTGCTTGTGGTCATCGGGGCGGGGCTTGCGGGCGCGCGCGCTCACGTCATCGCGGCGCCAGTGCTGGATTTTCGCTATTATGGCCCGGTCGAGGGCAGGGTGGTCGCCATTGATCGTTCCGCCCGTGACCGGATGCGTCTTGTACTGGATCAGCTGCGCCTTCGCGATCTCTCCTCATCCAGGACACCGGAACGCGTGCGCATTTCGCTTCTGGTCGGGACCAGCCTGCCGGTCGCCGGACAACGCGTCATGCTGACCGCGCATCTGTCACCGCCACCTGGACCCTCCGAGCCGGGGGGATTTGATTTCCGGCGCATGGCCTGGTTCGAGGGGCTGGGTGCTGTCGGCTACACCCGAACACCGGTTCTGGCCGTGGCGCCGCCCGAACGCGGCGGTATCTACGCCCTGCATCGGCTGCGCATGTCACTGGCCGAGCGGGTCCGTCAGCAGATCGGCGGTCAGGCGGGGGCCGTCGCCGCCGCATTGATGACCGGCGACCGTTCCGGGATCGAGGAGGCCACGAACGAGGTCATGCGGGCCTCGAACCTTTATCACATCATCTCGATCTCGGGGCTGCACATGAGCATGCTTGCCGGCTTCGTCTATACCGCCTTGCGGCTGGCGTCGGTGGCTGTGCAGGGGCTGGGCGCGTTTCCCAGATGGCCGATGCATAAGCTTGCCGCCGGTGGCGCGCTGATGGCTTCGGCCGCCTATCTCTGGCTTTCGGGCGGCGGCGTCGCGACCGAGCGCGCCTTCATCATGGTTGCCGTCATGTTGATCGCCATCATCGCGGACCGGCGTGCGATATCGCTGCGGACCGTGGCAATCGCCGCTGTCGCCATTCTTGCCATCAACCCCGAGGCGCTGACCTCGCCCGGCTTTCAGATGAGCTTTGCGGCGACCGTGGCGTTGATTCTTGTGCAGCGGCCCTGGCTGCAGGTCCAGTCGCATCTGCCGTGGTGGTTGCGCCCTCTGCTGCTGCTTCTGGTGTCGTCGCTGGTGGCCAGCATGGCGACATCGCCGATTGCTGCGGCGCATTTCGGACGGATGACGCAATATGGCCTGCTCGCCAATATGCTGGTGGTGCCGGTCATCGGCATGCTGGTCATGCCCGGCGCGGTGATTGCCGCGCTGCTCGCCCCGTTCGGTCTGGCTGGGCCGGCGCTGTGGGTGGTCGGCCTGGGGACCAGATGGATGCTCGGCATCGCCGAATGGATCGCCAGTCTGAGCGGCGCGGTGTTCGAGCTTTCCGCAGCCCCCTGGGCCGTCCTGCCATTGGCGGGGGCAGGGGCAATGCTGCTGCTGCTTGCCCCGGTGCAGCAATTGCTTGCCCCCCAAAACCTTACCTTGCTCAGAAGGGCTGCGGGCGCCGCGCTGTTGATGCTTGCCGCCCTGACGTGGTGGGGGGCAGAAAGGCCGCTGATGCTTGTCGCCGCCGATGGCGATGCGGTCGGTATCCTGACCGATGCCGGGCGGGTGCCATCCAGACCCCGTGGCGGCTCGTTCGCTGTGGCAGACTGGCTGGATGCCGACGGCGACCCGGCAGATCAGGCAACGGCTGCCGCGCGCCCGCTCTGGCGTGGCGAGGCCGCGGTCCGAACTGCATATGTGACCTCGGGCGACCGTCAGTTGGCCGTCCACCATCTGAATGGCAGGACCGGGCTTGCTGCGATGGCTCAGGTCTGCACGCAAGGTGCCATCGTCATTTCCGACCAGCGCAAAATGTCTCCATCCCCGTCTGCAGCGGGGTGCGTTCTGCTGGATGCAAACACCCTGCGGCAGACCGGTGCCGTCGCCTTGACCGCCGAGCAAGCAGAGTTTCGTCTGGTTACGACAGATCATCCTGACAAAGGGCGGTTCTGGAACCCCGCAGCCGGTGGCCTCTCTATGGCTGCCGGCCAGTACCAGCTTCAATCAATCGACGGGATCGAATAGAATGCACGGGCTGGTCAACCGCTCTTTCGAACTGTTCCTGCGCGATTGTTACGGCGACCGGATCTGGGAGCGGGTGGCGCGTCAGTCAAAAGTCGATCCGCGCGGATTTTTCCTGCTGCAGAGCTCGTCGGACAGCATCACCAAGACGCTGATCGCCGAAGCCTCGGGAATTCTCAGGAAGCCCGGGGGAGAACTGGTCGAGGATCTTGGCGGCTGGCTGACGCGGCGCGAGCCGATCCGCCGGCTGCTGCGGTTCAGCGGCCGTGATTTTTCGGAATTTGTCGAATCGGTCGGCGAGTTTCCCAGCCGTGCCACCATGATCATCCAAAGCCTGAAGACACCCCGGATTGCCGTAACCATGCTGACAAAGCAGCGCTACGAAGTCTCGATCGAAAGCGATGCCGAAGTCTGGCCGATGCTTCTGGCCGGTATCCTGCGGGGAATGGCGGATGATTATGGCGCGCTTGCCGTCATCACCGTCCTGAACCGGAAACTGCGCGTCGATGTCGCCATGACCGAGTTCAGCGCCATGCGTCCGTTCGAACTGGTTCCTCACACCGAGACAGGAGTAGCTTCGTGAAGGCGGCCTATACGATAGGCGCTGACGAGGCATCCATCATGATGCCGATGCATCTTGTCGTCAGCCCGGATGGGCAGATTCTTGGCGCCGGACCGGTCATGCAAAGGTTGCTCGGCGAGGCAAAATGCCTCCATGACGTCCTGGCAGCGGATCACCAGTTTCTGGACATCGGCCCCGACAGTGACGCGATGTCCGAACTCCGCCGCGGTCGCCGCGCCACCTTCCATGTCCATGGGCAGAAGGATCTCGTCCTGCGGGGACATGGTGTGGAACTGTCTGACGGCGCGATGCTCGTGGATTTTGGCTTCGGCATGTCGCTTCCTCAGGCGATCAAGCTGCTTTCGCTGACGGAATCGGATTTTTCGCCGTCCAGCAACGTGATCGAGCTTTTGTTCACCTACGAGGCCAGCCAGGCCATCCTGTGCGAGATTTCGCGGGCGAATGAGGCGCTGGAGAAAGAGCGCCGCGAGGCCGAGCGCATGTCGGCGACGGATGCACTGACCGGGCTGCTCAACCGGCGCGGATTCGAGAGCGAGTTCCGAAAGTTCCTGCCGGCAGGAAATGGTCATGAATTGGCGGTTGCCGCACTGGATCTGGACCTGTTCAAGGATGTCAATGACAGGTTCGGGCATGCGGCGGGTGACGATGTCCTGATCGCCGTTGCGGATGCCTTGCGAAGCGGCGTCCGGCGCGGCGATATCGTGGCGCGGGCAGGGGGGGACGAATTCCTCTTGCTGTTCAGCCTGTATGATTCCGTCCGGGATCTCGTCCGAATCCTCGATCGGATCATCGAACGGATCGAGGAGCCGATCGCTTTGGAAAACGGCATTGCAAAGCTGTCTGCCAGCGTCGGCGTGTCGACCTTTGTCATCGCTGCCGAGCAGGATCTTGCAACCGCGATCGCGCTTGCCGATGCGGCTTTGTATCAGGCCAAATCCGCGGGCGGTGGTCGCGTCGTCGTCGCCGGTCAGCAATAGCGCGCGTTCAAGGATCGCCATGCGGGTCCGGGTGATGCCGGTCTCAGGGCGCTGAACGGCCACGCAGATCCTGGATATCTGTCGTCAGCGTAATGTCGCGCCAAGGCGGCGTTTCGATTGTCGCATCACGGTTGAGGGCTTCAGCGAGAAACGGATCTTCCAAGCGAATACCCCTCGATCTCATCCGTGTCGGGGTCTTGCATTGATCCAAAGTCACGCGGCCATCGCATTTCAGCCCCCTTGCCTTGCGAGCGGAGAAAGCTGCTGGTCGCGCTGAAGCCTCGGGCCATGCGCCCGTCGCTCACGCCCGAGCGATCGGCGAACCGGCATGTCAGATCGGTCATCAACATCGCAGAATCCGGCCCATCCAGAAACCGCTGCAGCTTGCCGCAGGCGGTCTTCGACATTGCCGCCCGGGTGCCCGCTATGCCCGCTGCTCCGCGCAGGATGAAGGAATGGTCGAACTGTCCGCTCAGACGTCCAATTCGTCGGCATCCGCGAATTGGGCGTTTTCCTGAATGAACTGAAAGCGCAGCTCGGGCTTCTTGCCCATCAGCCGCTCGACCAGATCGCCGGTTTCGCCGCCCTCTTCCTCGTCGATGGAAACCCGGATCAGCTTGCGCGTTTTCGGGTTCATGGTCGTGTCCTTGAGGTCCTTGGCGTCCATCTCGCCCAGACCCTTGAAGCGCTGCACGTCGATCCTGCCGCGCCCGCCAAGGCCCTTGGCCAGCATTTCCTCTTTCTCGGCGTCGTCGGCGACATAGACGCGATGCGCGCCCTGCGTCAGGCGGTAAAGCGGGGGGCAGGCCAGATACAGATGGCCCTTGTCGATCATCGGCCGCATCTGGGTAAAGAAAAACGTCATCAACAGGCTGGCGATATGGGCGCCGTCGACATCGGCATCGGTCATGATGATGACCTTGTCATACCGCAGGTCATCGACGTTGAATTTGGATCCCATATTGACGCCAAGTGCCTGACACAGATCGTTTATTTCCTGATTTGTGCCAAGTTTGGAACTGGCCGCACCCAGCACGTTCAGGATCTTGCCGCGCAAAGGCAGCAGCGCCTGCGTGGTGCGCTCGCGCGCCATCTTGGCCGAGCCGCCCGCCGAGTCGCCCTCGACAATGAAAAGCTCGGTTCCTTCGCGATTGGTGGCCGAGCAATCGACCAGCTTGCCGGGCAGGCGCAGCTTTTTGGTTGCGGTCTTGCGGGCGGTTTCCTTTTCCATCTTGCGGCGCAGGCGCTCTTCGGCCCGCAGGACCAGGAAATCCAGGATCGCGCCGGCCGATTTGGTGTCCGCCGCCAGCCAGTTGTCGAAATGGTCGCGCACGGCGCCTTCGACCAGACGCTGGGCCTCGACGGTGGCAAGGCGGTCCTTGGTCTGGCCGACGAATTCCGGCTCGCGGATGAAGCAGGATACCAGCGCGCAGCCGCCGACCAGCAGGTCCTCACGCGTGATCTGCTGGGATTTCTTGTTGTTGATCAGATCGCCATAGGCGCGGATCCCCTTGAGGATCGCGGCCCAGAAACCTGCCTCATGGGTGCCGCCCTCGGGGGTGGGGACGGTGTTGCAATAGGATTGGATGAAGCCGTCGCGGGCCGGGGTCCAGTTGATCGCCCAGTCCACCTTGCCGGGCGTATTGAACTTTTCCTTGAAATCCACGGTGCCGGCAAAAGGACGGTCGGCATAGGTGGTGGATTTTCCCAGCGTTTCCGACAGGTAATCGGCAAGGCCGCCGGGGAAATGGAAGGTCGCTTCGACCGGGGTCTCGCCATCGTCGATTTCGGTTTTCCAGCGGATTTCCACGCCCGAGAACAGATAGGCCTTGGATTTCACCATCCTGATCAGCCGTGCCGGCTTGAAGCGGTGATGGCCGAAGATCTGCTCGTCCGCATGGAAGGTCACGGTGGTGCCGCGCCGGTTCGGGGCGGCGCCGATGCGCGCCACCGGGCCCTGCGGGATGCCGCGCGAAAAGCGCTGCTCGTAAAGTTCCTTGTTGCGCGCGACCTGCACCACCATCAGGTCCGACAGCGCGTTCACGACCGAGGCGCCGACGCCGTGCAAACCGCCCGAGGTCTGATAGGTGTCGCCCGAAAACTTGCCGCCCGCATGCAGCGTGCACAGGATCACCTCAAGCGCGGATTTGCCGGGGAATTTCGGATGCGGGTCGATCGGGATGCCGCGGCCATTGTCGCGGATGACGACGCTGAAATCGGCCAGCAGCTCGACCTCGATGCGCGAGGCATGGCCGGCGACGGCCTCGTCCATCGAGTTGTCGAGGATCTCGGCGACCAAATGGTGCAGCGCGCGTTCGTCCGTGCCGCCGATATACATGCCGGGGCGCTTGCGGACGGGCTCCAACCCTTCGAGCACTTCGATGGATGCGGCCGAATAGCTTTCGGTGGCCTTGTCAGCGGCGGGAAAAAGATCGTCGGCCATGGCACCTGCTCGTCTTGTCTTGTTATGCGGCTTGTTCTTCTGAGGCGGCGTTATCTCATGCCCGGGGGCGCGGGGGCAAGGGAAAGTGTCGCGCCCCAGGCTGGCTACAAGCGATGGTGGTCGCGGATCTCCGCTCAGGCCAATTGCGCAAAACCGCAGTTTTTTGACACGCATCAATGCGGATTTTGCCAGAATGGCGCAGGATTTTTTGAGTGATTCAGGGTAAAGGAGCGCCGGAATGGAGATTGAACGCCTGCAGGAAAGCGAAGAGGTCGCGGCCGGGATCGAGGCCGAGGCAATGCTGGCCGAGGACGGCCTGGTGGACGGGGACGAGGATGGAGGCGACGAGGTGGCGCAGGTCGCCGCAGCGCCGGCCAATGCCGTGGCCGATCCGGCCGAGGGCAAGGGGCCGGCCAGCTTTCCCAAGATCGACCCCGATGCGATCCGCCTGGCCTTTGAATCCGGGCGCTATCCCTATACCCGCCGCATGGGCCGCGCCGCCTATGAAAAGGAAAAGGCGCGGTTGCAGGCCGAACTGCTGAAAGTGCAGCTTTGGGCGCAGGAGACCGGGCAGAAATTCGTCATCCTGTTCGAGGGCCGCGACGCCGCCGGCAAGGGCGGCACGATCAAGCGCTTTACCGAGCATCTGAACCCGCGTTTCGCGCGTGTCGTGGCGCTGAACAAGCCCTCGGATGTCGAGCGCGGGCAATGGTTCTTTCAACGCTATATCGGCTATTTGCCGACCGCAGGCGAAATGGTCTTTTATGACCGCAGCTGGTATAACCGTGCCGGCGTCGAGCGGGTGATGGGATTCTGCACGCCAACGCAATATCTGGAATTCATGCGCCAATGCCCCGAATATGAACGCATGCTGGTGCGCTCGGGGATCCGGCTTTACAAATACTGGTTCTCGGTGACCCGCGACGAACAGCGCCGCCGCTTCAAGTCGCGCGAGCTGGACCCGCTGAAGCGCTGGAAACTGTCGCCCATCGACCTCGCCAGCCTCGGCAAATGGGACGAATATACCGAGGCGAAAGAGGCGATGTTCTTTTATACCGACACCGCCGACGCGCCCTGGACCATCGTGAAATCGAACGACAAGAAACGCGCGCGGCTGAACTGCATGCGGCATTTCCTGTCGACGCTGGACTATCCCGACAAGGATCTGGACGTGGTGTCGCCGCCCGATCCGCTGATCGTCGGCCATGCCGGCCATGTCATCCATTCGGCCGAGCGCATTCCCGCCCCCTCGCTGCATGCTCCGGCCTCCAATGGTCGCGGGGCCTAGGCTCGGGGCATGACTCCGGCCGGGGCGGAGGGTTACTCCGGCTCGGCCAGCCGTTCCCGCCACATCTGCTGGAAGGCCGGGCGGGCCTGACAATCGGCCAGCCAGGCGTGCAGGGCGGGGAACTGTTCGATCAGCTCGCCATGGCTTTGGGCATAGCGCACCACCTCGGCCATGTTGATATCGGCCACGGTAAAGCGGCCGCCCAGCATATGGCCGGAACGGGCCAGATGGTCGTCCAGCAGCCGGAACGGGCGCACCAGCCGCTCGGCCGCATTGTTGATGCTGGCCTGATCGGCGCCCGATTGCGCCTGTCCGGCGCGGTGCAGGAACAGGATGGTCAGCGCGTCCGGCTCGATCGTGGTGCAGGCGTAGAAACTCCATTGCAGCATCAGCGCATCCTCGGCCGCGTCGGCGGGACCAAAGGGCTGGCCGTATTTGCGTGCCAGATGCAGCGTGCAGGCCAATGATTCCGACAGCAGCAGCTCGCCATCCTGAATGACCGGGATGGCGCCGGCGGGCGAGATCTTCAGGAAGCTGGGGCTATGGGTGTTCAGGGGCGCGTCCGGCGCGTCGGGATCGGGCAGGCGATAGGCCTGGATCACCGGCACCTGTTTGAAGGGAATGCCGATTTCATGGCACAGCCAGATGATGCGCGAGGCGCGCGAGCGGGTGACGCCATAGATGGTCAGCATGATGGTCTCCGGTCAGGTCTGCGGCGAAGGTGGCGCAGTCACAGCGTCTCGGCAAGATAGCGCATCATGTTGCCGCCCATGACCTTGGCGATCTGGGTCTCGGTTAGGCCCTGATCCAGCAGCGCCTGTGTCAGCGCCGCCAGATGCGCGGCGTCGAAGGGGGCATCGACCGAGCCGTCATAATCCGAGCCCAGCGAGACGTTATTTTCGCCCATCAGCGCGATGGCGGCCTTGATCGTCTCGGCGATGGCGGTCGGGCTCTTGCCGCAGACCACATCCGCCCAATAGCCGATGCCGATGACACCGCCCTTCTGCGCGATGGCCTTGACCAGATCGTCGGGCAGGTTGCGGGTCGTCGCGCAACGGCCATGGATGCCGGTATGGGACAGGATCGGCCTTGTGCCAGGAATGGCCAGCACGTCGCGCACCATCTGCGGGCTGGCATGGGCAAGGTCGATGATCATGCGCCGCTCCAGCATCTGCGCCACCACCTCGCGGCCGAAATCGCTCAGGCCGGTGCCGGCTTGCCCGTGCAGGCTGCCGCCCAGTTCGTTGTCAAAGAAATGCGTCAGCCCGATCAGCCGGAAGCCGGCGCCGTAAAGCACCTGAAGATTGCCGATCTGACCCTCGAGCGGGTGGCCGCCCTCGGTGCCAAGGATGGCGCCGACGGTTTTCGCGCCGCTCTGGCGCGCGGCCAGCAGCGCCTGCAGATCCTCGGCCGAGCGGATCAGCACCAGTTGATCAGGGGCGCGGTCCGCAGCATGTTGCAGCGCCTTCGCCTGCACCAGCGCGCGCTCCTTGAGGCTGAACCAGCTTGAGGGCGGGCGCAGCTGGCCGATGAACAGAGGCGTGATATTGTCAGGCGCATCCGTCGCGTTCTGGCCGTAAGTCTGCCCGCGCGGGCTTTTGGTGACGGTGGTGAAGACCTGCACCGCGACATTGCCCTGAATCAGGCGGGGAATGTCGGTATGGCCGCGATCCGCCCGATCGAGCAGGTCGCGATCCCACATCAGCGCATCCGAATGCCAGTCGCCGATCACCAGCCGGTCATGCAGCGCCTGCGCCTTGGGCGAAACCGGCCAGCCCGCGTCGGGCATGGTGACGGGGTTCAGGCGGCGCTCCACAAAGGCCGGACCCCAGACCGCGATACCGATGGCCGCCAGCAGGGCCAGCGCCACGAGCCACAGGAATATGCGCCGGATCACGCGGATCATGCCGTCCCCCTTTGCTGTCGGGCGGCAGGATAGGGTGTCAGGTCAGAGGATGCGACCGAAAAAGGAAGGGGGGGCTTCCGCCCCCACCATCGGCCCTGCGGTCCGCTGGTTCCCCCGAGGATATTTGAACATGAAAGAATGGAGTCAGGCATCGGCTTCTTTCATGCCGAAATATCCTCGGGGGTTCGGGGGCAGACAGCCCCCGGTCCGGCGCTTCAATCCTCCATCGCTTCAAGCTCGTCGATGAAGCCCTCGATCATCGACAGGCCCTTGTCCCAGAAGGCCGGGTCCGAGGCATCAAGGCCAAAGGGTGCCAGCAATTCCTTGTGATGCTTGGAGCCGCCTGCCGCCAGCAGGTCGAAATATTTCGACTGGAACTCGGGCAAGCCGCCCTCGTAAGCCGCGTAAAGCGCGTTCACCAGCCCATCGCCAAAGGCATAGGCATAGACATAGAAGGGCGAATGCACGAAATGCGGCACATAGGTCCAGAAGGTCTCATAGCCGGGCATGAACTCGAAGGCATCGCCCAGGCTTTCGCCCTGCACCGACATCCACAGCGCGTTGATGTCCTCGGGGGTCAGTTCGCCCTCGGCACGGGCGGCGTGCAGCTTGCATTCGAAATCATAGAAGGCGATCTGGCGCACGACCGTGTTGATCATGTCCTCGACCTTGCCGGCCAGAAGCGCCTTGCGCTCGGCCTTGTCGGTGGTCCCGGCCAGCAATGCGCGGAAGGTCAGCATCTCGCCAAAGACCGAGGCCGTTTCGGCCAGCGTCAGCGGGGTCGAGGCCAGCAGTTCCCCCTGACCGGCGGCCATACGCTGGTGGACGCCGTGACCCAGCTCATGCGCCAGTGTCATCACGTCGCGCGGCTTGCCCAGATAGTTCAGCAGCACATAGGGGTGAACGGTCGTCACTGTCGGATGCGCGAATGCGCCGGGGGCCTTGCCGGGTTTCACGCCGGCATCGATCCAGCCCTGGTCAAAGAACGGCTCGGCCAGTTCGGCCAGTTTCGGCGAAAAGCCGGCATAGGCGTCCAGCACCGTCGCGCGGGCCTCGGGCCAGGCGATCAGGCGCGGCGCCTCGGTCGGCAGCGGGGCGTTGCGGTCCCAGACCTGCAGCTTGTCGAGGCCCAGCCATTTGGCCTTGAGGCGGTAATAGCGATGCGACAGCCGCGGATAGGCGGCGGTCACCGCGTTCCTCAGCGCCTCGACCACCTCGGGCTCGACATGGTTTGACAGATGCCGCGCGGTCTGCGGGCTGGGCATCTTGCGCCATTTGTCCTCGATGGCCTTCTCCTTGGCCAGAGTGTTGTGAATGCGCGAGAACAGCTTGATATTGTTTTCAAAAACCGCCGCCAATGCGCGGGCGCCGGCCTCGCGCCGGGCGCGGTCGTGATCGGTCAGCAGGTTCAGCGTGGCCTCAAGGCCCAGCGTCTCGCCCTCGACCTGAAAGGTCAAACCGGCGGTGGTTTCGTCAAAGAGCCGGTTCCAGGCGGCGGCGCCGACCACGGAATTGTCGTGCAGGAAACGCTCGAGCTCGTCGGAAAGCTGATAGGGGCGCATGGCGCGCATGCGGTCGAAGACCGGCTTGTAGCGCGCCGGGCCGTCGGGGGCGGTGAAGACCTCGTTATAGCGCGCATCGGGAATGGCGTTGAATTCCAGGCTGAAGAACACGAGCTTGGTCGTGTCATTGGTGATGCGGTCCTGCAGGTCGCCCATCAGCTTGGCGCGCGCGGCATCGGTGGTGTTCTGGTAATAGCGCAGCCCGGCATAGGACATGATCCGGCCCGCCAGCACGTCGATCTGCTGATAACGCTCGACGCAGTCCAGCATCTTGGCCGGCGACAGCGAAACCAGCCGGCCCTCGAAATCGCGGGCGAAATCGGCGCAGGCCCGTTCCAGCGCATCAAGGTCGCGCTTGAGCTCGGGCGCATCGGGGGCCGGGTAAAGATCGGTCAGGTCCCAGTCGGGCAATCGGCCCAGATCGGGCACCTCGCGACCCACGGGCAGGGCGTTTTCGTCGCGCGGAAGGATCGGGTTAAACGGGTTATACGCGGGAATCGTCATCGTTTGTCCTTATTCGATTGCGCGAATGTGGTACCTGGAGACGGCGGCTGCAAGTCGTGAGGACAGGATCAGCCGGCTGAGGCGGCGTCAAGGCGCTGGCCGGTCACTGGCCATGGCTGTCGAAATGCGCGATCGCCGCCTGCATGAAGGCGTTGCGGATCGCGTCACGCTCCATCATCGGTTCATGGCGGCTTTCGGGCAGTTCAAGCAGACGCGCGCCCGGCCAGTTCGCGGCGCGGGCGCGGATCATGGCGGCCGAGACCACGCGTTCGCGACTGCCGACCGCGATCAGGGCCGGAATATCGGGCGAGGGCAGGGCCGCCAGCCGGCGACATTCCAGCAGCGCCGCCCGCACCCAGTCATTGGTTGCGCCCCCCAGCGCGATCTCGGGCCAGATGGCGGTCTCGGCCACGATGCGGCCCCAGCGCGCGCCGTCACCCGTCAGAAGATTGTCGAGACAGGCGGCGGTCAGCACATAGCTGTTATTGCCGCCCGAGCCCGGCGCGGGCTGCGTGCCCCGGCCCAGCCGGATCAGTGTCGCGGCCAGCCCCAGCGCCAGGCTTTCGGGCAGGCCGCGCATGTCGATTCCCAGCATCGGTGCCGAAAAGGCCGCGCTTTCCACGGGCAGACCGCCCAGCAGCGCCGCCAGTCCGATGGTGCCGCCCATGGAATGGGCCAACATGTGCCATGGCCGGGGCAGGTCCAGTTCCTGCGCGCAAATGACCATTTCGACCACATCGCGCTGATAATCGGCGAAATCGGCGATATGGCCGGGCCGCGGATCGGCCAGCAGCCGGTCCGACAGGCCCTGGCCGCGCCAGTCCAGCGCCAGCACGTCATAGCCGGCTGCGTTCAGTTCCTCTGCGACCTGACCGTATTTTTCCAGATATTCCGTCCGGCCGGTGAACAGCAGCACCGTGCCGACGCTCCGATCCGCGCGCCAGAGCCCGGCCCGCAACCGCAGCCCGTCCTCGGTCCGCAGCCAGAAGCAGCTGACGCGCGGCAGCGCGTCACCGGGGAAGCTGTTGAAGGGGGCGGGCGTCATGGCGCGGAGTGGCTCAGGACAGCAGGGCGCCAAGCTTCATCGCGGTGCCCATCGCGCCGTCGACCTTGAGCTTGCCGGTCATGAAAGCCATGGTCGGGTTCACATCGCCGCTGAGCAGCCCCTCGAAGGTGGCGCGATCGGCGGTCAGGGTGACATCGGCCTCGTCATCGGCCGCGCGGGCGCCGCTGGCATCGATATAGACCGCGCCTTCGCCCTCGATGACGAATTTCGCCGTGCCTTCGAAGCCTTTGGCCTTCTCGTCCAGGGCAGCGACGGCGGCCTCGACCACTTTGCTCATTCTCGATCTCCTGTTCTCGTGTCTGGTATTGCCCAGGATGGACAGTTACATGGTGTATATGCGTTTGCCAGTCCCTCATTTCCATCATATCGTTGCGGCAGGGCTGATCCTGTCGGGACAGGGCATGGAAGGGGCGCAGGCGCAAACGCTTCCTGGTGCCGGTGCCTTGGTGTGGAAGGTACAATCCCAAGGCGAATCGCAGCAAGGCGAAACTGACCGGGGCGCGACGGGCGACGCGATTTCCGGCCCGGTTGAAACCCCGGAAATGACCGCCGAGGCGCGGCTGCGCGAGCGCGAGGACCTGGACCTGCTGTTTGCCGAACTGGCCCAGCCCGAGGGCGAAACCTGGGCGCGGGCCGAAACCGACATCCTGCGGATCTGGTCGCGGTCGGGTTCGGCGGCGATGGATCTGCTTTACAAGCGCGGCGAGACGGCGCTGGACGCTGGTGACACGGCCGGTGCCATCGGCCATCTGACGGCGCTGACCGATCACGCCCCCGATTTTCCCGCTGGCTGGCATCTGCGCGCGGTCGCCTTTTACCTGAATGGCGATTTCGGCCCCGCCCTGGCCGATCTGGGTCAGGTGCTGGCGCTTGAGCCGCGCCACTTCGCGGCGCTGACCCAGCTTGGCACCATGCTCGAAGAGATGGGTGACAACCGCCGCGCGCTGGAGGCCTATCGCGAAAGCCTGAAAATCCATCCCCACCAGCAGGACGCCGCCGACGCGGTCAAGCGGCTGGAGCAGGAAACGCAAGGCACGGACGCCTGAGATGCAGGACAAATCGCGGGTCACGGCCGTTCTTGGCCCGACCAATACCGGCAAGACCCATTATGCCATCGAACGGATGCTGGCGCATCGCACCGGGGTCATCGGCCTGCCGCTGCGGCTTTTGGCGCGCGAGGTCTATGACCGCATCGTCAAGGCACGCGGCCCCTCGGTCGTGGCACTGGTCACCGGCGAGGAACGCATCGTCCCCGAGCGGGTGAAATACTGGGTCGCCACCACCGAGGCCATGCCCGAGGTCGGCGCCGATTTCGTCGCCATCGACGAGATCCAGCTTTGCGCCGATCCCGATCGCGGCCATGTCTTTACCGACCGGCTGCTGAACATGCGCGGCCTGCATGAAACCATGCTTCTGGGCAGCGACACCATGCGCCCGGCCATCGCAGCCCTGGTGCCGGGCGTGCAGTTCATGCGCCGCGAACGCTTTTCCACGCTGAGCTGGGCGGGATCGAAAAAGATCAGCCGGATGCCGCCGCGCTCGGCCATCGTCTGCTTTTCGGTCGAAGAGGTCTATGCCACCGCCGAGTTGATCCGCCGCCAGAAGGGCGGCTGCGCGGTGGTCATGGGGGCGCTCAGCCCGCGCACCCGCAATGCGCAGGTCGCCATGTATCAGGCGGGCGAGGTGGATTATCTGGTCGCCACTGACGCCATCGGCATGGGGCTGAACCTCGACATCCGCCACATCGCCTTTTCTGCCACCGAGAAATTCGACGGCCGCCGCTATCGCCCGCTTTTCCCGCACGAACTGGGCCAGATCGCCGGCCGCGCCGGGCGCCATACCGAACCCGGCACATTCGGCGTCACCGGCGATGCCGGGCCGCTGGACGAGGGCCTGATCGACGCGATCGAGAACCACCGCTTTGCCCCGATCTCGCGGTTGATGTGGCGCAATTCGGCGCTGGAGTTTGGCACCATCGAGCGGCTGATCGCCAGCCTTGAGACCATGCCGCAATCGGAATGGCTGTCGCGCGGCCGCGAGGCGGACGATCTGGCCGCGCTCAAGGCGCTGTCCTCGACCCCCGAGATCCGCGACTTGGTGACGCATCCCAAGGACGTGCGCCTGCTTTGGGATGTCTGCCGGATCCCGGATTTCCGCTCGATCTCGGCGGGCGAGCATTCGACCCTGCTGGCGCGGATTTTTGGTTTCCTGCGCGAGGGTAGCGTGCCCGGCGACTGGCTTGCCACCCAGATCGAGCGCATCGACAAGGTGCAGGGCGATATCGACACATTGTCGAAACGATTGGCATATATCCGGACCTGGACCTATGTCGCGCAGCGTTCGGGATGGGTTTCGGACGAAAGTCATTGGCGTGCCGAGACGCGCGCTGTAGAAGATCGCTTGTCGGATGCACTGCATGCCGCATTGACGCAAAGATTCGTGGACCGGCGCACCTCCGTGCTTTTGCGCCGGCTCAAACAAAAGGAGAGCCTTTTGGCCGAGGTGAATGACAAGGGCGAAGTGACGGTCGAGGGCGAATTCGCCGGCCGTCTGGAAGGTTTCCGCTTTCTCGCCGATCCCAACGCAACCGGGGAAGAGGCGCGCATGCTGTCGCGTGCCGCCTACGAGGCCTTGCGCCCCGAATTCCACCTGCGCGCCGACAGGTTCTATAACGCCCCCGATACCGAGCTGGACTTTACCGAACAGGGCGGCCTGATGTGGGGCAGCTCGGCCATCGGCAAGCTGGTTAAGGGTGCCGAGCCGATGAAGCCGGGCGTCGAGGCTTTCGTGGACGAAGAGGCCGGCCCCGATATCATCGAAAAGGTGCGCCGCCGGCTGCAGCATTTCATCGACCGCAAGGTGGCCACGGCGTTCGAGCCGCTGCTGGCGCTGAAAAACGACGTGACGCTGACCGGGCTTGCGCGCGGTTTCGCCTTCCGTCTGGTCGAGGCGCTTGGCGTCCTGCCGCGCGAAGGCGTGGCCAATGAGGTCAAGGAACTGGATCAGGAATCGCGCGGGCTGTTGCGCAAGCATGGCGTGCGCTTTGGCCAGTTCACCATCTTCCAGCCGGCGCTGCTGAAACCGGCGCCGACCCGGCTGCGGCTGGTGCTCTGGGGGCTGGATCAGGGTCTGGCCGAATTCCCCGAAAGCCCGCCGCCCGGTCTGGTGACGATCCCGAACCTGCCCGACGTGCCCAAGGGCTATTACACGCTGTCGGGCTATCACCCGGCAGGCGAGCGCGCGATCCGCATCGACATGCTGGAACGTCTGGCCGACATGCTGCGCACGCAAGACAGCCGTGCCGGCTTCGAGGCGACGGCGGACATGCTGTCGATCACCGGCATGACGCTTGAGCAGTTCTCGGCGCTGATGGGCGGTCTGGGCTACAAGGCCGAGCGCGGCGAACGCGCCAAGGCCCGGGCCGAGGTCGCCGCCGCGCCGGTGGCCGAGGCTGTCGCCGCCCCCGATCCCAACGATCACGAGCATCCGCTGACCGAAGAGGAAAGCGTGCTGGCCGCCGAAACTCGCGCCAAATGGGAGGCCGAGCAGGCCGCCCGCAAGGCCGCCGAAGCCGAGGCCGTACCCGCCGCCGAAGGCGCCGAGGCGGCGACGGATCCAGATGCCCCCGCGCCCGAGATGGAGGTGTTCTATACCTTCACCTGGGCGCCGCGTCCGCGCGGCAACCGCCATCCCCAACGGGGCGGCGAACGCGGAGAGCGCCAGGGCCAGGGCGAGCGCCAGCCGCGCGGCGACCGCGGCCAGGGTCAGGGTGAACGCGGCCAGCGCCGCGACCGTCCGGCCGAGGCGCAGGGCGAGGGCAAGCCGCATGAAGGCAAGCGCCATGACGGCAAGCGCCGCGACGACAAGCGTGGCGAACATGGTGGCGGTGAACGCGGCGAACGTGGTGATCGTGGCCCCAAAGGCGGCAAGCCCAAGGGCAAGCCGCGCCATGACGGACCCAAAAGCTTCGAGGCACGCCCGCCGCGCCCCGAGAAGAAGATGGACCCCGACAGCCCCTTCGCCATCCTCGCCTCGCTCAAGAACAAGACGTGAGTGAGGCGGGCGAGGGCGAGGCGATCCGTCTGGATCGCTGGCTGCACCATGCCCGTCTGTTCAAGACCCGTACCCTTGCCGCCGAAGCGATCGGTGGCGGGGGGATCCGCGTGAATGGCCAGCCTTGCCGCAAACCCGCGCAGCTGGTGCGGCCCGGCGATACCGTCACCGTCTCGGCCCATGGCCGGGTCCGCGTGCTGCGGGTCCTGCGTCCCGGCGAGCGGCGCGGCCCGGCCGCCGAGGCTGCCACGCTTTACGAGGAGATCGAGGCCTGAGGCGCATGCCATGCGGAACCCTGTTTCGCGGCACCGCGGCGGCGCGGAATGGCGTTCCGGGCCTGCGATTTAACGCTGCATCGCGGTCTTTTCCGCCGCGGCGGCCTTGAATGACGGCGGCCACGGGCGTAACTAGCCGCTCAGGAAACAGGAAAATACGCGCCATGACCTATGTCGTCACCGATAACTGCATCATGTGCAAATACACCGATTGCGTCGAAGTCTGCCCGGTCGACTGTTTCTATGAGGGCGAGAACACGCTGGTCATCCATCCGGACGAATGCATCGATTGCGGCGTCTGCGAGCCGGAATGCCCGGCCGACGCGATCCGCCCCGATACCGAGCCGGACATGGACAGCTGGGTCGAGTTCAACCGCAAATATTCCGAACTCTGGCCGGTGATCACCCGCAAGAAGGACCCGATGCCCGGCTATCAAGAGATGGACGGCATGTCCGGCAAGCTTGAGAAATACTTCTCCGAGGCGCCGGGGCAAGGCGACTGAGGCGTCTGTCCGGACTGTGGCGCAACTGCTGCGGTACTGTGCCATGCTTGCCTCACAATGGCATTTGTCTGCCCCGGTTTCTGGTCGAGATCAGAGCGAGTGGTTAATCAGCGTGGCGTGGCGGGCGGGATCGATTCGCGCCCGACCAGGTACCGGTTCTGCGGTCGCGAGTTCCAGAGTCATTGAATTTCCAAGTATCTTTTCCAGGCGCAGAACCGGTGCCACCTCTTAGTGAGGCTTTGAACCGGAGCGTTTTTGTGATATATACTGTCACAATCCGTCATGCGGGCCGCACTTTGCGGCCCGTTTGGCGTGCTGCCAAACCTGATCACTGCCCGATCAGAACGATATGAGCAATTGTATTGGCCCACAGGGGGAATGTCCCCCTTTGGGTCGTTTGTGCCGCCAGGCGGCGCTGCTGCGTAAGGAAGCCCAATGTCCAAAACCAAGAAAACCGAGTTCCGTCCCGACGATTTCGTGGTCTATCCGACGCATGGTGTCGGCCGGATCGTGTCGATCGAGGAACAAGAGGTCGCCGGGCTGCGACTCGAGATGTTCGTGATCTCGTTCGAAAAAGACAAGATGACGCTGCGGGTGCCGACCGCGCGGGCCACTGAAATCGGGATGCGTGGCCTGTCCACCCCCGATCTGGTCGAACGCGCGCTCGACACGCTGAAGGGCAAGGCCCGCGTCAAGCGCGCCATGTGGTCGCGCCGCGCGCAGGAATATGAGCAGAAGATCAATTCCGGCGATCTGATGTCGATCGCCGAGGTGGTGCGCGACCTGCACCGCAATGACGACCAGCGCGAGCAGTCCTATTCCGAGCGTCAGCTCTACGAAGCCGCGCTGGACCGCCTGACCCGCGAAGTCGCCGCCGTCAGCGGCATCGACGAGGCCGGCGCCCAGAAAAAGGTCGAGACGGTCCTGACCGCCCGCGCTGCCTGATCGGCTGGGAGAAGCATGGAACCGGGCGCCTTCGGGCGCCCTTTTCCATTCGATATGCGGGCCACCCGATGCCGCGACGGTGCCGATCCGCGAGGGGCGCGCGCGGGGATGGCGCGGCTGGGCGGCCGGCGCAGATTGCACCCATACTGGCCGCAATAACCGGATCTCCGAGCGCTTGCGTCTGGCCGGTGACGGTCCGGCCTCAACCCGCTGCGCGCGGGCTTTGATATCGCGGCCGCCTCGCGCGCGGCGCTTGGAAGGCCTCATGGATCTGGCGGGTTCTTGGCCCTGCCAGTGGGGCCCGCCCCTGACCCTCTCTGGACATCGGTCATCATGTCCCATATTGGGGCTGACGCTTGCGGCAAGAACCGAGGTGAGGACACATGTCGGCGAATGCTGTTTCCAAAACCGGCGCCGGCATTCATGGCAGGTTCGGTCCAGGCGAGGGCACCGCAAAGTGGCGGTGCAATCGCGTGAATCAGCTTGCCGGCCGCGCATTTACGGAATTTGGCGATGCTTCCTGAGGGGATAGGGGAAAAAGTGACGCAGGTGGTTAAATTCGCAAGAGTCGAGGGAAATGATCTGCCGCTTCCGGGCTATGAGACGCCGGGTGCGGCGGGAATGGATCTTCGCGCTTTCCTTCCGGACGGCCCATTGACCATGGCGCCCGGCGAGCTGCATCTGGTTTCGACCGGGTTGCGGGTCGAGCTGCCCGCGAACACCGAAATGCAGATCCGGCCCCGTTCCAGCCTTGCTCTGAAGAAGCGGATCATCATTCCAAACAGCCCCGGAACAATAGATGAGGATTACCGCGGAGTAATTCTTGTCGGGCTTTATCTGCTGGGTGGCGAACCGGTAACCTTGTCCCATGGCGATCGTTTCGCGCAGGCGATCATTGCCCCGGTCATCAAGCCGAACGTCATCGAGGTTGCCGAGCTTTCCGCGACGGATCGCGGCGCGAACGGGTTTGGCTCGACCGGAAGTCAGTGATACCGTGTCATCCGGTGCGCTGATTTGACCGCAAGATCCTTTTGCAGCACTGAAGGCTGCGGCGCGGCTCGCGATCTGTCTTGCCTAGATCAAGCCGCTTCCGGCCAGGATCGCGCCCGTTCGGTCGAGAAGCAAGCCTTGTCACCAAGCGGAAGCCATTCGAAGAACGCGGCCCTCAGTTGATGCGCACGGTCGCCAGACGATCCTGCACCAGCCCGCTGATCCGCGCCAGATCACTGGCCAGCGCCCGTCCCTCGGAGTGATCGCGCGCCAGTGTCGCCGCGGCATCCTCGAGCATGCGGTCATGCGCCGAACGCGCCACACCGGCCAGGAAACGGGCGATATAGTCGATGGCGGCGGTATTGTCCGCAAGCGAGAGTACCTCGGCCACATGGGCAAGATCGTCGCGCAGCGCGCCGGGATCGGCGGAAATCACCTCGTCAGGCAGAATGCGCAGGCCCTGCGGCCGGGCCTCGACCGGCAGCACCGACAGGATCGCCTGCTGGAAGGTTGCAAGGCTTTCGATGGGCTTGGGCAGGAAGCCGTCCGCGCCCGCCCTCATCGCGGCCTCGCGATTGTCGGGATCGCCCGAGATGCCAAGGATCACCGGCACGCGCGGCTGGGCCTTGGCGATGGTCGCAATCATGTCCGCGCCATTCCCGTCCGGCAGGCCCATATCGACCAGCACCGCGCCCGGCCGGTAGGTCTGCAGGTGCCGCAGGGCGGTGCGGATGCTGTCGGCCCGGCGAATGCGAGCGCCCGAGCGCAGGCAGAGCAGGCGCACCGCTTCGGAGGCAACGCGCGAATCCTCGACCACCAGCACGGTCAGTCCGGTCAGAGGACGGTTCGGCAGGGTGGCCCGCCAGGTGGGAAGGGGGTCCCCACCGATCCATTCCTGTTCAGTCATCACGAAAGTCCCGTTGAGAATCACTTTGTAGGGTCAGATTCGCGCGATTTGCCTAATAAGCCGTTAACGCTGTTTCTGTTTTTCTTTCCCCCGGCGCGCTATGGTCCTAGAAGGGCGCAAATGATGGAGAAGCAGATGATCGGACGCCTGAACCATGTCGCCATCGCCGTGCCGGACCTGAAGGCCGCCGCGGCTCAATATGCCGATGTCCTTGGCGCCCGGATCGGCCCGCCGCAGGACGAACCCGAGCACGGCGTGACCGTGATCTTCATCGAGCTGCCCAATACCAAGATCGAACTGCTGCATCCGCTGGGCGAGGACAGCCCGATCAAGGGGTTTCTGGAAAAGAACCCTTCGGGCGGCATCCATCACATCTGCTATGAGGTCGATGACATCATCGCCGCCCGCGACCGCCTGAAAGAGCAGGGCGCGCGTGTGCTGGGCACGGGCGAGCCCAAGATCGGCGCCCATGGCAAGCCGGTCCTGTTCCTGCATCCCAAGGATTTCAACGGCACGCTGATCGAGCTGGAGCAGGTCTGATGAATCTGACCGGAGGCATCGTCCTTTACGCCGTCCTGTGGTTTCTGGTGCTGTTCGTGCTGCTGCCGATCGGCCAGCAAAGCCAGGCCGATGTCGGCGAGGTGACGCCCGGCACTCCCGCCGGTGCGCCCCACGAACCCAAGCTGAAGAAAAAGGCGATCATGGCCACGATCATCGCCGGGGCGCTGTGGGGCATCATCGCCTATATCATCCTGGGCGGGGTCATCACCCGCGCGGATGTCGAGGGCTGGTTCAGCCGCGGCAGAGGTGGAACAGGTGGGTAAAGGCCACCGCCGCCAGAATCGGGCCGACGATGTTCAGGACGGGCACCGTCAGCAGCATGGCGATCAGCACCCCGAGCAGCGTCGCCTGCGTGGCATAGCGGCGGCGCAGCGCATTGGCCTGCGGCGCATGCAGGTGACGCCGTGCGGCCATCTGAAAGAACTCGCGCCCCAGCAGCCAGCCGTTCCCGGCGAAATACAGCACCGAGGCCAGCGGTCCCAGAAAGGGCGTCAGGATCAGCGTGATCAGCGTGACGCCGATCACTGCACCCACGATCGCCAGCGATTCCCACAGCCCGTCCCAGAAATCGGCCTGCACGCCCTTGGCGCCGGGATAGTGGATGTCCTCGACCGCCTCGGAGACGCGTTCGGCGAACAGTCCCGAGAACCCGGCCGCGACCGGCACCATCAGAAAGATGCTCATCAGCGGGAACAGCACGAGTGAGCTCCAGGACAGGGCAGGGGCCACGGGCACCGCGCCGATCCAGGGCAGGCTGAGCGTCTCGGGGGCGAAATTGCGGATCGCCCAGAAGGCGCCGGCCTGCAGCGCCACGAACAGCAACAGCGTCAGCCCGATGCCAAGCATCACGACGCCAAAGATGCGGGGCCGCAACAAATCGCCCCAGGCCAGAAAAAGCGCGCGCAGGATCATTTGAGAAAGGTCGTCTTGCTGGAGATATCGGGACGCGGGCGGTCGGGCGGCGTCGCGCCGCGCTGGCCGATATGGATCAGGCCGACGACCTGCTCGCCCTCGGCCACACCCAGATGCGCGTGCGCAAAGCTGGCCTGCGCCGCAGGCCCGGTCAGCCAGGCCGCGCCGTAACCCGACGCAAGGGCCGCGTTCACCAGCTCAAGACAGACTGCCCCGGATGACAGGAACTGTTCCCATTGCGGGACTTTCGGGCTTTCGACCGGGGCCGAGACCACCGCGACGATGACCGGAGAGTCAAAGGCCGAGCGCGCCTTTTCCACCGCCGCCTCGTCGCCGCCCTGGGCCGCCGCATGCGCGGCCAGCAGCGGGGCAAGGCGGTCCAGCGCCGCGCGCTCGAGGACGACAAAGCGCCATGGTTCAAGCTTGCCGTGATCGGGCACGCGCGCGGCCAGCTCCAGCAGCGCCATCAGCTCGTCATGGCTGGGGGCCGGGCCGCTCAGCATCCTGGGCGGGTGCGAGCGGCGGTTGCGCAGAAAGGACAGCGTGGCGGGATCGGTATATTCCATTCGGACCTCGGACTGGTTGGCGTCCAGATAGCCGCCCTGCCGGGCCGGCGCCAGACACGCCATTGCCATTCCGCGCCGATGCGGGTTCAAGAAAACATGACCGATCTAAGCCATCTTGCGCAACCCGGCAGTGAAATCGCCATCCGCGTCACCCCGCGCGCCTCGCGCAATGCGGTCACGCTGGATGGCGACATGATCCGCGTCAGCGTCACCGTGGTCCCCGAGGACGGCAAGGCCAACGCCGCCGTCATCAAGCTGCTGGCCAAGGCGCTGGGGGTGGCGAAATCGCGGCTGGTGCTGGTGCGGGGCGCGACGGCCCGCGACAAGCTGTTCCGGATCGATTGAGGGGGGCTAGCTGCGTTCCAGCCGGTAATTCCCCTCGGGCAGGTTCAGGGCGGCGCGCAGCTCCTCCAGCTGTTCGATGGTCAGGACGATCTGCGCCAGCTCGCCGGTATCGGGGTCGAACTGCTCGACCACCACGCGGTCGTCAAAGGTCTGGATCACCACATCCTCGTTCAGCGGCCGGGTGTTGACCTCGCCCTCGGGCAGCTCGTCGATCAGGGTGATGATCGTGGCGTCGAAGTCATGCTCGATGGTGAACATCCGGGGTCCTTTCCGTTCAGCTTTCCTCAACAATCGCGTGATACGAAAAAAGGGGCAAGAGCGGGGCTTGGCGGTCGGACGATGCCGCGGCTAGAGTATGCACAAAAGGCGCGGTGAAGCCGCGGGTTGAGGCTGGGGTAAGGGCATGATCAGGGCGTGGCAGGCAGCGGCAGTGGTGCTGGGACTGGCGGGATGCGTGGTGGTTCCCGCGGGCCAGATTCCTGTCGGGACAACCGGCGGGCCGGTCGTGCCTTCGGTGCCCACCTCGCCCGACACGCCCCGGGGCGCCCGCGAATCGGCGCGCGCCTTCATCCAGGTGATCAGCCGCATGGAGCCTGCGGTCGAACGGGAATGCCACCAGCGCCGTACCCAGCCGATCAATTGCGACTTCCAGTTCGTTGTCGATGACCGCGCCGGGCTGGAGCCCAACGCCTACCAGACCATCGATTCGACCGGGCGCCCGATCATCGGTTTTACCCTGTCGCTGATCGGCGAGGCGCGCAACGCCGACGAGCTGGCCTTTGTCGTCGGGCATGAGGCAAGCCACCACATCCTTGGCCATATCAAGCGCAAATCCAGCGCGGCCTCGATGGGGGCGGTGATTCTGGGCGGGCTGGCCAGCGCTTACGGCGGCAATTCCGAATCGATCCAGACCGCGCAGGATCTGGGGGCGCAGTTCGGCGCGCGCTTCTATTCCAAGGACTGGGAGCTGGAGGCCGATTATCTCGGTGCCATCATCGCGCTGAACGCGGGCTACAATCCCGAGCATGGTGCGCAGTTTTTTGCCAGAATCCCCGACCCGGGTGATAAAATTCTGGGCACACACCCCTCGAACGCCTCGCGCATGGCCCAGGTGACGCGCGCCGTCGCCGATTACCGCTCGGGGCGCGCGCGCTGAAGCCGCTGTCTGTTGCTTTGGCGCAACATCGGGTGCGACACTTCCGCGCATTGATATACTGGGGAAAACCACAACTTTACCGCGAAATGCAGGGAAATTGCGGGGTGCAAGCCCGGTATGCCCTATTAACCTGACGTTATTCGGAAGAAGTCGTGTAGAATTCTCTTTAATAGGCGAGACTCTGCCGATAGTTTCCGAATTGGTTTTATTGAGTCACTGTTCATTTCAGAAGTTTTGGTTAGGGAGCGTTCATGATCGGGGTCATTCTCTGGAGCAATCCGGCTAAGGAAAAGGCCGTGATCTGGTGTGAGGATCATGGAGCGCTGGCCTATCTGCAAGGCCAGGAAAACCTGATCTTCCCCGGCGACTGGCCGGAAGCTGGCGACCTTGTTGAACTGGAATATGAAACCGTGAACGATCTGCGCCATGCCCGCTCGGTCTCGCTGGTTTCGGGAAACAAGCGCTCCGAACTGCCGGACCTGCTGCGCGGCATGGGCGAGAAATCTGCGGCGAATCAGCCGGCCCTGCGCGTCGTCTCCAATAGCGATCTTGGCCAGACCGGGCAGCCGCACAAGCTGGCGGCCACCCGTTAACCGCGTTCAGGCGCCGCGCGCCAGCGCGGCGACCCCGGTGCGGGCCTGATCCGACAGGCCCAGAGGCCGCATCAGATCAGCAAAGGCATCCAGTTTCTCGGGGGTGCCGGTGATCTCGAAGACAAAGCTTTCCAATGTCGAATCGACCACGCTGGCGCGGAAGATTTCCGCGATGCGCAGCGCCTCGACGCGTTTCTCGCCCTTGCCCGAGACCTTGAACAGGCCTAGCTCGCGCTCGACGCTGGGACCCTCGACGGTCAGGTCATGGACCTCGTGCACGGGCACGATGCGGCCAAGCTGCGCCTTGATCTGCTCGATGACCGAGGGCGTGCCGCGGGTCACGATGGTGATGCGCGAACGGTGACCGGAATGGTCCACCTCGGCCACGGTCAGGCTGTCGATATTGTAGCCCCGGCCGGAAAACAGCCCGATGACGCGCGCCAGCACGCCCGCCTCGTTGTCGACCAGCACCGCCAGGGTGTGGCTTTCGATGGTCTGGGAATGGGGGTCGCGCAGGTCATAGGCCGAATGGCTTGTTGCGCCTTTGTGGATGTTCAGTGCCGCCATGTTCGTCTCGCTTTCCTAAATTCTTGGACCAGCCTGAATCAGACCAGGGCGCCACCGGCGCCGGTGATGGCACCTTCGGTCGAGGCTTCACCCAGCAGCATCTCGTTATGCGGTTTGCCCGAGGGGATCATCGGGAAGCAGTTCTCATGCTTCTCGATCAGCACGTCGAGGATGAACGGGCCGTCATAATCCAGCATTTCCTGGATGGCGTCGTCCAGCTCCGCCGGGTCGGACACGGTGCGGCCTCGGCAGCCGAACGCCTCCGCCAGCTTCACGAAATCGGGCAGGCTGTCCGACCAGCTCTGGCTGTAACGCTCGCCATGCAGAAGCTGCTGCCATTGCCGGACCATGCCAAGGCGTTCGTTGTTCAGGATGAACTGCTTGACGGGCGCGCGGAACTGCACCGCCGTGCCCATTTCCTGCATGTTCATCAGCCAGCTGGCTTCGCCCGCGACGTTGATGACCAGCGCGTCGGGATGGGCGACCTGCGCCCCGATCGAGGCCGGCAGGCCATAGCCCATCGTCCCCAGCCCGCCCGAGGTCATCCAGTGGTTCGGGTCGTCGAAATGCAGGAACTGCGCCGCCCACATCTGATGCTGGCCGACTTCGGTGGCGATATAGGGCTTTCTTGCCGCCGTCAGCGCCTGCAGACGCTGCAGCGCGTATTGCGGTTTGATGACCGTCTCGGAATTGCGATAGGCAAGGCAGTTCACGGCCTTCCACTGTTCGATCTGCACCCACCATTGCTGCAGCCCGGCGCTGTTGGTCTTGCGTCCGCGCGCCTTCCAGATCTTCAGCATGTCTTCCAGCACATGGCCGACATCGCCGACGATGGGCAGGTCGACATGGATGATCTTGTTGATCGAGCTGGGGTCGATATCGATCTGCGCCTTGACCGAGCCGGGGCTGAAATCGGCCACGCGGCCGGTGATGCGGTCATCGAACCGGGCGCCGACCGCGATCATCAGATCGCAATCATGCATGGCCATATTGGCCTCATAAAGCCCGTGCATGCCCAGCATGCCGATCCAGCGCTTGCCCGAGGCGGGATAGGCGCCCAGGCCCATCAGCGTCGAGGTGACCGGGAAACCCGTCGCATCGGCCAGTTCGCGCAGAAGCTGGCTGGCGGCGGTCCCCGAATTGATGACGCCGCCGCCGGTATAGAAGATCGGGCGCTCGGCCTTCTCCATCAGCTCGACCAGCTTGGTGATCGCGGCCAGATCGCCTTTCTTGGCGGGCTGATAGCTGGGGGTCTCGATCTGCTTGGGGCCGACATATTCGCCGGTGGCGAATTGCACGTCCTTGGGAATGTCGATCAGGACCGGCCCCGGACGGCCCGAGGTGGCGATGTGGAATGCCTTGTGGATCGTCCCCGCCAGCTCATCCGTGTCCTTGATCAGCCAGTTATGCTTGGTGCAGGGACGGGTGATGCCGATGGTATCGGCCTCCTGAAAGCCGTCGGTGCCGATCAGGAAGGTCGGGACCTGCCCGGTCAGCACGACCAGCGGGATCGAATCCAGCAATGCATCGGTCAGGCCGGTGACCGCATTGGTCGCGCCCGGCCCCGAGGTGACCAGAACGACGCCCGGCTTGCCGGTCGAACGGGCATAGCCCTCGGCCATGTGGACGGCGCCCTGCTCGTGGCGGACCAGAACATGCTTGATATCGTTTTGCTGGAAAATCTCGTCATAGATGGGTAGCACCGCCCCGCCCGGATAGCCGAATACCGTATCGACGCCCTGATCGCGCAGAGCTTCGATAACCATCCTTGCACCCGTCATTTGTCGGGACATGCCCATTCTCCATCTCTAGAACCAGATCGCGGCGGGGCCGGGCCCATGCTGCGCCGCAGGAAACTATGGGCAGGTGGGGGCGCGGTCAATGGCGATTGTCCAAGAAAATGACCTTGCGGCGCGATTTCGCGACATATTATTTCAAAATTCGTCAGCTCTGGGTAACTATCGGCGATTTTGTGGCAGGGTGATGCGCGCGACCTGCTCGACGATGGGGTCTATGGACAGCGGATGGATGTCGGAGCTGTGCAGCGCCGGGTCGCCGATGGGTTGCCAGACGCCGCCCTTGTAGATCTCGAGCGCGGCGAAACGCGCCTTGTAATCCATCTTGCGGCTGCCCGGCACCCAATAGCCCAGATAGACAAAGGGCAGGCCGGCGCTGCGCGCCAGTTCGATATGGTCAAGGATGATATGGGTGCCCAGGCTGGATGCCTCGAGCGCGGGGTCATAGAAGCTGTAGACAAGGCTCAGCCCGTCATCCAGCACGTCGGTCAGGCAGACGGCGGCCAGCCGGTCGCTGCCGGGCTGTGCCGGATCGGCGGTTTTGCTGGGGGCGGTGCGATATTCGATGACGCGGGTGCGGACCGGGGTTTCCTCGATCATCGCGGCGAATTCAAAGATATCCATGTCGGCCATGCCGCCATCGGCATGGCGCTGGTCCAGATAGGCACGGAACAGATCGTACTGTTCCTCGGTTGCCCAGGCGCTGGTGGCCAGCCGCCGCAGGTGGTCGTTCTTGCGCGAGACGCGACGCTGCGTGCGCGAGGGGGTGAACTCGGACACCCGGATCCGCGCCGACATGCAGGCCACGCAGCTTTCGCAGCTGGGCCGGTACAGCACGTTCTGCGAACGGCGAAAGCCCTGCCGCGACAGGGTGTTGTTCAGCTCATTGGCCGAATCGCCCGCCAGCGCGGTGAACAGCTTGCGCTCGGCGCGCCCATGCAGATAGGGGCAGGGCTGCGGCGCCGTCACATAGAATTGCGGCGCATGCGGAAGGCTATGCCGCATTCGCCAACCCCCGCAGAAACGGGCTCGGCAGGCGCCAGAACGGGCGCTGTCGGTTCGGTCTGATCTGTGCGCGCATGCGGCGGGCCGGGCTCAGGGTCGGGTTGCGTCTTGCGCGAAGCCTAGCAACAGAATTTCACCGCGCCAAGCTTGGAAACCACAAGAATTGGCCGCAACGCTGCGGTGGAGGTTTTTCGGGCCGCATTGACCTTGCCTGCGCCCCGGCTAGGCTGCGCTCATGGATTTCGCAGCCCGCATCACCCGCCTTCCCCTGCCCGTGGATCTAGCCCGCGGACAATCCGCCCTTGAGGCCACCGGCATTGCCGATCCGCGTCTGGGCGACCTGATCCGGGGAACCGCCGGATGCAGCCCCTATCTGGCCGGGCTGATCCTGCGCGAGGCCGATTGGCTGGGTGAGGCGCTTGCGCATGAGGATGTCGTTGCCCGCGAAACCGCCGGTTTCGAGGTGCTGTCTGCCGATGACCTTGGCCCGGCGCTGCGCCGCGCCAAGCGGCGGGTGGCGCTGTGGACGGCCCTGGCCGATCTGGGCGGTGTCTGGCGGCTGGAACAGGTGACGGGCGCTTTGACCGATCTTGCCGACCGCGCCTCGGATCTGGCGCTGCACGTTCATGTCGCGGCCGAACGGGCGCGCGGCAAGCTGCCCCCGACCGATGCCGATGCGGGCGGGATCGTTGCTTTGGCCATGGGCAAGATGGGCGCCGGGGAACTGAACTATTCCTCGGATATCGACCTGATCGTGCTTTACGACGACAGCGCCTATGCCCGCGACGACCAGCACGAGGCGCGCGCCAGTCTGATCCGCGCCACCCGCAAGGCGGCGGCGACAATCTCGGACAATACCGATCAGGGTTATGTCTTTCGCACCGACCTGCGGCTGCGTCCCGATGCGGCGGTGACGCCGGTCTGCATCTCGATCTCGGCGGCGCTGGCCTATTATGAGGCCGAGGGCCGCACATGGGAACGCAGCGCCTATATCAAGGCGCGGCCCTGCGCCGGCGATCTGGCGGCGGGCGAGCGTTTCCTGCGCGACCTGCGCCCCTTTGTCTGGCGCCGGCATCTGGATTTCGCCACCATTCAGGACGCGCATGACATGCGGCTGCGCATCCGCGAGCACAAGGGCCTGCATGGCCGCCTTGCGGTTCCGGGCCATAACATGAAGCTGGGGCAGGGCGGCATCCGCGAGATCGAGTTCTTCACCCAGACCCGCCAGTTGATCGCCGGCGGCCGCGACCCCGACCTGCGCGTGCGCGGCACCGTCGAGGGGCTGGCCCGGCTGGCCGAAAAGGGCTGGGTTCCGCCCGATGTCGCCCGCGAGCTGACCGATCACTACCGCGAACATCGCGAGATCGAGCACCGCATCCAGATGGTCAACGACGCCCAGACCCATTCGCTGCCGAACTCGGCCGAGGGAATCGACACCATCGCCCGGATGATGGGTGATGCCGATACCGCGCATTGGTCGGCCCGGCTGGAAGGGCGGCTGGCGCGGGTCGAGGCCCTGACCGGCGACTTCTTTGCCCCCGCAGAGCGCAGCAATCGCCCCGTGCTTTCCCCCGAAGCCGAGGCCATGGTCGAACGCTGGCGCAGCTATCCGGCCCTGCGTTCACAGCGCGGGCGCGAGGTTTTCGCCCGGATCGAGCCGGAATTGCTGACCCGCTTGACCGCCGCCGCCCATTCGGACGAGGCGCTGGCGCGGTTCGACGGCTTTCTGGCCGGCCTGCCTGCCGGGGTGCAGCTTTTCTCGCTCTTCGAGGCCAATCCGCAGCTGATCGACCTGATCGTCGATATCTGCGGCACCGCGCCGGGGCTGGCGAATTACCTGGCCCATCATTCCGAGGTGCTTGACGCGGTGCTGGGCGGCAGCTTCTTTTCCGAATGGCCGGGCGGCGAGGCGCTGCACCGGCAGCTTGACCAGATGCTGCAAGGTGTGCTGACCGCGCCGGATGGTGGCTATGAACGGGCGCTGGATGCCGCGCGCCGCTGGGCGCATGAATGGCAGTTCCGCACCGGCGTCCACCACCTGCGCGCCCTGATCGGCGCCGAGGAGGCGGGCGGCCAATATGCCGATATCGCCGATGCCGCGGTCGCGGCGCTGTTCCCGGTCGTGGCGGGTGAATTCGCCCGCAGGCATGGCCCCCCCCCGGGACGTGGGGCGGTGGTGCTGGGCATGGGGTCGCTGGGTGCGCGCCAGCTGAACGCGGCCTCGGATCTGGACCTGATCGTGATCTATGACGCGGCGGGGGCGGAAAGCTCGGAGGGGCCGAAGCCCTTGGCGACGCGGCCTTATTATGCGCGGCTGACGCAAGCGATGATCACCGCGCTGTCGGCCCCGACCTCTGCCGGCCGGCTTTACGAGGTGGACATGCGGCTGCGCCCCTCGGGGCGGCAGGGGCCGGTTGCGACCTCGGTCCAGTCCTTTCGCGACTATCAGCTGACCGAGGCCTGGACCTGGGAACATCTGGCCCTGACGCGCGCCCGGGTGATCACTGGCCATGGCGCGGATGCGACAGCGCTTGGTGCCGAGGTCGAGGCGCTGCGCGTCGAGGTTCTGGAAAGCCGTGGCAATACCCCCCGCGTCATGCCCGATCTGGCCGAGATGCGCGACCGCATCTTTGCTGCCAAGGCCCCCGACGGCGCGTGGGAGGCCAAGATCGGACGCGGCCGGTTGCAGGATATCGAGCTTTTGGGCCAGTCCTTTGCCCTGCGCGCGGGCGTTCCGGCCCGCGCGGCGCAGGCGCAGTTGCGCGCCGGTCCCCGCGCCGGGCTGATCGCCCGCGACGAGGCCGAGACGCTGGCCGCCGCCCGGCGCTTTCTGTGGAACCTGCAATGCGCGGGCCGGCTTTTGACCGAAAAGCCGTTGGATATGGACAATCTGGGCAAGGGCGGACAGGCCTTCATGCTGCGCGAGGTCGGGGCGGACAGCCTTGAGGCGCTGGCTGCGCATCTGGCCGAGACGGTCGAACGCGCCGGAAAGATCATCGACAAGGCGTTGACCGTTCCCGAAGGCGCACTGACCGAGTGGGCGCCCTCTGGCACCTGACGACGCCTGATGCGCTGCGCGATCCCCGGGCGCAGGAAAAACCTGTCCCGCCGCTATCGCACCTCGCCCAGCAGCGGGATCAGGGTCCGGGGCGCGCCCACAGCCGATTCGATGCTGGCCATGATCTGTGCAGGGGCGGACACGGTCGAGACCACGCCTTTCTGTGCGGCCCCCAAGGGAATCAACTGCCCCGATCTTGTCGTTGCAGGTGCAGTCACCAGCACATCCTCGGCGCTTGAATCGAAAACCCCGTGCTGGGTCTTGTCCCAGTAAAAGGGCTTGACCACGACCTCGTAGATTGCCTTCCACGCGGCCAGACAGCCCAGCGGGAAGTAAAGATGCATCGTCGGCACCCATGGCAGCAGATGGCGGTGGCGGGATCCGCGCACCGCCCAAAGGCCGATCGAGATATTCAGCAGTTCGGACAGCATGAACAGGCCAAAGAGGCACGCCGTCGCAGGACCGCCCAGCATGCCCTGCAGCGGATGTGGCAGGCCAAAGCTGAGCAGCCAGAAGCTCCACAGAACCGGTGCCAGCAGATATTGCGAGACGGCGGCGAAAAGCTGCACCTGCAACGCGATGAACCGCCGCGCGCCAAGATCGCGCCACAAGGCCACCGGGTCGCGCATATGCACGCCCCAGGTCATCGCGAACCCCTTGAGCCAGCGCGAGCGCTGCTTGACCCAGGGGACAAGGCGGCAATTCGCCTCTTCGTGGGTGACGGTGTCGAGCATCTGCGTGCGATAGCCGCGCCGGGTCAGGCGCACGCCCAGATCGGCATCCTCGGTCACATTCCACGCGTCCCAGCCGCCGACCTTTTCCAGAAGATCGCGGCGAAAGAACAGCGTCGTTCCCCCCAGCGGCACCACCAGATCCAGCGCCGCCGCGCCCGCCAGCGTACCGCGAAACCACGAGGCATATTCGATGGTGAAGGCGCGGGCGAGCCAGTTGCTGCGCGGGTTGTAGTAATCAAGCACGCCCTGCAGGCAGGCGACATCGGGGGCCGCGAAATGAAAGCCGCGCGCGACCTTGTGCAGCTGGTCCGGCTCGGGCCTGTCCTCGGCATCCCAGATGCCGATGATCGAGCCACGGCAGAAATTCAGCGCATAGTTCAAGGCCCGCGGTTTGGTGCGGATCGGGCCGTCCGGCACCTTGACCACGCGCATCCAGCGCGGCAGGGCCGCATCCTCAAGCGCCTGGCAGGTCACGCGGTCGGTTTCCTCGGCCACCAGCAGGATATCCATCAGCTCGCGCGGGTAATCCAGACAGGCCAGCCGGCCGATCAGCTTGTCGGCAATATCCGCCTCGGCGAACAGGGGCACCATGACCGAAATGACCGGCAGGGGTGCCGTCATTTCCGGGCGTGTGGCGTGGCCCTGCGCCACCGCCAGATCCTGCATGGACTGGCGGGCGTGCTGGCGCAGGATGGCGCGGAACGAAAACAGCTTGAGCGTGGTCGAGGCGATCAGCGCCAGCACCGCCCAAAGCGTCAGCAGCGCCACCACCATCAGCGGTGCAAAGGCCAGCCCCAGCACCGCGCCCGCCATCAGCAAAACGGCGATGCGGGCGGTGCGGCGTTCGTTGCGGGTGCGGCAGCTTTCCTGCGGTGCCACGCGCATTTCGGCCTGCCGGATCAGCGCGGTGCGGCGTTGTGCGAGAATCGCCTCGCGCGCGGCGGTTTCCGAGCACAGCAGCATGCGCACCGGCCCAAAGCTTTCGGGAAGATGCGGGCGCAGCGCGTCGAATGCTTCGGGGCGAGCGGTGGCGACAAAGGTCACGCCGCCGACGCGGCGCCAGGGCACGATCCCCTCGGCCAGGCACAGATCTGCCCCAAGCGCATCGATCAGGCGCGGATCGGCGGGCAGGGCGGCCAGATCGACAATGCTGGTGCGCCATTGCCGCGACAGGGCGCGGGTCAGCGCCGCTTCCTGCACCCAACCCTTGGTCAGCAGGATTTCCTCAAGCCGGGCGGACTGGCGCTGGCGCATGACCAGCGCCTTCATCAGGTTATGCGGATCGACCGCGCCATCCTCGATCAGGATCTGGCCCAGAGGGCGCAGGCTGCGGGGTTGAACCGGCTTCGCCGCCACCGGCGGCGCGGCAGCCGGCACCGCGGCCGGTTCGGGCCGCGTCGGCACGAGGTTGAGGAAAGCGGTGCGGCGAGCCATGCGCATTTCCGTTCGGGGTCCAAGGTCGACCCCTCATTGGCATGGCAGGTGTTAAGAACGGGTTAATGGCCCGCGCCCACCCAAGTTAACGTTGCGGAAGGCAACATATGGGCGGTCCGGCGCGGGTGGCAGGAATTCAGGCAGCGCGGCGCTTGCGCATCGCGTCTGCGAAGCGGTCGAACAGATAGGCGCTGTCTTGCGGACCGGGACTGGCCTCGGGGTGGTACTGCACCGAAAAGACCGGCTTGTCGGCCATGCGCAGCCCGCAATTGCTGCCATCGAACAGGCTGACATGGGTCTCGATCACGCCGGCGGGCAGGGTCTGGGCATCGACCGCAAAGCCATGGTTCATCGAGGTAATCTCGACCTTGCCGCTTTCCACATCCTTGACCGGATGGTTGGCGCCGTGATGGCCGTGATTCATCTTGATGGTCCTGGCCCCCAGCGCCAGGGCCAGCATCTGGTGGCCAAGGCAGATGCCAAAGATCGGCATGTCGCGGGCCAGAAGCTCGCGGATCATCGGCACCGCATAGGCGCCGGTCGCGGCCGGATCGCCGGGGCCGTTCGACAGAAACACCCCCTCGGGGTCATGGGCCAGCACCTCGTCGGCGGTGGCGGTGGCGGGCAGGACCGTCACCTCGGCGCCGCTTTGCGCCAGCGAGCGAAGAATGTTGCGTTTCGCACCGTAATCCAGCGCCACCACGCGGAAGGGTTTCGCCTCATCGCCCTTGCCGAATTCACCCGGCCAGGCCCACAGGCCTTCGTCCCAACGATAGCTTTGCCGGCAGCTGACGTCCTTGGCCAGATCCAGACCGACCAGCCCCTTCCAGTCGCGGGCGCGGGCGATCATCGCGGCAATGTCGAAATTTCCTTGCGGATCATGGGCCAGAACGACATGCGGCGAGCCCTGCTGGCGGATCGCACGGGTCAGGCGGCGGGTGTCGATGCCGCCGATGCCGATGCGGCCGCGCCGCGCCATCCATTCGACCAGATCGCTGCTGGCGCGCCAGTTCGAGGGCTCGGTCGGGTCCCATTTCACCACGATGCCCGAGGCGACGGGCTCGGGCGCCTCGTCATCCTGCGCGGTCACGCCGGTATTGCCGATATGGGGAAAGGTGAAGGTGACGATCTGGCTCGCGTATGAGGGATCGGTCATGATCTCCTGATAGCCGGTCATGGCGGTGTTGAAGACCAGTTCCGCCACCACCTCGCCGGCCGCGCCGAAGCCCTGCCCATAGAAAACGGTGCCGTCGGCAAGTGCAAGACATGCGGTCGGTTTCTGGGGCATCTGCGACTCTCCGGCTAAATCGCCGGGAAACTAGGTAAAGGGGGGGCGGGCGTCAAGGCGGAAGGCGGTCGGTCGCGGAACTTTGACGCCGGGGGCCGGTTGGGGCATGCTGCACCGGGGGCGCCCGGATGTCAGGGGAACTTGACGGCAGGGGCGAAGCCGGGCACCACCCCGCCCCGAACCATTCAGCGAGGATCCCATGGGACTGCGTGACCGTATTCTGGCCGACACCAAAGAGGCGATGAAGGCCAAGGAACCCGCGCGGCTGTCGACGCTGCGGCTGATCTCGGCCGCGATCAAGGACCGCGAGATCGCCGCGCGCAGCGACGGCGGCGACAAGGACGGGTTGAGCGAGGCTGACTTGACCGCGATCCTGTCCAAGATGGTCAAGCAGCGGCAGGAATCGGCCAAGGCCTATGAAGAGGGTGGCCGGCTGGAACTGGCCGAGCGCGAACTGGAAGAGATCGCCCTGATCCAGTCCTATCTGCCGCGTCAGCTGGATGATGCGGAAACCCGCGCCGCCATCGACAAGGCCATCACCGATCTTGGCGCCGAGTCGATCCGCGACATGGGCCGGGTCATGGCTGAATTGCGCACGCATTACGCCGGGCAGATGGATTTCGGCGCCGTCGGCCCAGTCATCAAGGAAAGGCTGATGAAGTGAGCGAAACCAGCCGCAGCCGCCAGCGTGCTGCCGTCATGGCACTGGCGGCACGGCGGGGCGAGATCAGCCCCGTCTCGCTGCGCGATCTGGCGCGCGAGATGCATGACAACCTGCCCGAGGCCGAGCTGACCGCCATTGCCCGCGCCCGGCCCGCCGATCCGCCTGACCGCCGCGGCGAGGATTAGGACGAATCGCCCCGCCTGCGCCCGCGTCCAGGACTGCGGGCACAGGCATCCATGAGGGCGGAACTGCGCCGCTTTCTTACCCCTTCCCGATAGGATTTTGCCGCAGCGTCATGATTGGCGCGGCGGGTTGCGGGTTTTTGTTTACATTCCCCGCCCGGACCCGCCATCAAAGCCCTTGGGCATGCCATGGGAGGACGCGATGAAAGCGCTGGTTCTGGAAGAAAAGGGCAAACTCTCGCTACGGGAATTCGATATTCCCGGTGCGCTGGGACCAAAGGATGTGCGCATCAAGACGCATACGGTCGGCATCTGCGGCTCGGACGTGCATTACTATACCCATGGCAAGATTGGACATTTCATCGTCAACGCGCCTATGGTCCTGGGCCATGAGGCCGCTGGCACGGTGATCGAGACCGGCGTTGACGTCACCCATCTGAAACCCGGCGACCGCGTCTGCATGGAGCCGGGCATCCCCGACCCGACCTCGCGCGCGGCGAAACTGGGCATCTATAACGTCGATCCGGCGGTGACCTTCTGGGCGACGCCCCCGATCCATGGCTGCCTGACGCCCGAGGTCATCCACCCCGCCGCCTTTACCTACAAGCTGCCCGAGAATGTCAGCTTTGCCGAAGGCGCGATGGTCGAGCCCTTTGCCATCGGCATGCAGGCTGCGCTGCGTGCGCGCATCCAGCCTGGCGACGTGGCCGTGGTCACCGGCGCCGGCCCCATCGGCATGATGGTGGCGCTGGCCGCGCTGGCCGGCGGTTGCGCCAGGGTGATCGTCGCCGATCTGGCGCAGCCCAAGCTGGACATCATCGGTGCCTATGACGGCATCGAGACCGTCAATATCCGCAACCGCCCGCTGGCCGAGGCCGTGGCCGAGGCGACCGATGGCTGGGGCGCCGATATCGTCTTTGAATGCTCGGGTGCTGCGCCTGCGATCCTTGGCATGGCGGCGCATGCGCGGCCGGGCGGCGCGATCGTGCTGGTCGGCATGCCGGTCGATCCGGTGCCGGTCGATATCGTCGCCCTTCAGGCCAAGGAATTGCGGGTCGAGACGGTGTTTCGCTATGCCAATGTCTATGACCGCGCCATCGCTCTGATCGCCTCGGGCAAGGTGGATCTGAAACCGCTGATTTCGGCCTCGATCCCGTTTGCCGACAGCATTGCCGGCTTTGACCGCGCCGTCGAGGCGCGCGACACTGACGTCAAGCTGCAGATCGTGATGCCGGAATAAGGGGACGGGAATGTATCTGGGACTGGATCTGGGCACATCCGGCATCAAGGCGATGCTGGTGGACGAAAACTTCGCGACCATTGGCGTGGCCCATGCGGGTCTGACCGTCAGCAGGCCCCATCCCGGCTGGTCCGAACAAGCCCCCGCCGACTGGATCACCGCCAGTGAGCAGGTGATCGGCGAGTTGGCACGCCAGCACCCGCAGGCGATGGCGCGCCTGCGGGCCATCGGCCTGTCGGGGCACATGCATGGGGCGACGCTCCTGGATGCCGCGGACAACGTGCTGCGGCCCTGCATCCTGTGGAATGACGGCCGCTCGGGTCCGCAATGCGCGGAACTGACGGCGCGGGCCGATTTTCACGGCATTGCCGGCAATCTGGTCATGGCAGGCTTTACCGCGCCCAAACTGCTTTGGGTGGCCGAGAACGAGCCGCAGATCTTTGAAAAAACCGCCAAGGTGCTGCTGCCCAAGGATTACCTGCGACTATGGCTGACCGGCGAGCATGTCGCCGAAATGTCCGATGCCGCGGGCACGCTGTGGCTGGACGTGGCCCGGCGCGACTGGTCGGATGAACTGCTGGCTGCGACCGGGCTGTCGCGCGCGCAGATGCCCGCGCTGGTCGAGGGCAGCGATGTGTCTGGCAGCTTGCGCGCCGATCTGGCCGAACGCTGGGGCGTGCCGCGCGTGCCGGTCGCCGGGGGCGGGGGCGACAATGCGGCGACCGCCTGCGGCATGGGGGTGATGACGCCGGGCACGGGGTTTCTGTCACTGGGCACCTCGGGCGTGCTGTTCGCCGCGACCGAAAGCTATGCGCCCAATACCGGCGATGCGGTCCATACCTTCTGCCATGCCGTGCCCGCGACATGGCACCAGATGGGGGTGATCCTGTCGGCCACCGACAGCATGACCTGGCTTTCCGAGATCACCGGTCGCCCGGTCCCGGAACTGGCTGCGCTGGTTTCCGAGACCGTCGCCACGCCCTCTCCGGTCAGCTTCCTGCCCTATCTGTCGGGCGAGCGGACGCCGCTCAACGATCCCGATGCGACCGGGGCCTTTTTCGGCCTGCGCCGAGCCCATGGCCTGCCTGATCTGGCCCAGGCGGTGATGGAGGGTGTCGCCATGGCCTTTACCGATTGCATTCATGCGCTGCGCAAGGCCGGCACGCCCATCGAGGCCGCCTATGCCGTGGGCGGCGGTGCGCGTTCCCGCGCCTGGCTGCGGATCATGGCCTCAGCCACCGGGCTGCGGCTGCTGGAGCCCGAGGACGGCGATTTCGGCGCCGCCTTCGGCGCAGCCAAACTGGCGGCGGCCTGCGCCACCGGCGACACGTCCGAGCGGGTCTTTGCCAAGCCGGCGGTTCGCGCCGAGGTTGTTCCTGATGCCGCCTTGGCCGATGCCTATGCGAAAAAGTATGAGGCTTATCGCGCCGCCTATCCGCGCCTGCGCGACCTTCCGGGATTGGCCGGATAGGCGCGAAAATCCAAGGAAAACAGCTATCCCCATGCCCTGCAAGGCCCGCGCTGCTGCAATGCGGCGCGGGCCTTCTGCTGTGCGGCATGAGTTCCGTTTCCGGCCATCGACTGCTATGTGCGTTTCCCGTCGCAACCGGATCAAAAAAGTATCGTTAATTTCTGTGCGGTGATGTGGAGCCGCCAAAGAAGCCCGGCTTATGCTGGTCATCGACGTCCGGATCCGTCTTGGGGGTTGCGCAGGGAACGAGGTGCGCGCCCCGGCCCGATGGTCCCATGACGCGCGCCCCGAGGAGGAAGGCAATGCAACCCGATCTGGAACTGGTCCATATCCGCAAGGGCGAATCCTTCGCCGCGTGGATGCATGGCTATCCGTTCCGCACCGTGCGCTGGCATTACCATCCCGAATACGAAATCCATCTGGTCACCGCGACCTCGGGCACGTTTTATATCGGCGATCATGTCGGCAGCTTCGGCCCCGGCCAACTGATCATGACCGGCCCGAACCTGCCGCAGAACTGGATCAGCGACGTCCAGCCCGGTGAGATCGTGCCCGCCCGCTCGCTGGTGATCCAGTTCCCCGAGGACTTCATCGAGGACGCCGCCGCCATGCCGGAGATGCAGGCGCTGCGTCCGCTGCTGGAACGCAGCCGCCGGGGGCTGTTGTTCGATGACGCCACCAGCACCCGCGTCCGCCCGCTGATGGAGCGGCTGGTCGAGGCGCATGGCCTGCTTCGGCTGGCGCTGTTCTGGGAAATCCTTGACCTGCTGGTGAACGCCCCCGAATATGAGGTGCTGGCAAGCCTGAGTTTCGAGCTGGACCTGACCCGGATCGGCGACAGCGGCATCAACCGCGCGCTGTCGCATCTGCGCGAGCACCTGACCGAACAGGTCGAGGAAAGCGATCTGGCCGCGATGGTCGGGCAAAGCCCCAGCGCATTCTCCCGCGCCTTCAAGCGCCATACCGGGACCACGCTGGTGCGCTATCGCAACCAGCTTCGCGTCGATCTGGCCTGCCAGATGCTTCTGACCGATCCCGACGTCAAGGTGGCCGAGATCTGCTATGATGTCGGCTTCTCGAATCTTTCGAACTTCAACCGGCATTTCCTGAAGCTCAAGGGAATGTCGCCGTCCCAGTTCCGCACGACATTCGCGGCCAACAAGGCGCTGGTCATGGCGGAATAGGACCGACCGATACCGCGACTTTCACCAATTCGGGCGGCAAGGCGTCGCCCGGAAACGGGCAGGGCATGCCTGCCTTCATCCAAATGGGAGGAAATTCCAGATGAAATCGACCCTTCTGACCGCCTCGGCCGTGCTGGCCCTGCTGGCTGCGCCGGCCTTTGCGCAAGACGACAAGCTGAAAATCGGCATGACCTTTCAAGAGATGAACAACCCCTATTTCGTCTCGATGCAGGAGGCGCTGAACGAGGCCGCCGCCGGCCTTGGCGCCGAGGTGGTGGTGACCGATGCCGGTCATGACGTCGCCAAGCAGGTCGCGGATGTCGAGGACATGCTGCAACAGGATATCGACATCCTGCTGCTCAATCCGACCGACAGCGCCGGGATCGAGGCCGCCGTCCATGCCGCGAAAGCCGCCGGCGTGATCGTGGTCGCGGTGGACGCCAACGCGAACGGCCCCGTCGATACCTTTGTCGGCTCAAAGAACCGCGATGCGGGCTATATGTCGTGCAAATATCTGGGCGAGGCGCTGGGCGGCAAGGGCGAGGTCGCGATCCTTGACGGGATCCCGGTCGTGCCGATCCTGCAGCGCGTCGAGGGCTGCAAGGCGGCGCTGGCCGAATTCCCCGAGATGCAACTGGTCGATACCCAGAATGGCCGTCAGGACCGCTCGGTCGCCTTGGGCGTGGTCGAGAACATGATCCAGTCGAAACCGAACCTCGCCGGCATCTTCTCGGTCAATGACGGTGGTGCCATGGGTGCGCTCGCGGCCATTCAGGGCTCGGGCAAGGATATCAAGCTGGTTTCGGTCGATGGCGCGCCGGAAGCGGTCACGGCCATCGCCGAGGGCGGCCCCTTCATCGAGACCACGGCGCAATTCCCCCGCGATCAGGTCCGCGTCGGTCTGGCGCTGGCGCTGGCGCAGAAATGGGGCGCGCGCGTCGTGCCGAAGGAAGTGCCGATCGACGTCATGGTCGTCGATGCCAAGAACGCCGCTGAGTTCAGCTGGTAACCTCACTCCCCGCCTCCCGTCCCTGCGCGCCGCGCGGGGGCGGGCCTTTTCCCGCCGCAAGAGATGAGGGGCATCATGCTGGAACTGACAGCTATCAGGAAAAGCTTTGGCAAGATCGAGGTCCTGCACGGCGTCGATCTTGAGGTCCGCGCCGGCGAGGTCCACGCCCTTCTGGGCGAGAACGGCGCCGGAAAATCCACGCTGATGAAGATCCTGTGCGGCATCATCCAGCCCTCGGCCGGGACGATCCGCATCGAGGGGCAGGAACGCCATTTCGCCGATTATGACGAGGCCATCGCCGCCGGCGTCGGCATCGTCTTTCAGGAATTCAGCCTCATCCCCCATCTGAACGCGGTCGAGAACATGTTTCTGGCCCGCGAATTGCGCGGGCGCTTCGGCGTGCTGGACCGCCGCGCCATGCGCCAGCGCGCCACCGAGATCATGCGCCAGCTTGCCGTCGATGTGGACATGGACGTGCCGGTCAATCGCCTGTCGGTGGCCGAGCAGCAATTCGTCGAGATCGCCAAGGCGCTGTCCCTGAACGCCCGCATCCTTGTGCTGGACGAGCCCACGGCGACGCTGACCCCCTCCGAGGTCGAGCACCTGTTCAAGGTCATGCGCGAATTGCGCAAGCAGGGCGTGGCCATCGTCTTCATCTCGCATCATCTGGAAGAAATCTTCGAGATCTGCGACCGCATCACCGTGCTGCGCGACGGCGAATTCGTCGCCTCATGCGCGGTCTCGGATGTCGACAATGACCGGCTGGTCGAGATGATGGTCGGCCGCCGCATCGAGAACAACTTTCCGCCGAAACCCGCTGCCGACCCGGCCGCCCCCGCGATCATCGAGGTCGAGAAGGTGCAGCTGAAAAAGGGCGGCCCCGTATCCGGCTTTACCCTGCGCAAGGGCGAGATCCTGGGCTTTGCCGGGCTGGTCGGCTCGGGGCGGACGGAGACCGTGCTGGCGATGCTCGGCGCCTGGCCGGCCGCGCGCTGTCTGGTAAAGATGGACGGCGTCGAAAAGCGGTTCTCCGACCCCGCCGAGGGGCTGATGCATGGCATCGGCCTGCTTCCCGAAAGCCGCAAGGAACAGGGGCTGATCACCAGCTTTTCGATCCTACAGAACATCTCGCTGAACAATTACGGCAAGTATCGGCAGGGGCACTGGTTCATCGACCTGAAAAAGGAACTGGCCGCGACAAAGGCCGCGATGGATCAGGTCCGCGTCAAGGCGCAGGGGCCGCATGCCCGCGTCGATACGCTGTCGGGCGGCAACCAGCAAAAGGTGGTCATCGCCCGCTGGCTGAACCACGACATGCGGGTGCTGATCTTTGACGAGCCGACGCGCGGCATCGATGTCGGCGCGAAATCCGAAATCTACGCCTTGATGCGCGAATTCACCGCCGCCGGCGGGTCGATCATCATGGTGTCCTCGGAACTGCCCGAGGTGATCGGCATGTCGGACCGGGTCTGCGTTTTCCGCTCGGGCGGGATCGTGGCGACGGTTCAGGGCGCCAGCATCAATTCCGAAGAAATCATGACCCATGCCACGACCGGGAGAGTTGAAAATGTCGCATGACGCAAACACCGGCGCGGCCGGAAAATCCGGCCTGAACCTTGGCCGCATCCTGCATTCGCCGCTGGCGCTGCCGCTGATCGGGTTGATTGTGGTGTCGATCCTGATGGGCTTTGCCAGCGACAATTTCTTCAGCCTCGGCAATATCATGAACGTGCTGAGGCAGGTCTCGATCGTGGCGATTCTGGCGGTCGGCATGACCTTCGTGATCCTGACCGGCGGCATTGACCTGTCGGTGGGCGCGGTCATGGCGCTGGTCGGCACGCTGTCGACCGGGATGATGGTGAACATGGGCCTGCCCGCGCCCTTGGCGCTGGTGGCAGGAATCTTCATCGGGCTGGGCATCGGTCTGGCCAATGGCGCGCTGGTCGCCTGGGGCAAGATGCCCGCGATCATCGTCACGCTGGCCACCATGGGCATGGCGCGCGGTCTGGGCCTGATCTATTCGGGCGGCTATCCGATCAGCGGCATCCCAAGCTGGCTTTCGTGGTTCGGGGTCGGGCGCATCGGCTTTCTGCCGGTGCCGGTCATCATCATGTTCGTGATCTATGCCGTGGCCTGGGTGCTGTTGCAGCGCACCGCCTTTGGCCGCCATGTCTATGCGCTTGGCGGCAATGAGACCGCGGCGCGGCTCTCGGGCGTCAAGACCCAGCGCGTCAAGCTGGCGGTCTATGGCATTTCCGGCCTGACCGCCGCGCTGGCCGCCGTCATCCTGACCGGGCGCCTGATGAGCGGCCAGCCCAATGCGGGCGGCGGTTTTGAACTGGATGCCATCGCCGCCGTGGTTCTGGGCGGCACCGCGATCGCCGGCGGGCGCGGGCTGATCCTTGGCACGCTGATCGGGGCGGTGCTGCTGGGCATCCTGAACAACGGCCTGAACCTCATGGGCATCAACCCCTATCTGCAGGACGTCATCAAAGGCGCGATCATCCTGCTTGCCATCTATATCGGCCGCGAATGGCGCTGAGCCCGGCCCCAACCCATCATTCAGGAGAAACACATGTCTGAATCACTGCAAGGCAAGATCGCCGTCATCACCGGGGCCGCCTCGGGTATCGGTCTCGCCACCACCCGGGCACTGCTGGATCAGGGCGCAACCGTGGTCATGGTCGACTGGAACGAGGTCGCGCTGAACGAGTTGATCGCCGATCTGGGCCCCAAGGCCATCGCGCAGGTCACGAACCTGCTGGACGCGGAAAGCTGCGCCGCCATGGTGCCGGAAATCCTTGCCAAGGTTGGTCATATCGACATTCTTTACTGCAATGCCGGGACCTATATCGGCGGCGACCTGACCGAGACCAGCAATGACGCCATCGACCGCATGCTGAACCTCAACGTCAATGCGGTGATGAAGAACGTCCATGACGTCGTGCCGCATATGATCGAACGCAAGACCGGTGACATCATCGTCACCTGCTCGATCGCCGGTCATTTCCCCACCTATTGGGAGCCGGTCTATTCCGGCTCGAAATGGGCGATCACCAGCTTTGTGCAGGGCATGCGCCGGCAGATGATCCCGCATGGGGTGCGGGTGGCGCAGGTCTCGCCGGGGCCGGTCGTCTCGGCGCTGCTGGCGGACTGGCCCGAGGAGAACCTGCGCAAGGCCAAGGAATCGGGCAGCCTGATGGACCCCGAGGAGGTCTCGGACGCGGTCATCTACATGCTGACGCGCAAGCGCACGGTGACGATCCGTGACATGATCGTGCTGCCCACCAATTTCGACCGCGTCTGAGGCGCGGATAACCAGCGGAGAGCGCAGATGCCCCAATATCTGATCGGCGTGGATGTCGGCACCGGCTCGGCCCGGGCAGGGGTGTTCGACACTGCCGGCACGCTACTGGCCACCGCCAAGCGCCCGGTCGAGATGCATCGCGAGGATGGCGGCATCGCCGAGCAATCCGGCGAACAGGTCTGGGGGGCGGTCTGCGCATCCGTGCGCGAGGCGGTGACCCGGGCGGGGATCGACCCTGCCGGGGTCGCGGGCATCGGCTTTGACGCCACCTGCTCGCTGGTGGTGCGCGGGCCGGACGGCGCCAGCCTGCCGGTGGGCGATCCCGCCCATCCCGAACGCGACATCATCGTCTGGATGGACCATCGCGCGGTCGAACAGGCCGAACGCATCAACGCGCAAGGCCATGCGGTCCTGCGCTATGTCGGCGGCCGCATCTCGCCCGAGATGCAGACGCCGAAGCTGCTGTGGCTGGCCGAGAACCGCCCCGACATCTATGCCCGCGCCGCGAACTTCTTCGACCTGACCGATTTCCTGACCTGGAAGGCCACCGGCGCGCTGGATCGTTCGGCCTGCACGGTGACCTGCAAATGGACATATCTGGCGCATGAAGGGCGCTGGGACGCGGACTATTTCCGCCAGATCGGGCTTGGCGATCTGGCCGATCAGGACTTCGCCCGCATCGGCCAAAGCGTTGTCGATCCGGGCACCGCGCTGGGGCAGGGGCTGGTGCCGGATGCCGCCGCCGCCATGGGCCTGCGCCCGGGCATCGCGGTCGCGGCGGGGCTGATCGACGCCCATGCCGGGGGCGCGGGCACGGTCGCCGCCGGGGGCGATGCGACGGCCTGTCTGGGCTATGTCTTTGGCACCTCGTCCTGCACCATGACCACGACGCTGGCACCGGCCTATGTGCCCGGCGTCTGGGGGCCTTACTATTCCGCCATGGTGCCCGGCGCCTGGCTGAACGAGGGTGGCCAATCCGCCGCTGGCGCTGCCATCGACCAGTTGGTCCAGCTGCACCCGGCCACCTCCGAGGCAGGCGCGCTGGCCCAAGCGGCGGGAAAATCGCTGCCGCAATGGCTGGCCGACCGGGCGCTGGAACTGGCGGGCTCGGCCAGCGCCGCCGTGCATCTGGCGGACGATCTGCATGTGGTGCCGGAGTTTCTGGGCAATCGTGCGCCCTTTGCCGATCCCCATGCCCGCGCGGTCATCATGGGGCAGGGGATGGAGACGGGGCCGGATTCGCTGGTCGCGCTTTACGTCGCGGGGATCTGCGGGCTGGGCTACGGGTTGCGCCAGATCATTGAAACACAAGCCCAGCACGGCGCGCCGATTGAGACCATCAGCGTCTCGGGCGGGGCGGGCGCGCATCCGCTGACCCGCCAGTTGCTGGCCGATGCGGCCGGCCGCCCGGTCGAGATCACCGAATGCGCCGAGCCGGTGCTGCTGGGCTCGGCCATGCTGGGCGGGGTGGCGGCACGGGTCTATCCCGACCTGCAGGCGGCGATGCCCGCCATGTCGCGCGTGGCTACCCGCTGCGTCCCCGATCCCGGGACCAAAGCCGTTCAGGCGGCGCGCTTTGCCGCCTTCCTGAACCTGCAACAGACCGCGCGCGAGATCCGCGCCGCCATGGCGGCCCTGTCCGCCTGACCCCTTTCAACCCAAGCGAGGACCCATGCAGTTTTCCGGCAAATCCGTCATCATCACCGGCGCGGGCAAGGGCATTGGCCGCGCCTGCGCGCAGGTCATGGCCGCCCGCGGCGCCGAGGTCGTGGCGCTGAGCCGCACCGCCTCTGATCTGGACAGCCTGCGCGCCGAGATCGGCGGCCGCTCGATCCTCGTCGATCTGGCCGATCCCGCCGCCACCCGCGCTGCCATGGCCAAGGCCGGGACCTGTGATTACCTGATCAACAGCGCCGGCATCAACGTGCTGGAAAGCGTGCTGGACATGACCGAGGCCGGGTATGAGGCCGTCATGGGCATCAACCTGCGCGCGGCGCTGATCACCTGTCAGGAATTCGCCCGTGCGCGCGTGGCGGCGGGGGGCGGCGGCGCCATCGTCAACATCACCTCGATCGCCGGGCATCGCGGCTTTCAGGATCACCTGTGCTATGCGGCGTCAAAGGCCGGGCTTGATGGCGCAACGCGGGTCCTGGCGAAAGAGCTTGGGCCCCATGGCATCCGCGTCAACGCCGTCGCGCCGACAATCACCCTGACCGAGCTTGCGGCGGCGGCATGGTCCGAGCCGGCGAAAAGCGCACCGATGATGGTGCGCCACCCCCTGAACCGCTTTGCCGAGACCGAGGAGGTCGCGCAAAGCATCGCCATGCTTCTGTCCGAGGACAGCCGCATGGTCACAGGAGTGGTGCTGCCGGTGGATGGCGGCTTTCTGGCCGTGTGACGGAAAAAGGGCCGGGCGCGATCACGCCCGGCCCCGAAAATCGCCTTGGCGCCCGCTCAGTCGGTCAGCAGCGCGCCCTTGCGGGTTTCCAGAACCTCACTGCCGGCGATCTTGCCGATGACCTTGCCGCGCCAGGCATATGGCTGGCTGTGGCGGGCAAAGAGCAAGCCATCGGTTTCGGCCAGAACCTCGACGGTCTCGCCCAGCGGATCGACGATCTCGGCCACGACCTCGCCGGCGCGGACGCTGTCGCCCAGCCGGCGGCGATAGGCGACAAGGCCCAGCACCGGCGCCTTGACCTGCGACATGGCGGTCAGCTGCGTCGCCTGCGCCTGCAGCGCCGGCAGGGCGCGCGGCTCTCCGGCGATCAGCCCGCGCCGTTCAAGGATGCGGTAAAGCGCCGCCGCCTGATCGCGGGCCAGTTCCATATCCACGTCGTCATTGCTGCCCAGTTCCAGCGTCGCGGCCAGACAGGCGGGCGGGATTGCGGCTTCGGGATGGGCGCGCGCCAGGGCCCACCACGGGCCGCTGAGTGCCTCGTCAAAGGGGTTCCCGCCCGAGACCTCGGCCAGCAGGATGGCACGGGCGTCGATCTCGGCGGCGATGTCGGCGGCATCGGGCCAAAGCGCGGTGCCGGTATAGATATGGGGCAGGGCCTGATTGTCGGCATGCAGGTCAAGGACCAGATCGGCGTCATGGGCCAGCGACATCAGCCGGTGGCGCAGGGCGGTCAGGGCCTTGCGTGGCTTCATCGCGGCCAGCGCCTTGCCCATGGCCTCGCGGATCAGCGCGACGTTTTCTGCCGCGTCCTGACCCAGCCCGGACAGATCGCCCAGCTTTTCGGTCAGGTCGGGATAGGCACGGTTGAAGTTCTCGCCGGTCTCGGCCTCGTGACGGCCATAAAGAAAGCCATTCGGATGCTGGGTCAGGCCCAGCGGATTGGCCTGCGGCAGGATCAGGATCTCGCCCGTGATCAGCCCGCGCTCGGCGGCACGTTCCAGCATCGGGCGCAGGACATGCAGGGCCAGCATGCCGGGGAACTCATCGGCATGCAGCCCGGCTTGCAGGTAGGCCTTGGGGCGGGCGCCCTCGGTGCCATAGCGAAAACAGGTGACCTGGTGAACAGCCCCCGCCCCGGTCGGGGGCAGGGGGAAATACAGCGTCTCGGACAGGCTCATGCGATCAGGCGCCCTTGGCGTCGGATTTGGCCGGCGTGGCCGGGGTTTCGATGACGGCGGCCTCGGTGACGACTTCCGCGATCACCTCATCGGCGGCGGGGGCGGCCAGCGCGTCCTCCAGCGAGAAGGTCTCGACCTCGTAATATTCGGCGGCGGCGGCGTTCAGGACCGACAGGGCGTCGCCGCCCTCGGCCTTGGCGGCGGCCTCGATCAGCTTGCTGGCCGGGGGGATGTCGCGCGTCTCGATATCTGCCGCGTCAAGAAGGGCTTGAACCTGCGCCGCGGTCTCGGCCCCGTTCTTGCCCGAGCCCAGAACCAGCACCGCCTCGACGATGGCCAGCGGCGAGGTGAAGCGCTTGCGCAGCGCGGCGATGGCGGGGGCGGCCTTTTGGGCCGCATCCTCGTCCGAGATCAGTTGCGTGATGGCCTTGGCGTCGAAATACATGGCTTGTGTCTCCTGTGATTGAAATGGCGCGGGGGTCAGCCGTGCCGGTCGCGGATGCTCTCGATATCGAGATGGCCGGTGCCATTGCCCTCGGGGCGGTAGCGCAGCGCGATATGGGCCTCGACCTGATGGCCGGGGCGGGTGTCGGTGCCGAAGCTGCCGCAGCAATCCTCGACCACTTCCTTGACCATGAGGTCCAGCATGGTGCTTGCGGCCTGCGGATCGCCCTTGCGGATGACGGTGCCGGTCTTGAGGTCGATGACATCGCCCGGCAGGGCAAAGGCCAGCTTCGTGCCCGGCGCGGTGAAGTCGTCGCCCTGCAGTTCGGTATGGATCAGGTCGATCTCGATCAGGACCGCGCCATGGGCGCCGATCACGGTCAGCTTGGTGTTGTCGTGATTGGCGATGACGCCGCTTTCCTCAAGGACGCCGATGCCGAAGCGCACGCCCTCTTCGGCGCAGGCGACGGCCAGACGGCCAAGACGGCGCGCGGAATGCAGGTTCTGGTCCAGAATGGCGGTGCCAAAGATGCCCAGCCCTTCCTGAATGACCAGCCCGCGCCGGCCCATGTCGGAGGCGATGCCAAAGCGCAGCGCCTCATAGCTGGTGCCGCCCGCGATCATGAAGCCCGACAGCGCCGAGGCCGCCCCGCTGACCGCGATCACCGTGGCGCCGGCCGCATGGGCGCGGGCGATGGCGGTCAGAACGGGCGTGATTTCGCCCCGGTGCAGCAGGGTCTCGATCAGGCGGATCTGGTTGCCGCCGGTCAGCAGGATGGTTTTCAGCCCGGCGATCTGCTCGATCAGTTCCTGATCGCGCGACAGGCGTTCGACATTGTCGATGGTGATGCCGAAATCGATCGTATCGATGCCGGCCGCCTCAAGACCGCGCATATAGGTGCGGGCCTCGGCGCGGGGATCGGCCGAGGCGGCGGCGATGATGCCGACCGGCCCCTTGGCCTGCGCCTTGATCTCGCCCATCAGCGCCGAATCCGCGCGCAGGGGCGTCGAGCCCAGCAGCATCAGCCGCGCGGCGCGGCCCGGCTTGACGCCATAGTCGCGCGCCAGCGCCGTACGGCGGTTCGCGGCCAGCTGCTTGGCGTTCAGCTTGCGCGTGCTCATGCCGGCGCGGAAATCGATGGCGGTCATGCGGAAATCGCGGTCGCGCTCGAACATCAGCGCCTGCGAGTCGGGCACGCGCGCGAATTCGACGGTAGTGGCATAGCCGGCCTTCGGCTCGATCGCGCGGGCGCGGTCGGCGGGATAGGTCTTGGCATCGCCCAGCACCAGCCGCGCCAGCAGGTCGTAAAGCGTATAGGCGCCAAAGACATTGCGCAGCGATCGCGCGGCGGCGCGATAGGCGATGTCGCGCGACCCCACCGGGCGCTTTTCCGGGCCGGGCAGGACGCGGCCCTTGGCCAGGTCGATGCTGTCGCCGTCATCGGCATAGCTGAAGGTCACGTTCTCGATGCTGTGGCGGCGCCTGTCCTGCTTGGACCCCTTGAGGTCCAGGATGAAGGCGCCGAATTCGCCGATCACATGGCCCTGCGCGCCATCGACGAACAGTGCCGTGTTCTCGTCAATGCCGAAGCCGCGCCTGACCCGGCTTTCGGCCATGGCGATCAGCAGCCGGCCAAAGCGGCCGCGCTTGATGAAATGCTGGTCCACCATGCCCCAGGGGAAAAAGCCCAGGCCCTGACCCATCAGCAGCCCCGCCTTGTCGGGGTCCGAAACGACGCCGTAGGTCGCCGCCTCAAGCGAGGTCCCGCCCGAGATCATCACCTCGGACATGATCGCCGCCCCGGCGGACGAGCCGGCAATCAGCCCGCCCGCCGCATGGGCGGCGCGGATCGCGGCCAGAACCGGGCTTTCGCCGCCTTTGGGCGCCAGTGCGTCGGTGATCAGCGCCTGATCGCCGCCGGTAAAGAAGACGCTGCCATAGTCGGCCACCTGCGCCACGATGGCGGGGTCGCGCGCGGCTTTGGCCGCATTCTCGCCATGGACGGCGGCCAGCACCACATCAAAGCCGTGGTTGCGAAACACCTCGACCGTCTCGGCGCCCACCACATCGGGTTCCGAGGAGGCCGTTGGAAACACCACGATCCGGCCGCCGGACAGGCGGTGCATTTCGGCATAGATCGCATCGTTATCGTCCTCAAGCCGGCCGCCGATGACGGCCAGCTTGGGATTGTTCCCCGCAAGGGGCACGTTTTTCACAGTCATTATCAACCTGAACGGTCAGAGGTCAGGATGCGGGCGCGATGAGCACGCCGCGATCATCCGTGACGACGGTGAAGCCGTCGGGAATGTCGAAGCTGCTGTCCTGCACCCGCCGCGCGGCGCGATCCTCTTCGGGTTCCGCCGCCTCGAAGGCAGGGGTGAAGTTGATGATCTGCTTCCACGAACGGGTGATCGCCTCGCAGAAGAACAGGATCAGGTCGTCGCGCTCGGCCATGTTCAGCGCGGCGGCCAACGCGTCCTGCTCTTCCTCGATGATGGTGATGGCGCTTTCGGGCACTCCAAGGTCGATCAGCGCGGCGCGCATCAGCCGCGGCATCTCGTCGGGGGCGCGGTTGCGCAGGTCGTCGTCGCGGTGGCAGATATAGGTGTCGAAATGCCCCGCGACCTTGGCGGCGATATCGCGCAGATCCTCGTCCCGACGGTCGCCGGGGCAGGTGACGCAGACGATGCGCTTGCCGCGCGGCCGCAGCCGGTCGACCAGATCGACCATGGCGCCGATGGCGGCCTCGTTATGGCCGTAATCCAGAATGACGCGGAAGCCGTGCTCGTCGAAGACGTTCATCCGGCCCGGCGACTGGAAGAAGGTGTTGTCGAAGGTGCGCAGCCCGGTACGGATCTGGTCCAGCGTCTTGCCAAGCGCATAGGCCATGGCGGCCGCGAACATGGCGTTCTCGACGTTGTGCAGCGCCTTGCCCTCCAGCGTCGCCGGGATCAGATGCGTCCAGATCAAGGGGATATGGGTGCCGTTGTCATAGATGACGATCTGGTCGCCATTGATCCCCTGCTCCAGCACCACCGCGCGCTTGCCAAGGCGGATATGCTCGCGCACCAGCTCGTGCTCGGGGTTGCGGGTGACGTAAAGGATGTGCTTGGCCGGCGAATAGGCGGCCATTTTCAGCGTATACTGGTTGTCGGCGTTCAGAACGACCGTGCCGCGCGTGACCTCGGCGATGACGCGCTTGACCTCGGCCAGCCCGTCCAGCGTATCGACGCCGCCCAGACCCAGATGGTCCGAGGTGACGTTCAGCACCGCGCCCACGTCGCAGAAGTTATAGCCCAGCCCCGAACGGACGATGCCGCCGCGCGCGGTTTCCAGCACGGCGATATCCACGGACGGATCGCGCAGCACCATCTTGGCCGAGACCGGCCCGGTCATGTCGCCTTTGACCGTCACGTTGCCGTCGATATAGACCGCGTCGGTCGAGGTCTGGCCGACGACATGGCCGGCCATCTTCAGCAGATGGCCCAGCATCCGGGCGCAGGTGGTCTTGCCGTTGGTGCCGGTCAGCGCGGCGATCGGCACGCGGCTCTGGCTGCCCGGCGGGAACAGCATGTCCATGATCTTGCCGCCGACGTCGCGCGGCTTGCCCTCGGAGGGGGCGATGTGCATGCGCAGGCCGGGGCCGGCGTTGATCTCGCAGATGGCGCCGCCGGTTTCGCGATAGCTGCGGGTGATGTCGGTGGTCAGGAAATCGACCGCGCCCACATCCAGCCCGATGGCGCGGATGGCGCGTTCGGCCATCAGCTTGTTGTCGGGATGGATGGTGTCGGTCACATCGACCGCCGTGCCCCCGGTCGAGATATTGGCGGTCTTGCGCAGATAGACCTCTTCGCCCTCGGGGGGGACGGTTTCGGTAGTATAGCCGCGCTCTTCCAGCAGGCGCAGGGCCTGCGCGTCCAGCTCCAGCCGGGTCAGCACGTTTTCATGGCCGACGCCGCGGCGCGGGTCCTGATTCACGATATCCACCAGCGAGGCGATGGAATGCTTGCCGTCGCCCTTGACATGGCCCGGCACGCGGCGGGCGGCGGCGGCCAGTTCGCCGTTCACCACCAGCAGGCGGTGATCGTCGCCCAGGATCATGCTTTCCACGACCACGGCGCTGCCTTCCTGATCGGCGACGGCGAATGCCGCCTCGACCCCGGCCTCATCGGTGATGTTCACGGTCACGCCGCGCCCGTGATTGCCGTCCAGCGGTTTCACCACCACCGGATAGCCGATGCGGTTCGCAGCCGAGACCGCCTCGTCGGCGTCATAGACCAGCCGCTGTTTCGGCACCGGCAGGCCCAGATCGCTGAGCAGTTGGTTGCACATGTTCTTGTCCGAGGCGATCTCGACCGCGATATGCGAGGTCTTGCTGCTCAGCGCCGCCTCGATGCGCTGCTGATACTTGCCCTGACCGACCTGAATGAGGCTCGCCTCGTTCAGGCGATACCACGGAATGTCGCGGGCCTCGGCCGCGCGCACCAGCTCCATGGCCGAGGGGCCCAGCGTGCGCTTGTCGGCAAAGCGCAGGAAGCGGTCGACGTCTTCCTCGAGATCGGCGGGGGCGTCGTCCTCGGCATTGGCGATGGCGGCCAGAAGGTCGCAGGCGACCTCGCCGGCTTCAAGGCCGATATCCTCGGAATCGAAGCTGTAGAAGACCTCGATCACGTCGCGCTCGTCGGTCGGTTCGGCCCAGGCCAGATCGCCGCGCTGACCGGCGGCGCGTTGCAGTTCCAGCGCCAGACGCGCCAGCATGTCGCCCAGGTCAAAGCGGTTCGCGGACCGCACTTCGGCCAGCCAGTCGGCGTCGCGGGCACCCGGCGCGGCCCAACCCGGCAGCACGGCCAGAAGCGGGTCCAGAACGCGCCCGCCCAGCTGGGCCAGGCGCTCGGCATAGGACGGTTTCACGTCGATGGTCAGGCGGATCAGCGGCTCTTTGGCATGGACGTTGGGACCGACATAGACCGAGGTGCCCTCGATATTCATTCGCGCTTCCTTCCTGTGTAACTTTTGAAATACGGGGCGGCCGCAAGGGCCGGTTCTGTGACTGGATCACTGCCCGACAACGGGCGCAAGCGCGTTGTCGGGCAGCCGGTTCATTCCGTGATGCGGGGGACGATCATCCGCGGGATGGGGGCGTGGCGCAGGATCTTGCCCGAATTCGAGCCGACAAAGACCCGCATCAGCGGTCCCAGGCGGCTTGAGCCGATGACCAGCAATTCGCAGGGCTTCCAGTCCAGCGCGCCGACCGCCTCTTTCCAGTTCCGCCCGTCGCCAAAGACCGAGTCGGGCAGATCGGCTCCGCGCCATCCGGCGCGGATGGCGTCATGCACGGCATTGGCCTGGGTCAGGAACTTGTTCGAGACGAGGCTTTCGACATCATAGCCCGCGCCGCTGGGATACATCTGGCGGTCGCGCACGATGAAGGTCGCCAGCCGCAGCGGCACATGGAAGCTGGCGGCGATCTCGCCGGCCTTGTGCGCCAATGCCATCGAGTCGCTTGAGCTGGCGATGGCGCAGGTGATGCGGCTCAGCTTGGCTTCCGGCGCCCGATAGCCACGCGGGGCCAGCGCCACCGGGATGCGGGCGCTGCGCAGGACCTCGGTTGCGACCGTGCCCTCCTGAAAGCGCGCCATCGGCGCCTTGCGCGACGATCCCAGCACGATGGCATCGACGCCCATTTCCTCGGCCAGAGCCAGAAGCCCGGCGCTGGCCGATTCCGCATGGCGGTGCAGAAATTCCGCCGGCACGTCCGCGGGCATCTCGGCGCGCGCCGCCGCCAGCGTCTTTTCGGCGTGGCGTTCAAGGAACTGGACATATTCCACGTCCACCATCGCGGGCGAGGGGTGGTCCCAGGTCTCGGGCAGGATCACCGCCGCGACCACGCTGCCGCCGGCCGAGCGCGCCAGCATCGCCCCCAGCCGCAGGGCCTCGCAGCCGCCCTTGTCCGCCGAATATCCGACCAGATAGCGTTTCATTCAGACAGATCCGCGTTGGCGTCCGAACCCGGCTCAAGGACCGAGTTCCGCGAGGAATAGAAGATATACATGATCCCGGCCAGAACCGCCCAGATCGCGGTCAGCTTGAACACGATCGAGGACAGGCTGGAGATCAGATACAGGCACGAGATGATGCTGAGGATCGGCAACACCGGGAAGAACGGCACCGAGAAGCCGCGCGGCGCGTCGGGCCGGCGATAACGCAGGATGATGACGCCTGCCGAAACCACGGTGAAGGCAACCAGCGTCCCCATGCTGGTCAGGTCCCACAGAACCGCCGAGGGCAGGAAGGCCGCGATCGCCGCCACCACACAGCCGACGATGATCGTGTTTGCCGTCGGCGTCAGCGTATGCGGATCGACGCGGCTGAAGATCGGCGGCAGCATGCCGTCGCGCGACATCGCGAACAGCACCCGGGTCTGGCCGTAAAGCACGACCAGCGTCACCGAAAAGACCGAGATGACCGCGCCCGCCGACAGGATGACCGAGGGGATCGACGAGCCGGTGACGTTTTGCAAGATCACCGACAGCCCGGCCTCTTGCCCCTCGAACATGCCCTGCGACTGGGCGCCCAGGGCGGCGATGGTCACCAGCAGATAGAAGCTGATGACGATGATCAGCGCATAGATGATGGCGCGCGGCAGGTTGCGGCGCGGGTTCTCGACCTCTTCGCCGGCAGTCGAGACGGCGTCCAGACCCACGAAGGTAAAGAAGATCGAGCCGGCCGCCGCACTGATCCCGGCAACGCCATGCGGCGCGAAGGGGGTGAAGTTCTCGGCCTTGAAGGCGGTCAGGGCGATGGCGATGAACAGCGCCAGCACCCCCAGCTTGATCACCACCATGATGGCATTGGCGCGCGCCGATTCCCGCGAGCCGCGGATCAGCAGCACACAGCACATGCCGACAAGGATCGCGGCCGGCAGGTTGATATAGCCGTCGCCGCCGAATTTCAGCGAATAGCCCTCGGCCACCAGCGGCGCGTGCAACAGCGCGCGCGGCAGCTCATAGCCGGTGGTAATCAGCAGAAGGTTGTGCAGATATTCGCTCCAGCCGACGGCGACGGCGCCGGCCGAGACGCCGTATTCCATCACCAGACAGGCGGCGACAAGGAACGCCAGACCCTCGCCCAGCGTTGCATAGGCATAGGAATAGCTGGAGCCCGAGACCGGGATCATCGAGCTCATTTCCGCATAGCAAAGCGCGGTCAGACCGGCCGCGAACCCGGCGATCAGGAAGGAAATCAGAACCGCAGGCCCGGCCACCGGCACCTGCTCGGCCAGCACGAAGAAAATCCCCGTGCCGATGGTTGCGCCGACACCGAACATGGTCAGCTGGAACAGCGTGATCGAGCGCTTCAGCTCGGCGCCGTGACCATGCGATTGCGACTGTGCGAGAAAGGTCTCAATCGGTTTCTTGCGCAAAAGGCGCTGCGCAAGGCTTGGCGCGCTGTTCATTCGTGACCCCCGTTTTCAGTGCTGTTTTGTGGTCGCAACGACCCTGTTAACGAAACTTTACACAGCGTGAGCGCAGAAAGTCCTTTCGAACTTGATCCGGCTTTTGGCACATGCTGCGCCCGCCACCCCCCGCCAAGGCACGAACTGCCAGCGTCGTTGCGGCCCGATCGCCGATCCCGGCGATTTTGAACAAGAATCGGCTTGCGCAATCCGTGGGTTGCGGGGCTATCTTTATAGCCACACGCCGGAGAGACGCGATGAAGGACAATGAAGGAAGCCTGACGCTGGACCAGATCGACCTGCGCATCCTTGAAAGGTTGCAGGTGGATGGCCGCATGACCAACCAGGAACTGGCCGAGGCCGTCGGCCTGTCGCCCAGCCCCTGCCTGAACCGGGTCAGACGGCTGGAAAAGGCCGGTGTCATCTCCAGCTACCAGGCCCATGTCGAGCTGACCAAGGTTTGCCGCCATGTCGACGTGATCGCTGCCGTCACCCTGCGCGACCACGGGCTGGAGGATTTCGAGGTCTTCGAGGAGATGGTCGCCGGGATGCGCTTTGTCATCGAATGCACCAAGATCAGCGGCACGATCGACTATCTGGTGCGCTTCATCTGCCCCGACATTGCCGCCTATCAGATGCTGTCGGACGAGCTGCTGAAGCTGGGGCCCAAGATCAACAACCTGTCCAGCTATATCGTGCTGAAGACCGTCAAGCCGTTCCGCGGCATGGCGCTGGAGGGACTGGTGCCGTTCCGCTGACAAGGCCGCCAAGGCCGCCATGGCTGACATCGGCGCGCCTCAGCCCAGAAGATAGGCGGCGGCGCCGCTGTCAAAGCCGGTGATGCGCTGGCCTTTGGCAAAGGCTTCGGTCAGGGCGGCGCGCAACTCCATGCGCGCTTGCAGCGCCGCAGCCGGATCGTCGCGCAAAAGCGCGTCGATATCGCGCGGGATCGCGACCTTGCTGACGGCATTCGGAGGGGGCGGGGTCCGGCCCTCGGCGCGGGCGGCGACGCCCTCGCTTTCCAGATGCCAGTCCAGCATGATCCGGTCCGAGGGCAGGCCGGCGTTGATGCCCGCCATCACCCCGTAATAGTCGTTCAGATAGCTGTCCGAGACCCCGCCCAGAGAGGCAACGTTCAACCCGGCATTGACGGCGCGCAGCGGATCATAGGTCCAGCGCACGCGGGTGATGTCGCGCGCCAGACACCATTCCCGCTGATACCATTTCAGCCGCACGCCCAGCCGCAGCCCGCGCGCCTCGGCCAGCACCGCCAGCCGGTGCGAATGCTGCACGCCCGGCGTGGCGCTGGGGAATGCAAACAGAAAGCCCAGCATTCGCCCGTCCCGAAAGGCGCCCGCGACCAGCCCGCCCTCATGCTGGATGGCCAGCATCAGGTCGGCATTGTCGGGCATGTCGTCATCGCCCCAGACCTGCCGCTGCACCTCCTCGGCCAGCTTCAGCTCGTCAAGCGAGGCGAGTTCGCGGAAAGTGACCTCGCTCATGCCCGGAAAACCTCGGTCTGGCTGGTGACGCGGTTCAGGAAATCATGGTTCAGCGTGACGCCCAAGCCGGCACCGTGGCGCGGCACTGCCATCAGCCCGTTTGCCGCCTCAAGCGGCTCATTGACGATATCGTGCCGGAAATAGCGGCTGGATGACGACGTGTCGCCCGGCTTGGTGAAATTGGGCAGCGTCGCCAGATGGATGTTCTGCGCCCGGCCGATGCCCGATTCCAGCATGCCGCCGCACCAGACCGGCACGTCAAAGGCGGCACAAAGGTCGTGGATCGCGCGGGATGCGGCAAAGCCGCCGACGCGGCCCACCTTGATGTTGATGACCCGCGCGGCATTCGCCACCAGCGCATGACGCGCATCCGTGGCCGAGCGGATGCTTTCATCCAGACAGATCGCGGTCAGCAGATGCGCCTGAACCTTCGCGTGGTCCTGAATGTCGTCGAAGGCCAAAGGCTGCTCGATATAGTCCAGCGCGAAGGCATCCATCGCCTTCAGCAGCGGCAGATCGTTCAGCCGGTAATCGGTATTGGCATCGACCGTCAGCTTGGTCTTGGGGAATTCGGCGCGCACGGCGGCCAGCAGGTCCAGATCATGGCCGCGCTTGATTTTCAGCTTGATGCGGCGATAGCCGCCCTCGACCGCCTCGCGCACGCGTTCAAGCGTGCGCGGGATATCGGCGATGCCCAGGCTGACGCCGACCTCGACCGCGTCCCGCACCCCGCCAAGCGCCGCCGAAAGCGGCAGGCCAAGCGCCTTGGCCCACAGGTCCCAGACCGCCATTTCGACCATGGCCTTGCTCATCCGGTGGCCGCGCCACGGGTCAAGGATGGCGCCCAGTTCCGCCGGGCTGGCGAAGCGCTTGCCGACGATCTGCGGCAGCAGCGCCTCGCGCAGAAAGGGCAGGGCGCCTGCTTGGGTTTCCTCAAGATAGTCGGGCAGGATGTCCATGACGCCCTCGGCATGGCCTTCCAGCCCCTCGGCCTTCAGGGTCAGCAGCGGAAAGACCTTTTCGGTCATGGTGCCGGTCGAGATGACAAAGGGCGTCAGCAAAGGCAGCCGCACGAGGCGCAGCTCGGCGGCCTCGATACGGATACCGGGGAAGAGGGGCGTCATGGGAATCTCCGGAAGGGCAGGCCCGAAGGTTGCGGCAAGGTCGCCCCCGCCACAAGGGGATGGATCAGGCGGTTTTCGCGCGCTGCACCATGCCGAACAGATCGCGCGGATCGTCGGGATCGGCGATCATGTCGAGATCCTGGAACAGGCCCGCCTGTTTCAGCTGCGAATGGACATAGCGCAGGGCCGAAAAATCCTCGACGGCAAAGCCGACGCTGTCGAACAGCGTGATCTGGCGCGCATCCTTGCGGCCCTCTGCCTGGCCGGTAATGACCTGCCACAGCTCGGTCACAGGATAGTCGGCGTCCAGCTGCTGGATCTCGCCCTCGATCCGGGTCTGGGGCGGATATTCGACAAAGATGCCCGAGCGCAGCAGGATATCCTTGTGCAGTTCGGTCTTGCCGGGGCAATCGCCGCCCACCGCGTTGATATGGACGCCGCTGCCGACCATGTTGTCGGTCAGGATGGTGGCATATTGCTTGTCGGCGGTGCAGGTGGTGATGATCTGAGCGCCCAGAATGGCGTCCTGCGAGGTCTTGCAGGGCACGACCGTCAGGCCCAGACCCTGTAGATTGCGGGCGCATTTCTCGGTCGCGGCCGGGTCGATATCGTAAAGCCGCACTTCCTCGATGCCGCAGATCGCCTTGAAGGCCAGCGCCTGGAACTCGGCCTGGGCGCCATTGCCGATCATCGCCATGACTTTTGATCCCTCGGGCGCCAGCCATTTCGCGGCCATGGCCGAGGTGGCGGCGGTGCGCAGCGCGGTCAGGATGGTCATTTCCGTCAGCATCAAGGGATAGCCCGTCGCCACATCGGCCAATAGGCCAAAGGCGGTGACGGTCTGCAACCCCTTCTTCATGTTCGAGGGATGGCCGTTGACGTATTTGAAGCCATAAGTTTCCCCGTCCGAGGTCGGCATCAGCTCGATCACGCCGACATCGGAATGGCTGGCGACGCGCGGCGTCTTGTCGAACAGCGGCCAGCGGATGAAGTCGGCCTCGATCTCATCGGCCAGGTCCTTCAGCATCGGTTCAAGCCCGATGTGATGGACAAGACGCATCATGTTCTCGACGCTGACAAAGGGGACATAGGCGGTTTGCGAGGGTTTCAGCATGATGATGATACTCAGTGGAAACTGCGGGTGGGGCGGTCGAAGACCTTCTTGCCCATGAGCGAGCCGACCAGATCGACCATCAGCTTGGCGGTGCGCCCGCGCTCATCCAGAAAGGGGTTCAGTTCGACCAGATCAAGCGAGGTCATCAGGCCGCTTTCGTGCAAGAGCTCGCAGACCAGATGCGCCTCGCGGAAGGTGGCGCCGCCGGGAACGGTGGTGCCGACAGCGGGCGCGATCGAGGGATCAAGGAAATCGACGTCCAGGCTGACATGCAAAAGGCCGTTAGCGGCGCGCACGCGGGCCAGGAATTCGCGCAGGGGGGCGACGATGCCGCGTTCGTCCAGCACGCGCATGTCGTTCATGGCGATGTCATAGCGCAGCAGGGCCTCGTGCTCGGCGGCATCGACGCTGCGGATGCCAAAGAGACAGATCCGCTCGGCCGGGATCGGCGCGGGAAAGGGCGGAAAGGCGTCAAAGCCGCTGCGCCCGGCGATATAGGCGACGGGGGTGCCGTGCAGGTTGCCGGAAACCGTGGTCATCGGGGTGTGGAAATCGCTATGCGCATCCAGCCACAGCAGGAACAGCGGCCGGCCGGCGCGGGTCGCATGCTCGGCCGCACCCGCGACCGAACCCAGCGCCAGCGAATGATCGCCCCCCAGCGTGATCGGCATGCGGCCACCGGCCAGCACCTCGGACACGCGGTGGCGCAGCACCTTGGTCCAGCCCAGTGTCTCGTCAAGCTGGTCCACGGCCGGATTGTCGCAGCTGGCATGAGGCAGCACGCCCGGCGTCAGGTCGCCCAGATCGCGGACCTCGTGGCCCAGATCGGCCAACAGCCTGTCGATCCCGGCGACGCGATAGGCGGCGGGACCCATCAGACAGCCAAGGTTGCGCTGGCCGGAATCGATAGGGGCGCCGATAAGGGAAATTCTGCTCATTCCAGTCTCCATGTCTTGCACCCCAAAATCCTGTCGGTTTGTGGTGACTTCAAGCATATCTTTGGCTAGTTTGCGCAGGAAGATGACCGAATTGGAAAGCTAAACTGCCGTTATGGACGATCTGGATACCGGATTGATCGCCGAGCTGCGCCGCGACGGGCGCGCCTCGATCTCGGAACTGGCGGAACGGCTCAAGGTCAGCCGGGCCACGGTCAGGACCCGGCTCGAGCGGCTGAAGGAGGCGGGCGAGATCGCCGGCTTCATCGTGCTGACCCGCGCCGATATTTCCGAGGCGCCGGTGCGCGGGCTGATGATGATCGGGATCGAAGGGCGCGGCGGCGACCGCATCATGGCGCGGCTGACGGGCCTGCCGGCGGTGACGGCGGTGCATTCCACCAATGGCAAATGGGACCTGATCGTCGAGCTTGCGACAGAATCACTGGCCGATCTCGACGAGGTGATCCGCCGCATCCGCAATATCGAGGGCGTGATGACCTCGGAAACCAATCTGCTCTTGTCGACGCGTCGGGCGACCAGCCGGCGCGCGCTGCCCTGAACCGGGCCAATTCTTCTTCAGAAAAATATCCTCGGGGGGTGCGGGGGGCGGAAAGCCCCCCGCCTGCGCCGGGCCGCATGGCCCGGCAATCGTTCAGTCGTTCTCGCCCACGGCTTTCCAGATCACGGCGCCGATCACCGCGCCCAGAATCGGGGCGACCCAGAACATCCACAGCTGGCCGATGGCCCAGCCGCCGGCAAACAGCGCCTGGCTGGTCGAGCGCGCCGGGTTGACCGAAGTATTGGTCACCGGGATCGAGATCAGGTGGATCAGCGTCAGACCCAGACCGATGGCGATGGGGGCAAAGCCCTTGGGCACGCGGCCATGGATCGAGCCCAGGATGATGATCAGGAAGAACGCGGTCAGCACGGTCTCGATCACGAAGCCCGACACCATCGAATAGCCGCCCGGCGAATGCTCGCCATAGCCATTGGCCGCGAAACCGCCCAGATCGACGCCGGCCTTGCCCGAGGCGACGATGTATAGCGTCGTCGCCGCCAGCACGGCGCCGACCAGTTGCGCGATGATATAGGGGACCAGCGCATTGGCGTCGGATTTGCCGGCGACGGTCAGGCCGACGGTGACGGCGGGGTTGAAATGCCCGCCCGAGATTCCACCCACGGCATAGGCCATGGTCAGCACGGTCAGGCCAAAGGCCAGCGCGACGCCGTAGAATCCGATCCCCAGTTCAGGGAAGGCGGCGGCCAGAACGGCGCTGCCGCAGCCGCCGAAGACCAGCCAGAAGGTGCCGAGTGCCTCGGCTGCAAGTCGTTTCTGCATGTTGAACAAGTTCCTCGTTCCAGTGTTCAAACGAGTGTCGGTCTTGCGGGCAGGTGCAGTCTGCGCAGCCCCCGCGCCCAAGCGGCACGCGTTGCCGACTTCGATGACGCGAAATTCGGTTTGCGTCAACTGTCGCCACGCGTCACCCGGGCGCGCGCCCGGATAGGGGGCATTGACCTGACCCGTGCGGCCCGCGCAATCTTGGTGGCAGGACCGATCGCGGCAGCTGGGGAAGGGGCCGGAATGATGCAGGACGATGACGGGTGCGACACTGATCCCGATGGCTATCCGCGCGGCCGGGCGGCGATCCGCACCACGGCGATGCCCGCCGACACCAACCCGGCGGGCGATATCTTCGGCGGCTGGCTGATGGCGCAGATGGACCTTGCCGCCGGGAATGTCGCGGCGCGGCGCGCGCGCGGGCGCTGCGCCACGGTGGCGGTCGATTCCTTTACCTTTCACCAGCCGGTCAAGGTCGGCGACGAGGTCTCGGTCTTTGCCCGCATCCTGCGCGAGGGCCGCAGCTCGATGCATCTGCATGTCGAGGCCTGGCGCCGCCTGCGCGAGGCCGAGGACCGGCAGAAGGTGACGCAGGCGACATTCGTCTTCGTGGCGCTGGACGACGAGGGGCGACCGCGGCCGCTGCCAAAACCCGAAGCCGCCGGCAAGCCCTGACATGGCCGCTTGTCGCGACTTGCCTGCCCATTCGTCGCGCCGGTTCAACCGACCAGCCGAACAAGTCAGTTGCAATCTGTGGGGGCGCCTGCTTACTCTGACCCTGCGGAACTAAGAACCATATAAAACAGGGAGCCCGCATCGTGACTGCGCAACCCGGCAACGACGCATTCGTTGTCTTCGATCACGTTCAGAAAAGCTATGACGGGCAAACCCTTGTCGTCAAAGACCTGAACCTTTCCATCGGCAAGGGCGAGTTTCTGACCATGCTGGGGCCGTCTGGCTCGGGCAAGACCACCTGCCTGATGATGCTGGCCGGATTCGAGACCGCAACCCATGGCGAGATCCTGCTGGACGGCAAGAATATCAACGACGTTCCCCCGCACAAGCGCGGCATCGGCATGGTGTTTCAGAACTATGCGCTGTTCCCGCATATGACGGTGGGTGAAAACCTGTCCTTCCCGCTGGAAGTGCGCGGCATGTCCAAATCCGAGCGCGAGGAACGCGTCACCCGCGCCCTTGACATGGTGCAGATGGGCAAGTTCAAGAACCGCCGCCCTGCCCAGCTTTCGGGCGGTCAGCAGCAGCGGATCGCGTTGGCCCGGGCGCTGGTCTTCGACCCCAAGCTGGTCCTGATGGACGAGCCCCTGGGGGCGCTGGACAAGCAGCTGCGCGAGCATATGCAGTTCGAGATCAAGGCCCTGCATGACCGCCTTGGCATCACCGTGGTCTATGTCACCCATGACCAGGGCGAGGCGCTGACCATGTCGGACCGCATCGCCGTCTTCAACGATGGCCGCATCCAGCAGCTGGCGCCGCCGCCGTCGCTCTATGAGCAGCCCGAAAACAGCTTCGTCGCCGGGTTCATCGGTGAAAACAACGCCCTGCGCGGCACCATCCAGGAACTGCAGGGCGACAAGGCGCTGGTGCGCCTGACCAATGGCGAACTGATCGACGCCACCGCCGTCAATATCCGCGAGCGCGGGCAGGAAACGACGGTCTCGATCCGCCCGGAACGGGTCGAGTTCAAGCCTGAGTTGATGCCCAGGGATGCCCATACGATCGAGGCCAAGGTCCGCGACGTGGTTTATATGGGCGACATCCTGCGGGCGCGGCTCTGCGTCGCCGGGCAGGACGATTTCGTGATGAAATATCGCAATACTCTGGGGCAGGTGAAACTGTCCCCCGGGCAAAGCATCCGTATCGGCTGGCACCCCGAGGATGCGCGCGCCCTTGATCCGGTCTGATCCGGTTCAGTTTTCGACCAAGACCCTGAAGGAGCAAAGATGAAACACACGCTAATTCTGACGACCGCGCTGGTCGTCGTGGCAGCGGGGGCCCAGGCCCAGGACAAGCAGGTGGACCTGCTGTCATGGGGCGGGGCCTATGGCAACAGCCATGTCGAGGCCTATGCCAAGCCCTTCGAGGCCAAGACCGGGATCAAGGTCAATGTCGCCGATGCCGACAATCCCGCCACCCCGATCAAGGCCCAGGTCGAGGCCGGCAATGTCACCACCGATGTCGCCTCGGTCGAATATGCCGATGCCGTGCGCCTGTGCGACGAGGGTCTGCTTGAGGAAATCGACGCCTCGATCCTGCTGCCGGCCGGCGATGGCACCGCCGCCGCCGATGACTTCATCCCCGGCGCGGTCACCGACTGCTTCGTGGGCACGGATGTCTATTCGATGGTGCTGGCTTACGACGACACCAAGTTCACCGACGCCAAGCCCGCAGGTCCGGCCGATTTCTTCGACATGGCGAAATTCCCCGGCAAGCGCACCATGCGCAAGGGCGCCAAGTTCAATCTGGAATTCGCGCTGATGGCCGACGGGGTCGCCCCCGATCAGGTCTATGAGCTGCTGGGCACCCCCGAGGGTGTCGATCGCGCCTTTGCCAAACTCGACACCATCAAGAAGGACGTGATCTGGTGGGAGGCCGGCGCCCAGCCGCCGCAGCTTCTGGCCGATGGCGAGGTCAGCATGGCATTCGCCTTCAACGGCCGGATCTTCAATGCCGCCCAGGGCGAGGGGAAACCCTTCAAGATCGTCTGGGACGGCCAGATCTATGAGATGGAGGGCTGGGTCGTACCCAAAGGTGCCCCCCATCCCGAGGCCGCCAAGGAATTCATCGCCTTCTCGACCGCGCCGGAACAGCAGGCCCGCGCCGCCGAGTTCATCAGCTACGGCCCGCCGCGCAAATCGGCGGCAGCCTTGGTCGGCAATGTCGAGGGTACGGATGTCCCGATGGGGCCGAACCTGCCGACCTTCGCCGACAACATGAAGCTGGCCCTGGGATCGAACCTTGATTTCTGGGTCGATCACGATGCTGAATTGCAGGAACGTTTCAACGCCTGGCTGGCGGCGAAGTGACAAGACGGTCGCGGCGGGGGCAACCCCGCCGCGATGAATAAAGGGCCTGAACGGGCCAAAAGACGGCCGAAAAAGGCCGGAACAATCCAACGGGAGTAAATCATGAAGAAAATGCTGATCCTGACCTCGGCCCTGTGCGGGATGGGTTTTGCGGCACAGGCCCAGAACAAGGAGGTCAACGTCGTCTCCTGGGGCGGCGCCTATGAGAAATCGCAGGTCGAGGCCTATAACATCCCCTTCGCCAAAGAGACCGGGATCAAGGTCAACATGCTGGCCGCCGACAACCCCGCAACGCCGCTGAAGGCGCAGGTCGAGGCCAAGAACATCACCGGCGACGTCTTTGACATCGAAGTGTCGGACGCGATTCGCCTGTGCGACGAGGGCGCGCTGGTCGAGATCAACCCCGCAGACCTGCCGGCCGCGCCCGATGGCACCCCGGCTGCCGATGACTTCATCCCCGGCGCGTTGCGCGAATGCGCGGTGGCGAACATCTTCTGGGGCACGGTCATCGCCTTTGACAAGACCAAGTTCGGCGACAACGCGCCCAAGACTGCTGCGGATTTCTTTGATACCGCGAAATTCCCCGGCAAACGTGGTCTGCCCAAGAACCCGAAACGCACGCTCTATCTGGCGCTGATCGCCGATGGCGTGGCGCCCGACGCGATCTATGACACGCTGGACACGCCCGAAGGCGTCGACCGCGCCTTCGCGAAACTCGACACCATCAAGAAGGACGTGGTCTGGTGGGAAGCCGGCGCCCAGCCGGTGCAACTGCTGGCAGATGGCGAAGTGACGATGGCGACCGGCTATAACGGCCGATTCTTCGACGCCATGGTCGCCGAGGGCAAGCCCTTCGAGATCATCTGGGACGGCCAGTACATGGATCTGGACATGTTCGCGATTCCGAAAGGCTCGCCGAACCCGGAAGCGGCGATGCAATACCTGAAATACGCCACCGACACCCAGCGTCTGGCCGATCAGGCGAAATACATCGCCTATGGCCCGTCGCGGAAATCCTCGGCGGCGCTGGTCGGCCTGTTCCAGGACGGCAAGACCGAGATGGCCCCGCATATGCCGACGAACCCCGAGCATATGAAGACCGCCGTCATGGATGACCCGGAATGGTGGGCTGACCACGACGCCGAGATGGCCGAGCGCTTCAACGCCTGGTTGGCGGCGAACTGATGACGGGCCGCCGCCCGGTCTGAACCGGGCGGCGGCTTTCCGATCAAGCTCTTGCCTGACGAAGGATCAAGATGTCGAACCCGCTCGACCCCCATGCCGCTATCGTCACCGAGGCCGCCGGCCTCGATCAGGGCGGGATGCTGCGCACCGCAGACGGACAACCGCTGGCCAAGGCGCTTGCGCGCAGTTCGCGCCGGGCCCGGCGGCGGGCATTCTTTCTGGTGCTGCCGCTTCTGGCATTCGTGCTGCTGACCTTTGTGCTGCCCATCGGGCAGATGCTGATGCGCTCGGTCAAGAATGACGGCTTTTCGGCCTATATGCCGCAGCTTTCGGCGTGGTTTGAAGCCAATCCCGATGTGACCGAACCCGATGACGCGGCCTGGGCGGCGCTTGCCGCCGATCTTGAGGCCAGCGCCAAGGACCGCACCATCGGCATCGTCGGCACCCGCATCAATTACGAGATTCCGGGCACGCGGTCGCTGTTCACCTCGGCCGGGCGCAAGGCCCGCGGCGGGATCGAGCCGCCCTATCGCGAGGCCATGCTGGACATGGACGAGGAATGGGGCGATCCCAAGCTGTGGGGGGTGATGCGTCAGGCATCCGATCCCTATACGGCGAATTTCTATCTGGCGGCGATGGACCGCACCCGCGACGAGGCCGGAAATATCGTCCTGGCCCCCGAAGAGCAGCGCATCTATCTGCACCTGTTCCTGCGTACCTTCTGGCTGTCGCTGATCATTACCGGCACCACTTTCCTGTTGGGCTTTCCCATCGCGCATCTGCTGGCGACGCTGCCAATGCGGCAGTCGAACCTGCTGATGATCCTTGTGCTGCTGCCGTTCTGGACCTCGCTTCTGGTGCGCACGACCGCGTGGATGGTGCTGTTGCAGCAGCAAGGCGTGGTGAATGACGTCTTTGTCTGGCTGGGCCTGATCGGCGACGGCCAGCGCTTGCAGATGATCTATAACCAGACCGGCACGATCATCGCCATGACCCATATCCTGCTGCCCTTCATGATCCTGCCGCTTTATTCGGTGATGCGCACGATCAACCCGTCCTATGTCCGCGCCGCGCGCAGCCTGGGCGCGACCAGCTGGACCGCGTTCCGCCGCATCTATTTCCCGCAGACCCTGCCGGGACTGGGGGCAGGGGCGCTTTTGGTCTTCATCCTTGCGGTCGGCTACTACATCACGCCGGCATTGGTCGGGGGATCAAGCGGGCAGCTGATCTCGAACCTGATCGCGATGCACATGACGCAGACGCTGAACTGGTCCATGGCCGCCGCCCTGGCCGCGATGCTGCTGGGTGGGGTGCTGATCCTTTACTGGGTCTATGACCGCCTTGTCGGCATCGACAATCTGAAACTGGGATAATCGCCATGGCACTTCCGACCTATGCCTCGACGACGGAAAAGATCTGGCACTACACCTATCTGGTGATCTGTGCGGCGATCTTTTTCTTCCTGATCGCGCCGATCGTCGTGGTGATCCCGCTATCCTTCAACGCCGAGCCCTATTTCACCTTTACCGACAAGATGCTGTCCTTTGATCCCGAGGGCTACAGCATGCGCTGGTATGACAGCCTGCTGACCTTCGGCATGTCGAACCCCGACGCGCCCCGCGACATGAGCTGGTGGTCGGATGCCTGGCAGAACGCGAAATGGATCAAGGCGGCGAAAAGCTCGATCATCATCGGGGTGTTCTCGACCATTCTGGCGACGGTTTTGGGCACGCTGGCCGCGCTTGGCCTGTCGCGCCCCGAGATGCCCTATCGGCGCATCATCATGGCAGTGCTGATCTCGCCCATGATCGTGCCGATCATCATCACCGCGACGGGGATGTTCTTCTTCTACTCGAACCCCTGCGAGCCGCTGACATGGATCGGGCTGAACCCGGAATGCGGCAAGCTGGCGGGCACCTATCTGGGCGTGATCCTGGCCCATGCCACACTGGGCATTCCCTTTGTCATCATCACGGTGACGGCGACGCTGATCGGGTTCGACCAATCGCTGAACCGCGCCTCGGCCAGCCTTGGCGCCAATCCGCGGACGACGTTCTTCCGCATCACCATGCCGCTGATCCTGCCCGGCGTGATCTCGGGGGCGCTGTTTGCCTTTGTCACCTCGTTTGACGAGGTGGTGGCGGTGCTGTTCATCGCCGGCCCCGACCAGCAGACCATTCCGCGCCAGATGTGGAACGGCATCCGCGAACAGATCAGCCCGGCGATCCTGGCGGTGGCAACGCTGTTGGTGATCTTCTCGATTGCGCTTTTGACCACAGTCGAGCTGCTGCGCCGCCGGTCCGAGCGGCTGCGGGGCGTCACCCCGCATTGATCGACTATCATTGGAATGCAGCCAACGCCGCCCCTTTGGGGCGGCGTTTTCCGTTCAGGGCAACACGCTCAGCCAGAACCAGATCGTCAGCACCGACAGCGCCGTCGCGACCAGCACCGCCGAGGCCGCCACCCGTTTCGCCACCCCGTAAAGCGAGGCGAAAAGATAGGCGTTCACCCCCGGCGCCATGCTGGCCGTGACGACCGAGGAACGCATCTCGGCCACGCTGAGATCAAAAAGCTTGCCAAGGCCAAAGGTCACGCCCGGATGCAGCAGCAGGGACGCCACGCAGCACAGCGCAATCGCCCGCATCTCGCCCTCGGGGCGGTAACGGTAAAGCACGCCCCCAAGGGCGAACAGCGCGGCGGGCAGGGCGGCGCTGGCCAGCATCTTGACCGCGCCCCAGAAACCCTCGGGCATGACCAGCCCGGCCTGCGTCAGCAGGTTCATCACCAGCCCGCACAGGATGCCGATGACCAGCGGTGTGTGCAGCACGCCCGACAGCGCCCGCAGCGCCACCCGGCCCACCGAAAGGTTCTGCCCGCGTGCACGGGCGAATTCCATGACCGTGATCCCGAAGGTGTAAAGCAGCGGCGAATGGATGGCGATGATGGTGAAATTGCCCTCAAGCGCGTCGGGGCCATAGGCGCGCTCGGTGATCGGAATGCCCAGCAGCAGCGAGTTCGAGAACAGGCAGACAAAGCCAATGGCGATGGAGTCCTCAAGCGGGCGCTTCAGCCACAGGCGCGCGGCGCCCATGCCGACGCCAAAGGACAGGAACGCCCCGATGTAAAAGGCCAAAAGCAGGAACGGGTCGAAATTCGCCCCCAGATCCAGCTTGGCGATGGCCTGAAACAGCAGGACCGGGACGGCAAAGTTCTGCGCGAAACGCATGATGCCATCGACCGCGACCTCAGAGAGCATGCCGCGCCAGCAGATGACATAGCCAAAGCCGACGACCAGAAAGACCGGCAGGATGACATCGAAAAGCGCGCTCATATCAGCTCGATCCTCAATCCGTCATGGGCGGGGACGATATGGTCGGGCGTTTCGGCCATGACCGTGTCGTAATCCAGATCGATATGCATGTTGGTCAGGATACCACGCTTGCATTGCGCGCGCGCCATCCAGTCCAGCGTCAGTGCCAGATGCGCGTGGCTGGGATGCGGCGTGCGGCGCAGCGCGTCGCAGATGAAGACATCGCAGCCCTCGATCAGCGGCCAGGCATCCTCGGGGATGGTCAGGACATCGGGCAGATAGACCAGGCTTTCCTCGCGCCCGCCGATGCGGAATCCCAGCGCGGGCGTGCCGCCGTGATCGACCTCGAAGGGGGCGAAGTCGATGGGGCCGCCGGCGCCCGTGATCTCGAACGGGCCACGGATTGGGTGCAGGTCGCAGATCGGCGGATAATACGAGCCGGGCGGCGTCTGGAAGATATAGCCAAAGCGCGCCATCAAGGCCTCGGTCGTGGGGGCATCGGCCCAGACCGGGATCATGGCGCGGATGTTGAAGACGATCTGGCGCAGGTCGTCGATGCCGTGGATATGGTCGGCATGCGGATGGGTATAGACGACCGCGTCGAGTTCACCCACGCCCGCATCCAGAAGCTGCGGCACCATGTCGGGGCCGGTGTCGATCAGCACGCGCGTGGTGCCGTCATGGCCGATCCGTTCGACCAGAAGCGAGCAGCGGCGGCGGCGGTTCTTCGGGTTCAGCGGGTCGCATTCGCCCCAGCGATCCCCCAGACGCGGCACGCCCCCCGACGATCCGCAGCCCAGGATCGTCGCCCGGATCATGCGGCGGCCTTGGAAAACAGCCGGTCGAAATTGGCGGTGGTCAGGGCGGCGAACTCGGCCGCCGCCATCCCCAGCGCCTCGGCGCCCGCACGGGCGGTATGGGCGACATAGGCCGGCTCGTTGCGCTTGCCGCGATGGGGCGGGGGGGCCAGATAGGGGGCGTCGGTCTCGATCAGGATGCGGTCGCGGGGGGCGGCGGCGAAAATCTCGCGGATCTCGGTCGAGCGGGGAAAGGCCGCGATCCCCGACATGGACAGGTAAAACCCCAGATCCAGCGCCGCGCGGGCCAGATCCGGGCCGCTGGTATAGCAATGCATGACGCAGTCGAAGCGGCCGGCGCGATGTTCCTCGGTCAGGATGCGGGCCATGTCGGCATCGGCATCGCGGGAATGCACGATCAGCGGCAGGCCGGTCTGGCGCGCGGCCTCGATATGGATGCGCAGGCTTTCGGCCTGAATGGCGGCGCTGTCGGCAGTATAGTGATAGTCGAGCCCGGTTTCGCCGATGCCGACGAATTTCGGATGCGCGGCCAGCGCGACCAGTTGCGCGACGGTGACCGGCGGCTCTTCGGCGGCATACATCGGGTGGATGCCGGCGGCGTAATAGACCTCGGGGAAGGTTTCGGCGATGGCGCGGACGCGCGGCTCATTGCCCATGCGGGTGCAGATGGTGACCATGCGGGTGACGCCCGCCGCCCGCGCCCGCGCGACCAGATCGGCCTGCTCTCCATCGAAATCAGGAAAATCCAGGTGGCAATGGCTGTCCACCAGGTTCAGAGGGGGATGTTCGGACATGCGTGTTCCCGTCAGGTCGCGGGCTGGTTGGCCAGCCCGATCAGCATATCCAATACCAGCGCCGAGGCGTCAAGATTGACCGCCCGCCCGCTGCGCGCCCGTGCCGACAGCTCGGCCTGCGCATTGGCCCAGATCCGGGCCGCCGACGGGTCGGGGGATAGCCGGGTCAGCACCCCGGCCTCGCCCTCGGCGGCCTCGGGCAGGGGGGCGCCCATCAGCCCGGTGCGCGCGGCCCGGGTCAGAAAACGGTCCAGAAGCGTGATCATCAGATCGAAGGGATCGCCATCGGCGCCGGCGCGCCCCGCCGCCATTTCGGCTAAGGTGGCGGCGGTGCGGCGGTCCATGCGCGGATATTCGGCGAACAGCTGGATGATGCGCGCATAAAGCGCCAGCCCGTCTTGTCCGGCCAGACGCAGCGCCTCGCCAACCGAGCCGCCGGACAGGGCGGCAAGCTGCGCCGCGTCATGATCGACGCCCAGATCGGCCAGCACATGGCCCATGTCCAGCGGGGTCAGCGGGTGCAGGCGCAGTTCGCGGCAACGCGAGCGGATGGTCGGCAAAAGCCGCGCTGGCTGATGCGCGACCAGCAGGATCGTCGCGTCATGCGGCGGCTCCTCCAGCAGCTTTAGCAACGCATTGGCCGAGGCCTGGTTCATCTCGTCCGCCGCATCGATGATGGCAACGCGGCGCCCGCCCTCGGCGGCGCTTAGATGGAAAAAGCTTTGCAGCCGGCGGATTTCATCGACGGTGATTTCGGCGCGCAGGCGCTGGGTCTTTTCGTCGACGGGGCGGCGCACCAGATGCAGGCGCGGTTCCGATAAAGCACGGATGCGGCGGATCACCGGGGCGTCGGGATCGGTGCGCAGATCGTCGCTGGTCCCGTCCGAAAGCAGCCATTTGGCGATGGACCATGCCAGCGTCGCCTTGCCGGTGCCGCGTGGGCCGCTGATCAGCCAGCCGTGATGCAGCCGATGCGCGCGGGCGGCGCTGACGAAATCGGCCACCGCGGTGTCCTGACCCACAACCCGCAGAGCCTCACGCGGATGCGGGGCACCGGGAACCCGGTCGGGTTCGGGAAGGGTCTCGTCGCTCATGGCAGCGCGGCAAGGACGCGGGCGGCGACCTCATCCTCATCGCCTGAGCCGTCGATCAGCCGGATGCGGTCGGAGTTTTCAGCGGCCAGTGCGTGAAAGCCGTCGCGCAGCCGGCGCTGAAAGTCCAGGCCCATGCCCTCGAAGCGGTCCTCATTGCCGCCGCGCGCCTGACCGCGGCTCAGCGAGATTTCGGGGTCGATGTCGATGATGAAGGTCAGGTCGGGCTCGATGCCGATCATCAGCCGGTGCAGGTCATCGACCAGGGCGCGCTGTTCGGCCCGGGCGGCGCCCTGATAGACGCGGGTCGAATCGGCGAAACGGTCGGTCACCACCCAAGCGCCCCGGGCCAGGGCCGGGCGGATCAGCCGTTCCAGATGGTCGCGGCGGGCGGCGGTGAACAGCAGAAGTTCTGTTTCCGGGGACCAGCGTTCGCTGCCGCCCTCGACCAGAAGGCGGCGGATTTCCTCGGCGCCGGGGCTGCCGCCGGGCTCGCGGGTCAGGACGGTTTCGGTTCCGCGCTCTGCCAAGGCGCCGGCGAGACGCCGCGCCTGCGTGGATTTTCCGGAACCGTCGATACCCTCGAAACTGATGAACATGGGCCGGGGCTAGTTCATGACCGACTGATAGGCACGTTCGCCCAGCCGGAAGGCCGCGCTTTGCAGCCGGCCGATGACGCCCGCGCGCGGCACGTCCACCGAGGCGTAAAGCGGCAGGCGCGACTGGCCGGCGCCGGGGATGTCCACGAGCAGATCGCCCAGCTTGTCACCGGCGGTGATCGGGGCCTCGATCGGGCCCTTGAACACCGCCTCGGCGGTGATGCCCGATTGCGCGCCGGCCGGAATCAGAACCTTGACGCCATCTTCGGTGGTCAGGCCGATCTTGCCTTTCTTACCCAGCCAGACCGGGGCTTCAGCGACGATTTCACCCTTGGGGACGATGGTGCGCATGGTGAACTGGCGATAGGCCCAGCTGACGATGCGCTCGGACTCTTCGGCGCGGGCCTTGTCGCTTGGCAGGCCCGAGATCACGAAGATTACCCGGCGATCACCCTGAATGGCCGATCCGACCAGCCCGTAGCCCGCCTCTTGCGTATGGCCGGTCTTGAGGCCATCCGCCCCGATCCCCAGTCCCAGAAGCGGGTTGCGGTTGTGGCGGTTCGCGGGCGCGCGATTGTCGAAACGCCATTCCTCGATGGCGAAGTTCTTGTAATATTCGGGGAAATCCTGAACCAGATGCTGGGCCAGCACGCCCAGATCATGCACCGACATGCGGTGGCGCGGATCAGGCCAGCCCGAGGCATTGGCAAAGGTCGAATTGGTCAGCCCCAGCGCCTTGCCGCGTTCGGTCATCTGGCGGGCAAAGGCCTCTTCGGTGCCGGCGAGCCCCTCGGCGACGACGACGCAGGCGTCATTTCCTGACAGCACGATGATGCCCTTGATCAGCTCCTCGACGGTGGGGCGGTCCTGTTCGTTCAGGAACATGGTCGAGCCCTGCATCTGCCGCGCCTTGGTCGAGACGGGCAGGCGGGTGTCCAGTTGCAGACGCCCCTCTTTCAGGGCCTCGAAGAGCATATAGACCGTCATCAGCTTCGACATCGAGGCCGGCGGCAAGGGCTCGTCGGCGTTCTTTTCCATCAGCACGGTGCCGGTCGCCACGTCATAGACCCAGGCGGCGCGCGCATTGGTGTCGAAAGCCCGCGCCGGCAGCGCGGCGAGCATGACCAGAGCGAAGATGCGGAACGTCAGAGCGCGCATGGATAATCCTTGACCTGTCGCGTTTGACACATGGTTAACCCAGCGGCTGCCGGCCCGCAACGCCGCTTGGGTGCAAGTGTCGTGCAAGTGAAGGGCTGTGGTTGTGCCGCCGCGTCGCATCGTGCAGGCACGACGCCCGGGCAGCACGCGCCATCAATAGCTGCGGATCAGCCCGACCAGACGGCCCTGCACGCGGACCTTGTCCTCGGGCAGGACGCGGGTCTCATAGGCGGGGTTTGCCGCCTCAAGCGCGATCATGCCGCCCTTGCGGCGATAGCGCTTCAAGGTCGCTTCGTGCCCTTCGACAAGGGCCACGATGATGTCGCCGTTATCGGCGGTCGACTGTTCGCGGATGACCACGACATCGCCATCGTTGATCCCCGCCTCGATCATGGAATCGCCTTTGACCTCAAGCGCGTAATGGCGGTCCTGACCGGCCAGCATCGAGCCGGGAACGGCGATGTGATGCGACACCTCGGAGATCGCTTCGATCGGGACGCCAGCGGCGATGCGGCCCATGACCGGCAGTTCCACCGCCGAGACCGAGATTTCCAGCGCACCGCGCGGCAGCGGGGCGGGGCGTTCGGGGGCGCTGCCCTCGATCACCCGCGGCTGAAAACCGGTGCCCTTGCTGAGGCTGTCAGGCAGGCGGACGATTTCCAGCGCGCGGGCGCGATGCGGCAGGCGGCGGATGAATCCGCGTTCTTCAAGGGCGGTCACGAGGCGATGAATTCCCGATTTCGAGCGCAGATCCAGTGCCAGCTTCATTTCGTCGAACGAGGGCGGCACCCCGTCGCGGGCCATGCGCGCCTGAATGAATTCAAGCAGCTGGATTTGCTTTTTGGTCAGCATCGTTGATCCCTGCTCTGCTGCGAGTGCCATCATGTTCCTTGAATGTTCTAGCGGACTCAACCCTTTGCGTCAATCTTTATGACGATTCGGGTAAAGAAGCCGTTAAAGCGCCAGGAACGTGACCTGTTCGCCGGCCTTGCGGGCCGGGTCATGGGCGGGCCGGACCAACAGTGCATCGGCCTCGGCCAACAGCCACAGCCGGGCACTGTCCTGGTCAGTGAAGGGGTTGATTTCGGGCAGACCGGTGCCGGGGCGCAGCTTGGCGCGGTGATTGTGCTGACGGTCGCCTTCGGGGGGCAGGTCGCGGGTCAGCACGGCCTGCGCCAGATCCGGGCCGGGCGGCAGGCCCAGCATGGCGCGGATCAGAGGTTGCATGAAAAGCTTCGCGCAAACAATTGCTGATACAGGGTTTCCCGGCAGACCAAGCATGGCCGCGCGGCCCAGCCGCCCGGCCATCAACGGCTTTCCGGGGCGCATCGCCAGCTTGTAGAAGGCACGTTGCATGCCCAGCCCCTCGGCAACCTTGCCGATCAGATCGTGATCGCCGACCGAGGCGCCACCTATGGTCACGATCAGGTCGGCGCCCTCAGCCTCGGCAAAGCGGTCGCGCAGCGATTCCTCGGTGTCGCGGGCCAGGGGCAGGATGAAGGGATCGGCGCCGGCCGCGCGTGCCATGGCCGCGATGGCAAGGTCGTTCGAGTTGATGATCTGGCCCGGCGCGGGCTCGGCACCGGGGCGGATCAGCTCGTCGCCGCCGGCCAGTACGGCGACGCGCGGGCGGCGCAGCACCGTGACGCGCGGCAGGTTCATCGCAGCGATCAGCCCAAGATCCGAGGGGCGCAGCGGCCGGTCGGGCAGAAAGCCGCAGCCTTTCCGGAAATCATTGCCCTGACGGCGGATATGGCGGTTTTCGCCGGCATTGGTGACGGTGATCGTGTCGCCGTCACGGCTGACGATTTCCTGCATGACGACGCGGTCGTAATCGGCGGGGACCGGGGCGCCGGTAAAGATGCGGATGGTGCTGCCCGGGGGCGTCGCGCCCGTATAGGGCTGGCCTGCGGCGGCGGTGCCGACGACCCGCAGCGGCCCCGGCAGATCGGCCGAGCGCAGCGCATAGCCGTCCATGGCCGAGGCGTCAAAGGGCGGCTGGGTCAGCTGCGCCACGACCGGGCTGGCCAGCGCGCGGCCAAGCGCATCGTATAGCGGGATATCCTCGGTCCCGGGCGAGCGCGCGAGGCCAAGGACAAGGGCGCGGGCGTCGTCGACAGTGATCATCAGGTCCCCCTTCAGGGCGCGGCACGGAATTCGCCGGATTTGCCGCCGGTCTTGACCAACAGACGGATGCCCTCGATCCGCATGTCCTTTTGCGCCGCCTTGAGCATGTCATAGACGGTCAGGCAGGCGGTCGAAACGGCGGTCAGTGCCTCCATCTCGACGCCGGTGCGGCCGGTGGTCCGGACGGTGGCGGTGACGCGGATACCGGGCAGGGCGGGGTCGACGGCCAGATCGACCGAGACCTTGGCGATGGGCAGCGGGTGGCAAAGCGGGATCAGGTCCGAGGTGCGTTTCGCGCCCATGATCCCGGCCAGCCGGGCCACGCCCATGACATCGCCCTTGGCCGCGCCACCCTGCGCCAGCGCCAGCGTTTCGGGGGACATCACGACCAGCCCCTCGGCCACGGCCTCGCGCGTGGTCTCGGGCTTGGCCGAGACATCGACCATATGCGCCTGACCCTGCGCGTCGAAATGCGTCAGCTCGCTCATGCCGGCAGGCCCAGGATCTCGCGGGTGGCGCGGGTGACGTCGGCCTGCCGCATCAGGCTTTCGCCGATCAGAAAGCGGCGGATGCCGGCATCGCCCATGCGGTTCAGGTCGTCGGGCGTGAAGAGGCCGCTTTCGCAGACCAGATCGCGGTCCTTGGGGGTATGGGGCGCCAGTTCAAGCGTGACTTCAAGACTGACCTCGAAGGTCTTGAGATTGCGATTGTTTACCCCGATCAGCGGCGATTTCAGCCGCAGCGCGCGGTCCAGTTCCTCGCGGTCATGGACCTCGATCAGCGCATCCATGCCCCAGTGCAGGGCCGCGTCCTCAAGCTCGGCGGCAAGCGTGTCGTCGACCGAGGCCATGATGATCAGGATGCAATCGGCGCCCCAGGCGCGGGCCTCGGCCACCTGATAGGTGTCGTAAAGGAAATCCTTGCGCAGCGCGGGCAGGTCGCAGGCGTCGCGCGCGGCGGTCAGGAATTCCGGCGCGCCTTGAAAGCTGGGCGCATCGGTCAGCACCGACAGGCAGGCCGCGCCGCCCGCCTGATAGGCGCGGGCCAGCGTTGGCGGGGCGAAATCGGCGCGGATCAGCCCTTTCGAGGGGCTGGCCTTCTTGATCTCGGCGATCAGGGCGTGGCCGGTCCCGGCCTTGGCGGCAAGCGCCTTGGCAAAGCCGCGCACGGGGCTGGCGGCGCGGGCCTCGGCCTCGACGCCCGCAAGCGGACGGGCAGCCTTGGCGGCGGCGATTTCTTCAAGCTTGTAGGCTTTGATGCGGTCAAGAATATCCATGACGCGGGTTTAGCGCGCGGCGGCGCTTTCGGAAAGAGCCCAGTCTATGGGCATATCGCCACGGGCGCGCAGCCAGTCATTCACCCGGCTGAAGGGGCGCGAGCCAAAGAACCCCCGCCGTGCCGACAGGGGCGAGGGATGGGCGGTCTCGATCACCAGATCCTGCGGGCGCGGCAGGCCCGCCAGCGCCTTTTGCGCATGCGCCCCCCACAGGATGAAGGCCAGGGGGCGCGCGGCCTGCGCGCGGGCGACGGCCTGCCGCGCCAGCCGGTCCCAGCCCCATTTCGCATGCACCCCCGCCTGACCCGGCAGCACCGAAAGCGAGGTGTTCAGCAGCAGCACCCCTTGCCGCGCCCAATGGCCGAGGTCGCCATTCGCGGGGGCGGTGCCCAGATCGTCCCGCATCTCGGCATAGATGTTTTTCAGCGAACGCGGCAGCGGCGTTTCCAGCGTGACCGAAAAGGCCAGCCCGTTCGCATGTCCCGGCGTCGGATAGGGGTCTTGTCCCAGAATGACCACGCGCGCGGCCTCGGGCGGCGTCAGGGCCAGCGCGGCAAAGACCCGCTCGGGGCCGGGCAGCCAGTCCTGATCCCGCAGCCGGGCGGCGATGGCCGGCCAGTCATCGCGGAAAAAGGCCAGATCTGCCCAAGCCTGAGGCAGGCTCATGCCTCGGGCGCGCCGACTTGCGCGGCCAGCGCGTCCAGTTTCGCCTGCGCGGCACCGCTGTCGATAGCCTCGGCGGCGATCTCGGCGCCCTCGGCCAGATTGGCGGCCTTGCCGGCGATCAGCAGCGCGGCGGCCGAGTTCAGCAGCACCGCATCGCGATAGGCGCCGGTTTCGCCCGCCAGCAGCGCGCGCAGCGCGGCGGCGTTCTGGGCCGGATCGCCGCCAAGGATCGCGTCAAAGGAATGCAGGGGCAGGCCGGCATCCTCGGGCGAAATCTCGAATTCGGTGATCTCGCCATCCTTCAGCGCGGCAACCCAGGTCGGGCCGGCAATCGAAATCTCGTCGGTGCCGTCGCTGCCATGGACGATCCAGACCGATTCCGACCCCAGCTCGCGCAGGGTTTCCGCCATGGGGCGGTTCCAGATGCGGTCGAAGGTGCCGGTCAATTGGCGGCGCACGCCGCCCGGATTTGTCATCGGCCCCAAGAGGTTGAAGACCGTGCGCGTGCCCAGCTCTGCCCGCGCCGGCCCGACATGGCGCATGGCGGGGTGGTGCATGGGCGCCATCATGAAGCAGATGCCGGTCCGGGCCAGCGCCTGCTCGGCAAGTTCCGGCGTCGCCATCACGTTCAGGCCCAGATGGGTCAGCGCGTCGGCCGAGCCTGATTTGGACGACAGGTTGCGGTTGCCATGCTTGGCCACCGGCACGCCCGCGCCCGCGACCACGAAAGCCGTGGCGGTCGAGATGTTCAGCGTGCCCTTGCCGTCGCCGCCGGTGCCGACGATGTCCATGGCGTCCGCAGGGGCCTTGATGCGGTTCATGCGGGCGCGCATGGCGCGGGTGGCGGCGGCGATCTCGTCAACGGTTTCACCGCGCACGCGTAAGGCCATCAGCAGCCCGCCGATCTGGGCGGGGGTGGCGGCGCCCTCGAACAGCGCGCCGAATGCCGCCTCGGCCTCGGCCCCGGTCAGGGGACGGGTGGCGGCAATGCCGATCAGCGGGCGGATATCGGTCGCGCCGCTCATGCCGCGCGGTCCAGATTGGTGCAGCGGCGCAGGAAGTTGCGGATCATGTCGTGGCCATGTTCCGAGGCGATGGATTCGGGATGGAACTGCACGCCCTCGATCGGCAGGGTCTTGTGAACCAGCCCCATGATGGTGCCATCCGCCGTGGTGGCGGTGACGCGCAGGCAGTCGGGCAGGCTCTCTGGCTCGACCGTCAGCGAATGGTAGCGCGTCGCCGTCAGGGGCGAGGGCAGGCCGGCAAAGACCCCGGTGCCGTCATGGCTGACCGCATCGGTCTTGCCATGGACGATGCGACTGGCGCGCACGACCTTGCCGCCAAACGCCTCGCCGATGGCCTGATGGCCCAGACAGACGCCGAACAGCGGGATCTGGCGTTCCGCCGCCGCCCGGATCAGCGGCACGATGATGCCCGCATGCGCCGGATCGCAAGGCCCGGGCGAGATGACGATGCCCTGCGCCTGCATGGCCAGCGCCTCGTCCACCGACAGCACGTCATTGCGGCGCACGACGACTTCGGCCCCGGCCTCGCCCATGTAATGAACGAGGTTCCAGGTAAAGCTGTCGTAATTGTCGATGAGCAGGATCATGGTGGTGCCTTGCATTGGGGGGTGAACCCCGGAAAATCTGGGGCTATAGATGTGCTAAAGCCCGGCAGTGGGTCAAGCCCGGCAGGCAAGAAAAACAGGCGCGGACGCGTTGGAGAATCGGCAGGACAGGGCGAGGCATGGCAAAGGGATTCGCGGCAGGGTTGATCCAGGGCACCGTGGTTTGTGGCGCGGCGCTGGTGGCATTGTCTTTGGCGCTGCCGCAGCCGCCGCGCCCCGATCAGGTCGCAGCCCTGCCCGGGGCGGTGCCGGAAAGCGCGGCTGTTTCCCCCCCGGCCGAGCCGGTGCCGGCCGAAACGGCCGCGCCCGAACTGCCGCCCGAAACCACAGCTGCTGAAGCTAAGGCCCCCGAAGCCGCGCCCGAAACCCCGTCCGAAACCGCGCTGGCCGCCGCGCCCGAAGCCGCTCCGGCTGAACCCGACGCCGTGGCACCGGGGCCGGCGACCGACTCGCTGCTGGTTCCGGCCGGATCGGAGTTCGCCCGCAGCACCGACATGCGGCCACAGGTCCCGGCCCCCCTGGCCGAGGCGCCGCGCGTGGCGGCGGCCCCCACCGTCGCGCTGCCCGCTGACGAGCCTGCCCCCGCCACCGCCGAGCCGGACCGCCTGCGTCCCGAGGCGCGCGGCGAGGCCCCCGCCGCCCCGGCGCTGGCCGCCCCGGAAAACGATCCGATCGACCTGCCGGAGCTGGCGGGCGAGGCACCGATTCCCGTGCCGCCGCCCGGAAAGGTGGTGGTGCCGGGTCTTGACCGTGCCCCCGGCGGCCCGGTCCTTTTGCCCGACAGTACCCCGGTGGCCCCGGTGGCCCCGGTGACTTCGGTCGCGGCGGCCCCGGAACCCGCGCCGGAACCGGCCCCCGAAGCGCCAGTCGAAACGCCCGCCGAACCCGAACTGGCCGTCGCGCCCCAACCGGCGCCGATCCCGGTTGCGCAGCCGGTCGCCGCCCCGGCGCCCTCGGATCCCGCTGCGCCGCGCGTGGCCCCTGATCTTTCGCTGCCCCCCGATTTCGGCGCCCTGCGCCTGACCGAATAGGAGCTCGGCCATGTCCTTGCCGCTGAACCCCGCGCTTGCCTCGACCTCTCGGCCGCCCGTGATGGAGGCGCGGCGCTGGCTGGAAGGGGTCAGCTTTCCGCCCGAACGTCCGCTGATCAATATCAGCCAGGCCGCGCCCGTCGATCCGCCGCCCGAGCCCTTGCGCCGCGCCATGGCCGAGGCGGCGCTGAACCAGCCCGACGCGCATTTCTATGGCCCGGTGCTGGGCCGCTCTGAACTGCGCGAGGCTGTCGCCCGCGACTGGAGCCGCGCCTATGGCGGCCCCATCCGCCCCGATGAGGTCGCGATCACCCAGGGCTGCAATCAGGCATTCTGCGCCGCGATCCAGACGCTGGCCGGGCCGGGGGATGAGATCATCCTGCCGCTGCCGTGGTATTTCAATCACAAGATGTGGCTCGACATGCAGGGCATCCGCACCGTCGGGCTGCATTGCGGGCAGGGCATGGTCCCCGATGCCGAGGCGGCGGCCGGGCTGATCACCGACCGTACCCGCGCCATCGTGCTGGTCAGCCCCAACAACCCCTCGGGTGCGGAATATCCGGCCGAGACCCTGCGTGCCTTCTACGATCTGGCGCGGTCGCGCGGCATCGCCTTGATCGTCGACGAGACCTATCGCGATTTCGACAGCCGCGAGGGCGCGCCGCATGATCTGTTTGCCGATCCCGACTGGGGCGGCACGCTGATCCATCTTTACAGCTTCTCGAAAGCCTACCGGCTGACCGGGCATCGCGTCGGCGCGCTGATCGCCAGCCCCGCCCGCATGGTCGAGGTCGAGAAGTTTCTGGACACCGTCGCCATCTGCGCCGCCCAGATCGGCCAGATCGGCGCAGCTTGGGGCATGGCCAATATGGGCGACTGGCTGGCCGGCGAACGCGCCGAGATCCTCGCCCGCCGCACCGCCATGGCCGAGGGCATGGCGGCGCTGCCGGGCTGGCGGGTCAAGGGCTGCGGCGCCTATTTCGCCTGGGTCGAACATCCCTATGACATGGCCTCGCCCGAACTCGCGCGGGAGCTGGTCCACAAGGCGGGGCTGCTTTTGCTGCCCGGCACCATGTTCATGCCCGAAGGCGATCCCGAGGGCGCGCGCCATGTCCGCATCGCTTTCGCCAATGCCGATCAGGCCGGCATCGCGACCATGATGCAGCGGCTGGCGGCGTTTCGCCCCTGAGGGGAAAGCGCCGCCTTGCCCCGGCTTCAACCGGAATGTGAGGGGTGGGGGGCAGGGGCCGGAATGCGCGGCACTTGCCGCCGTCGCCCCGGCACCCTAAACACTTCGCCGATGACAGACTGAACAGCGGGGCGGCACCAAGATGCGCGGCAAGGGCAAATCGACCATCGTGTGGTTGCTGATGGGGATGCTGATCCTGGGATTGGGCGGCTTTGGCGTGACCAATTTCTCGGGCGGGACGGCCGATATCGGTACGGTCGGCGAGGTCGAGATCTCGGCCAATGACTATGCCCGCACGCTGCGCGCCGAAATGCAGGAATTCTCGGCCCGGACCGGGCGTCAGCTGAGCGCGGCCGAGGCCAAGGCCATCGGCGTCGATCAGGCGGCCTTGGCGCGGCTTTATACCGCCGCCTCGCTGGAATCCGAGGCGCAGCGCCTTGGCGTTTCCGTGGGCGACAAGGCGGTGCTGGACCAGATCTCCGCCGCCCCGGCCTTTCGCGGTCTGGACGGCAAGTTCGACCGCGCCGTCTATGCCGACACTTTGCGCCGCGAGGGTCTGAGCGAGGCCGAGTTCGAACACGACCTGCGCATGGACGAGGCGCGGCTGATCCTGCAGCGCGCGACGCTGGCCGGTGTGACCGCACCCGCGCCGGTGACCGCGCTGACGCAAGGCTGGCTGCTGGAGACCCGCGACATCCGCTGGAGCGAGCTGACCGCCGAAGAGCTGCCCGCGCCCGTGGCGCTGCCCGATCAGGCGACGCTTGAGGCCTGGCATCAGGCCAATGCCGACCGCTTCACCGCGCCCGAGATCCGCAAGATCAGCTATGTCTGGCTGGTGCCGGAAATGCTGGAAGACAAGGTCGAGGTGGACGAACAGGCGCTGCGCGACCTTTATCAGGACCGCATCGACGAATTCGTCCAGCCCGAACGGCGCATGGTCGAGCGGCTGGTCTTTCCGACGCAGCAATCCGCTGACGAGGCCAAGGCCCGTCTGGACAAGGGCGAGCTGACCTTTGAACAGCTGGCCGGCGAACGCGGGCTGGCGCTGACCGATATCGATCTGGGCGAGGTCACCCAGGCCGATCTGGGCGCGGCGGGTGAGGCGGTCTTTGCGCTGGACCAGCCCGGCGTCGCCGGACCCGCGCCCTCGGAGCTGGGGCCGGCGCTGTTCTCGATGAATGCGATTCTGGAACCGCTCAACGTGCCCTTTGAACAGGCGCGCGACGACCTGCGGGTCGAGGCGGCCGTGGACCGCGCCCGCCGCCAGATCGAGGACCAGTCGGGCGAGTTCTCGGACCTGCTCGCCGGCGGTGCCACGCTGGAGGACATGGCCAAGGAAAGCCCGATGCAGCTTGGCCAGATCGACTGGAGCGCGAGGCTTGAGGCCGAGCCGGAAAGCATCGCCGCCTATCCCGAATTCCGCGAACACGCCGCGCAGGTCAGCGAACGGGACTTCCCCGAGCTGATCACGCTTGAGGATGGCGGCGTCTTCGCGCTGCGTCTGGACAAGATCGAGCCGCCGGCGCTGATCCCCTTTGCCGAGGTTCGCGACCGCGTGGCCGAGGACTGGCTGCAGAACGAAACCCATCGCCAGCTGCTGGCCCTGGCCGAGGAGCGCCATGTCGCTGCCGAGGCAGCCGCCGCGCCGGCCATCGAGGCCGTCCCGTCGGCGGCGACCGACCCGGTCGCCATGGCCGCTGGCGCGCTGGAGCCCGCCGCCCCTGAGGCGGTGCCCGTGGCTCCCGTGCCCGAACCGGCCCATGTCGCGACCGCGTTGACGCGGGGTGGCTTCATCAACGGCGTGCCGCAGGATCTGGTGACGCAGGCCTTCGAGATCGCCGAACCCGGCGTGACCGAGATCGTCGATGCCGACAACCGGGTGTTTCTGGTGACGCTGGATGCCATTCACCCGGCCGCCACCGATGACGACGAAGCCAGGCAGGTCCGCGATGGCATCGAGGCCCGGCTGAGCGATGCGATGCGTCAGGACGTCTTTGATTACTTCACCCGTGCGCTGCAGGCGCAGGCGGGCGTGACCGTGAACCAGACCGCAGTCGATGCGGTCAATGCACAAGCGCAGTGATGGACATCTCTCCTGAATTTTCCGCCTTTGAGGCGGGCTGGGCGGCGGGCCGCAACCAGCTTCTGACCATCCGGCTGGCCGCCGATCTGGACACGCCGGTCAGCCTGATGCTGAAGCTGGCCGAGGCGGCGCCGAATTCCTTCATGCTGGAAAGCGTGACCGGCGGCGAGGTCCGCGGCCGCTATTCCTTTGTCGGCATGAAGCCGGACCTGATCTGGGAATGCCGCGACGGCAAGGCGCGGATCAACCGCAATGCCCGCTATAGCGAAGATTTCACCGCCGAGGACCGCCCGGCGCTGGACAGCCTGCGCGCCCTGATCGGCGAATCCCGCATCGACATGCCCGAGGGCGTTCCGGCCGGTGCCGCCGGGCTGTTCGGCTATCTGGGTTACGACATGATCCGGCTGGTCGAGCGGCTGCCCGACATCAACCCCGACGCGCTTGGCCTGCCGGACGCGGTGCTGCTGCGCCCCTCGGTCGTGGCGGTGCTGGACGGCGTCAAGGGCGAGGTCGCGCTATGCGCCCCGGTCTGGCATCAGGACGGCCTGCCGGCCCGCGCGGCTTACGCGCAAGCCGCCGAGCGGCTGATGGAGGCGCTGCGCTCGCTTGACCGCCAGCCCAGCGAGCCGCGCGCCCTTGGCCATGACCTCAAGGTCGGCGAACTGCGCAGCAACTTCACCAAAGAGGGCTATCTGGCCGCCGTCGAAAAGGCCAAGGATTACATCCGCGCCGGCGACATCTTTCAGGTCGTGCCGAGCCAGCGTTGGGCGATGGATTTCCCGCTGCCGCCCTTTGCGCTTTATCGCAGCCTGCGGCGCACCAACCCCTCGCCCTTCATGTTCTTCCTGAATTTCGGTGGTTTCCAGATCGTCGGCGCCTCGCCCGAGATCCTCGTGCGCCTGCGCGGCGGCGAGGTGACGGTGCGCCCGATCGCCGGCACCCGCCCGCGCGGCGCGACACCTGACGAGGATAACGCGCTTGAGGCCGACCTGCTGGCCGACCAGAAGGAACTGGCCGAGCATCTGATGCTGCTGGATCTTGGCCGCAACGATGTCGGCCGGGTGGCCAAGATGGGCACGGTAACCCCGACCGAGAAATTCATCGTCGAGCGCTACAGCCATGTCATGCATATCGTCTCGAACGTGGTGGGTGAGCTGCGCGAGGGCGAGGACGCGCTGTCGGCGCTGCTGGCCGGCATGCCCGCAGGGACAGTGTCCGGCGCGCCAAAAGTCCGCGCCATGGAGATCATCGACGAGCTCGAGCCCGAAAAGCGCGGCGTCTATGCCGGCGGCGTCGGCTATTTCGCCGCCAATGGCGAGATGGACATGTGCATCGCGCTGCGCACCGGCGTGATCAAGGACCAGAAGCTGTATATCCAGGCCGGCGGCGGTGTCGTCTATGACAGCGATCCCGAGGCCGAGTTCATGGAAACCGTGAACAAAAGCCGGGCCTTGCAGCGCGCGGCCGAAGAGGCGGCGCGGTTTGTCAGGGGGAATGGATAGGGCGGGCATTCCGGCCGATCTGACCTTTGCGGAAACTGCCGTAAGACTCGCGCAAGTTAAACCGCGATTTCGGGTGCTGAACCGATCCAAACCCGATGGTCGCTGTACAGCCTGCGCACGCGCGGTGTACGGGCTCTGCAGAAAAAACCCCAGCATTCGTTGGGGTTTTCGTGTTTCCAGACAGGTCCGAGACTTGCGCAACGCGCGCAGCTGTCGCGCGGAGCTAGCCCTCAATCCTCGCCGCGATAGGGCTGCACATATTGCAGCGCCATGTCCCAGGGGAAGAAAATCCACGTATCCTGCGAAACCTCGGTCACATAGCTCTGCACCATCGGCTTGCCCTTGGGCTTGGCATAGACGGTGCCGAAATGCGCCTTGGGATACATCTCGCGGATCAGCTCCAGCGTGCGGCCGGAATCGACCAGATCGTCGATGACCAGAATGCCCTCGCCATCGCCCATCAGCGCGTCATCGGGCTTTTTCAGCACCTGCAACTGGCCCTGTCCGGCATCAGAGCCGACGCCCTTGTAGGACTTGACCGAAATCGTGTCGATGGTGCGGATGTCCAGCTCGCGCGCGACGATCATCGCCGGCACCAGCCCGCCGCGGGTGACGGCCAGCACCGCGCGCCATGCGGTCCCGTCCAGCCGCCAGGCCAGCGCCCGCGCGTCGCGGTGCAGCTGGTCCCAGCTGACATGGAAACCCTTTTCATGAGGCAGACGGTCGTTCATCGCAGCGGTCCTTTCAGTGTTTGACGATCAAGAGCAGGCCAAGCGCGGCCATGGCCAGCGCTGCCGCCCGGTCGATCCAGAATTTTGCGGCAAAATAGCGTGAGCGCATCGTGGCTGTCGACATCAGAACGGCGACGGTCGAATACCAGAACAGCTCGGTCGCAAGGCAGATCGCATAGATCAGCCCCTGCCGGGCCGGGCCCATCGGCTCGGGGAACACCGACAGGATCAGCGCGGCATAAAACAGCGCCGGCTTGGGGTTCGAGAGATTCAGCGCGATACCGCCCCAAAACCCCTTGGCGCCGGTCGCGGCCTCGGGCAGCGGCTGGGTCGAGGCCTTCCGCAGCGCCCGGGCGAACCACAGCAGGTAAAACCCGCCGAATATCTTGAAGCCGACATAAAGCGAGGGGTGCAGCTTGAACAGCACCGCCAGCCCGCCAAGCGCGAAGATGCACCAAAGCGAGGCGCCGGTGGCCAGACCCAGCGCATAGGGCAGGGCGCGCTCGCGGCCATGGGCGAAGGCGGTCTGGACCGTCGCGATGATCGACGGCCCCGGGGTCAGGATCGCCAGCGACAGCGCCGAGACAAGCGCAATGACCTGCTCGACGCTCATCGGGGGTGATCAGTCCTTTTTGGTCGTGGCGATATCGGGGGCATCGACGGCCTTCATGCCGACGATGTGATAGCCCGAATCAACGTGATGGGTCTCGCCCGTCACACCCGAACCCAGATCAGACAGCAGGTACAGCGCCGATTTGCCGACATCCTCCTGGCTGACATTGCGGCGCAGCGGCGAATTCAGCTCGTTCCATTTCAGGATATAGCGGAAATCGCCGATGCCGCTGGCGGCCAGCGTCTTGATCGGGCCGGCGGAAATCGCGTTGACACGGATGCCGTCCTTGCCGAAATCCTCGGCCAGATAGCGCACCGATGCCTCAAGCGCGGCCTTGGCCACGCCCATGACGTTGTAATGCGGCATCACGCGCTCGGCCCCGTAATAGGTCAGCGTCAGCATCGAGCCGCCACGGGGCATCATCGCCGCCGCACGTCGCGCCACGGCGGTGAAGGAATAGACGGAAATGTCCATTGTCATCAGGAAGTTGTCGCGCGTCGTCTCGGCATAGCGGCCGCGCAGCTGGTCCTTGTCCGAGAACCCGATGGCGTGGACGACGAAGTCGATGCTGTCCCAGCGCGTGGCGATGGTGTGAAATAACGCGTCGATCGAGGCCTCGTCCGCGACATCGCATTCGGCCAGGAAATCCGACCCGATCTGCGCCGCCAGCGGCTCGACCCGCTTCTTGAGCGCGTCGCCCTGATAGGAAAAGGCCAACTCGGCCCCTTGATCCGCCAGCGCCTTGGCAATGCCCCAGGCAATGGATTTGTCATTCGCCAGACCCATGATAAGGCCGCGCCGGCCCTTCATCAGCCCCATACCACCGTCACTTGACATGCTGCTGCCCCTTGCGCTTCTTCGGTTTTCAGCAGGATTAGGACAACTGCAAGGAGGCATCAAGTGTCGGTGATTGTTTGGCTATGACGGATCGCAGCGGAATCTTTGCCGGGGACGATCCATTTGCCATCGCCCGGGACTGGCTGGCCGAGGCCGGACGGACCGAACCCAATGACCCCAATGCCATTGCGCTGGCGACCGTCGATGCTGCCGGATTGCCCGATTGTCGCATGGTGCTGCTGAAAGAGATCGAGGGCGCCGGCACCGACGGCGCCTTTGTCTTTTATACGAATTACGAAAGTGCGAAGGGTATCGAGATCGAGGCGACCGGAGTTGCCGCATTCGTGATGCACTGGAAAACCCTGCGCCGACAGATTCGCGTGCGCGGACTGGTCGAGCGGGTCGAGGCCGGGCAGGCCGACGCCTATTATCATTCGCGGCCGTTGCAGGCACGTATCGGCGCCTGGGCATCGCGCCAAAGTCAGCCCCTCGAGAGCAGATCCTATCTAATGGCCGAGGTTGCGCGGCAAGGTATCAATCATGGGTTGAACCCGCGCCGTCCGCCGCATTGGGGAGGCTATCGCATCCGTCCGATCGAGATCGAATTCTGGGCGGATGGTGCTTTCCGTCTGCATGACAGGTTCCGCTGGTCCAGACAGGACTATCTGTCTGATAACAGGGCAATGTTGAAAAAATCTGCCGATGTTACGCAAAGTTTGTGGGTTGTGACGCGTCTTAGCCCTTGATGCGCGTGATGTATTTATCCATGGTATGGAAAACCTGACCCCTTCGATACCCGCCCTGTTCAGTTCAGGCGGCAGATCGTGGGGGCGCGGTTTGTTTCTGGCCTCAGACGGGACGACGGAAAAGAGATGCAAGAGGACGACGAGCAACAGCGCAAGGTCGCGGGCGTCGTGAAATGGTTCGATGGTAGCAAGGGCTTCGGTTTCCTGACCGATCCCGAGGGCGGAGCAGATATTCTGCTGCACGCCAACGTGTTGCGCAATTTCGGTCAAAGTTCGGTTGCCGAAGGCTCACATGTATCTGCCATGGTCCAGCGAACGCCGCGAGGAATGCAAGCGGTCGAGGTGCTCTCGATCGAGCCGCCGGCCAGCGAGCCGATGCCGGCCATCGCCGATCTTTGTTCGGCCACGCCCGAAGAGGTGGCACTCTTGCCGCTGCTTCCGGCACGGGTGAAGTGGTTCGACAAGGCCAAGGGTTTTGGCTTTGCCAATGTCTTTGCCCAAAAGGCGGATGTGTTCCTGCATATCGAGGTTCTGCGGCATTCGGGCTTTTCCGATCTGGCCGTGGGTGAGGCCATCGCGCTGCGCGTCGTTGACGGACGCCGTGGCATGATGGCGGCACAGATACTTTCATGGGAAAGGGCAGCCGCCGAGGCGCGTATGGCGCAGCCGGGGGGGGCAGCCGCGCTCGCTAAACTGCGGCTGGTCGCGGGCGCGGTATGAACTGCCGGACCCCGGCGCTTGCGCTGGCATGGGTCCTTGTCGCTGGCTCTCAGGTTGCTGAGGCCAAATGTCTTGCTGATCGCGCCATCTTTCAGGGGCGCGATCGGGTAATCGAGATTGCCGTCGAAATCGCCGATGATCCCGCCGAGCGGGCGCGCGGCCTGATGTTCCGGCAGGAACTGCCCCAGGGCCAGGGCATGCTGTTCGTCTATGAACACCCCCAGCCAGTCAGCTTCTGGATGCGCAACACGCTGATTGCGCTGGATATGGTCTTCATCGATGCGCGGGGCGAGGTGCGTCATGTCCATGACATGGCGCGGCCTTTGGATGAAACCGCGATCCCCGGCGCGGCGCCGGGTGATGCCGCGCCCGAGCGGCTGATGGTGCTGGAGCTGCCGGGCGGCGACGCGGCGCGGCTGGGCCTTGTGCCCGGAATGATCCTGTCGCATCCGCTTTTGCCGCAAGGCACGGCGCTGGCGCCCTGCGGCTAGCGCTCCTTTCCCGCACGGTTTGGCGGCAGGCGCAGTTTTCGCTTTTCCCCCGCGACTTCAACCGCTAGACAGCCTGTGGTTCGGGGCGTAGCGCAGCCTGGTAGCGCGACGGTTTTGGGTACCGTAGGCCGGAGGTTCGAATCCTCTCGCCCCGACCAGCACTTAGCCTAGTTTCATGTGGTCCGTTTTACAGGTCATTTTACAGTTTCGTTCTGGATTCGGCCTGCTTCAGCTTCTCGGCAAGGCTGTCGGACATGGCCGGCGACAACGCTACATAGCGTTCGATCACCTCGGCGGCGTGCTTCAGTGACCAGCCCATGTGGGTGGCGATCTCCTTCAACTCGGCTCCCGCTTCCAGCAGGCGGGTGGCGGCGGTGCCACGGGCGTCATAGAGCCGCAGATCGTGGCGGATGCTCAGCTTGTCCCGCCACTCGCTGACAGCATCGCCGAGATAGTTCTCGTGCTTGTAGGGCTGTCCGCGCATGTTCACGATCAGCCTGTCCTGATCCAAAGGTGTGGCGTCGATCAGCGATGCCATCCGGTCAGTGACCGGGATCGAAGCTAGGCGGCTGCGTTTTTGCGTCCAGATCACGATGCGGCGCCCGTGCGGCGTCCTGTGGATATGTGCCCGCGACAGGACGGCCAGATCACCTGGGCGCAACCCTGTCTCAAGCGCGATCGCGAGGATCCGCGAGACATGCGCCGGTGCGCCTTGGTGGAATGTATCGATCTCGCCGGGCAGCCAGAATATCTCAGCGCGGTTGGGCTTGTAGACCGACCTGATGTCGCGGAAGTGGTTTTGGGCGATCAGGCTGCGATCAATGGCGAAGCCAACGATCCGTTGCAGGTGGCGGATTCGATCATCGCCGACCTTGCCGCCGATCTTGTCGCGCCATTTCAGCGCCTCGCCGCGGATGCGCGGATCATTGAAGGCGGCGATCGGCGCGCTGCCGAACTTGAGGTCAATACCGTTCTTGGCATGATAGATCGACTTGCGCATGTCGGACTGGGTGCGTGGGGCGAGTCCGGTAAAATCGGTGCTGTCCAGGAAGGCGACAATGGCCTGCCGAAATTTCCCCTTCGCTGCTTCAGCTTTTGGCGTGCAGGCGCGCAGGGCGTCCAGATATTCTGGTGACCCGATTGTGACGCCGCTGGCGCTGTCCCAGAACTTTGGCGCGCCCTTGCCGCGCCAAGCATAGTGATATTCTCGCCGGCTGCCGTCGGCCAGCGTGGTGCGGACCCGGTGAATGCCTTTAAGATTAATCCTGACCATCGAACCATCCATCAACTTCGTTCTGCGCCGGTCGCTTCGGCTCGGCCTGCAGTATGCGGATCGTGCCGCTGCGTGTCACCTCGATGATTGCCATGGGATCCACCTCACGCGCCGCCTTCACGGCGCGGCGCACCTGGGCTTCGGTGAATGTCGCGGCGCGGCCCATTACCTGTCCTCCTGGTGCCACGGGCGGTCCCGCCGTATTTGGACGCGCTTAGGCATTGGAAACCTCCGTCTGCGCGCCGGAAATCGGTTGACCTGTCATATCAGCGTTCCTTGCTGCTCGAAGCTGCGCCATATGACTTCCGTGCGCTTTCGGGCTCCATCGGCGTGGGTAGTCTTCTCGATCCGGTTCCACCCGGCCAAAGCTGCGTCATAGACAGGGCTTGGATAGCCCGAGAGGATCACTTTGCCCCTCACCGCTCGCAGCACGTCCAGCAGCGCCATGTGATCGTCGCCTGTCATCTCGTGGCGGTAATCGCCGCCGGCATCGCGCGTCTCAGGCAGATAGGGTGGATCGACATAGAACAGGGTATCGGGCGAATCGTGCGCCGCGATCAGCTCCAGCGCCGGCCTGCTCTCGATCACCACGCCGCGCATGCGGTCAGCGACAGAAGCAATCACGGCCGGCATTCCCATCCAGTTCATCGGCGGCGTGGTGCCGGCGCGAACGCCGCGACCTCGAAAACCAGTCTTGGAATGTCCGCCGCGGAACGCAGCACCACAGGGACTGAATCCCATGTGCGACCGAATTAGCAAGCGCCGCACCTGCTCCACATCGTCGGCGCACGGCTCGCCAGATTGCGCGACATCGAACTCGGCACGAGCGAACGGCGTGGCCTCAATCAAGCGGGCGAGATTATCAGGCGCTGTCCGCAACAGGTGAAACAGCGCCACCAGTTCACCGTCAAGATCGTTCCAGACCTCTAGATTGGTTCTCGGCTTGCGCAGAAGAACAGAGGCCGCGCCGCCGAAAGGCTCAACATAGACGCGATGTGCCGGCATGTGGCTTATGATCCAGGGCGCCAGCAACCACTTGCCGCCGTGCCAGCGCAGGATAGGACGAGTCGGCGCGGTCATCAATCCTCTCCCCAGTATTCCATGTCGCCTTCGGCGCAGGCCTCGGGGCCATCGGACCTGTAGTAAGGGTCGTCGAAGGCGGCTGCCGCGCATTCTCTGGCGTAGTCTGCAACCGAACCGCCGTCGTCAAAATGTGTGAATCCGCAGCATGCCAAGGTGTGCGCAACATAGCGCTCGATCCAGCCGTCCTTTGGCAGTCGGTCCCACTGGATCAGCATGCCCGTAAACGGCAGGCCATGTGTCTTGTCGAACCATTCGGCCATTTCGGCGAAGCTCGCGAAGCCATCCCATCGCGCCAGCATGTCGGGGTTCGGGACGGATCGGCCGTCAGATAAGTGGATGCCATTCGCATCAATGACGACGGGTTCAATGCCGGCACAGACAGGATCTGGATCGATCAACTTGCGGCAGGCCTTGGTGCGCATGCCGGTATAGAGCTGCAGCCTGTCGCCGGGTTGGGCGTGACGCCCGTCCTTCCGCTGCGCGCGAATGGTCTGGCACTTCTGGCCGCTGGCGACCGCATCTGCGAAACGGGTCTGGAAGTTATAGGCGACCATTCGGCGACCCTTTCTTGCGAACCTCAGCCATTGGCAACACCCCTCGATTCGACAGCCAGATGCCCGCAATTGGCACCGACAACTGCAGCCGCCAGCTGCGGGCAAACGCTGTTGCCGCAGCAGCTGACCTGCACGTCTTTGGCAAAGGCGCGCCAATGCCAATCGCCGGCCTCGTCCTCGTTCCACACCCCCTCGATGACATAATCCGGCGGGAATCCCTGGGCGTTGAACAACTCGCGCGGCGTCAGCATCCGCATGCCGATGTCGATGACGACATAACTGGCACCGTCGATTTCGAGCGTGACGAATTCGCCGCCGTCCCAGGCATCATGGTCGATGCTGATGATTGCCAGCTTCAGGTCGCGTGAAGAGTGCGCGGTGCATTTCAGCGTCACGTTCCAAACGGCCTGCAATTGGTTTGACGGTCATTGCCGTCCCTATGGCGACGCTGTCGCTTGGGCCATCGACACGCTGCCCCGCTATCCCGAGATCATGCGGGGGCAGTGATGGCATCGGGCTTTCAGGTTGCCCGGGCGGGTGAGGCAGGACAGGTGGCAGAACCAGTCCTTAACCCGCCACGATTCCGCCCGCCACGGGCGAGGAGTACCGGGATCGTGGAACCTGCGGCTGGCCCGGCCGAGAGCTGCCAGAAGGCGGCGGGGCAAAAATTCAGCGGGGCGCTTCAGTCGATGTGCTGGCGCCAGTGCGCTTCGGACACGATGCGGATGGGTGAGCCTTGGTTTTGCCACTCAACCGCCTGTTCGATCTTGCGGCCGAATGACGATTGCGCCCAAGAGGCTGTCGCATATTCGCCGATCACCAGCACATTCGTGCTCCAGGCGATGGTGCCGCAGCGCCCGCCGCGCGAGATCACCTCGGCCTCACATTGCTTGCGGGTTCCAGTCACGAAGGTGCCGGTAAAGCAGTATCTCTGCCTCTCGAAGGTCAGCGCGGGGGCGGGATTGTCCAGCGGCAAGGTGGTCGATTTCAGCACTTCGCCCAGTTCGAAATCGTTTCCGGTCAGCCGGTTCAGCGTGTCGTGCAGGTCGCGGCGTTCGTCTTCGTCAATAACTTTATCCGCTGCGCTTTCTTCGATTCGCTGGATCAGCCGCGAGACCATCGGATGCGAATGCACCCCTTCGTTGGCGGCCAGCCATTTGTGCAGGAATACTATTTCGGCGTCGGATAGATGTCCGTCAGCGATCAAGCCGCGGGCTATCCCAGTTAGCTCAGTGACCTGCCGGTCACAGATGGCTGCGCCGAGATATCGCCCGGCCCGGGCTGCATCAGACATGATTCTCTCCTTTTACGCGAATTGCGATCAGCTTCGCGCAGGTGGGTGTGGAGTCAAGTCACACAGCAAAATACCCAGCCGCGTCGGCAGGGCAAAAATCCATCGGGGCGTTTGCGCAAGCGGCCCGATGGTCAGGTGGGGCGGCTACCTCCTCCCGGTCGCCCCGCCATCAGCGCAAGGACTTTATGATGCCTGATCAGATGCAAGCCAGTTTTCCCACGACCCCTGCGGACTGCCGCGCGGGGGCGAAGCATGGCACACCGCAGGGCTATCAGCGCCACAAGTGCCGTTGCGATGGCTGCCGTGGCGCCGAGGTTGGGCGATCGGCAACGTCCATCGGGATGAGGATGCGTCGGAGAACATCAAGCCCAACAAGGCGCGGTCTCGGGGTCGGATCGATCCCGCGGTTGCGGCGATCATGGCTGTGGGGCGGGCCGAGACGGCCGAGGGCAAGCGCAAGGCGCGGGAGATCGAAACGGCATGAGCATCATCGGACGAATCTTTGCCCGACCGGCGCCGCCCGACCGGGTGGAACCGCACGTTTCTGCGCCGGTCGCTTGTGATGATGGCCCGTCCAGCACCTCGCAGCCGCGTGGCTGGATCGTCGAGGGTGGTTGGGGCGGGCAGAGCCGGGTGAAGACGCTTCCGCGCGTATCGGCGCCGATGGCGCAGCGACATGCGACAGTGTTTTCGTGCTGCAACGTGATCGCGGGCGATCTCGCCAAGGTGCCGCTGAAGCTCTACCAGCGGCAGGAAGATGGTCAGGACAAGCGGTTGCGCGATCATCCAGCCTCTTACCTGCTGAACGTCGAAAGTTCGCCTGGCGTCCCTGCCATCGTGACCCGGTTTGACGCCCTCGCGCGCCGCACGGTTGACGCGGCGCTCGACGCGGGTTTTTGCCAGCCGCCACGCGGGCAGCATGAAGGGCAGCGGCGTAACCTTGCCGGTGCTGGTCCCGTCTTTGTGGTGGCGCTCTTCCGTGCCGAACTCGACCAAATGGGCGGTGTGCACGTTTGCGTTGCCGACCGTCACCAGTGCTTGCAGCTCATGCGCCTGCGCGGTCGCGCCGCCCTGCGCATAGGGCGGGGTTGTCTCGCCGGGGCCGGTGACGGCGATGCTGTCGATTGTCTCGCCCGTGCGCCGGGATGCCTCGGCCAGTTGGCGGGCTTTGTCGGCGACTTCCTCGGCAGATTTCAGGACAGCCGGGGCAACTTTGGCTTTGATCTCGGGTGCGATGGCGGCGAGGCGCTTTGCCAGCGCATCGGATGATTGTTTGGTGATGCTCATGCTGCGGCCTCGTGCTGATGGCCGGTGACGCGTTCTTTCAGCGGCGACAGCAGGTCATGGACGCCGAACGGAATCTGGTAGGCATTGCTGAAGATGATGGCCTCGCGGCTCTCATATTGCGCGGCCACCATCAGCAGCGCGGCTTGCACCATCAACGGATTGTCGGCGGCGAAGGGCTGGCCGGTATAGGCGGCGATCCAGGCAGCGGCGACGTTGCTGTAATGGTTCAGCAGATCGCCATCGGCATCCGGTTCAAGATTCAGGTGCGCCCGGACAAGGGCGAGGGGAACAGACATAACTCATGACTCATAACAGACAGATTATGTTATGTTATAACATATGCATATCTTACTGTGAATCCTTGGAAAAGTTATTTTCCGCCTATCTTGTGCGCGCCTCCACACGCCGGTTCCCTGATCGAGAAGGAATCGGGGGGGCACCCCGGCAAGCAAGCAGATATCAGTCGAAAGTAGATAAAGGACTTGCGTAATGACCAAGTCGGCGCAATTGTTGTTGGATATGTATATTCATGCGAACCGATATCCAGAACGATGGGCTGGAAGAAGGAACTCCTCCGCTAGATGCCATTCGTATTTGAGACACCCCCCACGAAGAAAGGTCTGAAGAGGCGATATCATGTTTGAATCGCTCATCACTAACAATGCTAGAGGCGACGCTGCGATAATGTTGAGAGTATGTCGTTAGATATTCTTTTCCCTTCCCTTTACCAATGCTTTTTCTCTTCTCGCGATAGTAAAAAATCCTGTCGCCTTTGAATGGGTAGTCAATTCTAGGCCGCCAACCATTTGCCATAACGATGCCGTCGTTGCGGATGGGGTTTATTGACCCATAGTCAGAAAAAATAACATTTGCAAATTTGTTGTGAATAAGCCGAGAAGCCACCTCGTGAAACTTCACTTCTTCCTCGGCGAACTCCCCGCTGTTTTCTCCAGCGACGTCTGTGACAGAGCTCGGAAATGAGGTCGCCACAAGAACAGGGCTGGCGTCCGGTATTAGCTCATGTATAACGTCAAGAATTTTCGAGGCCTCATAAGCATGAAGCTCCCCCGTCCCTGGTCGAATGTAATCGTAGTCCAAAAAGAATCGAAAAGTCCCTCCCCGAGATGTGAAATTCCCAATCCTATCCTGTAGCGCGATCAAGTCTGCATCAAACGATTGGTCGCGCTTTGCGGATGCGCGATAGCCGATCGTTTGACACTTTCTAGCAAAGACATCAAATTGCTTGCAAATAGAATCACTGAATTCATCCCAAGATTGCCCATCAATGGTATTTATCTGCAAAATTGGTGTGACGAACCTCTTTTCTTGCATCAAGTCCTCAACAAAGGAAGTCCAGTTTGAGTAACCATCACGCGGATCACGCAAAAATTCCGTGTGACCTGATGAAAGGGAAGAGTCTCGGGTAACATCTATGTAAAACAGCTGATCTGCTAGGGTCAGGACCCATTAATCGGCTTGAGGCTGGTCTGCCTGCGTGATTCAAGCTCCCGAACTGACGGGGGTGATGATGAGCAACCTTTACTGGC
>NZ_QPJL01000008.1 GCF_003337565.1 Paracoccus lutimaris
ACTAGCATTGACGCCATCATAACACGCAGAACATAACCACTGGGTGGGTCAGTTCTCGGTGACAATGCCGGGTCAAATCTCAGTGGCAATCAACAGGCTGATCGACGATGCACTGGCCTCAGGCGATGCCGAGCGGATGAAGGACGCGCTTCAGGAACTGAAGCGGCTGCAGGCGCCCTATCTGAACTGGACGGGCAAGGCGGAGCGGACGAGCGTCGAAGTCGATACCGTCTCGCTCCATGTCCATGAACGGGTGGACCCGGCGACGATCCTTGCCAATGCGGCGACGCGGCTGAAGGGGAAGGATTCCGCGACGCAATGGCGGCAACCGGACCTGTTCGCAGCGCCGTTCGAGAACCTGCCGCTGCGCCAGGCGCTGGATTTCTACCACCACGAAAAGGGCTGGTCGAACCGGCTGGTGGCGGGCGACAGCCTGCTGGTCATGAACTCGCTCCTGACCAAGGAGAGCATGGGCGGCAAGGTTCAGATGATCTACATCGACCCGCCCTACGGCATCAAATACGGGTCGAATTTTCAGCCCTTCACCAACAAGCGCGACGTGAAGGACCGCTCGGACGAGGACCTCACCCAGGAGCCCGAGATGATCAAGGCATTTCGGGACACCTGGGAACTCGGCATCCACTCCTACCTCACCTATCTGCGCGACCGGCTGATGCTGGCGCGGGAACTGCTTGCGGATTCCGGTTCCGTTTTCATGCAAATATCCGATGACAACCTGCATCACGTCCGAGAAATCATGGATGAGGTGTTTGGGGCCAAACAGGTTGTAGGGATTATCACATTCAAGAAGACGTCTGGAGCAGGAAGTCCCACGGGGGGGACGGAGGTCCTTGCGGAGGTCTCCGATTACCTCGTTTGGTACGCCAAAGACCGGCAGAAGGTGAAATATCGTCAACTCTATCGCGACAAGCAGGTCGGAGGTGATGGCGGCTCTGGCTATTCAATGATGCAGGACGAAAGCGGTGAACGTCGCCGCCTTCGCGACGAGGATAGTCCAGACGCAAGAGCATTTACGCCCGATAATCTGACATCACAGAGCTCGGGTGGACCGCAATTCTTTGACTGGGAATTCGATGGGCAGATTTTCTCAAACACCAAGAGTGGATGGAAGACTACACGCGACGGCATGCAGAAGCTCGGTCGAGCGCGAAAACTTTACGCGGCTGGAAATACCCTTCGCTATGTCCGCTTCATCGACGATTTTCCAAAGTTTCCCATAAATAGGCTTTGGGACGACACTACGACCGCAGGCTTCGGCGATCCCAAGAATTATGTCGTCCAGACCAATTCTAAGGTCATCGAACGCTGCTTGCTGATGACCACCGATCCCGGCGATCTGGTGCTCGATCCCACCTGCGGCTCCGGCACTACCGCCTTCGTCGCCGAGAAATGGGGGCGGCGCTGGATCACCTGCGACACGTCCCGCGTCGCGATTACGCTGGCCAAGCAGCGGCTGATGACCGCCAGCTTCGACTATTACGCGCTCCGCTACAGCCAAGAGGGGCTTGGTGGCGGGTTCGACTATGAGACGGTGCCGCACATCACCCTCAAGAGCATCGCCAACAACCCCGATATCGATACGATCTACGACGAGGACCACCCCAAGATCACGGTGGCGCTGGAGAGCCTCAACGCAGCGCTGATCGCCGCCCCGCCGAGGCCGCTCAAGCCAACGCAGGGCGCGCGCAAGGGCAAGCCGGTGGACTTCGCCAAGGGCGACACACTGCACGAATGGGAGGTGCCCTTCGACTGGCCCGACGATTGGCCCGAGGCTGCCCGCGCGCCATTCGATGCCTTCCACACCGCCCGTCAGGCGATGCAGCGCCGCATGGACCAGTCCATCGCCGACCATGCCGAGCAGGAAACGCTCTACGACAAGCCGCGCATCGACCGATCCAAGCTGCGCATCTGCGGGCCCTTCTCGGTCGAGGCGGTGCCGGCGCCGACCGTCCTGTCGCTGGACGACAGCCTGTCCCCGCAAGAGGCCAACGAGACCGTCGCCCGCTCCGGCGAGACCTCTCGCCAGGCGCTGTGGCGCGACGAACTCTTGAAGACCGGCGTGCGCGGCAAGGGCGGCGCGATGCTTCGCTTCGCCGAGTTCGAGACGCTGCCGGGGCTGAAGCACATCCACGCCAGCGGATCGCTGGCCGAGACGGGCGAACGCGTCGTCGTCAGCTTCGGCCCCGAACACGCGGCGCTGGAGCAGCGGCAGGTGGAACTGGCGCTGACCGAGGCCGAGACCCTGCGCCCGTCGCCCAAGTTCATCCTGTTCTGCGCCTTCACCTTCGACCCCGAGGCAGCAAAGGACATCGACGAGGTGAACTGGCCGGGCGTAACGCTTCTAAAGGCGCAGATGAACACCGACCTGTTGACCGAGGATCTGAAGAAGGGCCGCAGTTCCAACCAGTCGTTCTGGCTGATGGGCCAGCCCGATGTAGACCTGCGCAAGCGCAAGGACGGGTTGTGGGAGGTGCAGGTCAACGGCTTCGACTATTTCGATCCGCGCAAGGGCGATCTGGTCTCGGGCGGCACCAAGCAGATCGCCATGTGGTCGCTTGACGTGGATTACGACAATCGTTCGCTGATGCCGCATCAGGTGTTCTTCCCGATGGCGGATGCGAAGGGCGGCTGGAACCGCCTGCGCAAGACCGTGCGGGCCGAACTGGACGAGGACCTGCTGGAGCAGTTCCACGGCACCGTCTCGCTGCCCTTCGAGGCGGGAGAGAACCGCCGGATCGCGGTCAAGATCGTCGATGATCGCGGGATAGAGTCGCTCAAGATCATGTCGCTGGAGGGATAAGCCCATGTCCCTCATCATCAATTCGCCCTTCGTCTGCCCAGGCCAGCATTGGGTCGAGGCCAAGGGCGGCAAGCTGGAGATCAAGCCTGAGCGACGCCCAGCGAGCTACGAGGTCTTTGACGCGCGCAACAACACCAAGCGCACTGAGGTGCTGGACCTGGTGAACACGATCCGCACCCGCGTGGATCAATGGCGCGACGACGGTTGGCCCGGCGTGACCATCGTCACCCGCAAGCTCTTGGAGCACTGGCACGACCGCGAGGCGCGGCAGCATCCGTTCTACTTCTGCCAGCTCGAGGCCATCGAGACGCTGATCTGGTGGGTCGAAGGTGCCGAGGCCTACAAGCAGGGCATCGCGATCCCCGGCGATGGCGGGGTGTGGGAGCGGCTCTGCAACAAGATGGCGACGGGCGCGGGCAAGACCACGGTGATGGCGATGATCATCACCTGGCAGGTGCTGAACGCGCTGACCTATCCGAAGCGGAACAAGGATTTCAGCCGCGCGGTGTTCATCGTGGCGCCCGGCCTGACCGTGAAGGAGCGGCTGCAGGTGCTGCTGCCCAGCGAGGGCAGCTACTATGATGAGTTCAACCTGTGCCCGTCCGAGGCCCTGCGCCAGAAGCTGAACCATGCGGAGGTGCTGATCGAGAACTGGCACACGCTGATGCCGCTGAAGGAAGCGGAGCGATCCGTGGTGAAGAAAGGGCGCGAGTCCGACGAGGCCTTCACGCGGCGCGTGCTGGGCAAGCTGGCGGCGCACAAGGATATCATCGTCATCAACGACGAGGCGCACCACGCCTACCGCAAGCCGCCCGAGGTGAAGATCAGCAAGAAGCATGCCGAGGAGCATGGCATCGACCTCGACGAGGCAACGCGCTGGATCGAAGGCCTCGACCGCATCCACAAAACCCGGCGCATCCAGCGCTGCTTCGACCTCTCGGCCACGCCTTTCGCGCCGACTGGCAAGAAGAGCACCGACACGGCGCTGTTCGACTGGATCATCTCGGATTTCGGCTTGAACGACGCGATCGAGGCCGGGCTGGTCAAGACGCCGCGCGTCGTTGTCCGCGACGATGCGGTTCCGGATGCCAAGACGCTGCGTTCGAAGCTCTACCACATCTACCGCGACCCGACCGTTTCCGAAGACCTGAACCGCAAGGCCGAAGCGCATGAGGCGCTGCCAAAGCTGGTCCAGGACGCCTATACGCTGCTCGGCGCCGACTGGCGGGAAACCCGGGCGCAATGGCAGGAGGCCGGGCATCATTCCCCGCCGGTCATGCTGACGGTCTGCAACCGCACCGAAACCGCAGCCCGCATCGAGACCTATTTCAACAAGGGCGATGCGCATTGGCCCGAACTGCACGCACCGACACGAACGCTCCGGGTCGATTCCAAGGTGCTGGAGAAGGCTGAGATCGGCGAGACCGCGACATCCGACAAGGATTACGAGGCGCGACTGAAGGCGATCATCGACGCCGCGACCATCCCCGAGACCCGCCGCCAGCAGTTCCGCGCCCTGAAGAAGGAAGAACTGCTGCGCGAGATCGTGGACAATGTCGGGAAGCGGGGAGCGGCCGGACAAGACCTGCAGAACGTCATATCGGTCGCGATGCTGTCTGAGGGATGGGACGCCAAGAACGTCACGCACATCATGGGTCTCCGCGCCTTCACATCCCAGCTGCTCTGCGAACAGGTCGTCGGGCGAGGATTGCGTCGGGTGTCCTACGACACGGACGAGAATGGCCTGTTCCTGCCCGAATACGTCAACGTCTTCGGTGTGCCGCTTTCCATTTCGGAAACAGGCGAAGGCGGGGAAGCTCCGCCGCCTCCGAAGCCGACCACCCAGATCGAAGTCGTGCCCGAGCGGGCCAACCTAGAGCTTCGCTGGCCGAACGTGCTGCGGGTTGAAACGGTCGTGAGACCGCAACTTGCCATGGACTGGGGTAAGGTGACACCGCTCGTGCTCGACCCCGCCAGCACGCCGATCAGCGCGGAACTGGCTCCGGCGCTCGGCGGCGCGACCGACATGGGCAAGGTGACAGCGATTGACCTCGAGAAGCTGCCAGACGGCTTCCGTCTGCAACGTCTTGTTTTTCAGGCAGCACGAAAGGCCTTCGCCGAACTCAGCCACGGTTTTTCGGGTAGCCACGAGTATCTGGCGGCGCAGCTGGTCAGGATCGTCGAGGCGTTCCTCAACTCCGACCGCCTCGACATCCCGTCGCTGTTCCACTCCGACCCGCTTCGGCGGCGGATTCTGATCGCACTCAACATCGACCTTGTCGTTCAGCATGTGCTGAGCAACGTGACCGAGCAGAACACGGAGCGCCTGACGCCGGTGTTCGACGAGGAAAACCCGATCGGCGCCACCGGCCTGATGCGGACCTGGTACACCACCAAGCCGTGCTTTCCGACCACCAAGTCGCATATCAGCCACCTGGTCGGGGATTCGTCCTGGGAGGGACATGCCGCGAACATCTTCGAGATGCGCGAAGACGTCATCGCCTACGCCAAAAACGATCATCTCGGCTTCCAGATCTACTACATGTGGGCCGGTTCACGGCGCCGGTATGTTCCGGATTTCCTCGTGCGCCTTGCCAGCGGCACCATTCTGGCGCTTGAGATCAAGGGCACCGACAGCCCCCAGAACAAGGCCAAGCGGGACGCGTTGCACGAGTGGGTGAAGGCGGTCAACGCGGCGGGCGGGTTCGGCCATTGGGCATGGGATGTCGCGTTCAAACCCGCGGAAATTCAGGACATTGTCACGAAGCACTCAGCCGTTGTGGATCCCGTTTCATAGTGGGATCCGGCGACCATCCGTCGAAGCCCGACCTGACCGCGAATGGCTATCTCGGCAGTTTGGCTTCCCCGCCGGTGTTGGTCGCAAGGAAGGCCTCATCCAGCTTCGGTTCGTCCCATCGTTCGGCGACGGTCAGCCAACGGTCAAGATGATCGCGAAACTCCTGATCGTCAACCTTGAGGTGAAAGGTGTAGAGTCGGTCGACGATCTGTCGCATCAGGCTTCGCATCTGGTCGTCGTCGATGTGTGAAGCATCAGGCCATGGAATCTGGCGGCCGTCGGCATCGGTGATGAACACGTCCGAACAGTCACCCGTGTGGCTGACCGGGACGGTCCCGGCGTGCAGTTTCTCGATCCCCGTGTTGCGCACACAGATCATCGCCATCAGTTTCGCCAGCCGGGCGGCGATGCGCTCCTCGTCGACCGGTTTCATCGTTCCGACCTCTTTGGATCGTCCGACCGCTTCACGAACAACTCGGCGAGAGCCGACTCCGCTCGGGCCAGTCCGGCTTCGGTCAGGGCCAGAGATTTCGCCTTGCCGATCGGATCGTGGATCAGCCCTTTGGCATGCAGCCGGTCGGTGATCGACCAGTCGATCCCTTTCCAGACCCGATTGCCGTCATGCAGCGTCAGGCTGAGGATCGCCAGCGCCGCATCGTCGAGCTTATCGGTGTCGAGCTTCGGTTCCGCCATATATGGACTCCTTCACCGAAAGGATGCCGTCGTTCCCGAAAATTCTCAATGGCGGTATGGATTTGCGTGGCTGGAGGGGGAAGGAACGGGTTGGACGCCTGTTCCGTTCCCCAAGTGCCACTGACATCGAAGTGTTCAGGTGGCGAGAGGAACTGTCCCTATACTTTCAACTAGTTAGGGGCTCTACACTGAATGGGCGCAGTCGAGAGGTCCGGAGAATATGGGCCCTTAGAGAACGTGTCCGGCTGCTGTGGCGAGGACGCCAGTGCAAAGCCCTTCCGACATAACCCTCGAAAACAACGGAAAAATCCGGCCGCAGCCGGATCGGGAGAACGCTTTCGCAAGGTCAAGTGGCGGAGACGAAGGGATTCGAACCCTCGAGACGGTTCCCCGTCTGCACCCTTAGCAGGGGTGTGCCTTCGACCACTCGGCCACGTCTCCGCCGCCTCGTATATGGGGCAAGGAACAAGGAAACAAGGGGTTTTTGGATTGGCTGTCACCGGTCGCATATCGCCACGATTTTCCTCTGCTTTTCGCGGTTTCCTGACCCAGCGCATCTTGGAAACGCCCATCAAGGGTGTACCGCCCCAGCATGCTGCAGATGGTGCGACGGCATTGCGGGCCATGCCGATCAAGGGTGCCGGGCGAAAAATGGGCGCGACGGGCCGCACAACCTCGCGAAACGGCACGGGAACAGCGCGATCGCGGCCGCACTGTATGTCGATGTGACCTGGTTGTGATACAGGCTTGCGCCGGTTCCAGATCGCGCCGATGACCGAGAACCCCACGCTGCCGAGGCCCGGCGCGCGGGAGCGCGCGACGGTCAGCGCCTCGCCCGCTGCCGCTCGCAGCCGGACGGGGTACTCGGCGTCAAAGCAGGATATCCGCCACCGAGGTGATCTCGATTCCGTCGCGGGCAAAGGCCTCTTTTGTGGCACTCTTGCCGCGGCTGCGCGGTTTGGGCATCCGGTCAAGTGCCGACAGGTCGCACAGGTCGATGTCCAACTCGGCACCGATTGCTTCGATCCGGCGCTGGCGGATCGAGAAGATGCCCGGGTCGAGCCGCTCTTCGGGCAGCGTTTCGATCAGATCGGCCTGCTCGAGGACGAACCCCACGGCACCGGGACCATCGGCATCGCTCCAGGCGACGATCTTGTAGAAAGCCAGCGGCACCAGCGCGTCCCGCAGCGGCTTGTCCGCCGTGCCGAATACCGGCCCGTTGAACACCGACAAGCGGCGAAGCTTGGCGCCCTGGGCCGAGATGTGGTTCTCGAGATCGCCCCAAAGCTGAAGATCGGCACCGCTGAAATCGGTCGATTGATTGAGCAGGTAATGCTGGGGCGCGCAATTGGTCCAGAAATAGCTGTCCTTGTTGGCGGCGATGGCCGCATCGCGGGTCGGACCCCGGGCCAGATCGTTGCGGCGCGACAGATGGCCGCGATCATAGTCATTGTTCAGGTAATAGCTGTTGCCCAACTGCGCATCGCGGGGAATGCGCGGATCAAAACGCCAGTTTCCGCCGCCCTCGTTCGAAGACACCTCGACCCGGGCCAGGAAATCGACATTGCAGGCCGACAGATAGGCCAGCCGGCGGCCGGCGCAGATCAGCACGCTATAGCCGTGATACCGCAACTCCTGCCGGTCCCCGGGCCGCGAGGGATGCGAGATCGGCAGCGCGCCGCCAAAGCGGGGCTTGGCCTTTGTCCCGGGCAGCGGCAGGTTGAAGCCAAGGAAATCCGGATCATAGCCCGGCCGATCGGCCATCTCTTCGGGGGTGATCCGTTCAAGAAAGGCGGTCGCGGGCCGTGTCGGCAGCGAGGGCGCGGCGCCGGCCAGCAGATGGCTGCCCTGCACCTGCGCCGCAAGCGAGAGTGTCAGCCGCAGCGGGATATCCAGACTGATCACCTGCTGCCGCCCTTCCGCCGGATCGGGTGCGGCTTCCGCCGGCATGGCCGGTTGCGGCGGCGCCACCGCGACCATGTCCGGCACCACGCTTTCCTTGCGGCCGGGCATCGACCAGCCCGCGGGCGGCCGGGCGGCCAGCGCCGTGTCGACAAAGACCCGCACCGCCGGCTCCAGCGCCGCCAGCCTGATCGCGCCGACGATTCCCGAAACCCGCACCGCCTCATTCGCGACCCAGTCGATATCCTCTTCGCGATCCTGGCCGTCGCGCCACTGGCCGCCGTCCTTGCGCTGCCAGCCGCCCTTGTCATGGGGTCTCGGCACGCCCGAATGATGCAGCGCGACGACCTGCCAGGTGTCGCTGAGCACCGGCGAGCCCGACGAACCCTTGTCGGTATCGGCCTCGTAATGCAGGAACGATCCCATCATCTCGTCCTTGGGGTCATTGCCCGTCCGCATGTCCAGCACGCGGTTGTTGCGCAGGACGACCTGCTTTTCGGCGCCGCGCGGATGCTGGACGATGTTCACGTGATCCTTGTCCGAAATCGAGATCTTGCCCTGCGCCTCGTTCAGCGGCAGCCAGCCGTAATCATCCAGCGACATGCCCAGCGTGCTGGTTCCGGCCACCGCGACCAGCGCAAAGTCCAGTTCCTCGTCGGCCAGAAAGAACCTGTCGGGCTGCAGTGCGAATTCCTGCGGCGCGCGCGGGGCACCGAACAGGCGCAGCTCGTAATCCATCTGCAGCGCGCAGCGCGCGGCCCGCCGGTCCGAGGTCAGCACATGCTGATTGGTCAGCAGCAGCCCCGGACCCACCATGAAGCCCGTGCCAAGCGCCTGCCGCGCGCCGGGGGTCTCGATCAGGATGCGCCCGACGCTGCGGGCCGCCAGCGCGCCGCGTTCGAGAAACTCGACCGAAAGGAAATCGGCGGTGCCGATCAGCGCCTCATTCACGATCTGGTCGGTCAGTTCCTCGGCGACGACCGGGGTTGGCCGCTCGACCAGGCCGCGCAGCACCCGGTTCGACGGCATGTGCCAGGGCTCGGCCGCGCGCCGAACCTCGTCCACCAGAACATTGACCCGCGCCGCCAGCCGCGAAGGGGTGTCTGCCAGCGTGGGCTTGCCCTCGCGCAGGGCCTCGCTGCGGCCATCGCGAACCTTGGACCGGGCCAGCCAGCGCGACAATGCCTGCTGCGCCCGATCTAGCGCACCGGGATCGAAGTCGTCTTCCTTGCCCATCGCTGCCTCCCCGCGTCACAATGACTTTGAAAATAATCCCTTTAGATTTACCACGAATTCGTAGCGCTTCGCACCAGAAACGACGCGCTCGGTCCCCGCTGCGTTTGAGAATCGACCTGATTTGGTTTATCATCTCGGCACGTTCACGGGGGATCGGCCCGATGAAGTTTGCATTGTTACCTTTCGCCGGCAGAAATTTTCCCAACGCCTTGCCCGAAGCGGCAACCGGCATTGATAATGCACGCGAAACCGCCGAACGGGGCAGGGCGGTCGAGGCCGAAGGCGGCTTCTGGGTCGGGTTGGGCGGTGACATGTTCGTCTGCTCGGCGAACGGGAAATGGAACGCGATTGCCGAACGGCTCGAGATTGCCAGCCCCTCGGATGCAGGGCGCAAATCCGACCTGCATCTGGTCATGCAGACCGGCCGCGGGTTCCAGAACGCCTATCCAGACGCGCATGTGCTGGCGGACAAGGGCCGCTACCTGATCGTCGAATTCGATCGCGCCGAGGCGCAAGAGCTGGGAGACAGCCGCGCCCCGCTCTTTGCCATCCGTCCCTTGCCCGAAAATGCCGTGGTCTATGCGCCGCGGCCCCGGCGCGGGGTCGACCGCTTGCCGGCCCCTGCGGTCATGGCGGCGGTCGCGGCGGTCACCCGTCCCGATTTTGAGGCGGCGGTGACGCGGCTTGCCTCATTCACCACCCGGCTTTCGACCAGTGCCGATTTCCGCGCCGCCGCCGAATGGGCGCGTGCCCGGTTCGAGGCGCTCGGCCTGGCCGCAAGGACCAGCGGCATCGCCGTCGGCAGCGCGGCGAGCCTGAACGTGATCGCGACCAAGGCGGGAACCGGCGCCCAGGCCGGTGCCGTGCTGGTGGTCGCGCATCTTGATTCCGTCAATCACGGTGGCGGCGCGTCGGCGGCGGCGCCCGGTGCCGATGACAATGCCAGCGGCGCGGCCGGTGTGCTGACGCTGGCCGCCGCGATGGCGCCGCATGAATTTGCCCATGATCTCGTCTTCATCCTGTTTGGCGGCGAAGAACAGGGGTTGCTGGGGTCGCGCCAGTATATCGCCGAGCTTCCCGAAGCCGAGCGCCGCCGCATCCGGGCGGTGCTGAACATGGACATGATCGGCTGCGTCAACAGCCAGCCGCCGACGGTCATGCTTGAGGGCGCGGCGCTGAGCCAGGGCATCATCGACGCCCTTGCCGAGGCGGCCGAGGCCCATACCACGCTGGCAATCCAGACCTCGCTCAATCCGTTTGCCAGCGACCATGTCCCCTTCATTGAGGCCGGCATTCCGGCCGTCCTGACCATCGAGGGGGCGGATAGTGCCAATGAGGCGATCCATTCGGGCCATGACACGCTGGACCGGCTGGATATGGATTACGCCACCCAGGTCCTGCGCATGAATGCGGGCTGGCTGGCCGCCGAGGCCGGAATTGCGGCGGCAAGCCAGCCGGATACGGTGCCGGGTGGCATGCCGGGCAACCTGCCGGTCCCGCCCGCCGGCTGCGGCTGCGGCTGCGGGGCTGGGGTCTCGCCGGCAGAGGCAAGCGCGAAAGTTCATCGAAACCAGGTGACCGGGCATTATCAGGCGCTGTTTGCGCAATATGCTCGGCTCAACCGCGACGGCCGGCTCAGCCCGGGCGATCGGGCCGAATGGCAGTCTGCCCTGCTTGCCTGTGGCCAACTCGACCAGCCGCGATGACGGCAGGGTCGATGCGCAGCCGGCACCCGCGACCCGGACGCCGGCGGAGCCGGAAAGGCTGAAGGGCGGCATGTGCCGCCGCAAGGAGACGGGAGCCATGAAAGACGAGGCGGAACTGTGTCGCGACTGGGTCGAGATCCACGAGGAGAGCGGCGGCGACGTGATGGTCTTTCGGCCATCCAGCGACATTCTGCCGCCCTCGCGCCGGGTCAGGCGCAGGCTTGAACTGGCCAGCTCGGGCGCGGCGACGGGCAAGGCGGCGGGCCCGAACGACGCGCCCGTCGCCGAAAGCGCCGGCTCCTGGAGCCGCGAGGGTCGGACGCTGCATGTCGCATTGCCCGGCTGGAGCGGGGATTACGACATCAGCGAACTGACGGATGATCGTCTTGTCCTGAAAAAGCGCTGATCCTTGCGTCGATGAACCATGAAATGCAGGCCGCCGCCGTTTCGGCGGGTGGAGGGGCCTATCATATTGGAGTAGTCAGATGACTGAGGACAACCTTCCGACCAGACGCGAATGCGGCACGATGCAGGTGCATCGCCGCCTTCTCGACACCGACCCGAGCTATGCCCGGCGTCTTGACCGCATCGAGGAACAGGCCTTCCGCGCCCGCGAGGGAATGATGGTCCTGCGCCCCGGCTGCACCCGCATCCCGGTGGTGGTGCATGTGGTGTGGAAAACCACGGCGCAGAACATCTCGCAGGCGCAGATCGACAGCCAGATCGAGGTGCTGAATCGCGACTTCCGCAAGCGCAACCCGGATGTTTCCGGCGTTCCGGCGGCCTTTTCCGCGCTGGCGGCGGATGGAAGGCTGGAATTCGCGCTGGCCACGCGCGATCCGCAGAACAATCCCCATAGCGGTGTGATCCGCGTGCAAACGACGCGGGACAGCTTTGGCTCGGATGATGCGGTCAAACGCGCCGCGACCGGCGGCTCGGATGCCTGGCCCAGCGACGAATATCTCAATATCTGGGTCTGCCAGCTTTCGGGCGGGCTTCTGGGCTATGCCCAGTTTCCGGGCGGCCCGGCGGCGACCGATGGCGTGGTCATCACCCATACCGGCTTTGGCACCACCGGAAGCGCGGCCACGCCCTTCAACCTTGGCCGCACCACCACGCATGAAATCGGCCATTGGCTGAACCTGCGCCATATCTGGGGCGATGACGGCACCGGCTGCTCGGGGTCGGATTTCGTCGATGACACACCCAATCAGGGCGGCCCGAACTATGAGGTGCCGACCTTCCCGACGATCTCGTGCAGCAATGGCCCGAATGGCGACATGTTCATGAATTACATGGATTATGTCGATGACCGCGCGATGTTCATGTTCACCGAGGGCCAGGTCACGCGGATGCATGCCTGTCTGGACGGGCCGCGCAGCGCGATCGGGGAATCGATCTCGTGCAGCGGTCTGACACCCAAGATTCCGATCAAGGAACAGCCCAAGGACGTCATCAAGGACCAGATCAAGGAACCGCCAAAGGACACGTTCAAGGATTTCCCCAAAGATCCGCCCAAGGATCCGCCAAAGGACATCCCGAAGGACATCCCGAAGGACCTGCCCAAGGACCGGCCCAAGGATTTCATCAAGGACCGCCCCAAGGATTTCGGCAAGGACTCTCCGAAGGATATTCCCAAGGACCGGCCCAAAGACTTCATCAAGGATCGGCCCAAGGACTTCGGTAAGGACTCTCCGAAGGATTTCGGCAAGGATCTTCCGAAGGACGGCCCCTTCGATCCTGGCCCGAAAACGGTATTCGAGCCGCCCGTCGATCCGAAGGGCGCGATGGAGCCGCCATTCCAGCCGCCCTTTGTCGGCACGCCCGTGGTCAACGTGCCCTTCGGCGGTGCGCAGGGGCAGCAACCCGGCGCGACCCCCTTCGTGCTGGGCACGAGCGGCTCGCAGGATGCGGCGCATCAGCATGCGCCGGATCCGCAGGCCGGATTGCTGGCCCATTACGCGACGATCCTGCAAAGCTATGCCGGCCTTTATCAGCGCGGGCAGCTGGACGAGCAGGGGCTGAGCGCCTGGCAACAGGCCTATGAGGCCTGGCAGCAGCTTGGCGGGCAATGACATGCAGCATCGGGAAACCCGGCCCGGTCCGGGTTTCCCCCTTTCCGACAGGGCGGGCTTGCGGTGATCTTGATCATTTCCTTTGTGGACAACGAACATGTGCGTCGTGTGGTCCAGCACTTGACCATGCCTCATGAGATCATCGATCTGGGCTGGTTTCCCTCGCTGATGCGGATGCATGCCTTTGCCGGCGCGCAGGCCGATGCCTTCTTTCTGGACCTGCCCGACGGCCGCCGGCTGGCGCTGGACGAGGTCGGCGCGGTCTGGCACCGCCGCATCCGCAGCTTCACCCTTGATCCGGCATTGACGGACGAGGTCTCGCGCACCTTTGCCTGGTCGGAATGTACCGAGGCGCTGGACGGGCTGTGGCACGGCATGGGGTGTTTCTGGATGAACCCGCCCCATGCGGATGAACGCGCGCTGAAAAAGGTCTATCAGCATCGCCTTGCCGGGCGGGTCGGCTTGCGCATCCCCGAGACGCTGGTGACCAACGGTCCCGACGAGGCCCGCGCCTTTGTCGAGGCCCATGCCCGGACCGGCGTCATCCGCAAGGCGTTCCGCAATATCCCGCAGGCGCCGCGCGCGACCCTGAAGGTCGGGCCCGAGGAGCTGCGCCAGATCGATGCGGTGCGCTTTGCGCCGGTGATCTTTCAGGAATACATCCCCCTGGCACTGGACCTGCGGGTGACGGTGATCGACGGCGAGATCTTCACCACTGCCTTTCGCTCGACCAGGGAATACGAGGTGGATTACCGCGGCGGGATCGGCAGCGCGGAGGTCTTCCCCCATGACCTGCCCGATGAGGTGGGCGGGAAGCTCTTGGAAATGATGCGGCGGATGGAGCTGCGCTTCGGCGCCGCCGATTTCCGGCTGACCCCCGAAGGCGAATATGTCTTTTTCGAGATCAACCCGGCCGGCGAATATCTGTTCTGCGTCGACCGCACCGGGCAGCCGATCCCGCAGGCCATCGCTGCCGCGCTGGAACGCCATGCCCGCGCCCATGACCGCTGAGGCAGGGCGCGGGACGGGCGGTCAGAGAAGATTGGCCAGAAGCAGCACCCATAGCGACAGCACCACGCCCATCGCCGCGGCATAGGGCCCGTTCCAGATCAGCCCCGCCTGACGCGGCGGCACCTTTCCCAGCGCGCCCGCCAGCAGGACCGAGGCGGTGAAGGGCGAGGTCACGCCGCTGAGTGCCCAGCCTCCGGTGATGGCGGCGACGACGACCGTGGGGCTGACGCCCATTGCCTCGGGGGTGGGCAAAAGCGGGATCATAAGCGAGACCGACAGGATCGGGTTCATCCCCAGCTGCCCGGTCAGCGGGATCACCCAGATCAGCGCGACAAGGATCACCAGCGGCGGCACCGCCGACAGGTCCAGCCCCGCCTGCGCCATTAGCGGCACCAGCAGGAACGACCCGAGGCTGCCGATGAAGGCGGCCATGAACAGCAGCAGGATCTCGCCGCGATAGCCCGGCAATTCGCGGGTGACGAATTGCGCGATGCGCCCGCCGGTATAGGCCAGCGCACCTGCGCCGGCGGGGGCGCGCTGAATGAAGATCCAGATGATGGCGACGGCGGGAACCAGCGACATGACCGCGCCGACCACCTCGACCCCGGTCAGCAGATGCAGGGTGACGACGCCGGCGACGACCACGCCCAGCAGCAGCAGAAGCGGGCGCAGATGGATCAGCCAGCGCCCGCTTTCGATCGCGCGGGACGGCGGCGGATGGGCAAGGCGCGGCTTGAAGGCGGTGTCCAGCGCCCAGCCGCCCAGCATCAGCAGCAGGGCGCTGACCAGGCAGGGCAGGACGACATCGTTCCAGCGCGCCCCCGCCACCAGCGAGATGCTGATGACCATGGAAAAACCAAGGGGCGACCAGCATAGCGTCGCCGCAAAGCCGCGCTGGATCGCGATCAGCATGCGGCGGGTGCGGTGGCGGCGGATCTCGGGGTCGGGCTCGGTTGCGGCACTTTCGGTGGCCAGCGATCCCAGCAGTGCGATCGAGCCGTAAAGCAGGATCAGCCCGAAAAGATGCCCGCCGATGGTCAGCGCCAGATAGCGCAGGCCGGGCGGCTGCCGGGCCAGAAAGCGGCCGGTCTCGACGATTTCCTCGGAGGATACGGCGGCGCTGCGGATCGCGGACAGCGCGGTGAACAGCGCCACGATCAGGCAGCCGCTGCGGATGGCGGCCGTGGTCCCCGCCTGCCAGTCGTCATGGGTGAGCGCCGCCCAGATCACCAGCCCCGCCCCGATCACCACGAAGGCCAGCCGCGAGGGCCGCGCATCAAGGCTGAAGGCCGCGACGGCGGCCAGCGCGAAGATGCCGGCCAGCAGGCTTGCGGGCGCGCCGCCGCCATATTCCACCCAGATCACGCAAAGCATAACCGCCGTCGGCAGGACGCCGGTCAGCCATGCAAGCCGCGCTCTGTCAGGCAAGGGCATCTCGCGCACCGGTAGGGGCGGTCAGGGATCTGGCAAACTGGCACATCGCCGGCGCTCGGGCTGAGGTTTCCGGTGCGGGATGCCCCGGTCGGACCAGCAGAATCGCCGGAACCGGCGTCCATGTCAAATGCCGATCCGCCAGGGGGACGCCGTGCCTGCGGGCGTTGCTTCGCCTTGAACGGCAACTGCCGGCAAGCTGCCCGATAATGGCCGCGCCCTTCGGAATGAGCAGAGGAAAGAGATATGCCGAACAAAGCCACAGTCAGGGGCATCCTGATGGATGCCACACTCGCCCCGATCGCCGAGGGCAAGATCATCGCCACGCTGAACGGATCCGACGTTTTCGACAATGGCATCCGCGTGGTGACGCAAAAGGTCGAGGCCACGACCGGCGCCGCCGGCGAATGGTCCATGGATCTGATCGTCAATGGCGAAGGCGATACCGCCGGCACCACCTGGACCATCGAGGGCTACAACCAGTTTGTCGCCAAGGTCTTCGAGGCGAAGTCGCTGTTCATCCCCCTGGATCTGGACATCACCCTGGGCGATCTGGAAAAGACCAGCGCGCAGAACCTCAAGGCGGCGAAGGATGCCAGCATCGCGCGGCTGATCGTCGTCACCGCCTATAGCGAGTACGAGGCCTTGCCCGAATCGCAGCGCCGCGCCAGCGACCTCGTTCTGGTGAAGGGGGCCTGACATGCCGATCTCCATTCATGGCGGTATCGGCCGCACCGTCTTTGACGGGATCGCGCGCATCTATTCCGGTGGCGAACTGGTGGCGCTGATGGATGCCGCAGGCGGAACGCTGATCGCGCGCGAGGTGACGGCCACGGCGCCCGTCATCATCCAGCAGCCGACGATCCTGCCCGCAGAGGCGGCGCTTGGCGATACCGTCACCCTGAACCTCGGTCTGGCCGAGGCCCATCCGGTGGCCGGCGCCACCTGGGATATTACCCATGACGGCGTCTCGATCGCCGCGACGCTGGACGACGGCACGATGGCGCTGACGCTGAGCGCGCCCGGCACCTATGTCCTGACCGTCAGCTGGAGCAATGACGCCGGCACGGCGACAGCCGAGGCGGTGACGCTGACCGTCGCCGCGGCACTTCCCGATGCGGCGCCGGCCATCGTCACCCAGCCCACGATCGTGCCGGCGGGGGCGGCGATCGGCGATACCGTCACGCTGGATCTTGGTGCGGCGCAGGGCAGGCCGGTGCCCGACGCGAACTGGGACATCACCCGCGACGGTCTGTCGATCAAGGGCAGCGTCGATCCCGAGGCGATGACCCTGTCTCTGGCCGGGCCGGGCACCTACCGGCTGTCCGTGGACTGGAGCAACCGCGCCGGTTCGGCCGCGGCCGTCGCCGCCACGCTGACCGCCGCCGAGGAGCAGCCCGGCGACACCGCGCCCAGCATCACCCGCCAGCCCGCGATCCTGCCGGCAACGGCGGTGATCGGTGACAGCATCACGCTGGATCTGGGGGCTGCGGCAGGGCAGCCGACACCGGCGCCGAGCTGGGACTTTACCCGTGACGGCGTTTCGATCAGGTCCAGCCTCGATCAGGGCGCGCTGACCATGGAGCTGTCCGGCGCGGGCGTCTATGTCCTGACCGTCAGCTGGGCCAACAGCGCCGGTAGCGTGACCGCGCAAAGCGCGACTTTGACCGTTCAGGCGCCGCCAACCGGTCCGGCCGTCAATTACGACACCCAGACGCTGGCCTATTTCGACGCCGCGACAAGCTTTACGGGCAGCGCAACGGATGTGACCGCCGTCACCGCGCGCGGCACCGGCGGCTATGTCTTTCACAAGGAGGGCAGCGGGGCCGCGATCCAGCGCAGCGCCTCGGGCTTTGTCTTTGGCAATGGCTGCTATCTGCAATCGCAGACGCTGACCGGGCAGCCGATGACCGATGGCCTCTTTGCCGTGGTCGACTGCACGCTGACCAGCTATGGCACGACCGTAGGCCAGATCCTCGAGGGCGCGGGCGGGCATGTGAAGCTGCGCGACAATGCCGGCCGGCTGCAGGTCGTCGGGCAGGATGATTCCGCCGTCGGCATCATACTGGGATCGGTCTTCTATGGCAGCCGTGTGATCGTCGCCGGGCTTCTTGACGATGTGCTGAATCTGGTCGGCGGGATCAATGTCGCCGGCGGCGATGTCTCGGCGGCCCATGCGGGCATCACCGATCCGGACCTGACCCGGGTGCTGACCGGCCGCTATGTGAACGGCACCATCCACCGCCTAGCCATCGTCGGCCGCGCCGAGGGCCAGGCCTGGCCCGTCACCATGCGCGAGGTCTACGAGGATTTTCAGCAGGGGGAGTGACGGCCCCGAGGCCGACCGTCACGTCGCTGGAGATCATGCCCGTCTATGGGCAAAGTGAAAACCGCTCGCGCAACGATGCGCCGGCGATTGCGGCCGCGCTGGACGCGGCGGCGGCCGAGCAGGTCTACTACACCTATGGCATGATCGACACCCAGGGCGCGCTGGTCGGCGTGAATGGTGCGGGTTGGGCCGGTGCCGCGCTGAACAATATCGACCAGGGCGTGCAGGCCCGGGGCTTTGCCGCGGCCTCGGGGTTGCGGCTGGTCTCGCCGGCTTTCACGCTGCAACATGCGCGGGCGGCACGTCAACGCGATCTGGGCCTTGTCGAGCGGGGGGTGGTGATCGCCGATCACGGCTATGGCGGGCGCTTGATCCATGAATGGATCCCGACCGGCGCCAGCCCGCTGGGGCGCAACCAGCTTTACTGGATGCGCGAAAGCAAGCGCCTGGCCGATGCGTTCGGTGTGGCGATCAGCTGCCCCTATACGTTCCTGTTTCAGGGCTCATCGGCAAAGGACCAGCCCGGCCCGGACTATCGCGCCGATTTCGAGGCGGCCCATGGCGCGACCGTAGCGCAGGCGCTGGATCTCTTCGGGGCGGCGCCGCGGCTGGTGGTGGTGGTCAATGGCGGCGACGTGAACACGCTGGCCGATCTTTACGCCACGCCGGGCGTGCAATACCGCATCGCGCTGGATCATGGCGGCATCATCGCCGGCTGGCAGCGCATCTATGCGATCATGGATCAGAACATCCATATTGATGGCCGCGTGCGCACGCTGATCGGTGAGACCAGCGAATGGGCGATCGCCGAGGTCGAGGCGGGCAATGACTGGAACATCACCTATGCGGTCGCGAAGTCCGGCGCCTCCGTCACGGTCAGCTTCGCGCTGCGCCCGGGCGAGACGCTGCTTGAGCGGGTCGGGCTTTACGACGCCTATGGCGGCGCCGCCACCTGTCCGCATTACGGCTTCGAGGCGGCAGGCGGCATCGTCAGCGCCGTGGCCGATCTTCAGGGCAACAGCGTCACGCTGACGCTGGCCGACCCGAATGCGGCCTGGCTGCGCTTTGCCCATCAGGTGCAGGACTGCTCGGCGATGACGGATGCGTCGGGGCTGTCGATGTCGGCGCATCGCACGACATTGTTCGCAAGCCACAGCCGCCCCAGCCGCTTCGTTTCCGGCGAGACGCTCTGGCGTTCGCTGCCGGGCTTTCGCGGCAGCTTGCAGGGCGACCTGTTCCAGCCCGATGCCGGTGCCTGAGCTTCGCTGAAGGATGCGCGCGCGCCCGACCGGCCAGATCGCCGGTCGGGCTTTTTTCTGATGGCGTGCAGACGCCCGTGCTGCTGCGGAAATCTACGGTGCGGTCAGGTTTTGCATGGACATGGCGGCGCAGGCTGAAAAGACTGGCGCCGATTCGCAAGGCAGAGGCGCGCATGAACCTGACCATCGACGAGGCCCTGACGCAGGGCGGTGCCGGAGATTTCCAGCGGCGCCTTCTGGGCATATTCGGGCTGGTCTGGGCGGCGGATGCGATGCAGGTCATCGCCATCGGCTTTACCGCCGCCTCGATTGCCGCAAGTTTCGGGCTGACCGTGCCGCAGGCCTTGCAGACCGGCACACTGTTCTTTCTGGGCATGTTCGCGGGGGCGGCGCTGTTTGGCCGCATCGCCGACCGGGTCGGGCGGCGCAAGGTCCTGCTTCTGACCGTGGCTTGCGACGCGATCTTCGGCCTTGCCTCGGTCTTTGCGCCGGATTTCGCCACGCTTCTGGTCCTGCGCTTTCTGACCGGCATGGCGGTGGGCGGCACGCTGCCCGTCGATTACGCGATGATGGCCGAGTTCCTGCCGCCGAAGAACCGCGGCCGCTGGCTGGTCTGGCTTGAGGGCTTCTGGGCGGTTGGCACCATCGTGATCGCGCTGACCGCCTGGCTCGCGCATCTGGCCGGCGCCGCCGATGCCTGGCGCTGGATCTTTGCCGTCGCGGCCTTTCCGGCGCTGATCGGGATCTGGCTGCGGCTCTGGGTGCCGGAATCGCCGATGTATCTGTTGCGCAAGGGTGACGAGGCCGGCGCGCGCGCGGTGGTCAACCGGGTGCTGGCCGCGAATGGCAGCCACCCCCTTGCCGATGAGGACCGTCTGGCCGCGCTGCCCGCGCCGGGCGCGGATCAGGGCCTGTTCGGGCCCGCGTTGCGCCGGCGCAGCCTTGGCATCTTTGCGACCTGGTTTCTGGTCTCGTTGTCCTATTACGGGGTCTTTGTCTGGCTGCCCTCGGAACTGGTCAAGGGCGGCCTTGGTTTTGTGCGCGGCTATGGCTTTTTGCTGCTGATGGCACTGGCGCAGGTGCCGGGCTATGCGCTGGCCGCGCATGGGGTCGAGCGCTGGGGCCGCAAGCCGACATTGCAGATCTTCCTGATCCTCAGCGCCGCGGGCTGTCTTTTGTTCATCACCGCCACGGGGCCATGGCTGGTCGCGGCCTCGCTTTTGCTGATGAGCTTTGCCCTGCTGGGCACATGGGGCGCGCTTTACGCATATACGCCCGAGCTTTACCCGACCGGGCTGCGCGGCACCGGCATGGGCACGGCCAGTGCTGTGGCGCGGGTCGGCGGGCTGCTGGCGCCCTCGCTGCTGGGCATGGTGGTGGCGCGGGGCTTTGGCGTCGCCATCGGGGTTTTTGCGGCATTGCTGCTGCTGGCGGCGCTGGTGACGCTGGTCATTCCGGCCGAAACGCGGGACCGCGCGATCTCGTGACGCCCATGTGACGTGCTGCCGCAGTTTTTATCTAACCCCTTGCACATTGGAATGTCTGCATTATTCTGCCCCCACCCGACCTGTCTTGCGCCCTGCGAAACGGGCGTATCCCATGGGACAAGCGGGTGAGGGAGGGACGATCCGGATGCCATCTATCGACCCCGTCGATCCGGTCATTTCCGCGCCTTGCGCGCAACCGGGGGGGCGCCATTTCCTTATGCCATTTTCCGTTGTGAAAGAGGACTGATTGATGCTGAAACCGACATTTCTGGCCCTTGGCCTGGCGCTGAGCCTGGCCGGCTGCGCCACTTCAAACTGGGAGACCGCCTATGAGCAGGTCGATCCCGCGCAATCGGCAAGCTGGCGTCTGGCTGCGGTCGATGTCTCTGCCCCCGCCTCGCTGACCACCAGCGATGTCGACGGCTATACGCCCGATTTCGACATCGTCTGGCATGGCGAGCCTGCCGGCGACCGCCACGCGCAGGCCGCCGCCATCATCAAGGAAGGGATCGAGCGGGGCGCCCGCAGCGCGCTGCATGGCCGCAAGGGCGTGCGCATCGTCGCCACCATCACCCAGTTCCACGCCATCACCCCGACCGTGCGCCGGATGCACACCGTGGGCGTTCACAACATCCAGTATACCGTGCAGGTCTTTGACGCCCATAGCGGCGCTGCCCTGACCGAGCCGCAGAACATCAAGGCCGAATTCCCGGCGCTGGTCGGCAAGGCCGGTGACGATGCCGATGCGGCGCGCAATACCCAGCGCGTGCAGATTGTGAACCATGTCGCCGCCGTTACCCAGAACTGGCTGGGCAAGGGTGCCGATCCGCGCGGCAAATACTCGCGTCTTGGCCGCTGAGCATCCGCGAAATCTGTGATACGACCCGAACCGGCCCTTGCGGGCCGGTTCTTTCTTTGGCAGGGGGCGGTCATGGCAAGCGTTTCCGAACTTTACAATGCCCGGGTCGCCTCGGGCCTGCTGACCCCCGATGATGCGCAGCGCGGCGTTTTGCCGGCGCTGGACCGGGTTGCCCGCGCCCTGGCCGAGGCCGTTCCGGCCTCGATGCCGAAATCGGGCTGGCTCTCGAAGCTGATGGGCAATACTCCGGCGGCTGCCGCGACCCCGGTCAAGGGGCTTTACCTCTGGGGCGGGGTCGGGCGCGGCAAGTCCATGCTGATGGACATGCTGATGGAGGCCACCCCCATCGCCGCAAAGCGCCGGGTGCATTTCCACGAGTTCATGCAGGAAATCCAGGCCGCGCTGGAGGGCGTGCGCAAATCCGGCCAGCAGGACGCGGTGCGTCCCGTGGCGCTGGCGGTGGCGCAGCAGGTCCGGCTTTTGTGTTTTGACGAGATGCAGATCACCGACATCGCCGATGCGATGATCGTGGGGCGGCTGTTCCAGGTCCTGTTCGAGGAGGGGGTGACGGTCGTCACCACCTCGAACCGGGTGCCCGAGGATCTGTACAAGAACGGGCTGAACCGCCAGCTTTTCCTGCCCTTTATCGGGTTGATCCGCGAACGCATGCAGGTCGTCGAACTGGCCAGCGCCACCGACCACCGCCAGAACCGGGACGAGGGCGGGCAGGTCTGGTTCATCCCCGCCGATCACGCGGCGCGGGTGGGCATGGACACGCTCTGGGACGATCTGACCGATTGCGCGGCGACCGCGCCGCTGGTTCTGGACATCAAGGGCCGCAAGGTCGAACTGCCCGTCCATTGCGGTCGCGCGGCCCGGGCCAGTTTCTGGGATCTATGCGCCAAGCCTTTGGGCCCGGCCGATTATCTGGCGATTGCCCAGGCGGTGGATGTGCTGTTCATCGACGCCATCCCGCGGCTGAGCATGTCGAACTATAACGAGGCCAAGCGCTTCGTGACCCTGATCGACGCGCTCTATGAGGCCCGCGTGCGGCTGATCGCCAGCGCCGCCGACGAGCCCGAGCGGCTATATGCCGAGGGTGAGGGCGCCTTTGAGTTCGAGCGCACCGCCAGCCGCCTGCGGGAGATGCGCGATGCCGATTGGGGCCGGCCTGAGGCCGAGCGGCCCGCCTAGGGGCGGGGGCCGTCCGGGATCAGGATCTTTGGGACCTGCGCGCCTCTTCAGGCCGCCGAGCTGGCCGCCAGCATCCTGGCGTAGTCGCGATACTTGATGAAGGGGCGGGCAGGGGTCATCCGGTTCTCGCCCTGCGCCAGTTCGGGGAAGGCCATGCACAGGCCCAGCCGCTGCGCCAGACCCAGCGCGCGCACCGCCATCGGACCGGTGAAAAACGACTCCATCTCGGCGCCTTCGGCCAGAACGATCTCGTGCTGGGCAAAGGCGATATGGACCAGGGTGAATTCGCTGTCATCCTGCCGCACGCTGACGCCAGCCACCCCCGCCATCATCAGATGCCGGGCCGAGATCAGGTATTCGCGCCCGCCATGGCGCACCAGCACGCGGTGCTGGGGCGAGACCTCGACGCTTCGGCGCGGCAGTCCGTTCCCCAGCGCGCCCGCCTCGATGCGGATCGGGCGCTGGTTCGGGGCCTGGTCAAGAACCTCACGGGTGACGCGGGTCGAGGAGGTCCAGACCAGCGGCTGCGCACCACGGTCGCGGGTCATCACCAGGTTTCCGGTCCGCAGCGTCTCGACCGGAACCTCGCCATGGGGGGACGCGATCAGCGTTCCCGCAAGGTAGCAGATGCTGAGATCGGTGGGCGAAACCTGGTAGCCGCTTTTGTCGAGCTGTCGCAGGACGCCATCCCTGCCGCCAAGATTGGTTCCCTGCGTATAGCGGACCGGCGAATAGAGCGTGCCGTTCATGACGTTCCCGGTCGAGCCGGCATCGAACAGCATCGGCGGTGTCGTACTCCCGGCGATATGGCCATTGGGGCTGTTGAGATATGCCCCCCATTCGAAACGGTCCACCAGACTGTCCACCGATATTTCGGGGATGGTGAGGGTGGTGATCGTCGAGTCGGCCATGACGATTCCATTGACGACTGTCGTTGCATAAAGCGTAATCGTTAACGAGGGCATGATACTCTTCCCAGAAACACCATTCAGGCACTCCCATCCCGCATGCGCGGTCGCTCCTTAGCGCAGGGTGCGCCATGCAGGCAAGAATGATCTTTGCAACCGCTGCGAGCAATGAAAACTCGGCCAGATCATTTCTGAACTGACTAAATATACAATTATCTGATGCCAATAGCGGCGATCGGCCGGCATTCAGCCGTGCTCACGCAGGATATGGCCCGCAAGATACAGCGACCCGCAGACCAATAGCCGGGCATGGGGTGATTCTGCAACAATTTGCCGCAGTGCCGTCGCGGCATCGGGGGCGGTCCGGGCGGGCAGGCCGGCTGCCGTCGCGATGCGGGCGGTCTCGGTCGCGGGCAGGGTGTTTGGCTCTCCGGGGATGTCGATGGCGGTCAGGCTTTGCGCCTGCGCCGCCAGCGGGCGCATATAGCCCGCGACATCCTTGGTGTTCAGCATGCCGCAGATCAGATGCGTGGGTTTTCTCGCCATCCCGGCCAGGGTCTGGGCCAGCGCCTCGCCGCCGGCGGGGTTGTGGCCGCCGTCCAGCCACAGCTCGGCCCCCTGGGCGATATCGACCAGCGGGCCACGGGTCAGGCGCTGCATGCGGGCGGGCCATTCGGCCTCGACCACGGCGGCGCGGGCCTCGATGCGGCCAAAGCCCAGCTCGCGCAGCGCGGCGATGGCGGTGCCGGCATTCACGATCTGATGCGGGCCGGGCAGGACGGGCAGGGGCAGGTCCATCAGCCCGTGATCGTCCTGATAGATCAGGCTGTCGCCCTCGCGCCGGCTGTCCCAGTCCTGACGCCCGATGCTGAGCGGGGCAAAGAGCCGCTCGGCCCTGGCCTCGATCACCTCGCGGGCGACGGGGGCCTGGGGCGCGACGATGCAGGGGGTGCGGCGTTTCAGGATGCCGGCTTTCTCGCCCGCGATCTCGGCCAGGGTTTCGCCCAGATATTGGGTGTGGTCGATGCTGACCGGGGTGATCACGGTCAGGCGCGGCGCGTCGATGACGTTGGTGGCGTCCAGCCGCCCGCCCAGCCCGACCTCAAGCAGGGTGTAATCGGCCGGGACGCGTGAGAATGCCAGGAATGCCGCCGCCGTGGTGATCTCGAAAAAGGTGATCGCCTGGTCGCCATTCGCCGCCTCGCATTCCTCGAGCGTGGCGGCCAGATCGGCCTCGGTGATCAACTCGCCCGCCAGCCGGATGCGTTCGTGAAACTGCGCCAGATGCGGCGAGGTATAGGCATGGACCCGCAGCCCCGCCGATTCCAGCCCGGCCCGGATCATCGCCTGGGTCGAACCCTTGCCGTTGGTGCCGGCGATATGGATGACCGGCGGGATGCGGTCCTGCGGATTTCCCAGCGCGTCAAGGATGCGCAGCATCCGCTCCAGCGACAGGTCGATGACCTTGGGATGCAGGGCCATGAGCCGTGCAAGAATGGCGTCGGATGTGGTCATCGCTGTCGGCCGCTGCGGGTCAGGGCGTCTTGCCGGCGGCTTCGACGGCAGGCGGGGTCGCGCCTGCGCTGGCAAGTTCCGCCTCGGGCAGGGCGGCGGTCTTGATATTGCCCGGCGCCGGCAGGTCGCCCGCGATCGGGGCGGGCTGGCGCATGACCATGCGCAGGATCGAGATCAGCTCCTCGCGCAGCTTCTTGCGATGGGTCACCCGGTCCAGCATGCCGTGATCCAGCAGGTATTCGGCGCGCTGGAAGCCCTCGGGCAGCTTTTCGCGGATGGTCTGCTCGATCACGCGCGGGCCGGCAAAGCAGATCAGCGCATTGGGTTCGGCGATCTGGATATCGCCCAGCATGGCGTAGCTTGCGGTCACGCCGCCGGTCGTCGGATGGGTCAGGACGACGATATAGGGCAGGCCGGCTTCCTTGAGCATCTCGACCGCGACGGTGGTGCGCGGCATCTGCATCAGGGACAGGATGCCTTCCTGCATGCGCGCGCCGCCAGCGGCCGAAAACAGCACCAAGGGGCGCTTGAGCTTCACCGCGCGCTCGGCGGCGGCGATGATGGCATTGCCGACATACATGCCCATGGAGCCGCCCATGAACGAGAAATCCTGCGCGGCGGCGACGATGGGGGTGCGGCCGATCTCGCCCTCGGCGACCAGCATGGCCTCTTTTTCGCCGGTGGATTTCTGCGCCGCCTTCATCCGGTCGGGATATTTCTTCTGGTCGCGGAACTGCAGCGGGTCGGCGACCGGCTCGGGCACCTTGACCTCGTTGAAGACGCCGCCGTCAAACAGCGCCGCAAAGCGCGAGCGGGGCGTGATCGCCAGATGGTGGTCGCAATTGCTGCAGACGTTCAGATTGTCGGCCAGTTCGCGGTGGAACAGCATGGTTCCGCATTCCGGGCACTTGGTCCACAGGTTCTCGGGCACGTCGCGGCGCGAGAACAGCGAATTGATGCGCGGGCGAACATAGTTGGTGATCCAGTTCATCGACGGGTCCTAACGCTGGGTTCAGGGGCTGAGATAGGCAAAACGACACCGAATTGCAATTCCGCTCGGGCCGCGCTTTCATGCGGCCATGTGGACCGACATGCTTGCCTTTACCCATTACGCCGCCGCGCTGCTGGTCAGCGCGCGCGTGCTGTTGCGCCCGCGCCTTGAACCCACGGTACGGCTTTCGTGGATTCTGATCATCGAACTGGTGCCGCTGGTCGGAATCCTGGCCTATATCCTGTTTGGCGAAATCAGGATGCGCAGCGCCGAGGTCTCGACCATGGCCAGCGTGCGCCGTTTCCTGTCGGGCCTGTGGCAACCCAGCCCCGAGCAGGTGCGCAACCCCCCGGTCTTTGCCGCGCCGATCATCGCCGCGAATCGGGCCATCGGCGGGTTCGAGGCCGTGGCCGGCAACCGCGCCACCCTGCTGCCCGAGGATGACAGCGCCATCGCCGATCTGGTCACCGCCATCGATCAGGCGCGCGAGCATGTCCATATGCTGTTCTATATCTGGCTGGACGATGTCTCGGGCCGGTCGGTGGCCGAGGCGGCGATCCGCGCTGTCGGGCGCGGCGTCAAGGTGCGGGCGGTGATCGATGCCTATGGCTCACGCGCTTTTGGGCGTTCGGACGCATGGGCGCAGATGAAGGCCGCCGGCTGCGAATGTATCGAGGCGCTGCCTTTGGGCATGCCGGTCATCGGGCTGCTGTTTCAGCGCATGGACCTGCGCAATCACCGCAAGATCGTGGTCATCGACCATGAGATCGGCTTTACCGGCAGCCGCAACTGCTCGGACATGGCCTTCGCGGTCAAGCCGCGCTTCGCGCCCTGGATCGACGTCTTCCTGCGCATCGAGGGGCCGGTCGTGCGGCAGATGCAGGCGATCTTCCTGCAGGACTGGATGAGCTATACCGGCGAGGATCTGGGCGACATCCTGCGCATGTCCCCGCCGGTCGCCGCCCCGGGCGAGATCGCGCAGGTCGTGGCCACCGGGCCCGACAACCGCCATGGCTCGCTGTCGGATTCGATGACCACGATGATCTATGCCGCGCGCAGCCGGCTGACCATCACCACGCCCTATTATGTGCCGGGCAGCGCGCTGGATTCGGCGATCCGCACCGCCGCGCGCAGCGGCATCGACGTGACCATGATCCTGCCCGCCCGCAACGATTCGCTGGTCGTGCAGGCCACCTCCGAGGGGTTCTATTACGGGCTGGTCGCGGCGGGGGTGAAGCTGATGCTGTTCCCGGGCGGGCTCTTGCATGCCAAGATCATCACCGTGGATGGCTGCATGGCCATGCTGGGCAGCGCCAACATGGACCGCCGCAGCTTTGAGCTGAATTATGAAATGAACATGCTGTTTCTGGGCGGCGATCTGACCGAGGCGCTGGATCAGCGCCAGCAGACCTATATCGACCGCGCCCACCCCGTCGATCTTGAGGAAATCCGCGACTGGTCGGTCTGGAAGCGGTTGCGCAACAACCTTCTGGCGCTGGCCGCGCCGATCCTGTGAAAGGGGGCAAGATGACCGATCTGGCTGCGGGAAAGATCGTCGACGGCGCCCCGGCGCTGGATCCGGCGGAACTGGCCGCACATCTGGGGGGCCTGCCGGGATGGGCGCTGGCCCCGGACGGCAAGTCGATCAGCCGCGACTGGCGCTTCAAGACATTCCGACGTGCCGCGCAGCTGGCCAATCTTGCCGCGTGGCAGGCCGAGGCCGCCAACCACCATCCCGACATTGCCTTTGGCTGGGGCTTTGCCCGCGTCACCTTCACCACCCATTCGGCGGGGGGCGTGACCATGAACGACCTGATCATGGCGGCCCGGCTGGACCGGCTGGCCGAATAGGGGCAGGATTGCTGCCATATTTGCCGGGGTTTTCGGCACCCCGCCCCCTTGCCCCTTGGGCGGGCTGGCCCTATCCAAGTCGCAGCCAGAGGGATACGCCATGAAAAACACCCGCTTCGACAAGTCGCATCTTCCCAGCCGCCATGTCACCGAAGGACCGGCGCGCGCGCCGCATCGCAGCTATTTCTACGCGATGGGCATTTCCGAGGAAGAAATCCATTCCCCCTGGGTGGGTGTGGCGACCTGCTGGAACGAGGCGGCGCCGTGCAACATCGCGCTGGCCCGTCAGGCGCAATCGGTCAAGCAGGGTGTGAAAAAAGGCGGCGGATGCCCGCGCGAATTCACCACCATCACCGTCACCGACGGCATCGCCATGGGGCATGAGGGGATGCGCTCCTCGCTCGCGTCGCGCGACTGGATCGCGGATACGGTCGAACTGACCATGCGCGGCCATTGCTATGACGCGCTGGTCGGGCTTGCGGGCTGCGACAAGTCGCTGCCGGGCATGATGATGGCCATGGTGCGGCTGAACGTGCCCAGCGTGTTCATCTATGGCGGCTCGATCCTGCCGGGCAAGCTGAACGGCAAGGATGTCGTCGTCCAGGACGTGTTCGAGGCCGTGGGCCAGCACGCCGCCGGCAATATGTCGGATGCCGAACTGGAGATTCTGGAGCGCGTGGCCTGTCCCAGCGCCGGGGCCTGCGGCGGGCAATATACCGCCAATACCATGGCCTGCGTCAGCGAGGCGATCGGTCTTGCGCTGATGAACAGCTCGGGCGCGCCCGCGCCCTATGAAAGCCGCGACCAATACGGCCTTGCCTCGGGCGAGGCGGTGATGAGCCTGATCGAAAAGAACATCCGCGCCCGTGACGTGGTGACGCGCAAGGCGCTGGAAAACGCCGCGCGGGTCGTCGCCTGCACCGGCGGCTCGACCAATGCCGGGCTGCATCTTCCCGCCATCGCCCATGAGGCGGGGATCGATTTCGACCTGTTCGACGTCTGCGACATCTTCCGCGACACGCCCTATTTCGTGAACCTGCGTCCGGGCGGCGATTATGTCGCAAAGGATCTTTACGAGGCGGGCGGCGTGCCGGTCGTCATGCGCGAGCTGCGCCGCGCCGGCCTGATCCACGAAGACTGCATCACCGCCTCCGGCAAGACCATCGGCGAGGAGCTGGACCTTGTGGAGCGCGAGATCGACGGCAAGGTCATCCACCCGGTCGCAACGCCGCTGTCGAAAACCGGTGGCGTGGTCGGCCTGAAAGGCAACCTTGCCCCCGATGGCGCCATCGTCAAGGTCGCCGGCATGACCGCTGAACAGCAGGTATTCACCGGCCCGGCCCGCGTCTTTGAATGCGAGGAAGAGGCCTTTGATGCCGTGACCAAGCGCGAATATAAGGAAGGCGAGGTCATCGTCATCCGCAACGAGGGCCCGGCCGGCGGCCCCGGCATGCGCGAGATGCTGTCCACCACCGCCGCGCTTTCGGGGCAGGGCATGGGCAAGAAGGTGGCGCTGATCACCGATGGCCGCTTCTCGGGTGCGACGCGCGGCTTCTGCGTCGGCCATGTCGGGCCGGAATCGGCGCATGGCGGCCCTATCGCGCTGCTCAAGGATGGCGACATGATCACCATTGATGCCGTCAAGGGCGAGATCTCGGTGGCGCTGTCGGATGACGAGCTGGCGCAGCGCCGTGCCGAATGGACCGGGGCGCGCGCCACCGACTATGCGTCGGGCGCGCTGTGGAAATATGCGCGGCTGGTCGGCAAGGCGCGCTACGGCGCCGTGACCCATCCGGGCGCGGCCGAGGAAACCCACGTCTATATGGACCAGTAAGGCATCAGCATGGGGATGCGTCCACGCAAGTGGCTTGAACGAAAGGCACGCGAGCGGGCGCATCGCCAATGGGGCGAGCTGTCGGAGAATGTCGACCGGATCGGCGCAGCGCAACTGCACCGGCTGCGGGACGAGGCTCTGGGCCTGCGCGGCAGCCTGAACCGGTTCCTGTCGGGCACGGACCGCCGCGCGCAGGTCTCGCGCAGGGCGCTGGATGCGCTCAGTCTGCCGGGCGGCACTGACTGGCGCTGGCGGCCGGGCTTCATGGCCGGGCCGATCACCCCGCGCGGTCTTGCCGAACCCGCATCCGGCGCCAGCCTTGGCGCGCAGGCGACGGTCTGGCACGATTGCCCGCAACGGGCGCTGATCCTTGAACAGGTGCGCAGCCCGGGTGTTACCGACCTGTCGCCCTTTGGCCTGCGGCTTGAGGTTTTCGGATTTTCGGGCAGCTTCCTGTCGGTCGCGATCGAGCTGCCGCGCGAGGCGCTGGCCGGGCTGACCCGCGACCATGTCATCCGGCTGGAAACCGGCATCGAGGTCGAGCGTCCGATCGGCATCTATGCCCGGCTCAATATCGGCCACGGCCCCAATACCGAGGAAATCCCCCGGAAATTCGCCGATCTCGAAGCGGGGCTGCAAAGCCGGCAGGTCATCGAATTCGACCTTGCCTATACCGAGATGAACGAGCGGCGGCTGGAAAAGATCTGGCTGGACCTGATCTTTGAATCCCCCCGCATGAGCGCGGTTGAAATCCATGAGCTGGTCCTGTCCCGGCATTTGCGGGCAGAGTTCTGATCCGGGAAAGGTCCTTGATGCGCGAGTTTGAATCACTGGGGCTGAAGGCCGGCATCTGGCAGGGCATGCTGATGCGCGGCACGCCGCCCGGGCGGCTGATCCTGGTCCATCTGGGCGCGCCTGTCGCCAATGCCCGCGTCACGCCAGAGGGCGAGGGCCGCTGGCGCGTCGCCGCCGCCATCCCCGCCGAGCGGCTGTCGGACGGGGTGCAGACCTTTCTGCTATACGAGGATATGGCCGAGAATGACGCGCCGCCCGCGCCGGCGCCGGGCGCGATCCCGCTGGGAAGGCTGACCATGGTGGCCGGGGCGCTGCTTGACGATGACCTGCGGGCCGAACTGGACCTGCTGCGCAGCGAGCTTGATCTGGTCAAGAAGGAACTGCGCCGGCTGGCCCGGGACTAGGCCGGGGCCAGGGGCGGGCTCAGTCCCGCGCCCAATAGGCGTAACCGCCGGTCTCGGCAAAGCCCATGCGGTCGTAAAGCGCGCGGGCGCTGGTATTGGCGCGGCTGACGGCCAGCCCCAGCCGTGTGGCACCTTGCGCATCGGCCCAGGTGGCGGCCCTGCGGATCAGCCAGCCCGCCAACCCCTTGCGGCGGAATCCCGGCGCGACCTCGATGGCATGGATCATGGCGACAGGCCCGTCCACGGCGACAAAGGCCGCGCCCGCCGCGCGATCCTCGTGTCGGCCAAGGATCGCGGTCCTGGGCAGGGCGACCCGCGGCATCACCGCCTGCCGTGCCGCGCCGATATTGCCCGCAGCCCAGATATCGCCCTGAATCGCCAAGGGTGGCCAGATCGTGAATGCGGTCATGCCCGGCACGTCGCGGTCGCGCAGCGCCGCGCAGTCCAGCGCCATGATCGCGGTCGGGTTCTGACGCTGATAGCCGCGCGCGATCAGCGCCTTGGCAAGCGCGTCGTCGCAGTCGGGCAGGCGAAACATCGCCCGCTGCCGCCAGCGGCGATGGATCGCTTCGACCGCCGGAATGTCGGCCTCGTCCCAATCGGGCCGCAGCGCCCGGGCCGAGCTGACCCGCCCGCCCGCGCCATGGCCGCGCCCGACGCGAAAGGCGCCGGCATCGGCATATTCGGCAGCGGGCCATGTGGTTTCAAAGGCCCGCGCCAGATCTGGATCGCCCGGTGTCACAGCGCCAGCCTTGCATGCAAATCGGCCATGGCGGCGGCGACGCGCGCACCGTCCAGCCCGCGGATGACCAGACTGGTGCCATAGCGCTGCTCGCGCTGGAACGGATATGAGCCCAGCGACAGGTCGGGATAGCGTTCGGCCACCTCGCGCAGCCCGTCGGCCACGTCGGATTCCGGGCGCATCACCTCGACCGCCTCGCTGACCGAGGCGCGGCCGGTCGGCAGTCCGGGTATGATGGCCTCGACCATGACCCGGAAAACCTCGGGGACGCCGGCCATGACATAGGTATTGCCGATATGGAAACCCGGCGCGGCGGAATGGGCATTGGCGATCAGCCTGGCGCCAAGCGGGATGCGGGCCATGCGCAGCCGGTTCCCCGTCACCTCGACGCCGCGCGCCTGCCAGCGGGCGGTCATGACGGCGCGGGCCTCTTCGTTGATCTCGATGCCCACGCCGAACGCCGCGGCCACCGCATCGGCGGTCACGTCGTCATGCGTCGGCCCGATCCCGCCCGAGGTGAACAGCATGTCCCAGCGCCCGCCCAGCGACTTGTCCAGCGCCCGGATCGCCTCGACGATCTGGTCCTGATCGTCCGAGACGATCCTGACCTCGCGCAGGTCGATGCCGATGCTGTTCAGGACCTGCGACAGGTGATGGGCATTGCCCTCGCGCGTGCGGCCCGAAAGGATCTCGTCGCCAATGACGAGAATGGCGGCGGTGGGATTGTCCGATTGCATGGCGGCTCCTGTCGCGTACGTGACCTTGGGGCATGTATAGGTCCGCCCGCAGGGCTGGAACAAGTGGCCGCTTCGGACTATCTCTGTGCCAAGCCAGATGAGGACGCCATGAACGACGTACGCCAGACCCGCGAGGGGATCCGCATTCACGAGCCGGCAGATTTCGCCGGCATGCACGCGGCCGGCCGGATCGCGGCACAGATCCTTGACGAGGTCGGGCCGCTGGTCCAGCCCGGCGCCACCACCGGCGCCATCGACGATTTCATCCGCAACCGGGTGGTGGAACTGGGCACCGTCAGCGCCACCATCGGCTATCGCGGCTATCAGCATGCCAGCTGCATCAGCGTCAACCATGTCGTCTGCCACGGCATTCCCGGCGACAAGGTGCTGTCGGATGGCGATATCCTGAACATCGACGTGACGGTCATCGCCGATGGCTGGTATGGCGACAGCTCGCGCATGTATGTGGCGGGCAAGGCCAGCGTGAAATCCAAGCGCCTGATCCAGGTCACCCATGACAGCCTGATGAAGGGGATCGAAGCCGTCCGCCCCGGCGCCACTTTCGGCGATATCGGCTGGGCTATCCAGTCCTATGTCGAGGCCAACCGCATGTCGGTGGTGCGCGATTTCTGCGGCCACGGTCTGGGCCGGGTCTTTCACGCGCCGCCGAACGTCCTGCATTTCGGCCGCCCCGGCAAAGGCCCGGTGCTGGAAGAAGGCATGTTCTTCACCATCGAGCCGATGGTCAACCTTGGCCGTCCGGAAACCAAGGTGCTGGCCGATGACTGGACGGCGGTCACCCGCGACAAGTCGCTTTCGGCGCAGTTCGAGCATTCGATCGGCGTCACCGCCACCGGCTTTGAAATCTTCACCCTTTCGCCCGCGGGAAAATTCTTCCCCGATCTGGACTAAGGCTCAAAGCTTCTTTCATGCCCAAATATCCATGCGGCGGCGCCAACAGGGGCCGCCGTCACCTTTGACGCGCTTGGCGTTCAACGGGAGCGGATCGTGTCCCCGGGCAGGAAGGTCGGGGCAAAGGCCACGACGCCATCCTCGGGCTTTGGCTCCTTGCCGGCGACGATGCGCGCGGCGCGCCGCCCGATATCGATGCGCCGGGCATCGGTGGTGGTCAGCCGCATCGGCAGCCCGTCCAACAGCTCGACCCCGTTGAAACCGGCCAGTCCCAGCTTGCCCGGAATGTCATAGCCCTGTTCCATGCACCACATCAGCCCACCCGCGCCGATCATATCATTGGAATAATACAGAAAATCCAGATCCGGCTCGCGGCTCAGGATGCGCTCGGTCAGCTCGCGCCCCTTCAGAAGCGACGAGCCGCCCTGATAGAACTCCCGCGCCGCCAGTGCGATGCCCGCCTCGCCCAGGCGCGCCTCGAACCCTGCCAGACGTTTGCGGGCGCGATGATCCTCGGGCATGTGGGTGCCGATAAAGCCGATGCGGCGATAGCCGGCGTTCAGGATTTCCTCGGCCATTTCGGCCCCGGCGCGCTTGTGCGAGATGCCGACCGCGCAATCGATGGGCGTGCCGTCCACATCCATGATCTCGACCACCGGCAGGCCGGCGTTTTCCAGCATGGCGCGGGCGGCCTTGTTATGTTCCAGCCCCGCCAGAATAACCCCCGAGGGGCGCCAGGACAGCATGTCGTAAAGCACCGCATCCTCGCGCGGGGGTGAATAATTCGTGACCCCCACCACCGGCTGTAAGCCGGTATCGTCCAGTTCCGCCGAGATCCCGCCCAGCACATCGGGAAAGACCATGTTCGACAGCGATGGAATGACCACGGCGACCAGATTGACGCGCTGGCTGGCCAGACCGCCGGCGATCTTGTTGGGGACATAGCCCAGGGTGCGGGCGGCGGTCAGCACCTTTTCCCGCGTCGCGGCGGAAACATCGCCCCGGTTGCGCAACACCCGGCTGACGGTCATCTCGGACACGCCCGACGCCTCCGAGACATCACGCAGGGTCAAGGGGCGGCGAGGTCTTTTCATATTCATTGGCAAATGCTGCTCCGCAATCATGTTACCGTTATCGTGTCCGGCGCGGCGCGGCAAGCTTGCCATTTTCCTGGCCCGCTGGCAAAAGCATCTGCGGCGGCCCCGTGGCTCAACTGGATAGAGCAGCCCCCTCCTAAGGGGCAGGTTACAGGTTCAAGTCCTGTCGGGGTCACCATGAAAATTCAAGTCGGTATGGTTCATTTAGGGGCTCGCCCTCTGGATCGATGAACCGGAGCGATGCGGCCGAAGTCCAGCGCGCCTGCCGCCATACGCAGGTGGTCCGGGCTGAACTGACCGTAGGTGCCGCGCGTCACTTTGGGGTTGCTGTGGCCAAGATGCCGGGCGATCTCCACAAGCGCGTCGTTCGAGGAAGTTCGGGCATCCGTTTCCGAACCGGTCTCCGCCTCCGGGCACCATGCCTCCGAGTGTCCTGTCGTCGCGAGTGGCGATGATCGAGACCAGATCGGCTTTGGCGATTCGTCCCTCGCGAGGGGGGATTTCCCTTGCGGGACGCCCACCGGTATGTCGCCGCCGATCACCATGGGGTTATTGGATGGTTGCAACCCCTGCTTCTGGACGGCCGCGTACGGATGCCAACAGCGATATCGGCCGGCTTCGTGGCCTCACAGGCGGCGATGCGCCTTGATCTTATTTCAAGCCGGGATGCCTGACCTGGGCGGCAGGGGCCGCATTCCGGTCCGGCAGAAGAAGCACGTCCGAATGCCGCGCGATCTCGTCGCTGAAGAATGCGATCACCTTGCGTTCGCGCTGCATCTGGCGGGCATCGGAATGGCAGGTCAGCCAATAGGTCCGCCGCAGGCAGAGCTGATCGGCGAGGACCGGAACCAGGTCATCGCAATCCCTGGCCAGATAGCAGGGCAGGACGCACAGTCCCAAGCCCCGCCGCGTGGCGGTCAACTGGCTGAAGATGCTGGAGCTCTTGAATGTCGGCCGCAATGCGGGATGAATCTCGTCCAGATAGTCGAGGCCGGACGCGAAAAGCATTTCCTCGATATAGCCGACAAAGCGCTGGCTCAGCAGATCCTCGCGGCTTCTGATCGGCGGCATTCCCGCGAGAAAGTCCCGCGCGGCATAGATGCAAAGGTTGTAGTCGGCCAGATGCTCCGATCGATAAGCGCCACGCGTGACGGAATCCAGGGTGATGGTCAGGTCGGCCTCGCGCCGCGACAGCGACAAGACCTGCGTGAGCGTGATGAGCTCAAGCGAAAGAGCCGGAAAACGCGCGGCAAAAGCCTTGAGCATGCGGTCGGTGAAAAAGCTCGCGAACCCCTCGGGCACCGCCACCCGAAAGCTGCCGGTCAGACCTCGCCCAGGCGCCTCGCCCGGAGAGATGCCTGCCGAAGCCTCCTCCATGTGCCGGGCGGTCTCGACCAGGCGGCGTCCACTCGCCGTCAGCTTGTAACCCTTTGAACTGCGCTCGAATAATCGTTGGCGAAGGGCGTTCTCCAGCCGCTCGACACGTCGTGCCACGGTCACATGCGACGAACCCAGCTGCCGGGCGGCCATGGTCAGCTGCCCGCTGCGCGCCAAAGCCAGAAAGAACGGGATGTCATCCCAATTGAACTGCGCCATGCTGTTCATTTTCGTTCACGTGATGTGAGAAATCAATCACGGCTGCCAGCTTGTATGCATAAGCCGATTTCGGCATCATTGGTTTGCGGGCGGGGTAAGAGACCTGCACAGCTATCGAAAATGCAACGTTCCGGATGCGGTCAGGCCACCTGCTTGAGCGGCTGCCGCATGTTGCCTCAGATATTGAAAGCACGCCAGATGGAAAGCTACGACTATATCGTTATCGGGGCGGGCAGCGCGGGCTGCGTTCTCGCCAACCGCCTTTCGGCGGATCCCAAGGTTCGTGTTCTGCTGCTCGAGGCCGGCGGACGGGACAATTATGCCTGGATACACATCCCTGTCGGTTATCTTTACTGCATCGGGAATCCGCGCACCGACTGGGGTTTCCGGACCGAAGAAGAGCGCGGGCTGAACGGACGTTCGCTGCTTTATCCGCGGGGGCGGGTCCTGGGCGGCTGTTCCTCGATCAACGGCATGATCTATATGCGTGGCCAGGCGCAGGATTACGATAACTGGCGGCAGGCCGGCTGCACGGGCTGGGGCTGGGATGACGTGCTGCCGCTTTTCCGCGCGCAGGAGGACTATCACCTCGGCGGCAGCGAGATGCACGGCGCGGGCGGCGAATGGCGGGTCGAGAAGGCGCGGCTGCATTGGGATGTGCTTGATGCCTTCCGCGACGCGGCGCTTGAGTTCGGCGTCCCGCGCAATGACGATTTCAACCGGGGCAACAACGAAGGCGCCGGTTATTTCGAGGTCAACCAGCGCAGCGGCATTCGCTGGAACACGTCCAAGGCCTTCTTGCGGCCGGCGAAGAACCGGCCCAACCTTCGCGTCATGACCGGTGCCCAGGCCGAGAGCCTGGTGATCGAAGAGGGCGAAGTCCGCGGGGTGGTCTTTCACCACGAGAACCAGCGCAAGGAGGTACGCGCCATGCGCGAGACCATTCTTGCCGCCGGAGCTGTCGGCTCGCCCCAACTCCTGGAGCTTTCGGGGGTCGGGCGCGGCGATGTGCTTCACGCGGCCGGCATTGCGCCCCGGGTCGAGGTGGCGGGGGTCGGCGAGAACCTTCAGGACCACCTGCAGCTGCGCCTGATCTACAAGGTTCACGGCGTGCCGACCTTGAATGAAAAGGCCTCGAGCCTGATCGGCAAGGCGATGATCGGCATGGAATATCTGCTTAAACGCTCGGGTCCGATGGCCATGGCGCCCAGCCAGCTCGGCATCTTCAGCCGCTCGGGACCGGACAAGGCCACGGCGGATCTTGAATGGCATGTCCAGCCGGTCAGCCTCGACAAGTTCGGCGATGCGGTTCACCCCTTTCCCGCCATCACGGCCAGCGTCTGCAATCTGCGGCCCGAAAGCCGTGGTTCGATCCATGTGAAGCGCGCCGATTTCCGGACCGCGCCCGCGATCCGGCCGAACTATCTTTCGACCGAGGGTGACCGCGAGGTTGCCGCACGGTCGATCCGGTTGACGCGGCAGATCGCCGCGCAGCCCGCCTTCGCGAAGTTTCGCCCCGAGGAATACCGGCCCGGCAACGCCTTCGAAAGCCGCGACGATCTGGTCCGTGCGGCGGGCGACATCGGCACCACGATCTTTCACCCGGTCGGCACCTGCCGGATGGGAAGCGACGAAGGCGCGGTCGTCGATACGCGCTTGCGCATGCGCGCGCTGGGTCGCCTTCGGATCGCCGATGCCTCGGTCATGCCGACGATCGTCAGCGGCAACACGAACTCGCCGACGCTGATGATCGCCGAAAAGGCGGCCAGGATGATCCTTGAGGATGCAAAGGCCTAGACCTTCGCCATCGGCCGGCATGGGTCGGCTGACGGCATCGGTCGTTCGGGCGCTTCGGCAAGAAAGAAAAAAGCACGGCAAGCATCGCGCGCCATGACGTCGTCGCACGGCACAGCGGGGCCGGCGGCGGCATCGCCGCGCGCAAGCCTGCTCTGCCAGAGATGATCATCGAGCGGCGGGCGCCGCGGTGGCCGGGACGATGTGTTCCGATCTGACCGGCACGCCGATCCTAGCGGCCCAGCCGGTTTTGCACCGGCAGGATGATCCGCAGCGCGCCGCGCATCATGGCGTGCAGCGCCAGCCGGAACCCGCCGCTGAGCCGGTTCAGCGCCGGAAGGCGCTGATAGATCCCCTGCATGGCGATCGAAGCCAGGACATTGGCGCAGACCTGCGCCTTCTGCGCGCTGAACTCTGGTCTGAAAACATCGAGAACCAGAACGTAGCGCATTGCATCGCTGCGATTCCACGCAAAATGCGTCTTGGCATCCAGAAACAGCAATGCCTGGCCCTCGGTCCAGGCGCGGGCCTCGTCGCCCACCTGAAAGCCGCAATCGGGCAGGCCGGCGGGCACGATCAGCGGCAGGTGGATGCGGATCACCGCGTTGGTGTCACCCTGATGCGGATTGATGTTCGATCCCGGCGCCAAGGCATTGAGCGAGGCGCTGGTCACCTGGGGCAGGCGCGACAGGACTGCCATTGTCTGCGGGCAGGCGCGGATATTGCCATGCATTCGCCAGCTCCAGAAAAGCAGGCCCATGGTGCGCCAGGATTTCGGCGGAAACGCCATGGCATGGTTGAAATAGACGCCGAGCCGGCTGCCATCGCGCCGCGCCAGCGCCAGCAGCTCGTCGCGGATGGTCGTCCAGTCCCGCTCCAGCTCCCGCACCCAGGGAAAATCCTCGCGTTCGAACCAGCCAGGCTCTGGTCCATTGTAGCGCCCGCCAAAGGCCGAGTACCAAAGCGCACCGGCGGGCGGCGGCGCATCGCCGGTGCGCAGGCTGGGGGCGGGGGCGGCGGCGGGACGAGTCATCTGGACGGCTCCTTGTCCGAAAGGTCGCGGATGGCGGCGGCGAGCGTGGCGAAAAAGCCCTGCGGATCGGTGCGGAACGGCATGTGCCCGCCCGCCAGCAGCGTCAGCGAGAAGCGGTCTTGTACATGCGCCTGCCAGCCGATCAGGCTGTCGGGTGGCGCCAGCGCATCGTCGCGACCGCCGATCACCAGAACCGGAACCGCCAGCGCTGGGCCGCTGACGGGCCCGGCATCCGCCATCAACGCCAGGTCATGGCGCAACCCGGGCAGCAACCGCCCCCACGCGGCCGAGTCCGCGGCGTCGCCATGCCAGTCGCGGGCGTGTCGCGCCAATGCGTCGGCATCCTGCCCGTCCAGCGGCGCGCCGCCCGGGGCTGGCGGTTGCGGCCCCAGACAGGACAGGACCAGCAGTCGCGGCCGCGCGGTCCCGGGCAGCTTGCGCGCCGTCTCAAAGGCCAGCCGCGCGCCGAAACTGTGCCCGTAGATCACCTCCGAGCCGCCGGTCCGGGCGATCTCTCGCGCCAGATCCTCGGCCAAGGCCTCGATCGACGGTGCCGCGGGCTCACGATAGCGGGTGCCGCGTCCGGGCAGTTCGGCGCAGCGCAGCGTGACACCCGGAACCCGCCAGTCCGCAAAGACGGCGGCCGAGGCCCCGGCGAAGGGCAGGCAGATCATCGAGACCCCCGCCGGCCGTGCGGCAAGCGCCGGGGTGGCATCACCACGCCCGGTCGGGGCGGGTGGCCCTTCGGTGTCCTGCTCGGTCATTCGCGACAACCCCGCCAGCACGAAATCCGTGACATCGGCGATGGTCGGATGCGTATAGGCCAGCGTCGGCGGCAGGCTCACCCCAGTCTGCGCCTCCAGCCGCAAGGCGAAGCTGATCGCGGTCAGGCTGTCGATGCCCAGAAGGTTGAACGGTTCCTCCTCCGAGATCTCGCGTCCGGGCGACAGATAGACCAGCGCCGCCAGCTCGCGCCGGATCGCCGCGACAAGCCGCTTGCGGGCCGCCTGTTCGGGCAGGCCGCGCAGCTCGGCCGCAAGATGGCGTGCGGCGGTCGCGCTGCCGCGCCCGGCCTCGGCCGCGCGGCGAAGGGGGGCGAAAAGCCCCGGCCAGAGGCTGTAATCCGCGAATGCGCCGAAGCGCTGCCAGTCCAGCCGGGCAATGACCTGCACGGCGTCAGGCGCGGTCAGGGCCTGTTCCAGCGCTGCCAGCGCGTCGCCGGGCGGGATCAGCGGCAGGCCAAGTGCGGTGACGACCTCGGTCTCGCGGGGGCGCGCGCTCATGCCGACCTCGGCCCATGGCCCCCAATTGACAGAGGTGCCGACAAGGCCCTGCGCCCGGCGCATTTCGACCAGCGCATCGGCAAAGCGGTTGGCGGCGGCATAATGCGCCAGCTCGACCGAGCCCCAAAGCGCCGAGACCGACGAGCAGATCACGAAGAGATCGAGTTGCAGGTCGCGCGTCGCCTCATGCAGGACAAGCGCCGCGCCCGCCTTGAGACGCATGGTTTCCAGCATGCGCTCGGGCGGGGTGTCGGCGATCCGGCCCAGCCAGTTCTGCCCGGCGGCATGGACGATCCCGCGCAGCGGACGGGTGTCGGCGCGCAATGCCTGAAGGCAGCGCCGCAGCGCCGGGGCATCGCCGGTATCGCAGGAAATCAGCGCCACCTCGGCGCCGGCCGCCTCGATCCGGGCGATGCGCGCGGCATGGGTGGCGCGGGCGCCGGCGTCGGCGCTGCGGCTCATCAGCACGACGCGGCCCGCGCCCCGCCGCGCCAGCCAGACGGCGATCTCGAGGCCAAGCCCGCCCAGACCGCCCGTCACCAGATAGCTGCCATGGCGGTCGAGCGTCGGCGGGACCCCGGGCAATCCATCGGCGGGGGTCAGTTCGGGTGCATGGGGCAGGCCGGCGCGCAAGGCCACCATGCCCGGCAGGTCAGGAAGGTCCAGCGCATCCAGAATCTGTGCCGCCCCGGTGTCGCTTTCCAGATCCAGCATCCCGCCGCGCAGGTCGGGATGCTCCAGAAACAGTGTCGCGCCAAAGCCCCAGAGCGCGGCCTGCGCAGGTTCCGGCGCGGCATCGGGCGCGGTCTGCACCCCGGCGCGGGTCAGTACGTACATCTGCCCGGTCAGCCCGGCGCCGCGCAATGCCTGTACCAGCGTGGTCAGAAGGCCGATCCCGTCGCGATGCTGCTGCGCCTCGTCCTGTTCGGGCGAAAGCGTGGTGGTGATGTCCAGCGCTGCGGGCACCAGCACGCTCCAGCGGGTCGCCCCGCCGGGGATGCGCCGGGCCAGCACGTCGATCAGCGCCCTGGTCATGGCTTCCGGTTCTGGCCGGTCCGGCAAGGCGACGCGGAGCAGGCCCCGCATGTCGCCGCGCTGAACGGTCCAGGGCTTGGCCCCCCCGGCGCGGCCAAGATGGATCACCCGGCGCCCGCGCGCGCAAAGCTGCCGTGCCAGCGCCTCGGCCAGACCGTTCCCGTCGCCGACGATCAGCCAGTTGCGCGACGCGTCCGCGCTCAGCGGGCGATGCGTGCCCCCGGGATCGGCGGGCGCCTGCCAGAGCGGCCAGCGCAGCACGGAATGCAGCGGGGTTTCCTCGGCCGTCCCGGGCCGGGACAGATCCATGTCGAACCAATAGCGGCGGCGCTCGAACGGGTGGCCGGGCACGTCCTCGGCCCGTGCGGCCGGGTCCGTGGGCAGGTTGAGCCCGGCCCAGTCCAGCGCCGCGCCATCGGCGAAAAGCGCGCCAGCGACACCAAGCAGCGCGGCCTCCTCGGTCGTATCGCCGCCGGGCAGGGCCGGCAGGCTGGCCAGGGCCGGCGTGCCTGGCAGGGCCGCGCGGGCCAGACCGGTCAGCACCTGACCCGGCCCGATCTCGACAAGATGGGTGCAGCCGGCCTGCTGCAGGGCGGTCAGGGCGGCGGCAAAGCGCACCGGCTGGCGCGCATGCTGCCGCCAATGCCGCGCGTCCGGCGCCCCGGTCAGCGCCGCCCCGGTCAGCGTCGAGATGACCAGCGCCTGCGGCGCGGATGCGGGGATCTCGGCGAGGGCGCGTTCCAGCGGGTCAAGGATCGGGTCCAGCACCGCCGAGTGGAAGGCGACCGGCGTGGCCAGCCGGCGCGCCGCAACCCGGTCCTGCGACAGGCGGTCAAGCGCCCGGGCAAGGCTGTCCTCGGGGCCGGCGAGACTGCTGGCGGCGGGGCCGTTTTCGGCCGCGACCGTCAGGCCGGGCAGGTTCCAGTCCTTCAGCCTTGCGCGGAGCGCCTCGGCGGGCAGTGCCACGCCCGCCATCGCGCCGGGGCTGGGCAGCCCGGCCATCAGCCGACCGCGCCGCAGCGCCAGGATCATGGCGCCGTCAAGGTCCAGGGCACCCGCCGACAGGCAGGCCGCGATCTCGCCCAGACTGTGGCCGGCCATGGCCACGGGCACCACGCCAAGGCTGCGCCAGAGCCGGTCAAGCGCGTGGGACAGCGCGATCAACGCCGGCTGGGCAAGATCGGTCCGTCCAAGCAGCGCGCCGTCGCCGAACAGGATATCCGTCAGCCCGGGCAGCGAGGGGTCGGCGCGGGCCAAGGCCTCGGCCGATGCCCGCAGCGCCTCGGCAAAGACCGGGAAGCGGCGCGCGAGCCCGGTGCCCTGGCCGGCCAGATGCGCGCCTTGACCGGTGAAGAGAAACCCCGGGCGAAGCTCGGAGATCGCGCCGCTGCCGGTCGAGAGGCCGGCGTCAAGCGCCTGCGCCGCGCCGGGCAGGTCGCGGGCCAGCACGAAACCGCGCCGGGGGAAATGCGACCGGTGCCGGCTGAGCGTGCGGGCCAGCGGCGCCAGCGGGCCGGGGGTGCAGCTGCGGGCATAGCGGGCCAGATCGCGGGTCAGGCCCGCCAGCGCCCGATCGCTCCGGGCCGAGACCGGCAGCAGCCGCAATGGCGCGTCGGTCGTCGTCTGGGGCGCTACGGGGGCGGCTTCAGCCGCTTCCAGGATCACATGCGCCAATGCGCCGCCAAAGCCAAAGGAACTGACCGCGGCGCAAAGCGGCACGCCAGCCGCCGGGCGCAGCGCTTCGGGTTGGACCGGGATGCGCAGGCGGCTTGCGCGCAGGTCGATGGTGCCGGGCAGCTCGTGAAAGTGCAGTTGCGGCGGCGCCATCCGGTGACGCAATACCTGCACGGTCTTGATCAGGCTGGCGATGCCCGCCGCGGCCTCCAGATGCCCGGCGCTGGCCTTCACCGACCCCAGCCGACATGCGGGACCGGCGGCCACGCCATAAGTGCGGCGCAGCACCTCCAGCTCTGCCGGGTCGCCGAGGGCGGTGCCAGTGCCATGCGCCTCGACAAAGTTCACGCGCCCCGGGTCAAGCCGGGCCCGGTCCAGCGCCTGACGGATCAGCGCCTCTTGCGCCTCGGGATTGGGCGCGGTGATGCCCTTGCTGTGGCCGTCCTGCGCGGCAGAGGTGGCGCGGATCAGCGCCAGAATCCGATCCCCGTCGGCACGCGCGCGCTGGAGTCGCTTCAGCACGACGAAGCCGCAGCCCTCAGAGCGGACATAGCCATCGGCGCGCGCATCAAAGACCTTGCAGGCGCCGTCGCTGGCCAGCATGCCGAACTGCGCCAGTGCCACCGTGGTGCCGGGCGACAGCATCAGGTTGACGCCGCCCACCAGCGCAGTCTCGCAATCGCCGCGCAAAAGCGCGCCGGCGGCGATGTGCAAGGCGGTCAGCGAGGACGAGCAGGCGGTATCCACCGCGATGCTGGGGCCGCGCAGGTCATGGGCAAAGCTGATCCGGTTGGCGGCGATGCTTTGCGCCGTGCCCAGACCCGACCAGGCGGAGAATGCGCTGAGATCCGGGCGGGCGCGAATTTGCAGATGCGCATAATCGGTGGTCGAAATGCCCAGAAACACGCCCGTGGCGCTACCGCGCAGACTTTCGCGGGTCATGCCGGCATGTTCCAGCGCGCGCCAGGATACCTCCAGCGCCAGCCGTTGCTGCGGGTCCGTCTCGGCCGCCTCAGGGTCGGACAGGCCAAAGAAGGCCGCATCGAACAGATCGGCCCCGTCGATGAAGCCGCCGCGGCGGGTGTTCATGCGTCCCGGCGTGGCGGGGTTGTCGGCGTGATAGGCCTCGACATCCCAACGCGCGGCGGGAATGTCGGTGACAAGGTCGTCGCCGTCCAGCAGCCGCTGCCAGAAGGTTTCGGGATCGTCGGCGCCGGGAAACCGGCAGGCCATGCCGGTGATGGCAAGGCGGATATCGGATGATTGCAGCGCGTCCGGGGCGGGCGCCGTCCCCCGGGCATCGGCAACCGGACGGGCCGGGGCCGGGGCGGGCACTTGCAGCCGGTCCGATTTCAGCAGCTCCGCGATCTCATTGTGGCGCAGCTTGCCGCTGGTGGTGCGGGGCAATGCGCCGGGGGGGACGAAGCTGATCCTTACGGGGGAGAGCGCGTGCCCCTCGGCCAGCGCCGCGATGACGTCGTTGCGCAGGGTCTCGGTTTCGGTGTGGGTGGCGCGAATTTCGGCGACCACGGCCACGCCCTCGCCCTCGGGGCTGCTCAGCGCGACGGCCGCCAGCGGCGCATGGGCCAGACGCGGCAGGCGGGCATGCAGCGTCGCCTCCAGATCCTCGGCGTGATGGGTGACGCCGCGAGACATGATCCGGTTGTCGCGCCGCCCGGTGACGCTCAGGCCCTGCGGCGTCATCCGTCCAAGGTCGCCGCTGCGCAGCCAATGCTGCCCGTCATGCTGGACAAAGGCGGCGGCGGTGCCTTCGGGATTGCCGTCATAGCCGCGCGCGACCGAAGGGCCCGACAGCCAGATCTCGCCGGTCTCGCCCGGGGCAATGTCGGCGCCGCTTTCGGGATCGGCGATCCGCACGGTCATCGACGCGCCGGGCGTATAGCGCACCACGCCGCCATGCCTGCCGGGAAAGCGGCGGCCGGCGGCAAAGACCGTGACCTCGGCCATGCCGTAGCAGGGCAGGAAGCCGTCGGTGCGCATGCCATGGCGGGTCAGTTCCGTCACCGCGCGGCACAGCGGGCCGGGATGCACTGGCTCGGCCCCGACATGGGCAACCTGCAGCGCCCCGAGATCCAGCCCGGTCGCGCCGCCTTCGGCCAGCGCCCGGCTCAGCAGGTGCCAGGCAAAGGGCGGACCGCCGGTATGGGTGATGCCAAGCGCGGAGATCGCGCGCAGCCAGTCAAGGGGGTCGCGGATGAACCACTCGGGCGGGGCCAGCACTGTCATGCCGCCGGCAAAGATCGGCTGGATCAGATGGCCGAACAGCCCCATGTCATGGTGAAGCGGCAGCCAGCCAAGCGCCCGCGTCCCGGGGCCGGAGTCAAAGGTCCCCTGAATATCGGCCATATTGGCAAGGATATTGGCATGGTTGAGCACGATCCCACGCGGCTTCCGGGTCGAGCCGGCGGTGTATTGCAGGCAGGCGGGCGCCTCGGCCGGGGGAGGCTCGGGCGTCCAGGACCGGGCGCCGGGACGGTCGAAGCCCTCGCTCGGGACCAGCAGGCGGATCGCGTCGCTGTCGCGCAGGCCGGCGGCGATCAGCGTGTCACGACCGTCCGGCGTCGGGCAGATCAGCGCCCGGCCGCGTTCGGCGGCCACGCGCAGGATCCTGTCCGTCGCCGCCGCATGCCGCCCGGAACCGGGCCGGGGCGCGGGCAGGATCGCCGGGCGCAACCCGGCCAGGATCGCGCCCAGAAACCCCGTGACCAGGGCGGCCGAGGTGGGAAGCGCCATCAGCACCGTGCCGCCCTGCGGGCAGGCCGCCGACAGGGCGGCCGCTGCCGCGCGCGACCGGTCCCAAAGTTCGGCATAGGAAAGTGTTTCCATGCCGGCGATGTCGCCATTGAGGATCTGCACCGCGATCCGGTCCGGGGTCTCGCTTGCACGCATGTGCAAAAGCGCGGCGATGCTTTGCGGGGCGCTTTGCGCCGCAGCGGCGGGAACGGGATGGTCGCCCGCGTCCCTCATCTCAGCTTGTCGCCGCCTGGACGAACAGGGTGCTGGGGACGGTCTGGCCATTGGCGGCCGTGCCGGTCAGCTTTACCTGATTGTCGGCGGGCACCTGCACCTGCCGTGATCCGTTGGCGATTTCGGCGGCGGGTATCTCAGTCCCGCCGGGGTCCAGCACCAGCTTGGTCAGGTTGGCGGTCTGCCATGCCACCGTCACCGTACCGCCCGCGGGCGCGGCGGTGGTGTTAAAATACAGGATCTGCGGATGCGTCATGTCCGAGGCGCCGATATAGTAGGTCTCGGATGCGCCGCCCGGCTGGTAAAGGGTAAAGCTGTTGATATCGCCCAGGATCAATCTCTGGCCGCCCCAGCTCATCGGGTCGATGCCAAAGGACAGCAGCAACAGCTTGCCGGTGGCGTCACGTTGCAGGTATTTGAAATACAGAAAGGTCACCGGCGCCAGCGAGAAGCTGATGCGGGCCTGGCTCTGGGGCGGATAGCCGGTGGCGGTCAGGATATATTCCACCCTACCCGGAATGTCCGAGATCGCCGCCGCCCCGTGCTGCGCATCGTCGCCCGGCACCCGCTGCATCTGCCGCAAGGGTTGCGCCGGGACCAGCTGCGGACCCGCCCCCGAGGGCGTGGTCAGCACCACCGCGCGGGCGTAAAGAACGCTCCAGTCCAGCGTCACCTTGTCGTCCACCCGCAGCGTCGCGCCAGAGGCGGGCGTCGCGGCAAAGCGTGGCAGATAGGGCGCGCGCGCCGTCAGCGTGACCGAGGTCGAGGCGGTCTTCTGGCCGTCGCCGGTGCGCACTGTCAGCGTCAGCACCATGCTGCCCGCGCCGCCGGGCGCAAAGCTGAGCTGGCCCGGATAGGGCGGCGTTGCGCCCTGTACCGGAAAGCTGCGCGTGCCGTCACCGCCATCCAGCCCCGCAATGTCGACGACCGTGCCGCCCGCCGATTCCCAGTACAGCGTCACCACCTCATCCTTGCCTGCGATCTGCTTGCTCAGCCAGGCGGTGATTTGCAGGCCCATCTGGTTCTTGGTCAGGTCAAGCGTCGTGCTGGCCTCGTCCGAGCCGATATATTCGGTGATGCCCAGGCTGACCGGACCAGGAACGGCGCTGATCTGGACCGGGCTCAGCGTAATCTCGATGGTCTGCCCCGGCGCCAGGATCGTCTGGCCCAGCGGAAGAATGGCAATGCTGTTGACCTCGCCGGGCTGCACCCCGGCGATGAACCCGTCGCTTTGCGATTTCGCGGTATAGGTCACTTTGTCCGTCAGCGCCGCGGCACCGGTCTTGGCTGGCGGCGCGGGAATGTTAAGCACGATCTCGTCGCCTTGCGGTCCGGGTACGAATGTAATCCGGCTGCCGCTCGCCGGATTGGTGGCCGTCAGCGTCAGCGTCTGCTCGCTGCCCGCCACGACCTGAAGGGGTGCCACGGCATATTCGAGTTTCGTGGCGCCACCGGAAACCGTGGCCGGTGCAGATTTCGGTGCCGCGTGATCGGTGCTCATGCGTCATTCTCCTTATCGCTGCCGGGCGTGGTGAGCGCGCCGGAAAGACTGAGCCAGCCTTCTGAGAGATGCAGCGGCACGGTGCCCATGCTGGCGCCGGGGGTGCTGGCCGTGACCGGCTCGTCCGGCGCCCAGCCGGTGATATCGGCGCGCGCGGCCCAGGCCCATTTGCCGCGCACTTCGGAAGGCAGCGGCATGCGGATGCGATGCGGATCGGTCAGGACCGGACCGGCGCGGAAATCCACCACCATCGCGGCCAGCGCCGCGGCAACGGGGCCGGGGGGCAGGCCCTGGCTCTGGCCCGGCTGCCAGCCGCTGGTGACCGGGATCCGGCCGCGCGGATCGACCAGCATCGTCAGATGGATGGGCGTGCCGTCAAGCGGCAGTTCCAGCAGATGGCCGGTTTCGACATAGCCGCTGGTTGCGGCGCCCGCATTTCCCAAAAGCCGTGTCAGGCCGCCAAGGGGCACCGGGCCGCCGCGCAGCGCCCTCGAGACCGCCGCCGTCTGCCCGCCCGCGCCATAGACCGCATAGAAGCGCGTGTAATCGTCATTGACGAAATAGCCCATCACCCCGTTGCTGCTGAGCCCGGTATCGCCCAGCCGCGCGGGCATCGTGACCGCCATCACCGGCACAGGTTTCGGCGCGAAGACCGGCTTGCCGCCCTGCTGCGCCACATAGCTGTCGCCGGTCATCCCCCAGCTTTGGTTGTAGGACGGCAAGCCCGCGATCGCCGCGCTGATCCTTGCGCGCACCACCGCCAGTGGCGGCCCCAGCAGCGTGCCGGCGCCATTGCCCGGCATGCCCAGCGGTGCCAGTGCCCAAAGCACGCTGTCGATATGGTCGAACATCGCGTCCAGCGCGCTTCCGCCCTCGGTCAGCCCCTGGTCAAGCAGCCCCGTCACCAGCGCTTGCAAATGCGGATTGCCCAGCGTTGGCCCGGCGCCAAGCGCCGCGTTCGAGCCGGGCGGCGATTGCCAGCGCAGGCCGGTGGACGAGGGCTGGGTCGCGGTGCTTTCCGTCTGGATCTTGAGCACCGAGCCGCCGCTGCCGCCGTCCTGTTCAAAGACCGCAAGCGCGATGTCCAGATTGTTGGGGATCACATAGCCGCAGACCGGGCTGGTCCGATCGGCGGAATTTGAGGGCAGCGTGTCATCGAAAGCATCCAGAAGCTGCAAGTCGATCCGGCAGGCATCGCTGATCCGGGGCGCGAGCTGGATATAGGCGCGGTTCTGGTCCTGGCCGTTCGCGATGAAGACCGGCGTCTGCACGCTTTGCGCGCGGATGACGTCGGTGATCGGCAACGAGGGCGCGACATTGGGCGGTTTGCCCGACAGGATCTGCCCCCAGCTGTCGACGATCCAGACGTCCAGAAGCGTCATATGCCCGGATCGCAGCGCGAAATAGGGCTCGACCGGCAGCGTGCCGTTCACCGGGGTTGCGCTGCCCGGGACTGGCAGATAGCCCACCGGCGCCGAACCCAGCAGCGCGTCCAGATCGGTCTCGTCCTGATTGGGGCCGCTCAGACGGGTCAGAAGCTGCTGTGTCACCCCGCTGGCAGCAAGGGTGAAAAGATCGGCGCGCTGCATCAACCCGACCATGTTTTCCAGCGCATCGCGGGTGAACTTGGGCAGCTGATCATAGTCGCTGTCGGTCTTGAACGTCGCCAGCCGGGCGGCGATGTTCTGCGCCACCTTCGGGTCAAAGACGGTGCGCGCCTCGAAGATGATGGGGCTGGCGGGGGGCTGAACCTGGCCGCCCTTCCAGACGAAATCCTCGGGTCCCAGCTCCCATTTCTCCAGCATGGTGGCAAAGTCGTCGCCGTCGGGCGCCCAGCTGACGCGCCAGTCGACAAAGACCGGCGTCCAGGGCTGGCCGTTGCGAAAGGTCACGGCCGGCGCGCTGGGCGCATGCCCGGTGAGGCCCGCCGCCTGCGCCAATGCCGCGGCCGAGGCCGAACCCGAAAGCTCGGCGAGCCAGGGGGCCTGCTGGATGCCGACGATCTTGGCGGCCAGCGCCGCGATCTGGGCCGGGGTCGAGCCGCCGCCGCCAAGCGCCAGCGCACGGCTGGCCAGGAATGGCGCGGCGCCGGGATCGCTGAAAAGCAGTTCGATCCACAGGTCGGGCACCTCTTTGGGCAGCGCATCGCCGACCGGCAGCACGGCTGCGTCGAGCACCGCGCCCGCGTCAAGCGAGGCGATGCCGGCACCCAGCGGCACGAGGTCCAATCCGGTGATGCTTTGGCCGGTGATCCGGCAGGTCAGGCTGTCATCCTCGTCATAGACCCCTGGCGCGGCGAATTGCGCGCTGCCGCCGGACCCCGCCACCAGAAATACCGGATCATTGGGCTGGTAAGCGGATGAGCCGCTGATCCGGCGGATCTCGTACATCCCCGCCAGCGCCGCCAGCAGCGCCGCCTCGGCCAGGGCGATCTCGCCGGTCTTGGGGGCGCTGCGCCTGTCAAGCTCGGCCTGCGTGGCGGTGATGGCTGCGGCCATCGCGGTCAATGCGGCGGTCAGCTTGCTCTTGACCTCGGGCGCGGCGCTGCGGGGGATATTGCGCTTTTTCCACAGCAGCGCGAAATACTCGGACTGCTGGGTCGCCAGACCCTCTTGCAGAATGTCAGCTTCGCGCTGCAAAATATTGAGTTGGCTAAGTTTGTCGGTCTGGTCCGGTGTCAGCGGCACGGTCGCATTGCCGCCATTCTGGTCGGTCCCCTGACCGACCTCGGGGCGGACAACGGTCCAGATGTTGCGCGAGCCCTGGGCCGCGAATTCGCGGGCGTGCAGATCGGCCTCGGTCTGACCGGGATCGGATTCCAGATCGTTCAGCAGCCCGGCCTGGAATGCCTCGATGGCGCGCTCGATCAGCGGGATCGTCGAGCGCGCCTCCTTGCCCTGGGTCACCAGCGTTTCGGCGATCCAGGCGGCGATGGCCTCGGTCGCGGTATTGCCCACGGCCAGTTGCGGCGGGGTCTTGCCGCCCCCCGGGGCGCCGCTGCCATAGGCGATATCGGCCCCCTGCCAGTCGACGTTCAGCAACATCCCCGCCAGCATCATCTGGCTAGGCAGGTCCGGAACCGGACCGGCCTCGCCATTGGCCATGCGCCAGGCCTCCCAGCGGGTGATTGCCTGATCAAGCTGCGGTGGCAGGCCGGCCTCGGGCGCACCATTGTCGACGCCGCGCGCCTTGGCCCAGGCCAGCCAGTCGGTCTGCGCCGCCCGCACGTCCGAAATCGTCGGGCCGAGCGCCCATTGAAACGTGCTCTGCACGGCCGCGCGCCAGGCCTGAACCGACGAGGTGTCGATGTCATGCAACAGATCCTGGCTTGGATCGGAATACCAGCCGATCACGGAATAGCCGTAGCGCGCCGCCGCGGTTGCCAGCGGATCATGCATGGTCAGCACGTTGCGAAGATTGTCATAGGCCGCCACCCAGGAGGTATTTCCGGGCGCGATGGCGGTCAGGGCGGGGGGATCGTTCGACTGGGTGCCGTCCCAGTCGGAGATGTCCTGCGCAAGGCCAAGGATGCCGGTGCTGCCCGGCGCGGCGGGCAGCGGGTACTGGCTGACGGTCAGCGGGATCTGGCCGCTTGCCGCTTCCAGATGGTCCGCCAGGATCACCCATGCCTTCAGCTGCGGCGGTCCGCCGGCCGCGTCATATTGCGCACGCAGCACCAGCCACCGGTTCGGGATCAGCGGAAAACGCGGCTGGCCGGCCTCGTCCGCGTCTGGCGCGGCTGCGTCGTCGGGCGCCGCGCCGCGCCGCAGCGCATAGGGCAGGGTCCAGGCCAGATGCGCGCCCACCTGCGGCTTTGCGGCATCCTCGACCGGGGTGAAGGGCGGCGGCGCGGCATCGGCCAGTCCCAGGCTGAGCGCCTGATAGTTCATTAGCGTCCGCGCCCAGCTGCTGCCCTGGATATCGGGCGCGCCGACCAGCAGGCAGTCGACGGCCATCGGCACGATCAGCCTTGGGCCGGGCCAGACCGGAGCCTTGACGGGGGTAGGGCCTTGGCTCATGGCGTGTATCCCTTCATCACTGGCCCCCATTCGCGGGGCAAAGTGCCGTGGCGCTGGCGGTGTAATCCTGCCGTCCAGCCCCGCGCACCATTTGCAGGGCAAAGCCCGCCGCGCTGAGCTTGCCCGAGGGCGGCAGCGCGGCCTTGGGCATTGCCGCCGCCAGCTTTGCGGCAGTGTCGGCGACGCGCACCACCCCGGCGGGCTGCCCCGTGCCATCGCGCATGATGACCGGACCTGTCAGGTTCTCGCTGTTTTGCGCGATCTGCGTGCCCGCGACATATCCCCCAAGGCCCAGACCGCGCAGGTTTACCTGCCAGGCGCCGGGCGTGCCGGCGACGGGCAGCAGGCCGAAATGCAGCCCCTCCGAGGGTTCGATAAAGCTGACCGAGTCGGGCTGTTCGGCGAAGATCACCAGCAGGATCGTCGCGGACAAGCGGTCCATACGCACCAGCTCGACGGTCTTGCCCTCCCGGCTGGCCAGGACCTCCAGCCCCGGCCAGCCCGAGACGACGACCGAGCGGAACAGAAATCCGGTATAGGCCGCCGGCACCGTGACCTCCTGGGGCAGGGGCTTGCCACGCAGCGTGGCGCGCAGGGCCTGCTGATTGGCCTCGATCTCGGCATAGACAGCTTCGAAAAGCGTTTCGTTGAAAATCGCCTCGGCGGTGGACAGCGTGGCCGTGGACAGCGCGCCATCGACGCTGCGCTGCAGCCAGTTGCGGTCGATATGGAAGAAGCGCATGGATTCGGGGGGCAGCAGGCGCGGATCCGCCACCAGATATTCGAAGGGCACGCCGTAAAGCAGCGTCAGCTGGGTCAGCCAGTCCAGAAGTTGCCGGGGCAGGGCGGGCGCGGTCGGGGCCGCGCCGGTCCGGACCGTGGAACCCTGTGCTGCCGCAGCCCCTTGCGCGACGCGCGTGGTGTCGCGCTGCTGCAGGCTGACGGCGCGGGCAGAGCTGAAGGTCGATTTCATGGACCGGATTCCTTCTTGGTCGCGCCGGCCTGGACAAGGTCGCGCAGCAGGTGCAGCGGATCGGCCAGCGCGTCCTTGGGCGTGAGGATGGCGGCGGGGGCGATGGCGGCGGGGGCGGCGGGGGCGGCGACGCGGCTGCGCGGCACCATCTGGGGAATAGCGTCGGCCAGATCCGCAAACCGGTCCGAAAACAGGTGCCGGATCGCCTCGGGGGCATCGGCGGATGCGCTCGCCTGCGCAGTCAGCGCCAGGCTCAGCGGGGCGCTGACCTCTGCCGCCCTGGTCGAGGCCGCAAGCCGTTGGGCATAGTCCCGCCGCCAGTTGATCAGCCCCTGGACAAAGGCCCCGTCAGAGAGTGCCAGCAACCGCCCGACCTGCCAGGCGCAGGCATAGGCGTGGTTGAAGACGCCATAGTCGGGATCGTAATGGATGGCGTGGTCCGAAAAGTAGAACGGCCCGTAACTGTCGTTCACCTGCGTGGGCGCCGGCACCAGCGGGCCGCGATAAAGCGCCGTCGCCACCTCGCCGTCGCGCAGGTCGTTTTGCAGCGGCACATAGCCGATGGCCAGCGCCTCTTGCGCCCAGGCATCGCCGGAGGGCGCCTGCGGCAGACGCAGCAGATCCACCCCGCCGCCGCCTTTCATGCAGAGCTGCTCCATCAGCTGCAGGAAGCCGCCCGGGGTTTCGTTGGCATAAAAGCTCCAGCTGCCCAGCACCACGAGCCGGATCTTCGTATAGGCCTTGCCGATGGCGGGACCGCCGGGAAGATGGTCCTGATGCCCTTCATAGGACACCAGCAGCACCGTGTTCCTGCCGCCATTCTGCGCGATCCGGTTGCCGGTCACGACCGAGAAGGCCCCGTCCTCATCCATGCCGAGGATGACCTTGCCGTCGGTGTTCACCACCCGCGCATGGGCGAGATAGGCCAAATCCCCGGCCGTGGGCGCGATGCCGGTGAAATAGTCCAGATCCATGTCCACGGTCACGACCGTATCGCCCTCCGAGGGCAGGATCGTGCCCAATGCGGGCGGCAGCACATCGGCCTCGGCCGGTTTGACCAGCGCCGAGACGGCAATGGTGGCGGGATAGCTGAGCTTGGGATCCTTTGGCCCGGACTTGCCGGGCGGGGCGGGCATCTCGGCTTCGGCAATGGTCAGCAGCCCGATCCAGGGGCAGGGGTCGTCGGGCGTGGCGGTCGGGCTCAGAAGCCGCATCCAGGGCAGCGCAAATTCCTTGAACACCATGCTGGGCAGCACGCCGTCATAGCTTCCGGCCTGATCGGCGGGCGGAAAGACCTGCTGGATGCTGCTCGGATCGATGCGAAACCGGGGCGCGGCGATTTCAAAGGGCTGGGTGGCGGGAAAGACGGGATCCGTGGTTTCGCCCACGATCCCGGTGACGGTCTGGGTGACCGTCAGCACATGGGATCCGGCGGTGAAGGGCGGGGTGATGCGGTCATAGAACTGGATCTCGCCGGGGCCGACCGTGGCCGGGGCCGAAATGATCGGATCGCTCATGGTTGCTGCCTCCGTTCGGTCTGGCCGGGGATCAGGTCGGGGGCGAGTGGCATGCCGCCGTTGCCGGGCCGCAGCGCGACTGCGATCCCCTGCGGATCGTCGGTCCCAGGCGTTCTGGCCAGCAATGTCGCGGGGGCTGCGGCAGGTGCTTCGGGTCGGGCCACGTGACCGATCACCGCAAGCAGCGCGCCGGTTTCGCCGCCGGTCAGTTGCGTGATCAGGCTGAGGCTGGCGCCGTCCTCGGCGGTGCCCGCGATGTCGAAACGCGCGGCGCTGCCGCCGGGGCGTGGGGTGATCTCGGCGGCTTGCAGCATCCGGGTTGCCGCGAGGCCCGGCACCGCATCGCGTCTTGCCGAGACCTGCAGCCGGGCGGCGGCCTCGTCGGTGTCCAGATCGGTGATGACGGTCACGCTGACGACCGAGCCGGGCAAGACGGTCTGCACCCAGCCGCGCCGCAATGCGCCATCGGCGCCGGTGACGCGGTTCAGAAGCAGCAGCTCCTCGGCTTCGATCGCGCGATGCGGCGCCCGGCGATTGCGCAAAGGCGGGTGGAGGGCGTTTTGCGTGCGCAGCGTGCATCCCGCGCCCACCGCCAGATGCGGGGTGATCTGGAAAAGCGGCGTATCCAGCTGCCAGCCGATGCCGTCCATCTCTTCGGTCGCGGGATGCAGCAACAGGTTGCGGGTGCCGGGGGGCAGCGACAGGCTGTCGCCTTGGGCCGGAACGATCCGGTCCGCCAGCATCGCCCCGTCCGCATCGAGGCACAGCACCCGCGCCTGCCCGGGTCCGGTCAGCGCCATTTCGCAAGGCTGCCGCGCATCCAGCAGCCACAATGCGCTGTGTCCGGGCAGCACCGGCGCCTCGGCGACATGGGCGCTGGACACCTGCGCGACATGGCTGGCGATCCGCTGCGCCTGTGCTGTCAGTGCCGGGTGGGCGCTGTTGGCGGGGGCGTCCAGCATGTGGCTGCGCATGACGGCGACCAGTCTTGGCGCGAATGCCGCCGCCGCCCGCTCGGAGGTTGCGGCAGGCCGGGGGGCTGCGGCAACCGCTGCGGGGCGCGGCGTCTTGCGTGTCGGCGCCGGTGCCGGCGCCTGATAGATGCCGGGATGGGCAAGAACCGGCGGCGCCTGCACCACCAGATCGGCCGAACTGGCCATCACCGCCAGCGACGGGTCGGCCGGGGCATCAAGATTGGCCAGCCGGAAGGTGGCATAGGCGGCATTGCGGTTCGCGATCGTCGGTGCCGCCATGATCGTCTGCTTCATGCGGGTGATCGCACTGATCTGGCTTGTTGCGGCGGCGGGACCGTATTGGGGTGCGTCGGCCAGCGGCAGGTGCAGGGTGTTCTTGGCCAGATCGTATTTCAGGTTGGTCAGCGCAAAGGCCGGGATGGTGCCGGTCAGCTGGTACGAGGCCGCGTTCAGAAGCAGCCCCATCACCGAATTCGGGATCACCAGATCGTTGCCGTCCGGGGCGCGCTGATTGTTCAGCGCGGCGGTGGACCAGATCGCATTCGGGGCACCGCCCGTTACCGCGTTCAGACCGACGCCGCGGGCATCAAGATCCACGGGGGCGCCCGAGGGACCGGTGATGCTGACATTGAGAGGCGCGCTGATCCGCTGCTGGCCCATTGGCCGGATGCCGATGCTCTGACCGGCAAGGACGGTCTTGGTCGCGGCGAAGGTCACTTCGCTGGCCGGGATCACCGTGTCGACGCGCAGCGAGAATGGCACCGCGCTCAGGAGCCAGCTTGCATCCTTGTCCTGTGCATTGGAACCGCCCAGCCGGCCGGTGACGACTGCCAGCTTCAGCGGCTGGCGCGGCGCGGTGTCGTTTGCCGCCGTGTCGTTTGTCGCCGTGGCGAGAAGCTTGGCCGCGGCGGGCGCAGGGGCCGGGGCCGGTGACGCCGCCGCGGGCAGGAAGCCATTCTCGAAGGCGCTCCAGTCCAGCAGGTTCGGGCTGGTGGCGTTCTGCGCCTCGCCGATGGGGATGCTGAAGCTGATGATGTACCAGTTGACATGGGCCTTGCCGTGGGTCGGCGGTCCTTCCAGGATCAGATCGGCCCCGAGCGAGACCGAAAGCGTGATCGAGACCCCGCCGATCTTGCATCTGAATCCCACCCCGATCGAAACCCCGATATCGACCTCGTAGTAGAAGGGCTTCCACTGGATGATGAAGTTCGCCGCCGCGTTCAGCCAGGCGCGCAGTGGCCCGGCCTCGAACAGCACCTTGAGATAGCCGCCGGCCATGATCGCCGTGGGCACCAGCGCGAAATAGGTCCCGCCCGAGATCGAGACCTTGCCGACGCTGACATCGATCAGCCATTCCAGTCCCAGCCGCGGCACGTCGGGATAGAATGAGGGTTTCTTGAAGGCCGGGTGATAGCCGCCAAGCGTGATCACGAATTGTCCGGCGGATATCGGCGTGCCGTCGGCAGCCGTGATGTCCTTGAGCCACAGCATGAATGCAAACCCGCCGGTCAGTTTGCAGGGCTGCGCCAGCACATAGGAATTGGGCGTCAGCTGCGCCTCGACCGAGATAAAACCCTGGTCCGGGATCACGGTCGCCTTCAGCGCCAGTTCCACATAGGCCAGCGCTTCGCCCTTGGACAGTCCCTTGGGCAGCGGCGCCGAGGCCAGACCGACCAGATCCAGCTCGAACCGGCGGCCGAACTGCACAAAGATCAGCGCCATGCCGTCGATCAACTCGAAACTGGAAAAGGTCAGCCCGGCGGCCAGCCAGTATTGCCCCAGTTCGGGCCGCACCACCTCGGCCAGCTTGGCCATCGCATCCTTGAGCGAGGTGTTGGCGCCGAACTTGCCGGGCAAAAGCGGGAAATCCTGAACCTGCCCCACGGGCGGAATCGTGACCGAGCGGTTGACGCCGAAGCCTGCGGCGACGCCGGTGACGAAAAACGCCGGCACGCCGCCCAGGGGTGCCTGCAATGCGCCAAAGACAAAAAGGCTGGGCGCGGTCGGGCCGTCCGCATCCGCCGTGATCGGCAGCAGCGAATAGGCCCCCAGCGCCGTGATGCCAAAGCCCGCCGCCTGCACCACCAGCGCACCCTCATATGAGATCGGCGGGCCGTCGAACTTCTCGAGGCTGCCCTCGATCACCACGGATCCGCCGCGAAACGAGATGCCCAGCCCCTCAAGGGACAGCGCGTAGCTGCCCAGATCGGTAATGCTCTTGACCGGGATGCCGACGCTGAGGCCCTGAACCTCCGCCTCCAGCCCGGCCAGCGACAGCCCGCCATCGAAGAGCAGGTCGAGCCGGGCATCGGGCTGTTCCCAGCCAAAGCCCACATCGACCACGTTCAGCGGTCCGAAGCTGCGCTGGACGGGAATGATGATCGGGTTGGCCGCCGCGCCGGCACGGGTCAGTTGCACGAAGGGCTTGCCCGCATAGGCGCCGAAGACGGTGAAGGCGGGGTTTGTGGCGGAGGTGTTGTCCTTGCCGGCATCGCCGCTGTCCTCGCCCGCGCCCAGCAGGTTCTGCGCCACCGCATTGCCGCCGCTGCCCTGCACCACGGATGTGGGCGCGACCGATATCGCGATATCGTCCAGGCCGGCGGCGACGCCGAAGCTGACCTTTGGCGCCGCGCTGCCATTCAGGTTCAGATCGACAAAGGCGCGCGGCGACACGCCGCCAAGCTGGAAGCGGGTGAAGTCCACCAGCGGCCGCCCGGCCGCGCCGGTGAAGTCCATGCCAAGATTGACGAAATTCAATTCGAACCTGTCGAATTCCGGCTTGGGCTTGCCGTTCACGTCCGGGATCGGCAGATACAGCCCGATGCCCGGTTTCAGCCCTGTCGGCCCGCCTGCGGCGGCGATCCAGGCGGCATCGGCGGCCCCCAGTTGCAGGGTGACGAAATCCAGTTTCGGCACCTTCAGCCCCGGAGCCACCACGCGCAGGCCATAGGCGCTGCTGTCTTGCGAATTGGGGCCGATCCACAGCTCACCCTTGTTGTCGGGGCCAAAGCTCAGGACGCGAAGCTCTTGTGCCAGAAGCGCGCGCAGGAAATTCGCGGTGAATTCCAGCGGCTCGATGTTCTGGAAAGTCGAGATCGGCGCCAGCGCATAGCGGCCATCCGCCTTGGTCAGAACCTTGGCGCCTTCCAACACATCCGCCGGGCTGGGACCGCCGGCGGCACCGAACAGCGGCGCCCCCAGCCAGCCCGAGACCGCGTCCTGGTTCAGCAGCACGGCGCCGACATAGCGCGGCACCACCTCGGTCAGCACCTGCAGCGCCCAGGCCTCGAAGCGCGCCGACAGGTCTCTGCCGTCGCCCTTGGCGGCGGGAAAGAATTCGGGCAGCAATTGCCGGGCAAGCGGCGAGGCGGCCGCGCCGGAGGCCGATCCCAGCGGGTCGAAGCTGAGGGCAAGGCCAGGCAGGCCGCCGCCGCTGCTGTCGGTCAGCCCCAGTGCCAATTGCGGCCCGGTATCGCCTTCAAAGGCGACGGTGACGTCGATGCCGAAGCTGAATTGCGGCGTGATCGCGCCGCTGCGCGGAATGCCGATGCCGGTACGCCCGATCCGCGGGCGGATGCGTCCCAGGTCGGGCAGGTCCAGTTCCACCCACAGCCCGATCTGCGCATCGTCGCCGGTGCCGGCCACCCCCGCGTCAAAGATCAGCGGCAGATCCTTGGAGGGCTGATAGGTCACCAGCCCGTTGCTGGTCTGGACGGCATCGCCCAGCACCAGTGCCAGCAGGGTCTTGACGGCATCCGCGGTCTTGGGGGCGCCGGTGTCGCTCAGCCGCGCCCTGAGCCAGTCCAGTGCCGCCGTCTCGACATTCTCGGGGGTGAATTGGGGCACGTTGCTGATGGCCTTGACCAGAGCCAGCACGTCAAGCTCGGTCCCGGCGGTTTGCAGGGCATCGGCGAAATCCTTGGCGCCGGCATTGCGCAACCCGTCCAGCAGATAGGGCGTCGCTTCGGCGATCAGCTTGGCCGGCAATTGCCGCGCCGTCTGCTCGACCAGCGAGCCGAAGCCCTGAAAGGGCAGCAGTTGCAGCGCAAGCTGCGCCTCGGCTGCGTCATGGGCCGCGATCAGCCCGGTGCCGGTGGGCGTGCCCTGGCCGATGGTCAGCGCAAAGCCGTTATCATAGCCGATATCGGCAAAGATCGGGTCGATGCCGCCCGGCGTCGCCTCGATCCGCAGCGCGCCGACAATGCCGGGCGCCGCGTTGGCGCCAAGCTGCACGCCGATCATCAGATCCTCAAGCGCGGCAGAACCATCGGCGATGGTGATCTTCTGCGATCCCAGCGCCAATGTCGCGGTATCGCCCTTGCCGGTCAGCGAGATCGCGAACCCATAGGGCAGGCCGGCGATGCCGACGCCATCCGCCTGCGGCACGACCGAGAGTCCGGCAGGGCCATCGACCTTGGGCAAACCGCTGAGCCAGCGGGCGAAACCCGCCACGTCGAACTGGCCGTTCTCGCCCAGGATCCCGTTCGAGAGCAGCCACCCCTTGGGGTTCTGGGCCAGTCCCAGCAGCGAGGGCATGCGCCAGACGCCGCCGATATTCTCGGCCAGGCCCAGACCGGCGAAGACCTGCTGCGCCAGAGGCGATTTCGCCAGCACCTGACCTTCAAGCACCAGCGTGGCCAGTGTCGACAGCGCATAGGCCGGCACGATCCGGGCCAGCTGCGCCTGCAAGTCGGGCAGCGGCGGCGCGTTCGCGGCCAGCGCGGCATAAAGGATCAGCGGATCGGGCGCGGGCCGGGTGCCATCGCCAAAACCGATGCCAAAGCTGAATTCGGGCGCGGTCGCGGCCAGGGTTGCCTCGGAAACCGGGCCCTGCGCGGCGGGGTTGAAGCCGATGGTGATTTCCGGCCCCAGACCCAGCTGGACGATGCGCCCGCCCAGATCCACGCTCAGCGACGGCGTGGCCAGATTTAGCGTCACGCTGCCCTGCGGCTTCAGGATGCCGGCAAGCACCGGCGCAAGCTCGGGGGCGATCGCGAAGCTGATCTTGTTGCCGCCCGCCACCGTCATCACGAATGGCCCGGCCGCGATGGGGGTTGTCACCGCCGCAAGCCGGCTGCTCAGTTGGCTTAGCGCTGGCGGGTCGGACAGCAGTCCGGTCAGCCGCGCCACCAGTTCCTGAACCGGGTTGCGGACCAGCGCGACCAGCCGGTCCAGACGCAGCGGATAGCCCAGATCGCCCGCCCCGAGGATGCCAAGCGCGCTCAGCACCTCAAGGATGGCCGGGTTCACCGTCGGCAGCGTGATCCCCAGCAGATCGCCGATCAGGGTGGCAAAGCGGCTGCGCGTGGCCGGATCGACCAGCAGCGTTTCAAAGCCCGCGGTGACAAAGCCCTCGGGGTCGGCGATCAGGCCCTGCCAGCCATCGGGATTGATCCCGTAGGGGTCGCTGTCGCCGCTGCGCGGCTGCGCCAGCCCCAGCAAGGACAGGAACGTGTAGGCATCGTTAAACAGCGCGCTTTTGGCGGCGGCGCCCGCGGCGGTCGAGACTGCCTGATTCAGCAGCGTCTGGACCGCCGACAATGCGCGCGGCATGAAATCCGGGGCAGTGATCTGGTCGAATGTCAGTGTCGATGGCGTGGTCGCGCCCGGCAGGACGACATCGGTCAGGGTGACGATGGGGGTGATGCTGGCCGTACCGGCACCATCGGCAGCCACCAGGATGCCCAGGCTCAGGCTGCCCAGAGACCCCGCCGCGCCGGCATCCACCAAGGGCTTGCCCTTGCATGACAGGGTCGACGTGATGCTGAAGCCCGGCACGGTGCTGTCCGCCACCGGTTTGCCCGAGGTCAGGTCAAAATCCAGCAGGTCCAGCCGCAGCCGGGTCAGCGCGTCGATCTGCGCAGCGCCTTGTGCGAAACTGCCCGCAAGATCGCGCCCGAGGCTCAGGCCGACGGATTTCCCGGGTTGGCCAGACCAGATCAGCAATGCGGCCACGGATCCGGGCAGAGCCACCTGGAACGGATTGTCATAGGCCAGCGAGCCGGGAAGCAGGGTCGCGGCGGTCTGGCTGGCATCAAGGCTCCAGCCGATCAGGGATAGGACCGCGCCAGCCGTGGCATCATCGGCCAGCGCATGGCCCAGCTGGCCGCGCAGCGCCGGCCACGGATCGGCGAAACTGTCGAGCTGCAGCGGCGCGATCGCGGGCCATGCCAGACCCTTGGGAAAGCCCGTTGCCTTGTCGATCTGCGGCAACAGCCCCATCGCGCCCGCCACCGCCATGCCCGGCCGGGTTCCCGTCTTCAGCAGCGCCACGCCCAGCAAGCCGGGTATCATTTGCCGGAAGCTGGCAATTTCGTTCTCCACCAGGGCTTGCAGCGCGGCGGGATCGGCAAGGTTCAGGGTTTCGCCCAGCTTGATGGTCTGGCCGTCGATGGTCAGCACGGGGTCGCTGACGACAAGCTGCAACGATAGCCCGTCGTCGCGGCTGAAGCTGCCGGTGGCCTCGGACGGGCCGATGCTGAAGACCGCCCCGCCCATCTCGGGCGAGCTGAACCCGTCCGGCAGTCGCAGCCCGGCAGCGATCAGCGGCGCCCACACCCCCTTGAGCGCGGCGCTGGACCCGGCATCGGGCAGATCGACGCAGACCAGATCAAAGGTCACGCCGGGTTCGATTTTCGTGCCCGCAAGCGTCAGTTGCGGCGCCAGGGTCATGCCGATGACCAGCTGCGTCACCGGCTGGCCGGTTTGTGTCGCGGGCGCGGTAAAGGCGGTCAGATGCGCGGGCAGCGTGGTCTGATCCAGCGTCAGCGCGGCCGACCAGGGGTTCTGCGGCGTGCCCTCTCCGGTCACCGTCACGCTGACCTTGCCGCTTTGCGCCTGCTGCAAAAGCCCTGCGACCTCTTCGACGATATAGGAAAAGGCCTTGCGCCCGTTGATCGTCTCGGACGAGGTCAGGATATCGCGGTAATAGCTGCCGATGGCATCGACGGGCTGAAAGATCGAACCCGCGATCCGTGTCGCGGAAAAGGGCGGCGCAAGATCGGCGGGCCAGGTTCCGCCCTCGACCTCGGGCGCGGTGACCCCGATCAACGCCGCCAGACCATCGGCGAAGGGAATGGCATCGGCGGTGCCGATCCCCAGCATCTTTTTCAGCTGCGACAGGATCAGCCCGGGCAGCACCTTCTCGGCCTCGCGGGCCAGCTCGGAAGGGCTGAGCAGGTTGACATTGTCATGGCTTCCATCCGGGGTGACCAGATCCAGCAGCTGCATCTGCGGCAAGGGCCATGTCGCCGCCGACAGCGCCACCCCCGCACGGATCGCCCCCGCGCCGTAGCCCTCGGCCGAGACCAGCGGCTTGGACAGATCCTTGTTGGTCAGTGCCACACCCAGCGAGAAGTCCAGCGAGGACGGCGCACCAAAGGAAAACGCCGCCGGGCCGATCGAGAATTCGGCCAGTTCGGCCTGGGCGGTCAGGCGCAGCACGGCGTCAGAACTCCCCAGCGCCTTGGGATCGGCCAGGAACTGCAAGCCGGGATAGATCTGCCTTGTGCCATCCTGGGCGACCGTCGACCCCATGGTAAAGGACAGTGCCCCGATGCCCGAAATCTGGGTCAGCTGCACCGCCAGCGGGCTGGCGCGGCTGCCGGAGCCGCTGGCCTTGGGCGCATCCGCACCCATCGCACCGCCGATGGCGGTCAGCCAGGTGCCCAGAAGGTCGGGACTGGCGGTCAGCGCGCCGAACCAATCCTTGAACGGCTGCGCGACGTCGCCCGTGCCCTTTATCGCGATGTCCAGAAGCTGCCCCCAATCCAGTTCTGGCAGGGTGGTCTTTTGCCCCGGCACGGTGCCGTTGATGCCCAGGATCGGCAGCAGATAGCGCGCCTCGTCCGCCGCCCCGGCCGAGATTTGCGACAGCGCGCCGACAAAAAGTGCGGCGATGGTGTTCTGGATCTGCAACGAGCTGAGCGCGGCAATATCCGCCAGCGACATGTTCCTGGCGGCGGTCTCGCCGGGCAGCTGCAGCCGCAGCACCACGACATCGGCTGTCACCTGGGGGGCCGTGACATCGATCAGGACGTTGACCTTGACCCCGTCGAACGAGATGCCTTCAAGTGAAAACAGCGGCTTGCGTGTTCCCGAGGCATCGCCGGCCCCCTCGACCGCCACGCCCAGACTCATCGGGAAGCCTGCCTCGGTCAGCACCGGCGCCACGCCACCCGCGCCCATCTTCAGGACCGGCACCAGTCCCCAGGCCTCGATGGTCACGACCGGATCCGAGGACGGCACATTGAACTGCCCAAGGATGCCGATGCCGAACACCTGATCGCCACCGCTTTCGTAATTGACGATATAAAGCCCGCGCGCGGCCTTGGGGTCCGGGGTGATCAGCGGATACCAGGTGCCCAGAAGCGCCGGATCCTTGACCGGCAGCCCCATGGCCTGACCTGCTGCCGAACCCAGAAGCTCGGTCATCAGCCCGGCGATCTGGCCCGGGTTCTGGCGTAGCGCCGTCCTGAGATTGCCGATCGGGTCGCCGAACCACGCGGCGTTCAGGCAAGCGCTGTCCGCCTCGGCGCCCGGCTCGAGCACACCGATCAGCTGGCCAAGGCTGGCCAATGCCGGGTCAAGCCCGGTAAAGCAGACGCTGTCGGCCGGGGTGCCGCGCAACATGGCCGCGTTGCGGGGGGCGGGCAGCATCGTCGGCTGCGGGCGGCGCAGCTTGCCGCGCCGAGAGGTCTGCCGGCGGCGGCGCGGGGGGATATAGCCCAGGCGCAGGCGGGGATCGTCGTCGTCCATCACATGACCTCTGGCGCGCGGCGGGGGCTGAGCAGGCTGGCATATCCCGACAGGCCGTGCCCATCGGGATCGGTGATGCGGGGCCGCCCCAGCAAGGACACGGGCTGACCCAGCCCGTCATTGCCGAAGGCGAAGGGGATCCGGGGCAGAAAGTCGGTCAGCCGGCTGAGGCTGATCGTGGTCGGCCCGACCAGCTTCGCCGCGAGCGTCAGAAAGTCGTAGGTGCCGAAGACCGGCGCGCCGAACATCCACACCCGCGGCGTCTGCGACGGGTTGAGCGTCTGGATCGTGTCGATGGCGGCCAGGGCGGCCACCGCCCCCCCCAGCCCATGGCCGGCGAAATCAAGCACGGTCGCGGCATCGGCCTTCAGCGCCGCCCCTGCCTCGGCGGCGATGGCGGCGCGCAGCGTGCCGAAAAGCGTGGCGGCGCCCGAATGTATCTTGGCCGTGGTCCATTCCGGACCCGAGAACGGCGTGGCGACCGGGTTGTAGTCACAGGTCAGCGTGTCGAATTCCTGCCAGCCGACCGCGTCCCGAAACAGCAGCGCGGCTGTACCGGGCGCGCGCGCCGAGACCCCCCAGATCGTCGGGCCATTGGCGATGGGCGCGGATAGCGCATAGGGCACCATCGGCGCCGCGATACGCAGCCCGGGATAGCCGGACAGCAGGTAGGGCAGGCCGATCAGATCGGCAAGCGTGGCCGCCCGAAGCACGTCGAACGCAGCTTGCGTGGCCATCTGCGCGGCGACGGTGCCCAGATCCACCGGATCGCCGCCCAGGGCCGCGACATAGGCATCGCTGTCGCGCTGCACCCAGGTGTCGGCGTCCGAGATCAGCCCGGGCGCAGCCAGCGTGCGCGCGGGGATAGCCATCGGCGTGCCGGCGACCACGGCGCCATCGGTGGGGGCGCCCGGAAAGGTGTCGATGCTCACGCCCAGATGCGCGGTGCTCAGCGTCCAGGCGGCTTGCGTCTGGGCGGCAAGCAGCTGCGCCAGTGCCTGATCGCCCGGTGCCGGGGCCGACAGCATGACGCAACGCGATTTCGCGGCCGGCCCCTTGGTCGTGCCGTCGGGGCCGATCTGGCCGGGCCGCAGGTCGATGGCGCCGATCGCGGCCATCGCCGCTCCAAGCTGCGTGCCGGTAACGATCACGTCGCGCGGCGCGGTGCGGGCAAAGGCCTGCCACAATTCGTCGCGCAGGGCTGCGTATCCCGCGACCGCCGGGGCGATCGCATTGGCGTTCACGTCGGACACGCCCGCAGGCAGGGGCAGCAACCCCGCCGGGCGGCCGATCACGGTGGCACTGCTCCAGGCCGCGTAGCTTTGCAGCGGATAGGCCAGGGCGATGACGGTGACCTGCGTGCCCGGGTCCGAGGGCAACGCCCCGCTGGCAATGAAGCCCTGCGCGCCGGTCGTGTCCGGGCCCAGCGGCGGCGGCGCATTCGGAAATGTCTCGAATACCGACCAGCCGGGCGGCAGGGCGGCGCCGATCGACAGGTCGCGTGCCGCAGCGCCCGCCAGCTGCGCCAGCGATGCGGCATCGTCAGGGCTAAGGGTGGTCATCGCGGCGCTCCATTCTGGGGGCCGCGATGCGGCCCGGGGTCGACGGATCGGCCGGCGGATCGGAGAACGCCGGTCTCGGGTATGTCGCGCGCATCCGGCGCAAGACGATTTTCAAGGCTGCGGCGGGACAGCGAACCGAAGCGCTATTTCACCCGTAGCAGCGTCACCGTGCCGGCATGGCCGACCTCACCTCCGCCAAGGTCGCTGCCATTGATGCCGGCACGGCCCGGCAGGGCCAGATCCTTCTTGCCAGCGATCATCTCGCCATAGCCGCCCTGGCCGGGGGTGCCGCTCATGCCGCCAGTTCCGGGGCAGCCGGCCGTGCCGCCGAAGCTCTGCCCAAGGACGTTGACGGGTTGCTGGCCGCTGAAGCGGATCTCGATGTCGCCACCAGGACCGCCATTGCCGCCGCGGCCGCCCATGCCGCCATTGCCGGCATCGCCGCCCTGGCCGCCACTGGTCGGGCGACAGTCGCCATTGGAAACGCAGGACGACGCGTTCGTGCCGCCATTGCCGCCTCCGGCACCGCTGCCGCCCGTACCACCATTTCCGCCCCTGCCGCCCTGCCCGCCGCGCGAGTAGATGCGGATCGGCCCGATATAGCGCAAGGCGGTCAGCACAAAGCTGTCGGGCCGTGCGCCGTTGCCGCCATTGCCGCCCGGGCCGCCGCCAGAAACCGCGTCGGCGCCCTTGGTGCCATCCGTAGCGCAGTGGCAGCTGAACCAGCCCGGCGTGCCATCAGCACCGTTCTGGCCGGTATTGGTTTCCTTGCTGTTCACGCCATCCATACCGATGCTGCCCGGTTCGCCATTCGCACCATCGGCGCCGAGGATCAGGATCTGCGGCATGGGCGTATCGTTGTCTGTGCTTTGCATGTCATCCTCTCGCTTTGGGCGGGTTCTCGGCTCAGGATCCGCCGGGGGGGACCGGCTTGTTGTTAAACACCACCTGACCAGGCGTCCCGTTCTTGTCGCCTTTTGGGCCGCCATTGCCCCCACCCAGGTCGCCGCCGCCGCCGGTCCCCGTACCGGGCAGGCCCGCGCCGCCCGCGCCGCCGCCGCCGCCGAGAGCCCCGTGATTGTTGTTGAAGACAATCGCGGCACCGATCTGCAATTGGCCCGTGATCATCACTGTTGCGGCGTTGCCGCCATTGCCGCCCTTACCGCCTGTGCCGCCCTTTCCGCCCATGCCGGCGGGACCCGTGGTGGCGTTCGTGCAGCCGTCCGGATTGTTGCCGGGTGGGCCGCCATCTCCGCCCCGGCCGCCCTGGCCGCCTTTGCCGCCCGTGCCGCCATTGCCGCCGCCCGTCTCGATGGTGACGATGCCGGTGATGAGGCCAAGTGATATTGACGCCGGCGCGCTGTCGAGCCCGGGCCCGGCATCGCCGCCATTCAGCCCGGTGCCGCCGTTAATACCGGGTCCGCCTTGCGTGGGTTGCGTGCTGCAGGTGTAATTGCCGTTCTTGTCCCTGGTGCTGGCGCCGCTGTTGCCCTGTCCGCCATTCTGGCCGGTGGGTCCGGGTTGGTCCTGGTCGGTGCCGGGGGTGCCGGGCCCGCCGATAAAGCTGAAGGTTTTTGTGTTGTCGGTCATTCCGAAACCTCTTCCTTGTCGGGCATGCGCCTGAACCCGGTACGGGTGCGCCCTTTCCCCATGCGATCAGTCTGCAGCGGTAAAGGTGGTGGTCGTCATCTGGATCTTTGTACTGACAATGATCTGGCCGCCATTTTCGACCGTGACCGACGTGAAGTTGGGGCACAAGATCTTGTTGGGATCGTTCGGATCGGGCGCGAAAATCACCGGATGTCCGGCCTTGACGACCAGCGCCTCGACGGCGAGCACGGCGACCGAGCCGGTGCCGAAACGCTTGTTCAGGATCGGCTCATGCGTCTTGAGCTTTTGCGAGTTGCCCATGATATAGGCCTGCGCGGCCCTGTAGAGCGCGTGCAATTCGTCCCGGGTGACCTGATAGTCGAAATCGCATTCGTTGCGGGTTGCCATCAATGCGTGAACGCGATCCCGATCCAGCGGCGCGGGGTAATCCAGCAGGCGATCACTGAAGGGCCCGTCCGTGTAATCGCTGTCAGCCCTGCCGATCATCGCCTTGAGTTCGGCCAAGGAGTTGTAGGGCACGATTGTCGGCTCGATCGCCGAGATCGAAGGATCGGCCGACAGCACAAGCTTGTCGCCGAAATCCTGTGTCGAAAGCGTGCCCTTGTAGTTGAGATTGTCCACGGTCAGACCGAACCGCTTCAGCGTGGACTCGTATTCCATGCGGTCGGAAGCCGACAGCTCTGCAAATCCGCTCATCCGCCAATTCCTCGTGTCAGGCAACCCTGTCCCGGACCCCCGGACAAATGTTCGGAAGGCGAGGACGAGCGCGCGCCATGATTGTGATATTGTGCTACCTCAGCGGGCGACGTTCGTGCCGCGCTTTCAAAAAAAGCGACTATTAACGACACCACTCCGCATTGCTGCGGAACGTATGAGATAAGGCCGCAACGCAACTAAAGGTTGCGGCGGGACCGATCGCCATCCCACCCCTGATCGGAGAGCATGCGTCATTCCACGTCAGCACCGTCACATCCCAAGCGCTACGCGCCAACGGTCCGTTGCGATGTCTTTCACCTGTTTCCATCTAGCGGTTTTTCCCGCCACCTCTACGGGATGGTCTGGGAGGGGAGCATCATTTCCTTACGATGCCAATGCTCTACCAAAGATTGCACGATTCGCGAGGCAACGCAAAAGATTTTTGCCGCGGATCTGCTTGCACCCGGGCGCCGCCCGAAGCGTCGCAGCCGCTTCCGAAACGGCCGATCCGCGTCGATACGATCGTCCCGGTTTCGCGAGCGGCCAGAGATGGCCGCGAGGGCGAGACGGGCTCGAGGGGATCGCGCCGAGGCTCAGGCAGCCCAATTTGCTGCAACGGCAGGGCGAGCAGATTTCAGGGGCCGCAGGGCAGAGCGGCGTCACGGTGCAGACCTGTTCCAGATGGCGCAAGGGATCCGGCCGGGCGGGGCAGGGCCCCGCAGTCAGGCCGAGGGCGGGGCCACGGCGCAGACCGGAAGATAGACCCGGAAGGTCGCGCCCTTGCCCGGCTCGCTTTCGGCCCGCACGCCGCCGCCGCTTTGACGCAGGATGCCATAGACCGTGGAAAGCCCAAGCCCGGAGCCGGTTTCCGGGTCCTTCGTGGTGAAATAGGGCTCGAAGATCCGCCTGCGGACCGCCTCGTCCATGCCGATGCCGGTATCCGCGACAACCAGTTCGACATAGTCGCCGGCCTCGACCCCCAGCGTGGCGGCACGATCCCTGCCGACCGTGGCGGTATGCGTCTCCAATGTCAGATTGCCGCCGTCGGGCATGGCCTGAACGGCGTTGACCACCAGATTCATGATGATCTGCTCGATCTTGGCGGTATCGGCGCGAACCGGCCGCAGATCCGGGTCGAGCGATATCCGCAGGACGATGCCTTCGCTGCCGGCGATCCGCAGCATGTCCTCCATGCCGCGAATGATGTCGTTCAGATTGATCATCTCGGGATGCAGCGTCTCGCGCCGGCTGAAAGCGCGCAACTGGCCGATCAGCCGCGCGGCCCGATCGACCGCATTCCCGATCACTTCGGTCTCGTCAAGGCACAGGCCCGCATGCCGCAGCCGTTTGACCAGCAGATCATTGGCCGCCGAGATCACCGAAAGGATATTATTGAAATCATGGGAAATCCGTCCGGTCAGCTGCCCGAGCGCCTCCATGCGCTGGATATGTCTGAGATGCTCCTCGGCCCGACAGCGCCGGGCCATTTCCTGTTGCAATTTCCGGTTCGCGACCATCAGCTCCTGGGTGCGCTGTTCGACCTTTCGTTCCAGATCCTGCTGAAAGCGGTGAACCGTCAGATGCGTGCGGACGCGGGCCAGAAGTTCGGGCTCCTGAATCGGCTTGATGATATAGTCGACGGCACCGATATCGAAGGCCTTGCGCAGGTCCCCGGGGCTGTTCAGCACGGTCAGAAAGATCACCGGGATCTGGTGCAGCCGCGGATCGGCCTTGAGGCGGCGGCAGGTCTCGAACCCGTCGATCAGCGGCATCAGCGCATCCATCAGGATCAGGTCCGGCATGATCCGCGCAGCGCGCTCCAGCGCCATGCGGCCATCGCGGGCGATGCGGATATCGTAGCCCTCGGTCTCCAGCAGGGTCGCCACGACCTTCAGGTTTTCCGCAGAGTCATCGACCAGCAGGATTGTCGGAGGCCGCGCGCCCCGCCCGCTGGCTGCGCCCTGTCGCGCTTGCTGGTCGATTTCGTCAAGCCCGATATTCATCGACCTCTCCCTCCGCCTCGAATTTCGCGATGAAGCTCAACAGGTTGCGATCTTCAAAGCGCGTGGCCATCTGCGTTACGGCCTCGGAAAATGCCGACAGGTCCGGCCTGTCTTCGGCAAGCCGGGCGGCGCAGGCGATGACGCCGCGCATATCGCCATCCTCCACAAGGCCGCGCAGAAGGGCGATATCCGTCAAGGGCGGCGGGGTAACGATCCGGTCGCTGTCCGCGGGGGCTGGCAACACGGCATCGCCATCACGCGGCGCGTCCCGGACGATCCAGTCCAGTTTCAGCAGTTCTTCGAGCACCTCCATGAGCTTGTCGAAGCTGACCGGCTTGGCCAGAAAATCCTGGCATCCGACCTTGAGGCTTTCGTTCAGGTCCAGAACGCTCGCCGACACCGCCACGATGGGCAACTCGCGCAGCGCCTCGTTCTGGCGGATCTGCCGGATCGCCTCGAACCCGGTCATCACCGGCATCACCAGATCCATCAGCACCATGTCGGGCGGGTCGGCCAGAACGGCACTGACCGCGTCCTGACCATTCACCGCGGTTTCGATGCTAAAGCCCAGCGGCGCCAGCATGTCGGTCAGCACCTGCCGGTTCTGCTGCTTGTCATCGACCACCAGAATGCGCCGCCGGGTGCCGCGATAACCCGCGATGTGGCGCGCGCCTGATGTCTGCGGTGCAAGCGCCCGTTCGACCACCGGCAGCAGCACCTCGAAGCGGAAGACCGATCCCGGGGCTTCGCTGGCCTGGCTGTAGGGCGAGGGGCTTTCCACGGCCAGATCCGATCCCATCATCTGCAGGATCTTGCGGCAGATCGGCAGGCCAAGCCCCGTGCCCTCGGCCAGCCGTTCGGTATCGGGCACCTGCGCGAAGGGTTCAAAAATCAGCGCCTGCATCCCGGGCGGGATGCCCTTGCCGCTGTCGCGCACCTCGAAGGACAGGCGCGCATGGCCGGGCAGATGCGCCGGTTTGCTGTCGACTGTCAGCGTGACCGCGCCGGCATCGGTGAACTTGACCGCATTGTCGAGCAGGTTCAGCAGCACCTGCCGCAGCCGGGTTTCATCGGCCGTCACCGTCTCGGGCAGCGGCGAGAGCGCCTCGAGGGACAGATCGACGCCGCCCTTGGCCTCGGCCCGGGCGCGGACGATGGCGATGATGGTGCGCAGGAATACGGGCAGGTTCACCTCGCGCGGGTAGAGGTCCAGCTTGCCCGCCTCGATCTTTGACAGGTCCAGAATGTCGTTGATCACCGTCAAGAGATGCGCGGCGCTTTGATGGATGATGTCGAGCCCGCTATCGACGGCGCTGCCCAGACCGCGCCGCTTCAGGACCTGCGCATAGCCAAGGATGCCGTTCAGGGGGGTGCGCAGCTCATGGCTCATGCTGGACAGGAACAGGCTTTTGGCCTTGTTGGCGGCGTCGGCCTCGTCGCGGGCGATCTCAAGCTCATGCGTGCGCCTGGTCACCAGCCTTTGCAGGACCCGCTCGCGTCTCAGGCCGGCGCGCCGCTGCCATAGAAAGACGCTGGCGGTCGCGCCAAGCAGGGTCATCGCAACCAGCGCCCGGAACCATCCCGTCATCCACCATGGCGGCAGGATGGTGATCGGCAGGGCGGTGCCGGTTTCGTTCCAAAGCCCGTCATCATTCGATGCCTTGACCCGAAAGACATAGCTGCCGGGGTCGAGGTTGGTATAGGTGGCAAAGCGCCGGGCGGATGAGGTGAAACGCCAGTCGCCGTCAAAGCCCTCCATCTTGTAGGCATATTGGTTCTTTTCGGGGCGGCGGTAATTGAGCGCCGCGAACTCGAAGCTGAAAACCGTATCGTCATGGGACAGCGTCAGCGTGTCGGCAAGGCCGATCTGGACATCCAGAACCGAGTTCTCGCCAAGCCGCACCGATTCATTGAACAGCTGAAAGTCGGTCAGCACGACGGGGGGAACGTTCTGATTGTCTTGCAGCGTGTCGGGATCGAAGGCGGTAAAGCCTGACTCGCGCCCAAACAGCAGCCTGCCGTCGCGGGTCCTGTCGGCGATACGCGCATTGAACTGGTCATTCACCAGCCCGTCGCCCGGATCATGGTTGCGGAAGGTATTGGTCCGGGGATCGATCCGGGAAATGCCGCTATTGGTGCTGACCCACAGATAGCCGTTCAGGTCCTCGATGATGCCGATCACCTGATTGCTTGGCAGTCCGTCCTTTTTGTGAAACGAGGTGAAGCTGTTTGTCTGCGGATCGAAGCGGTTCAGGCCATCGCCGGTGGCGACCCAGATCACCTGCCGGGAATCCTCGAAGATATCAAGGACGATGCTGTTGCTCAGCCCGCCCGCGCCGCCGCCCGTGAAATTCGTATAGCGGTGGGTAGCGGGGTCGAACCGGGACAGGCCGCCATCGCCGCCGGCCCAGACCGAACCATCTGCGGCCAACTCCATCATCGTGATCCATCTTGTCGACAGCCCGGCCGGTTCGCGTTCGTCAAAGTCGAAGCGGTCGAACTTTCCGGTTGCCGGATCAAGCCGCGCGAAGCCGTAGCCTTAGATCGCCATCCAGACCGCGCCGGTCTCGTCGATCTCGAGATCCGTGACATTGTTTCCCTGCGGCGAGTTTGCGTTATCGGGGTCGTTGCGGAAGCGGATGAAGCGCCCGGTGGCCGGGTCAAAGCGGTTCAGGCCGTTATCGGTGCTGACCCACAGGTATCCGTTCGCGTCGCCCTCGACATCGGCAATCGCATTGCCGGACAGGCTGGTCGGGTCGGCATCGTCATGCTTGTAGGTGATCGCGACGCTGTCATCGGGATTGAGCCTGCTCAGCCCGCTGGTGCCGGAGCCGATCCACAACACGCCATCGGCATCCTCGTAAAAGCCCTGAATGTCGCTATAGGCGGTGGTCCTGGGATCGGCGGCGTTCGGCCGGCGGGTGTCGAACTGATGGGCGCCCGGATCGTATTTGCTGACCCCGTTGGTGGTCGCAACCCATAGCGCGCCGCTGCGGTCAAGCGTGGCGCACCATGCCAGATTGTAGCTGAGGCTCAGGTCGTCGGCCGCGTCAAACAGAAAGCGCCGGAACTTGCCGGTCGCCGGATCAAAGAGATTGCCGCCGCCGCCCGTGGTGCTGACCCACAGCCGGCCATTCCCGGCATCGGCGACATAAGCGACCGTGTCATTGCTGAGGCTGTCCGGATCCGAGGCATCATAGCGATAGGCGGTGAACCGGCCGTCCCGCGGGTCAAAGCGGTTCAGGCCAGCTTCGGTGCCAAGCCACAGCACGTCATTCTGGTCTATATGGAAGTTCCAGATATTGTCGTTGCTGAGACTGTCCGGATCGGCGGGATCGTTCCGGAACGGGGTGAAGCTGCCGCGTGCCGGATCGAAACGGTTCAGGCCGCCGCCATAGGTCGCGACCCAGAAGGTGCCTGCGCTGTCTTGCCGCACCGTCGTGACCGAATTGTTCGACAGACTCTTTGGATCATCCGGATCGTGCAGGAAATGCGTGAAGCCGCCGGTTTGCGGATCAAAGCGGTTCAGCCCGTTTTCGGTCGCGACCCATAGCGTGCCGCTGCGATCCTCGTAGGAGGACCAGACATTGTCGTTGCTGAGGCTGGCGGGGTCGTCATCGTCATGGCGAAAGCGGGTGAAACGATCGGTTTCCGGATCATAGCGGTTCAGCCCGCCGCCCCATGTGCCGGCCCAGATCGCGCCATCGGCGCCCTCCAAGAGATGCTGGACGAAATTGTCGCTGATGCTGTGTTCGTCTTTTTCGTCGTGAATATACTGGACGACAGAACTGCCGTCATAGCGGTTCAGCCCATAGCGCGCGCCGATCCAGATAAAGCCCATCCGGTCCTGCACGATGGTGAATGTATCGTTGTTGGACAGCCCGTCATCGGCGCTGAGCCGATCGAAACGGATGGCCTCATAGGCCCCGGCGGTGGTCGATGTCGCTAGGGCGATGAAAACCGCCAGCCGGCAGGCCCGGGCCAGATACGTCCAAGCCAAGCTGGCCCATGGCCGCAAGGTCAATAAACCTGAAGAATAAGCTGAGGTCGCGGAAAGCAGCCAGCCGCGACCGACGCCTGAAACAGGCCGAACGCGCCATAGACCCCCGGCCGTCATCTCATAACTCCGCGCTTGACGGATGCCGACAGTTCGGCATCACAACTTGCACTCGGGTCGTCGTCGAGAAAAGACTTGCTACAACGCGTCCGAGTTTGTCACCGGCGGATGCTTTGTCAAGACTGCGGCCATGGCTCGCTGGGGGATCGGACCGAAGCTTGATGCAATCCCCTGTTTTTATTCACCGACACGGCTGAAACGCGGCCGGATTCCGGTCTGCGGTCATTTTCGCCGGGACGGGGGGCGGCGGTCACAGTATTGCCGACAAGATGGCAGCGATCTGATAATATCCAGAATCGTCAACCGCATCTCATAAGCAGATGACGCCAGATGAATCGCGACTGCTTGATGAACACCGCAGGCGAGGACCGGGATACTGAACGGCGTCAATCGTCTGTTCACCTGATTTGGTTCATTCGGACGATTTTTTGCGTCTTGCGGGCAGGGCCGGGGCGGCGGCTGCTGATCGCTGTGCTCTTTTATGCGCTGGCTGGCAGTGCCTTGCTGTCGGCCCGGGTTCGCGCAGATGAGGTCAGGCCGCGCTTCGAGCTTTTGCATCTTTGGGCCACCGGCGAAGAGGCATATGCCCTGCGCGCGCTGAGCGAGCCGGTCAGGGCCAGCGGCGTTGACTGGAGCGAAAGCCGGGTCTCGACGAATTTCATTGGGGTCAGAGAACAGTTCGCCGAGCGTCTGGCGCTGGGCGTTCCACCCAGCGGCCTGTTCTGGCTTGGCGGCAATCAGGCCGAGGATCTGTTCGAGCAGAAACTGTTCCGGCTTTTCCCGAACCGGGTCGGTAACCGGGCATTTTCCGATGAGCTGATCCCCGAAATCTATCAGCGGGTCCGGGAAGGCGATTCAACCAGGCTTTTGCCGCTGGGGATCCATCTGCAGAACCGGATGCTCTATAATGCCGATGTCCTCAGGCGGCTGGGGCTGGCCATGCCCGAAAGCTGGCAGGAGCTGCTGAACATGGCGCCCGCTCTCAGGAAAAATGGCGTTCATGCCGTCGTCTTTTCGGATCAGCGATGGCAGATGCGATTCTTCATCACCTCGATCATGGCCGAGCAATTCACCTTTGAGGAGATGGGCGAGTTTCTGGCCGGGACCGGCTCGGCAAGGAAGTATGAGCCGCAGTTGCGACGATCGACCGAGATATTTCTTGCCTTGCGTCCCTATGCCTCGCCGCTGTCGCGCGATCTGAACTGGGCGAACGTGGTCGAGCATGTCGCCAGCGGCGATTCCTTCGCCGCTTTTCTGGGGGATTTCGTGGCGCCGATGCTGCGACGCAATCCGGCCGTCCACTGTTCGGCCGCGCCCGGCAATGATTACGTGATCTGGTCATTCGACGCGATCGCGCTCGTCACCACCGAGGACCCGGAGGTGATTGCCGGTCAGAACCGGCTGATCGAGACCGTCATCACCCCCGAAGTCAGGCAGGAATATATCCTGCGCAAGGGCGGCATCCCCGCCTATCGCGGGTCGGATGCCCGCCAGATGGATGCCTGTTCGCAGGCCTCGATGGAAAGCTGGAAAATGGCGGACACCAAGATGCTGCTGACGGCTTCGCAATGGCTGCAGACGCTGGATATCGCCGCAAGCATCCTGCGGCCGGCCTGGTGGGATCCCGATGCGGATGCGGCGCCGATCACCGCCGATCTGATCACGGCGATCGACCTCATGAACCAGCGGGACAGACCCGCCCCGGCTGATCGCTGATGCGCGGCCCCGACAGCCCTGGTGCAAGGTTTCGCAGATGGCTGCGCGCGCAGCCTCCGAAGAACCCGGCCGATATCTGGGCATTTTGTGCCTATGGCATCGTCGTCGCGGGCGTGGTCATCGCCTACAACATGTCCGCGACCATCCTGTCGATGAACAAGCTGCAGATCATAAATTTCGACCTGCTTCAGATCTGGCGCGAGATTTCGCGCAATATCGAGTTCGTGATCGGCAATCCCCGGGACCAGATCGCCAACCCGGCACTCTATGCGGACATACAGGCCAATCTCGACCGGCTGATCGAGGCCGGGGCGCGAAGCGAGCAGGCTTTTCGCAGCACGCTTGACGGCTCGCATCTGCTGCGCAGCGTCTTCCAGTTCGGCCAGAACATCCAGGACGAGCAGCTGCGCGCGCTCGGCGCCCATCCCGAGCTTGCGCAACGCGCCATCGAAATGCGCGACGCGCCCTATGCCGGCTTCAGCACCGGTTTTGTCTATTGGCCGGCGGATGTTGTCATTTCCATCAAGGGGGATCGGTATCTGGCGCCGCTGCTTGAGCGGATGCGCCTTCTTGACAGTCAGTCGCAATTTCTGCTGCGGCTGCTTTATATTGAAACCACCGCTTTGGTGGTGATCATGTCGGCCTGCCTTATTGCGATCTGGCTGAGATTTCTGCGCCCCGCAATCCGGCATCTGGCAAACACGCAAAAGGAACTGCAATTCGTACTGGATAATGCGCCCGCCTCGATTTTCAGTTTTTCGCCCAATGGGGCATATCTTTCGGCGAACCGGAATTATCTGGAATTCGTCGGCCTCTCGGATATGTCGCAAATTCGCGGCAAGATGATATCCGAGGTGCTGGGGCAGGAGGCGTGGCAGAATATCCAGCGGCAGATCGAAGCGACCCGGCTGCAATCGGCGCAGAAATTCGAGGTCGAAGGCGAGACCGGGAGCGGGCACAGCCAGTTGCTGGTGTCATATGACATTCATCAATCTCTCAGCGGAGATATCGAGGAAATCGTCGCGCTGGTGATCGATATAACCGAGCTGGATCAGGTCCGCCACGCGATGCGGCTCAGCGAGGAAAGGCTCAGGATCACGCTGGATTCGATCGGCGACGGGGTCATCTCGACCGATGTCGAGGGCCGGGTGGTCGAAATCAACCCCAAGGCGGCTTCACTGACCGGCTGGTCCCCCGATGAGGCCAGAAACCGGCCGCTTGCCGAGGTGCTCCATATCGTCAGTGCCGGGACCCGCGCCAAGGCCGCCGACCCGGTCGAGCGGGTGCTGCGCGAAAATGCGGTGATCGGCTTTGCCAATGAGACATTGCTGCTGTCGCGCGACGGCAAGGAATACCAGATCGCCGATTCCGGCGCCCCGATTCGCGACCGGCATGGGCGAACGGTGGGCGTGGTTCTGGTCTTTCGTGATGTCACCGAGGAATACCGTCTGCGCAACGCGCTGCGCCAGACCGAAAAGCTTCAGGCGCTTGGGCTTCTGGGTGGCGGCGTCGCGCATGATTTCAACAATCTGCTGGCCGGCATTCAGGGCAATCTGGACCTGATCTCGATCAGCGAGGCGGCCGGCCGTGACCCCGGGCTCTTTGGCCAGATCGACGAGATCGCGCGTCTTGTCCGCCGTGGGGCGGGGCTGACGGACCAACTGATGCAATTTGCGCAGATGAAACCTCCCAAGAAGGTGCCGGTCAACCTGCATCAGCTGGCCGAGGAATGCATCCAGCTGCTTCGCAGGACCACGGACAAGCGGATTGCCTTCGAAATCACCGATCAAAGCCTTGGCCCCAGCGTGCTGGGTGATGACAGCGTCCTGCAAGCCGCGATCATGAACATCCTGCTGAATGCCGTCGACGCGATCGAGGGCGCCGGGTTGGTGCAGGTCGAGATCGCGGATCTGGCCGCCGACGCGGCCCGCGAGATCCTGCCAGAGCGTGGCCGGGTCGATCGCTATATCGCCATTCGCATCCGCGATTCGGGCAAGGGCATTGCCGACAAGGACCTGCCGCATGTGTTCGAGCCGTTCTTTACCACCAAAGAGCCCGGCAAACGTGTCGGCCTCGGCCTGCCGGCGGCCTATGGAACCATCCGCAATCACGGCGGTGATATCAGGATCACGACCGCGCCGAAGGCGGGAACCGTGGTGACGCTGATCCTGCCAGCCTGTTCGCCGGCGGACGCCGTCCAGAAGGCGGTTGCCGCTTCGGATGACACCCTACCGCGGAATGGTGGGCTGACCGTCCTTTTTGCCGATGATGAGGCGACCTTGCGCGAAACGGCCCGGGTGCTGCTGAAACACGCGAATTGTCATGTGATTCTTGCTGAAAATGGCCGCGATTGTCTGGACAGGTTCAGACGTGGGCAGGACAGTATCGACCTTGTCATCATCGACCTGAACATGCCGGTGATGAGCGGCGCAGAGGCGATGGCCGAGATCGTGAAGATTGCGCCCGCCACCAGGATCATCGTCACCAGCGGCTATGGGCGCGAGAACCTTGCCCAGCTGATGTCGGGAAACGACAATGTTCGCTTCATGAAAAAACCCTACCCGTTCAGCGAGCTGATCAAGGAAATCAAGGCCTTCATGTCGGATCTGGATGGCAAGGGATAGGCGGCGCAAAGCGTCCGGCGGCTAGCGGACGATCCGCAGGCCGATACTTGGGATATTGCCGCATGCGGGGAAATCCGCGGCCGATAGGCAAGGTCCCTGACCCCGTCGCTGGAGCGAACCTGCCGCGAGGGGTGTCAGGACGCCGCACGCGGCGGCGTCCTGACGGATGAAATCACAGGATGTCGAACACGCCATAGATCAGGATCGTGTTGGCAGAATCCAGTGTCAGAAGGGTGCCGTTCGCGGTCTCTCGGGCGCTGTAGGACGCGCCCCCCAGATCAAGGGTGTCAAGGCCGGCATCAAAGCCGGTCACCGTGTCGTGCCCGTCGCCGGCCCGGAAGATGATCGTGTCCATCTCGCCATCGCCGGGCGCGCCGAGATCGTAAAAGCTGTCCGCGCAGACGATCAGGTCATCGCCGGCACCGCCGCGCAACATATCCGCGCCCGGACCGCCCTCCAACGTGTCATCGCCGGAACTGCCTGTCAGCCGGTCGTCGCCCCAGCGCGCGCCCCACAGAATGCCACGATCGCCAAGGACCTGCGCGCCGCTGGCATCGATGGTGTCGTTGCCCTGATGGGTCCAGCCCAGCTCGAAGCCGCGGAAACTGGCGGTATCGGTGTCACCGGCGGCGTTGATCCGCACGGTGCCGGTGCCGGTCATGGCGCCGTCGGCCCGGATCACGTCAATATCGACGGTCGTACCCGGCGTGCCGTCCGCAGAGCCGTAATGGGCCCACAGATTGACAAGATCGTAGCCCTCGCCGCCGGTCAGGACATCATCCCCGGGCGAAAGCCAGCTGGCATCGCCGCCGCCCCAGCGGATATTGTCACCGCCCGGACCACCGTTGATCGTGTCATTGCCGCGGGATGCGTCCACATGGTCACTGCCATAGCCGCAGCTGACGATATCGTTGCCGTCGCCGGGGTCGACGAAGTCATCGAAACGCGACGTCACGATATTGTCGTTGCCGCCGCCGCCGAAAAAGCTGACACCGCGCCAGCCGTCGAGGGCCTGGGTGATGCCTCCGGCACGGAAGACATCGTTGCCATTGCCGCCATAGACCTGCTCGATGCCGCTGAAGGTCACGCGAGTGGCGGTATTGGCGCTCCGGTCATAGGCATAGCCGGAATCCCAACCAGTCATTATGACGCTTAGCGCGCCGCCATCCAGCCGCAGCAGATCGCCATAGGCAAATCCGTCATCCCGGCTTTGATTGGCATAATAGTTGGGGTCGAAATTATCGCCGAGCCCGTCGATGAATCTCGAACCATGGGCAAAGCTCCAGCGAATCAGGTCGTCTCCGTGGGTGGGCATTTATATGCTCCTCATATGAAATTTTCTACCTTCGGGTCAGAACCGTCTGACCCGTTAACTTGAGAAACACGTTTCGCCGGATGGGATCCGACGGGGTTAATCGCCGAAATCGGCGCTTGAATTTGCAAACCCGGACCGGTCCAATCGGCAGCTCGCTGCCGTCGGGAACGGGGAGGCGTCATCAGCGCTGTACTGGAAAATCTCTAAGCGACCGTTAATCTCAACAGATCGGCGAAAACTTCGGGAACTTCGTCGATATCGAAGAAGGTTCCGATCTTGGCCTGTTTGCACAGGTTGCCTTTGGACGAGTCGATCCTTTCGATCGCGCCTCGTGAAAGGCGGGGCATATCCGGAAATCCATCGCGGTTGATCGCCGCAAACCGGGCAAGCATTCCGGATAAATGTCCCGATGTTGACACGAGTGTCGCAAGGGGCGCCGATATCATTTTCGACGACCTTGGCGAAAAGCGTGGAAGGGCAGGGTCATTCCGCTTTGGTTTCAGGCCGACCCCGCGATATTCGTGGTTCCTGAACGAGATTCCGGGCTCACGGACCGTGCCCGGCGCATGGCTGCATATGACCAGGGCACCATCCTGCCTCGGGGTCTTGAGCAGCCGGTGAAGAGTGGCGCCCTTGCAGAGGCCGCGCCAATGCCGCGCGGCATAAGCCCCCCCATCCAGCGCACCCGGATCATCAGCGTATTCCTGGTCCCGAGCCGCGAAGCCAGGAGCCACTCGTCCCGGTATGGCGACCGGGCGGCGCCACCTCGCGCCTGCAACATTTCCAGCAGCAGATCCTCGGTCAGCGGTTCGATCAGGATCCGCGCATCGACCCGGAAGTAGTCGCAGATCTTTTTCAGGATATGTGGCTTTGGAAAGCTGCTGCCACGCAGATAGCGCTGGTACTGGATGCGCCCGATATCAAGATCCATTGCCGCTTTGGCCTGACTGCCCTTGAGCGAGGTCAGGAGGCGCAGGTTTTGGCCAAAAACCGGCAAGGCCGATGCGGGGGAGCAGTCACTGGGTGCAACTTCGCTCGTCATCAGTTCCGTTATCTTTTGATGCAGGCGCGCGTTCATGATCGTCGTTTGCCTCATGTTCGGTTTCGTCGGTCGCAGGCCATTCCTGTCTCTGGAAGCCCTGCAAACGCAGCTTGTTCGTCCATCGCGAGCGGAATGCTGTGCCTATAACCGAGGCGCCGATGTTATGGTTTTTGCTACAACCTTCTTTCGGCGTGCGTTCCGCAATAACCGGGCGAATACTGTTAAACTATATACGTGCTAGTAGCACGCAACTTGACAAAAATCAAGACCCGCAACGGATTCCTTCAAGGTCGGGGCCGGATTCTCTGCTGACGCACGCGGTCGTCGGCTTGCTTGCCTTTCCTGTGCTTCGCCGCCTTGTAACCGCACTGTTCAGGCAGAGCTTTTCGGTGGCTTTTCTGGTGGGGAGGGGGCGTCACCCCGTCAGGGTGTCAGCGCATACCAGGCGAGGTGGGGGCCTGCCCCCGGCTTGAGATTGGCCGGATGCGGTCGCCCGCCGACGCCAGATCTGGCTGATTCGGGGCGGGAAAGGCTGGGGGATGGGTTTTCGGATCGCAGGAGAAAAGGCGTGAAGCAAGCAGCTCTTGCCACGCCTGATGACGAACCGGAACGATGAACGCGAATTCGCCAGCGCGTTTCCGCTCGAAGCCATTGCGCCGAGCGGGCGGCCAGCCCAGATGCCGCAGGGCCAGCAGCGGCGCTCAGCGCCATACGGACGCTGGCTCGAGCCTGGTGATTCCTGCGTTTTCGTGTCTTTGATCTCCTTGACCCCGGAGATCGGCAAAGGTCATGTCCTGGCTTCGGTCACGATCCGCCTGCAGCTTAGGCCGCAGACCGCCGAGAAGCCGGATCAAAATGGGAAGCCCGCCGGCAGGCAGTCATTTGCAAGTCTTGTTGAGTGTGTGGTGGTGCTACTGGATGTAAATGAGATGTTTGCGAATTTGCGTTGGTTGGCCCTCCTGATGGTTTCGCGTCATGTCGCAATGATCGGGTGATTCTCCGGCTGGTCGTCTTGCGGAGGCGACCAGCCGCCTGCTGTAGCAGTCAGCAGCAAAGTTATGACAGACGTCACGGTTCCGATCTGTTTCCAGACAACCCAGGTCCGACTTGACGAGCCCGGGTGAGGGATATCTGGCAGATTTTCTAGTTTTCCGTGTTTTCCGACATCTGGGGCACGGTAGTCCGATCCTTGCTCGGCTCATCTCGACTGACGAGCCTCTTAAGGTTAACCCCGCAATCGCTTGCAGGGCCAGATTCACAATTGATCCAGACCGCGTCAAAATTGTAGCAGCCGGGAGTCGCGCCCGCTGCGCCAAGGCGGATCGCGACACGAGAGGTCAGCCCGGGCGCCGTACCGCAAGGCGGTTCGCGGTGTGAACGCATCCGGAACGCGTTTGGCGTTGTAAGGTTTTGCGGTAGGCTATAGCTACGGGACGTATGTTATGGTGGCGGCAAGATGGCCAACGACGCGCGCGTAAATCTATTGGACAGCCGGGCCTTTGCTTCAGCGGTATTGCTGGAGAAGATTTTCCGCAACGCCTATGAAAACAAGCGCTCATCGGAAGTGCAGCCGCTGCAATGGTCGATCTTGCGATATCTGGGCCATGCGCGTGAAGACCGCTCTACGGTAGTCTGGCTGGCCAGCTTTCTTGGGATGACGCACGCGCCGGTAGCCCGGGCGGTCAAGACCTTGATGGCGCGCGGATATGTCGTGCAGCAGGACAACCCCCTGGACGGGCGCAGCAGGATCCTCAGTCTTTCCGAGACGGGCTGGAGCCAGTTGAAGGCGGATCCGCTGCTGTCCGTGGCCGAGCGTATCGACAGGCTGGAGGAAAGTGAAAAACGGGCGCTGGCATCGGCCGTGAAACAGCTGATCCCGCAAGATATTGCAGGACAATAGAAAAATGGCCTCCATTCTGCTGCTCGAAGATAGTCCAACGGTCAGCGACCCGCTTCGCTCACTGCTGGAAAATGACGGACATAAGGTCGCTGTTTGTCAGGATGCTGCGTCCGCGATCGCGTTTATCGACAGAAACGAAACGCTGGACCTTGCGCTTGTCGACTACTGGCTGGAGCAGGGTACGGCCGAGACTGTCCTGACGACGCTGCATGACAAACGCCCTGATGTGCGCGTCGTCCTGATTACCGGAGGCAGCCGCGATGTCAGCGTCGAGACGACGCAATGGCTTGGCGCGCTCGACGGGATAGACGGATTCCTGCAAAAGCCGTTTTCGCGTCGCGAGATTCAGGCGATCATCCGGCAATTCTGCGGTTGATGCGATCCGCTTTGCCGGTCGTGCTCAAAGCGATGCGCTTTCGCCTTCGCCAGCCCTCGCGCTGACTCTCGGGGATGAATCCAGGAAGGACGGGGAGGGTGAAACAAGGCCCCGAGAACGCGAAAACGAACCCGGACGGCGACCTTGCGTGGATACGCCCCTGCATCCCGGGTCGGAGGTCACGACGCAAGGCCGTCTGCTACGACAAGCGACGCTACAAGCGCCGCAACCGGATCGAGATCATGTTCGGCAGGCTGAAAGACTGGCGCCGGATCGCGACCCCCTACGACAGGTGCGCCAAGACCTTCCTCTCCGCCCTCGCACTCGCCGCAACCGTCATGTTCTGGCTTTGACCATCAATGAGTCTGGGGCCTAGTTCAGAGCGGTTAGGTTGGCAACATGTTACCCAGAAGGACGGCAGGGCGCGGATTGCCTACAAGCGTACCAAGACTTCGGTAGCCGCTGACCTACCGATCCTTCCCGAACTCGCGGAAGAGCTGGCGAATCTCCCGAAGCATCGGCTGCTATTCATCACCCAGGAGGCGAGGCCGATAGGCTACAAGTCCGAGACACTCGGTAACTGGTTCCGTGATCGTTGCGTCGAGGCACAGGTGCCCGGCTCTCTCCACGGGTTGCGTAAGGCCGGGGCTACCAGACTAGTAGACGCAGGAGCGACGAACTGGGAGATCGCGTCCTATCTGGCCCACAAAGACACCAAGCAGGCCGATACATATACGAAGAAGGCAAACAGGGCTAAGCTGGCGGACAGTGGGTTTGCCAAACTGGGAAATGTGTCCAACTTCCCTTTCGCGTTGGACGGAAGTGCGGGAAATCATGATGAAAAACAATAACTTAACGAGAAAGATGGCAGCCCGTAGGGGGCTGCGGAAAGCGCGTGAATTCAACGGGTTGCGGTCGGTGGGACACTGACCTTTTCCCAAGGAATTTCGCAGTTCTTCGCGGGTTTTGTCCCACCATTTCAGCGGCCTAGCAGTTCGGATTCACAAAAACCACCGTCCCAAATGGTTTGGGGCGGTGCCTGAATCTTGAAAGGAACTGCACTATGAAAGACCTGTCTTCGACTGACCTCAGCGACCTGTTCGCGGACTACCCTTCACCAATGGAAAACGCCGCTGCGGCTGGTCCCCGCAGCGGCGCTAAAACTTCGGCGGCTCACGAAATCGCCTTCGGAAACAGTAGCAAAAACAACCCCGAATTTCAAGCGTGGCCTGCGCTGGACGCTTCCAAATGCTGGTGCGCATGGCGGGAGGAACGGCGAGGCGAAAGCTGGACCAAAGTTCCCTATTCATCGCCTCAGCGCATGGCGCGGGCGAATGATCCTGCCACTTGGTTGACCCGGACGCGGGCTGACGCGGTTGCCGCCGATCTGCCAGCGGAACGGCTCAAGGGCGTCGGGCTGTTCCTTGGTGGGGAAGGCGATCTGCAGTTCGGCGGGATTGACCTCGATAGCTGCCTTGGGTTGCTTGGCGATCTGGAACCGTGGGCAGCGGAAGTGCTGGCGCGGTTCGCATCCTATGCGGAAGTCAGCCCGAGCGGCACCGGGGCCAAGGTCTTCTTTGCCTACCGCGCCGCCGATCTGGAACCGTTTCGGGCGATCATGGGCACGAAATGGGGCAAGTCGTTTTCGCGCGGCAGTCACCATGAAATCGCCCTGCATCTGGGCAACCGCTATTTCACCGTCACCGGGAAACGCCTCGACTCCGCGCCCGCGACAATCGAGACGGTCGACCGGGCGGCGCTGGAATGGCTCATCACCGATGCAGGGCCGCGCTTCAAGGGCGATGCACCAGCAACCGCGCCCAAGGACGAGTCCCGTTCGGGCCGCGCCTTCCGCATCGCGGGCGAGTGCCGCCGCGCGGGGCTGGACCTGGATGCCTTCAAAGCGGAACTGGCGAAAGACCCGACCCTTGCCAAATGGGCCAAGGACGCGCGGCAGGTGCAGCGGGCGTGGGATCGGAACGCGGGCGAAGACCTGTCGACCGTGCTGAGCGACATGGACGATTTCGATGATGACCCGCCCGAGGCGGGAAAGGCAAACCCAATCACCGCGCTGAACCGGGATCATGCCGCCGTGATGATGGGCGGAAAGTTCAGGATCGTGCGGGAGGTGGCTGGCAGCGTCGAGGTCTACTCGCCCGAGGAACTTCACAAGCTGAACGCGAACAACCGCGTGAAGGTGCCCGGCGAGAAACGCACCGAACCCGTCACCTCAGCTTGGATGCGGCACCCTTCACGGCGCACCTATCAGGGCGGGTTGGTATTCAACCCCAAGGAAACGCCAGCCGGTGCCTACAACGTCTGGCGAGGTTGGGCGGTGAAGCCGGACCCGGACGCATCCTGCGACCATTTCCTTGCCCATGTCCTGGACTTGATCTGCGACGGCGGCAAACGGGAATATCGTTGGCTTCTGGGCTGGATGGCTCACCTGGTCCAGCGTCCGGAACAGAAACCGGGAACCGCTGTTGTCCTGCGCGGCACCAAGGGTGCGGGCAAGGATACCTTTGGCGACTATCTCGGGGCGCTGATCGGACGGCGGCACCACGTCAAAATTGCGCAGCCCGACCACCTCACTGGACGGTTCAACGCTCACCTTGAAAACGGGCTACTGCTGCACCTTGAGGAAGGGTTCTGGGCCGGTGACAAGGCGGGCGGCGGGGTTCTCAAGAACCTGATCACCTGCCCGACCCTGCAAATCGAGCGCAAGGGTATTGACCCATACGAAATCGACCACTTCGCCCGGCTGCTGATTACCTCGAATGAGGATTGGGTTGTGCCAGCTACGCCCGGCGAGCGGCGCTATTTCGTGCTGGACGTGTCGCCCGCCCGAGCCAAGGACACCGCCTATTTCGCGGCGATCTGGAAAGAGCATTCAGCCGGTGGCGCGGGTGCGCTGCTGCACTTCCTGCAAAGCTATGACTTGACCGGATTCGATGTGCGGAATCCACCCGAGACGGCGGGGCTGACCCGGCAGAAGCTGGAGGGGCTACGCAACGTGGAAGCGTGGTGGCACGACCGGCTTAGCGAAGGGAACCTTGCACCCGAGGATTTCACCGACGACCGACCCGATTGGGAGTGCGCTGCAATCACCATTTCCCGCGCAACCCTGCGGCGTGAATATGAGACCTGGCTTGAAGGGCGGCGCTGGCACGGCAACGCGCTGAGTGCCGAGCAATTCGGTGAAAAACTGCGGGCCATGTGCGGCGGGCTGCAAGACCTGCGGGCGCGGGTTTCGGGTGGACGGGAACGCCAATACGTTGTGCCGCCTCTGCCCGAGTGCCGGGCCGCGTTTGCGGCTTTCATCGGCGGCGAAATGGAGTGGGACCGATGATCGGTTCTGTTCCATCTTCGCAGATTGAATCCTGCCCATCTGCCCAGATCATGGCCCAGGCGGTCCAAGCGCCCGGTTGCTTTGGTCCAAGTGCGCTGCCCAAAAAATTCCCAACAAAAACAGGGGTTGGTCCAAGCGGTCCATACGGTCCAAGCAGATTTCTACTCGCTCTGTGCGGTATGGCTTCGGGTGACGGCGGCGTGTGGCATGGGCGGGCACCGGCATGGCACAGCGCGGATCAACTGCAAAGGGCGTGGACCGCTTGGACCGCGTGGACCACGCAGCGTTTTCAATGGTTTGCGCGGCGCTTTGCCGGGACCGGCGTCAGGACCACTTGGACCGGGCTGGATCGTCACGACTCGATCATCGGATTTTCGCCACGGTGGCACTCGCGGGAGCGTGGGCCACCAGACAGGCTCACTGCCGCGAAATCGAAACTGCGCGCGAAGGGCGGATCGGTGTTCCCGCCCAGCGCACCGCCACCCCGGAAGGACCCAAAGCCAAGATGGGTCACACTCAATCACAGCATAGGAAACCCAGAAATGACCGAAGAACCTGAACGGCACTACCTGCATGGCGACCAAAAGGAAGGCGACCCTGAAATGTGGTTCTGCCGCCGCTGCGACGAATTCGTTGCCGAGGCCCATTTCAGCGAAGGGCACCACAAGAAGCAACGTCTGTCCGAATACGAAAAGTATTTGGATGAAAAGAAGCGCTTCCCGATCAAGATGAAGAACAAGCCTGGCAAGTGGCGTCGACCGGCCAACGCGCCGAACTACTTCGCCTGACCTGAGCCTGACGTGTCCCGTTTGAGTATACACGGGCGGGACACGCGAAAGTCTCCCAAATGTGTCCGAATAGACTTGTGGAATCAATTTTAGGACGCTACCGATTTATCGGATAGCCTATTAGGACAAAGGGAACCATCATGGGCGAATTGATCGGTTACGCGCGAGTTTCTTCGGTCGGGCAAAAGTTGGACGTTCAGCTTGCCGCGTTGAAGGCGGCTGGCGTCAGCGACGAACACCTCTACAGCGAGAAGGCCACGGGCACGAAGCGGGACGGCAGGCAGGCGCTGGACGACCTTCTGACGCGGGGCATTCGCAAGGGGGACACGCTCGTTGTCACCCGCCTTGATCGGCTGGCACGGTCCACCCGCGACCTGCACAACATCGCCCACACGCTGACCAGCAAGGGCGTGGGGCTGCGGGTGCTGGAACAGGCTATCGACACGACCACCCCCGAGGGACGCATGTTTTTCACCATGTTGTCTGCCGTGGCAGAGTTCGAGACCGAAATCCGCAAGGCTCGGCAACGGGAAGGCATAGACGCTGCGCTGGCCAAGGGCGCGGACTCGCCCTTCAAGGGCAGGCCCGCGACCATAGACGGGGAAATGGTGAACGCCATGCGAGCCAAAGGCATGACCCCTTCAGCGATTGCCAAGGCGCTCGGGGTAGCGCGTTCAAGTGTTTACCGATATCTTGAAGCTGCGTCCTGATTCATGGGGCAAATGGGCTTTGCGTCACCTGGCCCCCTGAAGCGATCCTCTTCAGCCAAAAGCTACCCGGAGAGGCAAATGAGGCAGTAGTGCGCCAAACGACAGACATAGCCCCATAAAGGCGTTCAACCTGAGAACTCGATGCAAGCAGATATTGACAGGCGATTTCGACCACGAGCACGACTACTTCAGCATTTGGGGGATCAGTTAATCGGCACCCCGAGGCTTGCTGTGTTCGAGCTAGTTAAAAACGCCTACGATGCGGATGCTTCAAAGGTTGAAGTGGAAATCGCCGGTATTGGAACCGAAGTGCCCACGATCCGCGTGACGGACGACGGGACCGGCATGTCGCTTGAAACTGTGAGAGATATTTGGCTCGTGATTGCCCACGACCACAAAGAGCGACAGTTGGAGAAGAAAAAGCGAACTGCAAAAGGACGCTTGCCACTTGGCTCCAAAGGACTCGGTCGACTATCTGTCCACAAGCTCGGAAACAAAATTCAGATGGTGACGAGAGCCGAAAATTCGCAAGAAGTTGTTGTCGATATCGACTGGAACAAGATGATTGCGCATGAGTTCCTTTCGGACGCCGAAGTCGACATCGAGGTGCGTGACCCTGAAGTCTTCACAGGGGAGAAAACTGGAACGCTACTGCAAATCTCTGAATTGCGTGAGAAGCGGTGGACCCGAGGAGAAGTGCGCCGCCTATATCGCCAGATCACATCGATTTCTTCGCCGTTCGGGCAAGTTGAGCGTGACGACTTCCAAGCAACCCTCCAAGTCCCTGATGTGCCACAGTGGATCGAGCGACTGCCTGACCCTTCAGAGCTTCTGAAACGGGCACCTTGGAAATACACATTTGATTTTGACGGGGAGAACTTCAGCTATCATTACAGCTTCCGGGGCATTCCCGGAATCCAGCGAAAGGCCAGAGACCTCGAAGAAAACGAGGTTTCACTCTTGGTGCCGCCTCTGGAGGTAGATGACGACGACCCACTTTTTAGCGGAAAGTCTCAGCCGTCTACAATGCGGAAGGTCATTGCGGACTTGCAGTCGATCGAGGGAATAGGTCCAATTTCCGGGGAGTTCTATGTCTTTGACCTGACGCCACGGATCGCGAAGCAAATGGGCGAGACGAAGCTCATCAAGGATTTCCTGGATGAGAACGGCGGCATTCGCGTCTATCGAGATGGCATCCGGGTCTACGACTACGGCGAGCGGAGCAACGATTGGCTTGGGCTTGACCTGAAACGCGTCAACAATCCGACTCGGGGACTGAGCCGCAACATCGTTGTTGGCCATGTGTCCATAGACCAAGATAGCAGCCCAGGATTGGTCGAGAAATCAAACCGGGAGGGCTTCATTGAAAATGAGGCCTACGAAAGATTCCGACAACTCGTTTTGGGCGCAATTGATCCCCTTCAACGAGAGCGTGAAGTCGACCGAAAAGCTATCAGGGAACTCCTTGGAGAAGCCCAAGACCCTGAAGTCCAGAGCATCATGGAGCCGGTCTCGAAAATTCGCGTTATCGCGAGTAAGAACAACCTTTCAGGGAAAATTGATCCACTTCTGGACCGGATTGAGCACGAGTATGTCGAAATGAAAAATCGGCTTCTCGCAACGGGAATATCTGGCACCAGCCTTGCTGTCGTTTTTCACGAAATTGAGCAGGGAGTTCGGTCGCTCTACAAGAACATGGAAAGCCATCCGGAATTAGAGGCTGTCACATCTCAGGTTGAAGAGATGATGAAGCTCTTGGACGGGTTTTCCGACCTGCTGCGGAAGAAGGATCGCAAGCCCGTCGATCTTCGAAAGCTAATCAAGAGAGCGAGGGACTTGAACCGGATACGTTTCAGGCATCACAATGTGAAATTGGAGTGCCCTGCGGTGGAAGAGGACGCGCCTGAAGTCACTGTCTCATGTTCCTTCGGACTTACGCTTGGTGCGATAACCAACATTATCGACAACGCAATCTATTGGATGCGAGCGAAGTGGCCCAATGAAGAGGAAACTGGGCGGGCAATCTACATCGGAATTGACGAAGACTTCGACGGAGGTCCTGCTATCATCATAGCTGATACCGGCCCGGGCTTCCGTGACGCACCGTCTGAACTTGTTCGCCCTTTCTATACGCGGAGGCCGGAAGGGATGGGCATGGGTCTATACTATGCGAATATGGTGATGGAGCTAAATGACGGTTCACTTTTGTTTCCTGATCATTCACAGGTTGATGTTCCAGACGATTTTGAAGGTGCGGTGATCGCGCTTCAGTTTGCTGAGTTGAAAGTCTAAACGATGTTTTTGCATTCAAGATTTGTTGTCGTAGATGACAAAGAACACCATCTAAATGGGATAAAGCAGACGCTGGACACCCTCCGACTGGACTGCCACTCAAAACTCTATGACGACGAGGCTGTTGGTGATTGGCAACCTTTGCCTGGGACTCGAATTCTCTTTCTTGACCAAAACCTAGTGACCGGGGCCACGTTCGGGACGGCGGACAACAAGGTGGCGTTCACGGCAATCCAAGATGTTATCACACGTGTCATTTGTCCGGACAGCGGTCCATATGGACTAGTGCTCTGGGCCGAAGAACCCGATCTGGATGCCCTAAAAGCCAACCTCTTTGAACGCTTCACCGGTGATGATGCTCGCTACCTGCCAGTCTTCTTCGCAGCACTTCAAAAGGGTGACTACATCGACACCAATGACGGAACGATAAAGGAGCCTGAAAAGCTTCAGGCTGATATTCAAGAAAGGATGTCGCGAAGCCCGCAGATGAAAGCTCTCCTTAGCTGGGAGACTGATGTTGCCGTCGCCGCTGGTGCCGTTCTCCGATCTATCGTTGATCTTGTGTCCTTCGAAAAGCGTTCATCCGACGATTTTGGGACTGAACTCGGGAATGTGCTTTATAGATTGGCACAGGCCGGAGCGGGAATAGATCGTGCGGAGGAGAACCCGCGAGACGCGATAAATCATGTGCTGGTTCCCATCCTCGCGGACAGAGTTACGGAGCATGATCCACAAGGCGACGCGGGAGACTCTTGGAAATCCGCTCTCGTGCCCCATAAGGACAAGTTCGCCGCAGTTCGGGTTCAAGCCGCAATCAACACCGCCATCCACGTTTCAAGGGCATCGTCTCCTAGCAGCGCGCCAATACTACCCAGTGACTTGGGAGCGGTAGTCGCCTTTCCTTTTGAAAATGAAACTCAAGCCCTACTCTATCTATTTGACCTTACTGTTGAAAAACTATGCCTTGATACCGTTTTCGGGATGCACAAAGAGGATTGGTCGAAATGCTCACTTAGACTGATACAGATCGGCGCGTCTTGTGATCAGGCACAACCGAAGGATGGGCCGCTCCTTTACCTTCTAGGGCTTGAGTGGCCGTTCGACAATGTTGACGGTTCAAAAGCAAATAACGCTAAGCTACATGCTAGAAAGAGTTCCAAGTCAGGGTTGGAGTGGAAGACGCCAGCTATACTTGTTGGTGAAAGATTGGTTCCTGGAAAGCTATCTGTTTTCTTGAATTGCACATTCAGTGCGACGCGCGCCCAAGTGGCGGGTTGGAAAGCGGCCTATCGGCTGAGAGAAGAGTTGACATCAAAGCTTACCCAAGAATTTGCTCGGCACATATCGAGGCCCGGAATTCTCACCATGAGTCCAGACGACTAAGAAGCGACTGCGAGTAAACGCAGATCACCCATGAAGCTTTCAAGCGTCTGAATATCGGCCCGGATGCTTGCAGGAAACTTGCCGATCAGTGGTTCAGGCACCACAAGCTGCACCTTCGCCTGTGTCATTTCCCGGAACTGCGCCTCGGAAACGCCCTCTTGCAAGGTCAGGAGGTGTTTCACCGGAATCCGGTCTGCCTCATTCAACACTTGCCGCCAGCGGTCACGGCAGGTGGTCTTGGTGGCCAGCATCCGAAGGCGGGCGGCAGGGAAATTTGGATCACGATACGCCGCCTGCGAAGGGAACAGGAAGTCCGGTCGTTTCCCCGGTTCCGATTGCGGCCCGTGCTCGAAATCCGCACCTTCCCGGAACCGCTCCTCGATCAGGATTTCCCGGGTATGCAGTTCCAGTGAGCGCCCTGAGCGCGCCTTGCGCCGTTGGAGGATGGTTTGTGCCCGGGAAATGAAGCCGTCGAGGGTGGCGAAGCCCGCCATGATCGCGGGAAGCTCTGTTGCCTCTTCCACGCTGCGAAAGATTTCAAACTCGCACTCCCGGCGGCGCAGAAGTCGCTTGTCGGGCGGGGTGCCATGCTCAGGGCGAAGTTCTACTGTCTTGCGCACGATCTCTACCCCGGTCGGGAACTGCGTCAGCCACGCAGGTGGAATCTCAGCGGGTTCAAGCCAGCAACTCGCGCGTCCGGCGGCATAGGGCGGAAACAGCCCGGGTTGTGCGGGGGACCACATAAGAAAGCGCCCCGGCTCGATTGGCCCGAACCGCTCCTCTGCAATATCTTCCTCGGTCTCATGGCGGCATACCCAGACGTGGCAGCTTGTGGCGGTGCCGTTCTCGTCCAACGGAAATGCGAAGACCGCAAGCGCGCCCGTGCTTTCCGGGTCCAACAGCGCCGATGCACTGCCCCCGAAGTTGGTCAGCCGGGTTTCGTCGCGTCCATTCGGTTTGCCCTCGTGGCGCTTCGAATTGTAATAGATCACCCGCACTTCCCGGGCATCCATGTGGGAGTCGACGGCAAGTTCGAAGCGGTGATCGGGATTCTTCTCGTCCGTCCGGTTGATCATCGGGAAGATGCGGAAGAGGAAATCCTTCGGGATGTAGGGGCCTGCCTGATGCGCGCCGTTGGCGAGGGTGTCATTGCCCGAAAGGCGCTTCACGAAAAGAGCGATTCCGGGCGCACAGAAAACCCCGAGCCAATCCGTGAAATCAGAGACTGCCATTCGCCCCTCCCGCAATCGTTTCCTTTATCGGGCCATTGGTCAGCCAATCCACCGCACGGTCAAGCACCTCGTCCACAGGCAGTCGCTCCCGGCCCTTGAGGGCGCATTCCCAGATCGTCAGCACCCGCCACCCATCGGCCAGAAGAGCGGCCTCGGCAGCTTCGTCCCGGGCGCGGTTGCTTCCTATCTTCGCTTCCCAGAATTCACGCCGCGTGGCGGGCAGCCGGAACATGTGGCAGCCGTGCCCGTGCCAGAAGCACCCGTGAACGAAGATAACAGTGCGGCGTCCGGGGAACACCAGATCGGGCGAACCTGGCAAGCGCCGGTCGTGCAACCTGTAACGGAAGCCCCGGGCATGGAGGCCCCGTCTCAGGATCATTTCGGGCCGCGTGTCCTTCCCTCGTATTCCTGCCATCATCCGCGAACGGGTCGCGGCGTCCACTACGTCAGCCAATGAGGGGCAACCGCCTTTGCAGGTGCTCTTGGTCTTGTGCCGCCTCCGCCGCGATGTAAGGCAGCATGTGGCGGGCCACGGCCTCGATTACCGGAACCGCTACCGAATTCCCGAATTGCTTGTATGCCTGCGTGTCGGAAACCGGGATGATGAAACTGGACTCGCCGGGTTTGTCGAATCCCATCAGGCGGGCGCACTCCCTTGGGGTCAGGCGGCGCGGGTTCCGTCCTTCGCCCCGGTCAATCAGGATTTCCGATCCATCCTTGTAATACCGCGCCGACAGGGTGCGCGCCGCGTCTCCCTTTCCCACAAGCCCGAAGCCGAAGCCGTTCCCGGCAGCACGATGCTTGGCCGCGTAGTCTTGCAGATACTGCCAGAGGTGATCGGTCAGGGTGTATTTGTCGCTCACCTTGCCGCTGGCATCGGTGTAATGCTTGTCGGGTGATTTCTCGGAACCGTCCTCCGGGTGCAGGATCGTCCCGAGTTTCGGCCCGTTCAGGGGGGAAGGCACGTCCAGATCGTCAAAGGAGAAATCGCACTCCTCACGGAACCCCGCAATCAGGATGCGCTCCCGATGCTGGGGCACATAGCCCTTGGCGTTGATCACGCGCGGCGTCGGCACATGATAGCCCAGGTCGCGCAGCGTCCGCATGATCACCTCGAATGTGCGCCCCTTGTCGTGATTCACAAGGTTCTTCACGTTCTCTAGCAGGAACGCCTTCGGGCGGTGTTCCGCAATGATCCGGGCAACATCGAAGAAAAGCGTTCCCTGAGTCTCGTCCGCAAAGCCGTGGGCACGGCCCAGCGCATTCTTCTTGCTCACGCCTGCGATGCTGAAAGGCTGGCATGGGAAGCCCGCAAGCAGCAGATCATGTTCGGGAATGTCCTTGGCCTCGGTCTTGGTTATGTCCCCCGAAATCTCGTGATCGTCATGGGGGAAGTTCGCCGCATAGGTGGTCTGGGCAAAGCGGTCCCACTCAGAGGTAAAGACGCACTTGCCGCCCAAAGGCTCAAACCCTCGGCGAATCCCGCCGATCCCCGCGAACAGGTCAATGAAACGGAAGGCAGGCTTCTCGGGTTCGGTCGCTCCTCGCTTGTTCACGAGGTCTTCCAGCACCACGAGCGCGGCTTGCCTTGGCGTAGCCTCGCCCCGCTCCCAACGGTAGAGGGTCGCCGGGGAATAGCCGGTGAGCGGGGCCAGGGCCTCTACGGACAAGCCTGCGCGCTCACGCAGACGGGAGAAGTCGGAACGGGGTTCATCAAGCATATGGCGGTCCCTCTGGGTCGATTTTTGTCATCCTTGCTGCATTCGACACACAGAAGCAAGAACAAAAGAGGAATTTCCGACTGAGACTGCCGCTTAAAGGTAAACAACCGATTACCCACCTCTTGCCTCATTCGCACTGACGGTTTGGCGCAATGGCTTGCTGGTCTTTCGCGTCTCTAGCTACGAACCGGGCGTGCAGGGCACGGTGTCCCGAGTTCCGTTAGCGGAATTGAGCACATGTGCTTGATATACTCAAGCACATGTGCTAGACATGTGCTTGACACGACCTTACGTTCAGGAATCAGAAATGGCCGAAGATCAGTTTTCCGCCTCTAGGATTGGAGAGGTCCTGGCTGATGCGCTGGAGTTCGCAACGGACGATCGAGACAACCTTCAACATCGCGTTCGCTATCTCGCCAAAAAAGGACACTTGAAACACGGACGCGAAGTGGACGGGCGTGGAACGCTGCATTTCCCGAAGTCGGAAGTCTACCGTGCCGCGATCCTGTGCGAATTTCTTAGCCTTTCCATGGATATGAAGATCGCAACCGAAGTATTGAGGAAGGCAGAACGTTACAATCCAATTGGCGAGCAGCCGGACTCGGCGCGGATCGAAGGCGGCGGGGGATACATCTATCAAGGCGGTTTATCGACCGCCGTGCGAGGGGTTGCATCCGGCGAACAATGGACGTTGAAGCTGACGCTGCAACGCTCAGGATACATGAGCGATGCGGGCATAGCTGCGCGCTATGTTTCTCCAAGAGAGACTTCGGTAGATGTCGACCGCCTGTTCGGACGCGCTCGGTCGGCAACTATAGTTTCTATCGACCTGACTGCACTATTCGAAAAGATCGTGCCAGTCGTGGGCAAGTTTTAACTTGGGCACGACTGCACGTCATAAGGCCTTGCCTCTTCCCGTCGCGCGGCTTCTGTCGCGCCCGGAAGCGGCTGCCTATGCCGGGGTGTCCCCGACTACATTTGACCGCATGATGGGCGACGGTTTTATGCCCGGCCCGAAAAAGGTCTACGGGCGCGTCCTGTGGGACGTGCGGGCGCTGGACGCTGCAATTGACTGCTTGCCCGGTAGCGACGTGTCGACCGACAATGCGAACCCATGGGACTGACCCCATGGAGAGTTGTATGAAAGTGAGAATCAAATATGTGGTGGAAGATACCGACCGGCATGGAAACGTCCGCGTTTACCTGCGCAAAGACGGTCGGAAAATCCGCCTGCACGGGCTGCTAGGCTCGCCTGACTTCTGGCGCGAGTATCAAGCCGCGCTGAAAGCACCGCCCAAGAAAAAGGGCGAACCGAAGACCGTTCCCGGCACGATCCAGAAGGGCACTATGCGTTGGCTGGTGGCCCAATACACCGCGTCGGGGATGTTCAAGCAACTTGGGGCCAAGACGCAGAAGGACCGGCGCGCAACGCTGGAACGGTTCTGCAACAATGTCCCCAAGGGCAAGACCGTCCCGGATGGGGAATTGCCGTTCGATCAACTGCAACCCAAGCATCTGCGGATGCGTCGGGATGCACTGGTGGCAACGCCAGAGGCAGCCAACACGATGTTGAAGGCGCTCAAGCAGGTGTTCAAGTTCGCGGTGCTTTACGAGCATTTGGCCGCGAACCCGGCTGCGGGCGTGGAACCGCTCAAATCCAAGGGCGACGGCTATCATAGCTGGACCCTGGAAGAGATCGAGAAGTTCGAGAAGGTTCACCCTGTCGGCACAACCGCCCGGCTCGCCTTGGCGCTGGCGCTCTACACCGGGCAACGGCGTTCCGATCTGGTGCAGTTCGGCAAGCAACACGTCCGCGGCGGCTGGTTGACCTTTACGCAGTTCAAGGGGCGCGAGAACCGGCCTGTCAGGCTGGAACTGCCGATCATCCCGGAACTGCAACGCATCCTTGACGCATCCCCAACGGGCGATCTGGCCTTTCTGGCGACGGCATACGGCAAGCCCTTCACGGCTGCCGGATTCGGCAACCGGATGCGGGAATGGTGCGACAAGGCCGGGTTATCTGATTGCTCGACTCACGGGCTGCGGAAGGCTGCCGCATCGCGGCTGGCGGAACTGGGCTGCACCGAATTTGAGATCATGGCTATCACCGGCCACCAGACAAGCAAGGAGGTTACGAGATACACTAAGGCTGCATCGCAAAAACTTCGCGCGGAGTCCGCGCTGGCAAAGCTGACCGGGACTAAAAGCTGAACGAAAGTGTCCCACTTTTGACCCCCGCTTGACGCGGTGGGACAAAACCGACTGCTAGGCTGCTGATTTTGTTTGGAAAAAATTTGAAGTGGCAGCCCGTAGGGGAGTCGAACCCCTCTTTTCAGGTTGAAAACCTGACGTCCTAACCGATAGACGAACGGGCCACTTTCTGTTTCCGCTAGGCTGTGCCCTGCGGCGTGGAGCGGTGTTTAGGCCAGCTATCGGGGGGCTGCAAGCGGAAAAATCATCTTGCGATAAAGTTTTTCCACGCCTCGCTAAAATCCCTCAGATCACCGGTGCGGCATCGTCCAGACGCAGCCGCACGCGCTCACGCCCGCCCCATTGCGAAAGCTCAAGCTTGCCGGCCAGATGGAAGCGGCGGCCCTTGGCGCCCAGCAGCGCCGGACCAAGCGGGCCGGACATCGCGCCCCAGGCCACGGCTTCAAGCACCGGGCTGCCGGGGCTGCGGAAGCGCAGGCGCAGATGGCTGTCGCCCATGGTTCCGGCGCTGTCGATCAGCTGGTCGGCAAAGGCGAATCTGGGGGCAGGGGCGGCCTGTCCGAAGGGGCCGGCGCGTTCCAGCATCTGCATCAGCTCGACCGTGGCCCCCGCCGGGTCCATCAGCCCCGAAATGCGCAGCTCGCCCGCGCCAGAGCGCTCGGCCATCTCGCGCGCCAGCAATTGCGACAGCCGCGCCATGGCCTCGGGGATCTTTGCTTCCTCGATGGTCAGGCCGGCCGCCATGGCATGGCCGCCACCCTTCAGCAGTAACCCCTCGGCGGCAAGGCGCTGGATGGCGCGGCCCAGATCGACGCCGGGCACCGAGCGGGCCGAGCCCTTGCCGATTCCCCCTTCGATTCCGATCACCACCGAGGGCAGGCCGGTCGCCTCTTTGACGCGGGCGGCGACAATGCCGACGACGCCGGGATGCCAGCCGTCACCCGCGGCCCAGGCGACCAGACCGGGCTCGCGCGATTCGACTTGCGCCAGGGCTTCTTCGCGGACGGCGGCCTCGATGGCGCGGCGGTCGCGGTTCAGCTCGTCCAGTTCGGCGGCATATTTCGCGGCCCGCGTGGCATCCGTGCAGGACAGGCATTGCGCCCCCAAATCGGCGCGTCCCACGCGCCCGCCGGCATTGATGCGCGGCCCCAGCAGAAAGCCCAGATGAAAAGCGTTGGGCGCCGAATCAAGCCGCGCCACATCCGACAGCGCCACCAGACCCGGTCGCTGGCGCCGGGCCATGATGGCAAGTCCCTGCCGGACAAAGGCGCGGTTGACGCCGATCAGCGGCGCCACATCGGCAACCGTCGCCAGCGCCACCAGATCCAGCAGGCCGATCAGGTCGGGCTGGGACTGCCCGCCCTCGCGCAGGATGCGGTTGCACTGCACCAGCGTCAGAAAGACCACGCCCGCCGCGCAAAGATGCCCCAGCGCACCATCTTCATCGGCGCGGTTGGGGTTCACCACCGCCAGCGCCGGAGGCAGGGTCTCGCCGCCCTGATGGTGGTCCAGCACGATCACGTCGCGGGGCGCGGCGGCGGCCAGCGCCTCGTGGCTGAGCGTGCCGCAATCGACGCAGATGATCAGCTCATGCTCTTGCGCCAGCGCGGCGATGGCGGGGGCGTTGGGGCCATAGCCTTCGTCGATGCGGTCGGGGATATAAAGCGTCGCCTCGCGCCCCTGCTGGCGCAGCCAGTCGATCAGCAGCGCGGCCGAGGCGCCGCCATCCACATCGTAATCGGCAAAAATGGCGATGCGCTGTCCGGCGCGTGCAGCGTCGGTGATGCGGGTGGCGGCCGCAGCCATGTCGCGCAGGCTCAGCGGATCGGGCAGCAGGTCGCGCAGCTTGGGGTCAAGAAAGCCCGGCGCCTCATGCGCGGGCACGCCGCGCGCGGCAAGGATCCGGGCCACGGGCAGGGGCAGGCGGCTCTCCTGCGCGAGGGCCTCGGCAGCACGCTCAAGGGCGGCGTCGGGGCCGCGCCACAGCCGGCCGGTCAGGGAGGATTCGACGGAAAGAAAGGCGGTCATGAGGGCTTCATCCCCCATGACCGCCCGCTGTTCAAGCCTGTGCCGGTTTACTTCACCGGGTTGCGATAGATCATGCGCCGCACCGAGCCGGTTTTCGAACGCATCAGGATGGTCTCGGTTTGCAGGTAATGCGGCTCGCGCTTGACGCCGGCCACGATCGAGCCGTTGGTGACGCCGGTCGCGGCAAAGATCACGTCGGCGGTGACCAGCTCGTCGCGGGAATAGATGCGGTCCAGATCGGTGATGCCGGCCTTTTTGGCGCGGCCGCGTTCGTCATCGTTGCGGAACAACAGCTTGCCCCACATCTGCCCGCCCATGCATTTCAGCGCGCTGGCGGCCAGCACGCCCTCGGGGGCGCCGCCCGAGCCCATATACATGTCGATGCCGGTCAGTTCGGCCTCGGCGCAATGGATGACGCCGGCGACGTCGCCATCGGTGATCAGGCGGATCGCGGCGCCGGTCGAGCGGATTTCGGCCACCAGATCCTCGTGCCGGGGGCGTTCCAGCACGCAGACGGTGATGTCGCTTTCCTTGACGCCGCGCGCCTTGGCCAGCGCCCGCACCCGCTCGGACGGCGTCATGTCAAGGCTGACCACGTCCTTGGGATAGTTCGGCCCGATGGCCAGCTTGTCCATATAGACGTCGGGCGCATGCAGCAGCGTGCCGCGCGGGGCCATGGCGATGACGGTCAGGGCGTTGGGCATGTCCTTGGCGGTCAGCGTCGTGCCTTCCAGCGGGTCCAGCGCGATATCGACCTCGGGGCCCTGGCCGGTGCCGACTTCTTCGCCGATGTAAAGCATCGGTGCCTCGTCGCGCTCACCCTCGCCGATGACGACGACGCCCTTGATGTCCAGAAGGTTCAGCTGCTCGCGCATGGCGTTGACGGCGGCCTGATCGGCGGCCTTTTCATCGCCGCGGCCGATCAGCAGGGCTGACGCATGGGCGGCGGCTTCGCTGACCCGCGCGAGGCCCAGAGACAGCATGCGGTCGTTGAAATCCTTGGGCGAGGTCATGCGACAATATCCTTGTGTTCTCGGGTCAGATTGGCTTCTACGCGGCGCCGGGGGTTGCGGCAAGCCTGACGGCGCTAACGGCTTTCGCTGAGCTCAAGCGCAAGGGCATGGATGCGCGGCACGATATCGCCCAGCGTCTGGTGCACCAGCCGGTGGCGGGCGACGCGGTTCAGGCCCTCAAAGCGCGGGCTGCTCATGCGGATCCGGAAATGCGTCTCTCCGCCCTCGCGCCAGCCGCCATGGCCGCGATGGCTCTCGCTCTCGTCGATGATCTCAAGCTGGGACGGCGCGAGCCCGGTCAGTTTTTCACGCATTTCATCGGCAATCATTCGTGTGCCCCCCTTTCATGTCCTGCGAAATAGCCTAAACTGCCTATCCCGATCAGGACAAGGCAGGCAGATGAGCAATAGCGACCCGTTCGGATTCGACATTTCCGCGGCCTCGGACAAGAAGCGCCGGGCCAAGGGCCGACGCGGCATGTCCGGCGCCTTCGAGACCTCGACGCGGCGCTGCGACAAAGAGGGCTGCAACGAGCCCGGCCAGTACCGCGCCCCCAAGAATCCGCGCAACCTCGACGACTACTTCTGGTTCTGCAAGGACCATGTGCGCGAGTACAACGCCAACTGGAACTATTTTCAGGGCCAGTCCGAGGCCGAGTTTCAGGAGTTTCTGGACAATGCAACCGTCTGGGAACGCCCGACCAAGCCCTTTGGCCGTGCCGCGCAGGAACAGAAATGGGCGCGCCACGGCATCGACGACCCGCTGGAGATCCTCGGCGCGAACGGCACCAACCCCGAGGTCCGCAACCGCAGCACGCGCAAGCTGCCGCCGACCGAACGCAAGGCGCTTGAAATCCTCGAGGCCAAGGACAGCTGGACCCGTGCCGAGATTCGCAAGCAATACAAATCTCTGGTCAAGGACCTTCACCCCGACATGAACGGTGGCGACCGCTCGGACGAAGATCGCCTGCAAGAGGTGGTCTGGGCCTGGGACCAGATCAAGGATAGTCGCAGCTTCAAGGATTGAGACGAAAGACGGGGGCTTTGCGCCCCCGCCGCCCCTCGGTCTGGCGACCGAGCGGCTTCCCCCGCAGGATATTTGTTCATGAAAGAAGAAAGGGCCAAAGGTTCGCACCCTCGGCCCTTTCTTCTTTCATGTCGAAATATCCTGGGGGAGCGCGGAACGCGCGGGGGCAAAGCCCCCACTTCCCGATCAGGCGATCACAACTCGCGCTTGAGCGCCTCGGTCAGGTCGGTGCGCTCCCACGAGAAGCCGCCATCGGCCTCGGGGGCGCGGCCGAAATGGCCATAGGCCGCGGTGCGGCGATAGATCGGCCGGCACAGGTCCAGATGCTCGCGGATGCCGCGCGGGGTCAGGTCCATGGCGCGGGCGATGGCGCGCTCGATCTCGGCCTCGGGGACGGTGCCGGTACCGAAGGTGTCGGCATAGATCGACAGCGGCTTGGCTACGCCAATCGCATAGCTCAGCTGGATCACGCAGCGCTCGGCCAGACCGGCGGCGACCACGTTCTTGGCCAGATAGCGCGCGGCATAGGCGGCCGAACGGTCGACCTTGGTCGGATCCTTGCCCGAGAAGGCGCCGCCGCCATGCGGTGCCGCGCCGCCATAGGTGTCGACGATGATCTTGCGCCCGGTCAGGCCGGCATCGCCATCGGGACCGCCGATCACGAAGGTCCCGGTCGGGTTCACCCACCATTCGGTCTTGTCGGTCAGCCAGCCGGCCGGCAGGACCTCGCGGATATAGGGTTCGACGATGGCCCGGATATCGTCCGAGGTCTGCGCGATGTCATGGTGCTGATGCGAGATGACAAGGCTGGTGATCTCGACCGGCTTGCCGTCCTCATAGCGGATGCTCAGCTGGGATTTCGCGTCGGGGCCAAGGGTCGGCTCGGCGCCGGATTTGCGCGCCTCGGCCAGCCGGCGCAGGATCGCCTGCGAATACTGGATCGGGGCGGGCATCAGCTCGGGCGTCTCGTTCACGGCATAGCCGAACATGATCCCCTGATCGCCCGCGCCGTCGCGGTCGACGCCCTGGCTGATATGGGCGGATTGTTCGTGCAGATAGTTATGGACGTGGCAGGTGTTCCAGTGGAACTTTTCCTGCTCATAGCCGATGTCGCGGATGGTATCGCGGGCGATCTGGCCGATCCGGCCCATATATTCGCCCAGCTTGGCCTTGTTGCTCAGGCCGATCTCGCCGCCGATGACGACGGTGCCGGTGGTGGCAAAGGTCTCGCAGGCGACGCGGGCGGCAGGGTCCTCGGCCAGCAGCGCATCCAGCACCGCATCGGAAATCTGATCGCACAATTTGTCGGGATGCCCCTCGGACACGGATTCCGAGGTAAATACATAGTTCTGTCTGGCCATGGGAATGCTCCATTGAATCTACGCCGCCACGCCAGGAAGCCGTTGTGACGGTCGACGGCCCGCGTTAGATCAGCCGGCGCCCGGCGTCAACCTGCGACGTTGCCGCGCAAGAAAAAGACCAAGGCCGATCAGCGCCAGCACAGGCCAGTCGCCCCAGCGGGACCAGGGCGTCGGCGGTAGCGCGGCGGGCAGCACCGCGTCGATCCGTCCGGCAAGATCCAGACCCAGCGTTGCCCGCAACTGGCCCCGCGCATCGATCACCGCAGAGATGCCGGTATTGGCCGCCCGCATCAGCGGCAGGCCGGATTCGATGGCGCGCAGCCGCGCCTGCGCCAGATGCTGCCATGGCCCCGAAAGCTTGCCGAACCAGGCATCATTGGTGACCTGCAACAGCCAACCGGGACGCTCGGCGCCCGCGATCAGGTGACGCGAGAAGACCGCCTCGTAACAGATCAGCGGCTGCACCGGAGGCAGGCCTTCGAACTGCATCACCTGCGCGGCGGGGCCGGGCGAATAGCCAAAGCCGTGCTGGGCGGCAAAGGCGCGGATGCCAAAGCGCGCCATCACGTCGCCCCATGGCGTGTATTCGCCAAAGGGGACGAGGTGGAACTTGTCATAGACCGGGCCGATGCCGAGGGCCGAGAACTCGGTCAGGCTGTTGAAGTAACGGCTGCCCTCGGAGCGCTGGATGCCAAGGATGACCGGGGCGCCGGCAAAGGCGGAGATATCCTGTGCGGCGGTACCCGATTGCTCCAGCAGGAAGTTCACCGCCGTTTCCGGCCAGATCACCGCATCGGGGGGGGGGCGGCCGGGGTCGGGGGCGGCCGACAGGTCAAGCAGCCGGCGGAAGAACACCTCGGACCAATAGGGGTCCCATTTCAGCGCTTGCGCGGCATTGGGCTGGACCAGCCGCAGATGCAGGCCGGTATCGGCGGGCAGGGGCTGCGCAAGCCGCGCCATGCCGCCGGTCCAGACGGCGGCGATAAGAAGGGCCGCGAGGATCGTGCCGGGCAGGGCCGCCCGCCACGCCGGTTGCGCCACGCGCCAGAAGGCCAGCGGCAGGGCGGCGGCAAGCATGGTCAGGGCGGAAAGGCCGATGGCCCCCAGTCCCGCCGCCAGTTGCCCGGCGGGGGTGTCGATCCAGATATGGCCTGTCAGCGCCCATGGCAGGCCGGTGAAGATCCAGCCGCGCAGCCAGTCCGAAACCACGATCAGCGCGGCAAAGCCCAGCCCTTGCCGGGGAAAGCCGGGCATCAGGCGCGCGGCCAGCCATGCGGGCACGGTCCAGAACAGCGCCCCGCCAGCGGCCATCAGACCCAGCGCAAACGGGGCCATCCAGCCGTAAACCTCGGGCTCGACGAAGAAGGGCTCAATGATCCAGAACATGGCCAGCGCGAAATGCCCAAGCCCTGCGGCAAAGCCATGCCATGCGGCGGCGCGTGGGCCTGATGCCCGGGCCATCCGGTACAAGATCAGCGCCAGCGCGGTGACACTCAGATACCACAGATCCCAGGGGGCCTGGCCCAAGGCCGCCAGCGCGCCCAGACCGGTATCGGCCAGAAGGGCGATCAGGGCAGGGCGCCCTGACCGGGGAGGCGTGGAAAGCCGGGCCAGAGCGGCCATCGGTCGGCTCAGGATTCGGCGGGCGTTTCGGTCGGCGCGGCGGCGACTGCCTCGGCTGCGGGGGCATCCGCAGCGGCAGCGTCAGCCTTGGCCTTGGTCTTGCGCGGGGCGCGCGGCTTGGCTGGTGCCTTTGCCGCCTTGCGCTTGGGCTTTTCGGCCGGTGCGGCGGCATCCTCGGTCGCGGCCTCGGCCTGCGGCTGGGCTTCAGCGGGGGTCCCTGCTGCCTCGACGGGGGTCTCGGTCGCGTCGGCCTTGGCCTTGGTCGTCCGGGGCTTGCGCTTGCGAGCGGGCTTTTCCTTGGCGGGTTGCGCCTCGGCAGCCGGCTCGACGGCTTCAACCACGCCTGAAGCTTCGACCGGCACGGCGGTCTCGATCGGAGTCGCGATGGCCTCGGGCGCCACTGCGGCGGGTTTTTCGGCCGCTGCAGCAGCGGGCTTTTCTTCGGCCGGCTCCACGAAGGAGGGACGGAAGCTGCGGGTCATGAATTCGGGCAGATGATCGCCCATGCCCATCACCTGATGGCGGTCGCCCCGCCGATCATCACGACGATCGTCACGGCGATCGCCCCGACGCTCCTCGCGGCGATCATCGCGCCGATCCTCACGCCGCGCGTCATTGCGGTCCTCGCGGCGGTCCGGGCGCTGATCCTCGCGGTCGCGGCGGCGCTCGGGCTGATCATTGCGGCGATCCGGGGATTCGGCGCGGGCTTCCGTCTTGGTCTCGTCCGTCGCGGGGCGCTGTTCGCTGTCGTCGCGGCGGCCACGGCGGCTGCGGTCACGCTCGCCACGCTCGCCACGCTCGCCCCGATCCCGGTCGCGATCCCGCCCGCCACGGCGGCCGTTCTCGCGGGGTGCGCGCGGCGCCTCTTGCGCGGCGGCGGACAGCGTGAAGCCTTCGGGCAGTTCGACCCGGGGCAGGGTCTGCTTGACCAGCGATTCGATGGCGGTCAGGTATTTCTCGTCCGCCGGCGTCCCGATCGAGATCGCCGTGCCCTCGCGCCCGGCGCGGCCGGTGCGGCCGATGCGGTGGACGTAATCCTCGGCATGGCTGGGCAGATCGAAATTGATGACATGGCTCACGGCCGGAATGTCCAGACCGCGCGCCGCCACGTCCGAGGCGACCAGCAGGCGCAGCTTGCCCTCGCGGAATTCGTCCAGCGTCGCCATGCGATGGCGCTGATCCAGATCGCCATGGATGGGGGCCGCGTCAAAACCATGCGCTTTCAGCGACTTGGCGACGATATCCACATCGGTCTTGCGGTTGCAGAAGATGATGGCGTTTTTCAGCCCTTCGCCCTCGGCGCGGATCAGGGCGCGCAGCAGCTCGCGCTTTTGCTTGGCGGACTGGTCGCGGCGGGTAGGGGTGATCTCGACCAGCTTCTGGGTGATCGTCTCGCTGGTGGTGGCCTGGCGCGCGACCTCGATCCGCTCGGGCGAATGCAGGAAGGTGTCGGTGATGCGCTCGATTTCCGGGGCCATGGTGGCGCTGAAGAACAGCGTCTGGCGGGTAAAGGGCGTCAGCTGGAAGATGCGCTCGATATCGGGGATGAAGCCCATGTCGAGCATCCGGTCCGCCTCATCGACGACCATGATCTGCACGCCGGTCAGCAAAAGCTTGCCGCGCTCGAAATGATCGAGCAGCCGGCCCGGGGTGGCGATCAGCACGTCGACGCCGCGGTCGATCAGCTTGTCCTGTTCGCCAAAGCTGACGCCGCCGATCAGCAGCGCCTTGGTCAGGCGGGTATGCTTGGCATAGGTGTCGAAGTTTTCCGCGACCTGCGCCGCCAGTTCGCGCGTCGGGCACAGGACCAGCGAACGCGGCATCCGCGCCCGCGCCCGGCCACGGCCCAGCAGCGTGATCATGGGCAGCGTGAAGCTTGCGGTCTTGCCGGTGCCGGTCTGGGCGATGCCAAGGACGTCGCGCCCTTCCAATGCGGGGGGAATCGCCCCGGCCTGGATCGGCGTCGGGTTTTCATAGCCGGCTTCGGAGACGGCTTTCAGGACCTTGGGGTCAAGCTTCAGATCGGAAAATTTGGTCATAGGGGGCTTTCGTATCAATGCGCGGGACTGACCCGCGCCGTTCTTGCGTCCATCGCCGTCGTGCCGGAACCCGGAAAACCTCGGCGGTTCGGGACGCAATTTCCGCACGCCCCTGTGTCGTCTGCCGGATTGCAGACAGGCGGGGACTAGCGGAAAATCCCGCCTGCGTCAATCTGATGCAGGATTTCCGACAAGTCTGTCCGGTCCAAGGGAACGGCGGAGGTCCCGGCGGTGTTGAGTCGGATGGCTGGGTGATGCGAGCATGGGGGCGCGAATGGTGTCTGAAGCAGGGGCGCTGAACCCGATCGAGGCCTTTGCCATCGTGGGCATCGCGGGCGTGGGTGCGCAATGGCTGGCCTGGCGGTTCCGCATGCCGGGAATCGTGCTGATGCTGGTCGCGGGGCTGATTCTCGGGCCCGTCACCGGCATCTTTGTCCCCGAGCGCGACATCGGCGAGCTGTTGCACCCGATGATCTCGCTGGCGGTGGCGGTGATCCTGTTCGAAGGCGGGCTGACGCTGGACTTTCACCGCCTCGGGGATGCCCGCCCGGTCGTCAAGCGGCTGGTTCTGCTGGGCGCGCCACTGGGCTGGGTGCTCTCGGCGCTGGCACTGAACTGGGTCGCGGGGCTGAGCTGGGAGACCTCGATCGTCTTTGGCGGCATCATGATCGTGACTGGCCCGACGGTGATCGCGCCGCTTTTGCGTCAGGCGCGGCTACAGACCCGCCCGGCGCAGGCCCTGCATTGGGAGGCCATCGTCAACGACGCGCTTGGCGCGCTGGCGGCGGTCTTTGCCGTGCTGGTGGTTCTGGTGCGCCATGCGCATATGGATGGCAGCGTCGCGGCCTGGGTGCTGGTCAAGGGCGTGGTCTTCGCCAGCCTTCTGGGACTGGCGGGCGGCCATGGCATCGTCGCTGCCTTCCGCCACAATCTGGTGCCCGAATACATGAAGGTTCCGGTCCTGTTCGTGACCGTGATCATGGTCTTTGCGGGCGCCGACATGGTCCTGCCGGAAAGCGGCCTGCTGTCGGTGACGGTGATGGGCATCGTGATCGCGAATGCGAAGCTGCCCAGCTATGCCGAGATCTATCGCTTCAAGGAAAGCGCCACGATCCTGCTGGTCTCGGGCGTGTTCATCCTGCTGGCGGCGGGGGTCGAGTTCCATACGCTGCAAATGCTGGACTGGCGGGCGCTGGCCTTCGTGCTGGTGGTGATGCTGGTGGTGCGGCCGCTGACGGTGATGCTGTCGCTGGCGGGCACCGGTCTGCCGTGGCAGGAGAAGCTGCTGATCGCGCTGACCGGACCGCGCGGCGTGGTGCTGGTCGCGGTCTCGGGGGTCTTCGCGGCGCGGCTGGTATCGGACGGGATCGAGGATGGGGTGATGATGGTGCCCTTGGCCTTCGTGCTGGTGCTGGCGACGGTGGTGCTGAACGGCTTCACGCTGGCCCCCATCGCCCGCGCCCTGCAGCTGACGGCGGGCGAGCGTCCGGGGCTGGTCATCCTGGGTGGCTCGGTCTTTGCCACCGGCCTCGCGCAGGCGCTGGAAAAGGCCGGGGTCAATGTGCTGATCGCCGATCCGAACCGCGCCCATCTTCTGACCGCGCGCGCCGTGGGCGTGCCCTATTTCCACGGCGACATCCTGTCCGAGGCGGCCGAGGACAGCATCGAGTTCATCGCCTATACGACCCTGCTCGCGGCCTCGGACAACGACGCCTATAACACGCTGGTGGCCACCGATCTGGCGCCGGAACTGGGCCGCGACGCGATCTGGCAACTGGCCCGCCACAAGGAGGAGATCGCCCGCCACGCCCTGCCCAAGCAGCTCGGCGGCCAGCACATCAACGGCAACCGCACGCTTGAGCAATATCTGGACCTGATCGCCGAGGGCTGGATCTTTCGCACCACCCGCCTGACCGAGGAATACACCTTGCAAGACTGGCGCGAGGCCCGGCCCGAGGTGATCCCGCTGGTCGTCATCAATCGCGGCAGGCTGCAATTCATCCGCGATCCAGCGCGCATCGACGGCCGGCCCGGCACCCGGATCGTGTCGATGATCCCGCCCGAGACGGTCGAGAAGATCCGCCACGAGGCCGAGCTGAGCCATCGCGCCCGCGAGATCGCCCGCGTCGAGGCCCGCATCCTTCGCGATGCCGATGCCGAGGCCGAGGCAGAAGAGAAGGGCAGGCGGCCCGGGCACTGAACCTGCCCCCCCCGGTGCCGCATCCGTCCCGGTTGACGTTCCCTCATGGCAAGGGCTATCCCCGGACGATCTTACGGATGGAAGCCATGAACCTCTTTTCGGATATCCGCGCGCTGGTCATCGACGCGCTTGCCCAGATGGAACAGGCGGGGGAACTGCCCGCCGGTCTTGATACCGCCGCGGTGACGGTCGAGCCGCCGCGCGATCCGGCGCATGGCGACATGGCGACCAATGCGGCCATGGTGCTGGCCAAGCCCGCCGGCAAGAAGCCCCGCGACATCGCCGAGGCGCTGGCCGCGCGGCTGGCCACCGACCCGCGCATCACCTCGGCCGAGGTGGCGGGACCGGGCTTTCTGAACCTGCGCCTTGCCGCCGCCGAATGGCAAAGCGTCATCCGCGCCGCGCTGACCGAGGGCGCCGATTACGGTCGCTCTGACATGGGCAAGGGACGCAAGGTCAATGTCGAATTCGTCTCGGCCAACCCGACCGGCCCGATGCATGTCGGCCATACCCGGGGCGCGATCTTTGGCGATGCGCTGGCCAGCCTGCTGGCATTCGCCGGCAATGACGTGACGCGCGAATATTACATCAATGACGGCGGCGCGCAGGTCGATGTGCTGGCACGCTCGGCCTATGAACGCTACCGCGAGGCAAACGGCCTTGATCCCGAGATCGCCGAGGGGCTTTATCCCGGCGACTACCTGATCCCAGTGGGCGAGGCGCTGAAGGCGAAATACGGCACCAGCCTGATCGACAAGCCCGAATCCGAATGGCTGGTCGAGATCCGCGATTTCGCCACCGAGGCGATGATGGCCATGATCCGCGAGGATCTGGCAATGCTGGGCGTCGAAATGAACGTCTACTCCAGTGAAAAGGCGCTTTACGGCACCGGCCGGATCGAGGCTGCCATCGACCGGCTGCGCAGCGCCGGCCTGATCTATCGCGGCACGCTGGAACCGCCCAAGGGCAAGCTGCCCGAGGATTGGGAGGCGCGCGAACAGACGCTGTTCCGCTCGACCGCGCATGGCGACGATGTGGACCGGCCGATCCAGAAATCGGATGGCGCATGGACCTATTTCGCGCCCGACATCGCCTATCACTGGGACAAGATCGATCGCGGCTTTGACGAGTTGATCGACGTCTTCGGCGCCGACCATGGCGGTTACGTCAAGCGCATGAATGCCGCGGTCGCGGCACTCTCGAATGGCCGCGTGCCGCTGGACATCAAGCTGATCCAACTGGTCAAGCTTTTCAAGAACGGCGAGCCCTTCAAGATGTCCAAGCGCGCCGGCACCTTCGTCACCCTGCGCGACGTGGTCGAGCAAGCCGGCGCGGACGTGACGCGTTTTCACATGCTGACGCGCAAGAACGATGCGGCGCTGGATTTCGACTTTGACAAGGTTCTGGAACAGTCCAAGGACAACCCGGTCTGGTATGTGCAATATGCTAGCGCGCGGGTGAATTCGGTGCTGAAAAAGGCCGCCGAGATGGGTGTTGACACCTCTGATGCGGCGCTGGCGGGGGCGGATCTCTCGCGTCTGGACCATTCGGCTGAGCTGGAACTGGCCCGGAAAGTTGCAGAATGGCCACGCATCGTCGAAATCGCCGCGCGTGCGCATGAGCCGCACCGGATCGCGTTTTTCCTTTACGATACCGCGTCCGACCTGCATTCGCTGTGGAACCGCGGCAATGACGAGACCTCGCTGCGTTTCGTGCAGGATGGCGATCCTGCCACGACGGCGGCGAAAATCGCGCTGGCACGGTCCGTTGGCGTTGTCATTTCAGCCGGTCTTGGTATCTTGGGGGTGACTCCGGCCAAAGAAATGCGCTGACAAAGGCGTGCCCTGCCGGGGATCGAGCAGATAAACGAGCAGCGTCGGATCAACCGGCAGGCAGGCAGGAATGACGGTAGTAGATTTCCGCTCCTCGGGCGGGTTTGAAGGGTCGCAGCCGCAACGGCTGGCGCAGGACTATCCCCATGGCCATCAGGGTCATGACGAGCATTGGCAGGATGACGGATGGGACGACCATCGCCATCACGCCTATGCCGAGGCGGTCGCCGAGGCGCCCTCGCTTCTGGGACGGCTGACGCGGCTGACGCATTATGTTGGCGCGCTGGTCTCGGTCGGGTTGATTGTCATCCTTGCCGTCTGGGGCTTCAAGCTGGTCGTGCGCGATGTCTCGGGCGTGCCCGTCATCCGCGCCGTCGAGGGCGAGGCCCGCACCGCGCCCGACAATCCCGGCGGCGAGCTGACCGACCGCACCGGCATGGCGGTGAACTCCGTCGCCGCTGGCTCTGAGGCCGCCTCCGTCGATCGCGTCGCCATCGCGCCGCAGCCGACGGCGCTGGAGGGTCAGGACGTCGCCATGGGCGAGCTGGGCGCGACCGCTCAGGAACCCTCGCATCCGGTCGAATTGCCGCTGCTGGACGATGCCGCCCGCGTCATCGCCCGCCCCGATGGTGAGCCGCTTCCCCCTGATACCGTCGCCAGCGCCCCTATCTCGGACGCGCCTGCGGCCGAGGCCGCCGTGAACGAGGTCGTGACCGATCTGGCCGGCAACGAGGCCCGCGAGGTCGCGATCAATACCGCGCTGGCCGAGGCGGTGGTGACCGTGCCGCCGGGCCTTGTCGCGCAATCGTCCCGTCCGGCACCGCGTCCGCGTCGCATGGTCGCCGCTGTCGCCGTCGCACCGGCCGCGGCCGCCCCCGCTGCTGCGGAAAGCCGCCCCGCCGCTGCCCCGGAAACCGCCCCCGAAGAGGCCCCGCCGGTGCGTGTCGCCTCCGGCTCGACGCTGGTCCAGATCGGCGCTTTTGACAGTGACAAGCTGGCCAAGGGCGAATGGAACCGTGTCTCGGGCAAGTTCGGTGCGCTCTTCTCGGGCAAGGGCATGGTGATCCAGAAACACGAGACCAACGGCCGCGCCTTCTGGCGGCTGCGCGCCTCGGGCTTTGCCTCCAAGGACGATGCGCGGCGCTTCTGCGCGGCGCTGATCGCCGAGGGCATCGACTGCATTCCCGCGACGGCAAAATGACCGGCGCGACGATTCTGGGCGGCATTGCCGGCCCCGACCTGACGGCGGCCGAGCGGGATTTCTTCCGCTCGGCCGATCCTTGGGGCTTCATCCTGTTTGGCCGCAATATCGACACGCCCGAGCGCCTGCGCCGCCTGACCGCCGATCTGCGCGATGCCGTGGGCCGCGACGCCCCGGTGCTGATCGACCAGGAGGGCGGCCGCGTCCAGCGCATGCGCGCGCCGCATTGGACCGACTGGCCGGCGCCGCTGGATCAGGCCGCGAATGGCGACCGCGCCATCTGGCTGCATCATCACCTGCTGGCGCAAGAGCTGCGCGACATGGGCATCGACGCCGATTGCGCCCCGGTTCTGGATATCGCCCGCGACGACACGCATCCCTTTCTGCGCAATCGCTGCCTTGGCTCGGACCCCGATACCGTGACCCGGCTGGGCCGTATCGCCGCCAATGCCATGCTGGCGGCGGGCGTTCTGCCCGTCGTCAAGCACATGCCGGGGCACGGTCGGGCGCGCGTGGACAGCCACAAGGACCTGCCGGTCGTGGACGCGACCCTGGACGAGCTGATGGCCAGTGATTTCGCGCCCTTCCGCGCGCTGGCCGATCTGCCGATGGCGATGACCGCGCATATCCGTTTTACCGCCATTGACGACGCGCCGGCCACGGCCTCGCGCCCGGTGATCGATCTGATCCGCCGCGATCTGGGCTTTGAAGGGCTGCTGATGTCGGACGATATCGGCATGCAGGCGCTGAGCGGGACCATGGCCGAACGCGCCGGGGCGATCATCGCCGCCGGCTGCGATCTGGTCCTGTCCTGCAACGAGACCCTTGCCCAGATGGACAACATCGTCGCCGCCAGCGGCAGCATGACCGTGCGCGCGACGGAACGCGCCGAGGCCGCGCTGGCCTTGCGTCATCAACCGCAACTGGCCGATGCCGGGGCGCTGCGGGCCGAATTGACCGCCTTGGGCGGGCTGGCGGCCTGATCTGTTGACTATGCCGGGCGTCTGGCCGATTCTGCGCGGGCTTTCCGCCCACCCCTCGCATCCGGGTTGCTGATGACCAAGGTCCCATATCTGACGCCGGTGCCCGATACGCCGCCCGAGGCGCCGCATCTGCCCGGCCTCGCGCCGCAAAGCGTCGAGGAGCGCCGCGCCGAAGAGGTGCTGGTCGTCGATGTCTCGGGCTTCGAGGGGCCGCTGGACCTTTTGCTGACGCTGTCGCGCACGCAAAAGGTCGATCTGATGCAGATCTCGGTGCTGGAACTGGCCGACCAGTATCTGGCCTTTGTCGAAGAGGCTCGCGCGCTGCGCATCGAACTGGCCGCCGATTATCTGGTCATGGCGGCATGGCTTGCCTATCTGAAATCGCGGCTGCTCTTGCCCCCCGACCCCGAGGCCGAGGGACCATCGGCCGAGGACATGGCCGCGCATCTGGCATTCCAGCTGGAGCGGCTGCAAGCCATGCGCGAGGCGGCAGCGCGGCTGATGGGGCGCGACCGGCTGGGGCAGGACCGCTTTCAGCGCGGCGCGCCCGAGACCGTCACCCGCGCCCGGCAGGTCGCCTGGCAGGCCGGGCTGATCGACCTGATGCGCGCCTATGCCCGGCTGCGCACGCGTGACGAATTCCGCCCCTATGCCTTTGACCGCCGTGACGTTTTCACCATGGAACAGGCGCTGGACCGGGTGCGCGGGCTGATCGGCTTTGCCGGCGACTGGACCGAGCTTGCCTCGTTCCTGCCCGAGGGTTGGCATGCCGACCCGGCGCGCCGCCGTTCGGCCACCGCCGCCACTTTTGCTGCGACGCTGGAACTGGCACGGCAAGGCGCGCTGGAACTGCACCAGTCTGACACTTTCGCACCGATCACCATTCGCAGGCGTCCTCCGCAATGACCTCTGACAGCTCTGACACCGAGGCCGAAGCCCCCGACCTGCAACGCTTTCCGCCGCCGCCCATGGCCGATCAGGAACGCATGGTCGAGGCGGTGATCTTTGCCTCGGCAAGCCCGATGAGCCTGCGCGAGATCGCCGCCCGCCTGCCGGCCGGCTGCGACGCCGCCGAGGCGCTACAGGGCCTGCGCGCCCGCTATCAGGGGCGGGGGGTCGAGCTGGCCCGCGTCGGTGACGCCTGGGCCTTTCGCACGGCGGGCGATCTGGGCTTTCTGATGCAGGAAAGCGTCGTGGAAAGCCGCCGCCTGTCGCGCGCCGCGACCGAGACACTGGCCATTATCGCCTATCACCAGCCCGTCACCCGCGCCGAGATCGAAGAGATCAGGGGCGTTGCCGTCAGCCGGGGCACGCTGGACCAGCTGATCGAAATGGAATGGGTCCGCATCGGTCGCCGCCGCCAGACGCCGGGCCGGCCGGTGACCTTTGTGGTTACGGAAACCTTTCTGGATCATTTCGGGCTGGAAAGCGCCCGCGACCTGCCGGGGCTGGCCGAGCTGCGCGCGGCGGGACTGCTCGAATCGCGCCCGAATATCGAGGGCGCGACCCCGGACATGTTCCAGAAGGTCGAAGAGGACGATGAGGGAGTCGATCTCCCCGCCGACGATCTGTTCGAAGATGAGTGAATATCGCGGTATAGTGCAATGAATTTATGCAGTATTCCGCATTTGAATCAGCCGGTACGGAATTGCTTGGCCAGCTTCAGCCCCTGACCCTGATAGTTCGAGGCGATGCCGGTGCCGTAAAGCCGTTCGGGCCGCTCGGCCATGCGCTCATAGACCAGACGGCCGACGACCTGTCCGTGTTCCAGCGCAAAGGGCGCCTCGTGGCAGCGCACCTCAAGGACGCCGCGCGCGCCGTGACCGGCACTGCCATGGCCGAAACCGGGATCGAAGAAACCGGCGTAATGGACGCGGAATTCGCCGACCATGGCCAGGTAGGGGGCCATCTCGGCGGCGTAATCGGGCGGGATCGCCACCGATTCGCGGCTGACGAGGATATAGAAGGCGCCGGGGTCCAGAATCAGCTGGCCTTCGGTGGTGCGCAACTCGTCCCAGAAATCGCGGGCCGCATAGGCGCCGATCCGGTCCAGGTCGATCACGCCGCTATGCGGGCGGGCGCGATAGCCGACCAGATCGCCCCGCGCGGGCCGCAGATCGACGGAAAAGCCTAAGCCCTCGTCGATAAGTGCCTCGTCGGTGACCAGCGGCTCGCGCCCGTGCAGGACGCGCAGATCGGCATCCGACAGCACCGCCTGTCCCTGCCGCAACCGCAGCTGGTTCAGCCGCATCCCCGGGCGCACAAGGACCGAAAAGCTGCGCGGGCAGATCTCGGCATAGATCGGGCCGTCATAGCCCTCGGGCAGGCGGTCGAACTCGGTGCCTTCGTCGGTCACCAGCCGCGTCAGCAGGTCCAGCCGCCCGGTCGAGGATTTGGCATTCGCCACGGCATCGAGGCCCTTGGGCAGGGTCAGCCGCTCCATCAGCGGGACCAGATAGACGCAGCCCTTTTCCAGAACGGCGCTGCCGGTCAGGTCCATGCGGTGCATCTCGAAGTCGGCCAGCCGCTCGCTGACCTTGCGCCCGCGCCCGCTGAGGAACGAGGCGCGCAGCCGCCAGGCGCAGTTGCCCAGCCGCAGGTCAAGGCTGGCGGGCTGGATCTGTTCGGGCAGGATCGGCTGTTCGGCCCGGATGGCACCGGTCTCGATCAATTGCCGCAGGCTTCTGTCTGGAAGGACACCGTTCAAGCTCACCTCCCGGTGAAAAGGGAAACGCCCACCCCCGCATGGAGATGGGCGTTTTCGGAATGGTCGGGCCGGAGAGATTCGAACTCTCGGCCTTCCGCCCCCCAGACGGACGCGCTAACCAGGCTGCGCCACGGCCCGACGAGGGGCATATAGAGCGAAGCGCGAGGCCAGCACAAGGGGCCAAGAGCGGAAAAATCGGCCTTTGCCGGATTTGCTGTGGGTAATCCCGGATGGGTCGTGTCGGCCCGCAAGAGCATGCGGTCTAGCGGGCGTCGCGCAATCCGTCGCGCAGCGCTTTTGCCTGTTCGGGCAGGGGGTTGCCATGAAGCTCAAGCGCGCGCAGCGTGGTGACGCTGCTGACTAGCCGGGCGAGCCATGAGGGCGCAGGCTTGCGGTCGAATTCGGGAAAAAGCGGCAGCGTGCCGGCGGTCTCGGCGGGCTTGCGCCGTCGCGCGGCCGCGCCGGAGGGGGCGGCTGCGGGCTTTTCCGCCTGCGGCCGGGGGGCGGGCGCGGCCTTGGGCGCCTCGGGCGCCGGGCTGGCCAGCCGGATGACCGGGGCGGGGGCAGCCGCCTCGGTCGTCTCGCCCAGTGTATCGCCCAGACGCGCCGCGCCGACATTGCGCAGCGCCGCGCCCCGGTCGGCCGAGATCAGCCGCTTGGCCCCGCGGATGCTGAGGCCTTCCTCGCGCAGGACCTGACACAGGCCGGCGGCAAGACGCACGTCATCTGGGCGGTAGTAACGGCGCCCGTCCGCCCGCTTGACCGGCGAAAGTTGCGCGAATTGCGATTCCCAATAGCGCAGGACATGCGGCGCGACGCCCACGAGACGCGAAACCTCGCCGATCGAACGGAAGGCGTCGGGCGACTTGCTCATGCGTCAGGGCCTGTTCCCTGCGGCCACGCGATCCTTCATCAGATGCGAGGGGCGGAACGACAGCACGCGCCGGGGCGTGATCGGCACCTCTTCACCGGTCTTGGGGTTGCGGCCGATCCGCTCGTTCTTCTCACGCACGGAAAATGTGCCGAAGGATGATATCTTGACCTGCTCTCCCCGCACCAGCGCGTCTGAGACATGACCCAGAACGCTTTCGACCAGTTGCGCTGATTCATGTCGGGACAAACCCACTTCACGGAATACGGCCTCGGCCAGGTCCATGCGGGTCAGGGTGGTATCGCTCATCTCGGAACCTCATTAAACGAGTAAAGGATGGTTTCTTTGTCGGTGCGTGTCAACAACCGGCCCCCGATTCTGTTCCTCAGACAGCCGGTTTTGTCCCGTATTATTCGCGCCTTACTGGCAGGACCCCGCGCAATACCGGGACTCCAGGGTTTGACGGCACGAGAATCACACCTATCTTTAAGTGATATTGCCTTGCAGACGAGGTTTCCATGGCCGGCGGATGGGCCCGCGACGACGCGGTGAATGATCAGATCGACGTCTCGACGCAGGAGGCGATCGAGCGGATGCGGCTGCGCAACGCCCGGCACACAATACGGGAAAGCGCGGAATTCTGCGATGAATGCGACGAGCCGATTCCCGAGGCGCGGCGCCAGGCCATGCCCGGCGTGCGGCTGTGTGTCGCCTGCCAGTCGGGACATGACAAGGCCTGGCGGCCATCGGCGGGAATCAACCGGCGCGGATCAAAGGATTCGCAGCTGCGCTGATCACCAGCGCAGGACGACCGCCCCCCAGGCGAGGCCACCGCCGATGGCCTCGGCCACCAGAACCTGACCCGGCTTGATGCGGCCTTGCGCATTGGCCACCGACAAGGCCAGCGGAATCGAGGCGGCCGAGGTATTGCCGTGATCGGCGACGGTCAGCACGACCTTGTCCATCGGCAATTGCATGCGCTTGGCGGTCGCCTCGATGATGCGCAGATTCGCCTGATGCGGAACCAGCCAGTCGACGTCCTCCGGCCCAAGCCCGCCCTTGTCCAGGGCGTGATGCGCGGTATCGGCCAGTTTCTCGACCGCGTGGCGGAAGACCAGATTGCCCTGCATGCGCAGATGGCCCGCCGTCCCGGTCGAGGCGACGCCGCCATCGACATAAAGCAGATCGCGATATTGGCCGTCGCTGTTCAGATCCGTGGCCAGGATGCCGCGATCCGAGGACGCGCCTTCGGCCTCGGCGGCCTCCAGCACCACGGCGCCTGCGCCGTCGCCGAACAGCACGCAGGTGCCGCGATCGGTCCAGTCCATGATCCGGCTGAAGGTCTCGGCGCCGATGACCAGCACACGCTCGGCAAGGCCGGCGCGAATCATCGCATCGGCATTGGCCAGCGCATAGACAAAGCCCGCGCAGACCGCCTGGATGTCATAGGCAAAGCCCCGGCGCATCCCAAGGCCGGCCTGCACCATGGTCGCGACCGAAGGAAAGGTCAGATCCGGGGTCGAGGTGGCGACGATCACGGCGTCAAGCTGGTCGGCACTCAGCCCGGCATTCTCCAGTGCAGCGCGGCCGGCCAGAATGCCCAGATCGCTGGTGCGCTGTTCCTCGGCGGCGAAATGGCGCCGCTCGATGCCGGTGCGGGCACGGATCCATTCGTCACTGGTGTCCAGCTTGTCCTCGAACCAGCTGTTTTCCACTACCCGCTCGGGCAGGTAATGGCCGGTCCCCCGGACGATCGCACGCCGCATCAGGCCGCCCCCTCACTGTCACTCTTTTTATCGTTAACCGCGGCTCCCAGCGCGATGGACTGAGCCACGCGCGCCGCAAGCCGATCCTGAAACCCGGATTTGCCCAGCTCATAGGCCAGCTTGATCGCCGCCGCGTTGCCGGTCGCATCGGCCGAGCCATGCGATTTCACCACGGTGCCGTTCAGGCCCAGAAAGATGCCGCCATTCACCCGGCGGGGGTCCATGCGTTTTTGCAGCCGCTTGAGCGAGGTCATCGCCAGAAGCGCCGCGAATTTCGACAGGATGGAATTGGCGAAGGCTTCGCGCATGAACTCGCCGACCAGCTTGGCGGTGCCTTCGCCGGTCTTCAGCGCCACATTGCCGGTAAAGCCGTCAGTCACGATCACATCGACGCGCGAGCTGGGCAGATCGCCCCCCTCGACAAAGCCGACATAGTCGAAATTGGCGGTCTCGGCGATGGCGGGCAGCATTTCATGCGCCTGCTTCATCTCGGGCCGGCCCTTGTGGTCCTCGGTCCCGACATTGAGAAGGCCCACGCGCGGCCGGGCAAGGCCCAGACCGTTGCGGGCATAGGACATGCCCATCAGCGCATAGGTGATCAGGTCCTGCGCGTCGGCGCGGATATCGGCGCCGCAATCGAGCATGACATTGAAGCCCTGCGGATTGCGCGAGGGCCAGAGGCAGGCGATGGCCGGCCGGTTCACGCCTGGCAGCTTGCGCAGGCGCAGCATCGACAACGCCATCAGCGCGCCGGTATTGCCGCAGGAGACCGCCGCGACCGCCTCGCCCGAGCGCACGGATTCGAGCGCCGACCACATCGAGGTGCCTTCGCCCTTGCGCAGCACCTGGCTGGGCTTGTCATCCATGGTCACGACGCCGGCCGCATCGCGAATGTCGCAACGCTCGGCCAGCCCACTGCGGCGCGAGATCAGCGCCTCGAGCTCGGCCCGGGGGCCATGCACGATGAAGCGGATATCCGGGTTCTTCTCGGCGCTTTCGGCCATCCCGGCCACGACCGCGGCCGGGCCGCGATCACCGCCCATCGCGTCAACGGAAATTGCCAGTATGGGACCGCTCTTGGAGGGTCCCAGGGCAGAGGACGTGACGGAAGATGCCATATTCGCAGAGAGGCGCTGGCGGCTTACGCCGCGTCGTCGTCCAGATCGACCTCATTGCCACGGGCCATGACCTCACGGTCGGCATAGTGGCCGCAGGACGGGCAGACGTGATGCGGGCGCTTCAGCTCGCCGCAATTGGTGCATTCATTCGGGTTACCGGCAACCAGGGCATCATGCGAACGACGCATGTTGCGGCGGGACCGGGTAACTCGGTTCTGAGGGACGGCCATGTCTCAACCTCAAGTGGTTCGGGGGGCAAGCCATGGGGCGGCCCCGGATTTGGTGTTTCGTATCTGCGGCGGGCATAGGCCACTGGAGCGTTGGCCGCAAGTCGCGAATGACATCGCTGAGCGGGGGCCGCGGTCCGGGATTCCCCCCACCGGTCAATTGAACGCGCGAAAATAGCCGGAAATTGCCTTTTTGCAAGGGGAAAGTTCGGGGGCGGGGAAACCTCGCGGCGCCGGCGGCGCCGCGGCCTCCGGCGGGGATATTTGAACATGAAAGAAGCCCGGGGGCCGGGCCGTTTCCGAAGCCTCGGGCGGGCTAGCGGCCGAGCTTGGCGTGGACCTCGTCCAGATCGACCTCGCCTTTCGGGAGCTTGTTGTCGGGATTGTCGAAATCGTACCTGAAGAGCTGGAAGTCCTTTTTGTAGATTTCCCAGATCAGGTGGCGCGACAGGTCATCGAAATAGGCGCTGACGGGATGGGCGCGCTTGGGGCCGTGGCCTTCGGATTCGTTGAAGCGGGGCGCCTCATTCACGTCGAGCTTGACCGGGGTTGGCGCGGCATCCAGCACCTTCTGCATGCCTTCGTTGAATTTCTCGGTGAAGAAGATCTGGTCATAGCGCCCGCCATTCACGATGAAGGTGGCGATATGGCCCGACATGGCCGACCAATGGATGTCCGGCTCCATCGGGCGGCGCCAGCGGATGGTGTCGCGCGCGAACAGCAGGAAGCGGCGGAAGCTGGCGATCTGGTCGAATTCGAAGCCGTTTTCCGGGCCGCCCACATCGACGCCGTAGCGCTGCAGCAGTTGCGGCACCAGATTGCCGCGATAGCGGTTGCCGTTGCGCTGGATGCCGGCGATCTTGTCGAAGAACGAGGACAGGATGCGCGCATAGGGATTGCGCACGCAGGTGAATGTCAGCGTCTGGTGGGCCTTGACGCTGGCCTCGATCAGCGGCTGGCTTTCGGGCTGGTTCCACTTGTGCAGGCCGGTGGTCGAATCGTGGATGTCGCCGTCGAAATACTGGCCATGGTCGGAATGGAACATGATCTGACCGATCGACGAGCAGGCGCATTTGGGCACGACGCGATAGACCATGCTTCCGCTTTCGGTCATCCATGTTCCGGGAAAGCCCATTTGCGGTAATCCTCTTCACCGGCGCGACGGGCGACTTGCCCGGCCTGTCAAAATCGTTAAGGACAGAAAGCAAATCACCGGCAGATATTCAACCTGCCGCAGCAGGTTTCCGGCCCCGGTCGGGCAGGAAAACAGTCAGATGGCCCGTATTGCCTTTATTCTCTTGTGTCACAAGGATCCCAGCGGGGTCATCGCACAGGCGCAGCGGCTGACCGCGGCCGGCGATTATGTTGCGATCCATTTCGACGCCCGCGCCAAGACCCGTGATTTCGACGAGATCCGTCAGGCGCTGGCCGAAAATCCCTCGGTGGTCTTTGCCGGGCGGCGGCTGAAATGCGGCTGGGGCGAATGGTCGCTGGTCGCGGCGACGCTTGAGGCCGTGCGCGCGGCCATCACGGCCTTTCCGCAGGCGACGCATTTCTACATGCTCTCGGGCGATTGCATGCCGATCAAGTCGGCCGAATATGCCCATGCCTTTCTGGATGCGCAGGATTGCGACTATATCGAGAATGTCGATTTCTTCACCTCGGACTGGATCAAGACCGGCTTCAAGGAAGAACGGCTGATCTATCGCCACTGGTTCAACGAGCGCGCACGGAAATGGCTGTTCTATGCCAGCTATGACCTGCAGAAGCGATTGGGCCTGACCCGCCAGCCGCCGGCGGATATCCAGGTGCGGATCGGGTCGCAATGGTGGTGCCTGCGCCGCCACACCATCGAACAGGTGCTGCGCTTTTGCGACGAGCGCGGCGACGTGCTGCGGTTCTTTGCCACCACCTGGATCCCGGACGAGACCTTCTTTCAGACGATCGTGCCGCATGTCGTGCCCCGCAAGGAGATTCGCAACCGCACCCTGACCTATCTGGTCTTCACCGATTACGGCATGCCGGCGGCGTTCTATAACGACCATTACGACCTCTTGCTGGGGCAGGATCATCTGTTCGCCCGCAAGATCAGCCCCGAGGCGCTGCGCCTGCGCGAGCGGCTGGGCGCGCTCTGGGCGACGACGGGGGTGCATTTCCCGATATCGAACGAGGCCACGGGGCTGTTTCGCTTTCTGACCGGGCGCGGCCGGATCGGCCGCCGCTTCGTGCAGCGCTTCTGGGAAACCGAGGGCAGCCTGGGGCGCGACAACACGCTTTTGCTGGTCGTGGCCAAGAAATGGCATGTCGCCAAGCGGCTGACGGCGGCGATTCGCAGCCAGACCTCGATTCCGGCGGTGGACTATCTGTTCAACGAGATCGAGGCGCATCTGCCCGATCTGGGCGGGGTCGAGACCACGCTGGAAAAGCGTCATCGCCATCGCCGCGCCCTGCTGCGGGTGCTGTTCGAGCAGTTCGAGACCGACCGGCTGGTCATCTGTCTGGATCCGGCAGCGATGCATCTGATCGAGGATCTGATGTCCGACAAGGCCGAGACCCGGCTTTTGCTGATCGATTCCGAGCTGGACGACGCCTATGTCCGCGGCCATATCGGGCGCGTCGGGCTGGCCGGGGCACAGGCTTCGCAGGAGGTGGTGGACCGGCTGGTGCAGACCGTCCGCGCCGATCTTGAGCATGAAAGCGAGCGGCTGCGCGACATGGGCTTCGCCGGTTTCCATGCCATTGCGCCGGCGCGGCACCCCGAGGAGAATGCCGCCGAACTGGCGCGTTTCCTTGACGTCACGCCCGAGACGGCGCTGAGTCTGGCCAAGACCGACCATCTGTTCACCGACTGAGGAGTTCCCATGCCCGCCTATGATCCGAGCAACATCTTCGCCCGCATCCTGCGCGGCGAGATCCCCAATGACACCGTGCTGGAAACCCCGCATACGCTGGCCTTTCGCGATATCCGCCCGCAGGCGCCGGTGCATGTGCTGGTGATCCCCAAGGGCGCCTATGTCAGCTATGACGATTTCGCGGCCAATGCCCCGGATGCCGAGATCGTCGATTTCCACCGCGCCGTGGCCCGCGTGACCCGCGATCTGGGGGTTGATCTGGATCAGGGGCAGGGCTTTCGCGCCATCACCAATGCCGGCGAGCATGGCGTGCAGGAAGTGCCGCATTTCCACCTGCATATTCTGGGTGGCCGGTCCATGGGCCGGATGGTGCAGCCGGGCTGAGGCCGGCTTTTGCGCCTGGTCGCCTAATGCGAGGTCAGGCGCAGGAAGACGTCTTCGAGGTCAGGGGCCTCGACCGCGACGTCGCGAATGGGCAGGCTGGCGGCGCGCAGCGCGTCGATCAGCGCGTCAGTCGCAATGTGCGAGGGCGCATAGCTGATCGCCAGCCGCCCGTCCTCGCGCCGCTCGGCCCGGGTGCCTTCGGGCAGGGCGGGCAGGGCGCGGGCCTCGCCGGTGTCGATGATCAGGGTTTTCGAATCGGCATGGCCCAGCAGCGTCCGGGTATCCTCGCTGAGAATCAGCTTACCCCGGTCGATGATGGCAATGCGGTCGCACATTTCCTCGGCCTCTTCGAGGTAATGGGTGGTCAGGATGATCGTCATGCCCTGATCGTTCAGCCGCCGGACATTGCGCCAGAGCATGTCGCGCAGCTGGATATCGACGCCCGCCGTGGGTTCGTCCAGCACCAGGATCTGCGGGCGGTGGACCAGCGCCTTGGCCAGCAAAAGCCTGCGCTTCATCCCACCCGAGAGATGGCGCGAATAGCTTTCCGCCTGCTCGCTCAGGCCCACGAGATCCAGCAGTTCATCGGTCCAGCGTTCGGATTTCGGCACGCCATATAGCCCTGCCTGCACCTCGAGGCTGGCGCGGGGCGTCAGGAACGGGTCGATGTTCAGCTCTTGCGGCATGACGCCGATGGCGGCGCGGGACTGGCGCGGGTTCACATCCTGATCGAAGCCCCAGATCCTGACCTGCCCCGCGCTTTTGCGCACCAGACCGGCCAGAATGTTGATCGTGGTCGATTTGCCGGCCCCGTTCGGCCCCAGAAGCCCAAAGATCGAGCCGGCGGGAATCGCAAGGTCCAGCCCTTTCAGGGCCTGTTTGGGCGGATTGCCCCCGGCTGCGGCATAGATCTTGGTCAGCCCTCTGATCTCGATGGCGTTCGGGGTGGGCTGGGACGTGGTTTGGGGGGCTGGCATCGGCTGGCTGCAGTTATTATGATATCGACTGGTTTAACCGCCTTTGTCGCCCGAGCTCAAGGAACCGCCATGACCCTTCCGGCCCCCGAGATCCAGACCGTCACCTCATGGAAGGTCGCCTGCGACGGCGACGAGGCGCGGGGCCTTGGCCATCCGCGGGTCTGGCTGGCCATCGCGCAGGACAGCGGCTGGGTCGAATGCGGCTATTGCGACAAGCGCTTTGAAATCGACCGCGCTCACGCCCATGACGACCACTGAGCCGTCAGGCCGGCGCTGAAAGGCGGGCGTTTCGCCGGTTGAGGCGTTGCTGTGCCTCCGGCGGGGATATTTTTCCATGGAAGATGGAGAGGGGCACGCCAGGGGCTGGCGGGGTTGGCCCCTGGGCGCGGCTGTGGCAGAACGGGGCCTTGTGACGCGACAGAAGCTTGGGGGCGCATATGAGTGACGGTTTCGGCAAGGGCCACCACCTGCATCTGATCGACGGATCGGCCTTTATCTTTCGGGCCTATCATGCGCTGCCGCCGTTGACGCGCCGCTCGGACGGGTTGCCGATCGGGGCGGTCGCGGGATTCTGCAACATGCTGTGGAAATACGTGCAGGAGGCAAGGGGGGCGGATGCGCCGACCCATGTCGCGGTCATCTTTGACCATTCCTCGAAGACATTCCGCAACGAGATCTATCCGCTTTACAAGGCCAACCGCCCGGAACTGCCCGAGGATCTGCGGCCGCAATTCCCGCTGACCCGAGAGGCGACGCGGGCCTTCAACATCGCCTGTATCGAGACCGAAGGCTATGAGGCCGACGACATCATCGCCACCCTGTCCTGCCGGGTGCGGGATGCGGGCGGGCGGGTGACCATCGTCAGTTCGGACAAGGATCTGATGCAGCTGGTGGGCGGCGGCGTCGGCATGATGGACCCGATCAAGGGCAAGGCCATCGGCCCCGACGAGGTGCGCGAGAAATTCGGCGTCGGGCCTGAGCGGGTCGTCGATGTGCAGGCTTTGGCCGGGGATTCGGTCGACAATGTCCCGGGCGCGCCGGGAATTGGCATCAAGACTGCCGCGCAACTAATTGAGGAATATGGAGATCTTGAAGCGCTGCTTGAGCGCGCCGAGGAGATCAAGCAGCCCAAGCGCCGCCAGACCCTGATCGAGAATGCCGAACTGATCCGCATCTCGAAGCAACTGGTGCAGCTGGATTGCGAAACCCCGCTGGAGGTCTCGGACGAGGAGCTGTCGCTGCGCGACCCCGATCCGGCGGTGCTGCTGGAATTCCTGAACCGGATGGAGTTCCGCACCCTGACCAACCGCGTGGCCGAGCGTTTCGGCGCCGAGGTGCCGCCCAGCCCCGAGGTGGTGCCGGCGGCCCCGGCCGCGCCGGGTGCGGCGCCTTTGCAGGCGGACTTGCCCGCCATCGACCGCAGCCTTTACGTCACCATCCGCGACGAGGCGGTGCTGGCGGAATGGCTGGCCGAAATCACCGAAAAGGGTGTCGTCGCCATCGATACCGAGACCACCGGACTGGACGAGATGCAGGCCGGTCTGGTCGGGGTCTCGCTGTCGACCGGGCCGGGGCGGGCGGCCTATCTGCCGCTTGGCCATGTCGACGGGACGGCGGATCTGTTCGGCTCGGGTGCGCTGTCGTCGGGGCAACTGCCGCTGGAACGGGCGCTGGCGATGCTCAAGCCCGTGCTTGAGGATCCGGCGGTGCTGAAGATCGGCCAGAACATCAAGTATGACTGGAAGATCCTGGCCCGGCATGGCATTCGCATGGGGCCCATCGACGACACCATGCTGCTGTCTTACGCGCTGAATGCGGGTGCGCATAACCATGGCATGGATGAGCTGTCCGAGCTGTATCTGGACCACAAGCCGGTGCCGATCAAGGAGCTGATCGGCTCGGGCAAGGCGCAGATCGGCTTTGCCCAGGTGCCCATCGACAAGGCCGCCGAATATGCCGCCGAGGATGCCGAGGTGACCTGGCGGCTCTGGCATCATTTCCGGCCGAAACTGGCGCCGAACCGCGTCACCACCGCCTATGAGCGGCTGGAACGGCCGATGGTGCCGGTGCTGGCCGGGATGGAGATGTCGGGCATCCGCATCGATTCCGAGCATCTCAAGCGCATGTCGAATGCCTTTGCCCAGCAGATGGCCGGGCTTGAGGATGAGATCCATAGGCTGGCGGGCGGGCCCTTCAATGTGGGCAGCCCCAAGCAGCTGGGCGAGATCCTGTTCGAGAAGATGGGGCTCGCTGGTGGCAAGCAGGGCAAGACCGGGGCATTCTCTACCAGCGCCGAAGTGCTGGAGGATCTGGCCGCCGAAGGCCATGACCTGCCCGCCCGCGTGCTGGACTGGCGCCAGCTTTCCAAGCTGAAATCGACCTATACCGACGCGCTGCCGACCTTTGTGAACCCGGAAACCGGGCGCGTTCATACCAGCTATTCGATTGCCGGGGCGCAGACCGGGCGGCTGGCCTCGACCGATCCGAACTTGCAGAACATCCCGGTCAGGACCGAGGAGGGGCGGCGCATCCGCGAGGCTTTCGTGGCCACGCCGGGGCACCGGCTGGTCAGTCTGGATTACAGCCAGATCGAGCTGCGGATCCTGGCCCATGTGGCGCAGATCCCGGCGCTGAAGCAGGCGTTTCGCGAGGGTGTCGACATTCACGCCATGACCGCAAGCCAGATGTTCGGCGTCCCGGTCGAGGGGATGGACCCGATGATCCGCCGCCGCGCCAAGGCGATCAATTTCGGCGTGATCTACGGGATTTCTGGTTTCGGGCTGGCCCGCAACCTGCGCATTCCGCGCGCCGAGGCGCAGGCCTTTATCGACACCTATTTCGAGCGTTTCCCCGAGATCCGCGCCTATATGGACCGCACCGTTGCCGATGCCAAGGAAAACGGCTTTGTGCGCACGCTGTTCGGGCGGCGGATCATGACGCCGGGCATCAACCAATCCGGCCCTGCTGCGGGCGGTGCGAAGCGCGCGGCAATCAACGCGCCGATCCAGGGTGCTGCGGCCGATATCATCCGCCGCGCCATGATCCGCATGCCGGAGGCGATCCGGGATCTGCCTGCCCGGATGCTGCTGCAGGTTCATGACGAACTGGTCTTTGAGGTCGAGGAGGGCGCGGTTTCCGATCTGATCGGGGTTGCGCGCGGCATCATGCAGGGCGCGGCGGAGCCTGCCGTGCATCTGGATGTGCCGCTGATCGTCGATGCCGGGCAGGGCGCGAACTGGGCCGAAGCGCATTGAATGGCGCATTAAATTCTGCGGCCGCGCCTTTTGGGCGCGGCCGCATGGATATTTGAGTGAAGAAGAAACAGCCTGCCGGGGGCTAGATCGCCGAGCTGTGGCTGGACGGCGCCATGTCATAGGCGTCGAACATCTGCGCGATCATCCGCGTCAGAGAGCGGCCGGGCTGCGGGATGCGCAGGCCCCTTGTGTCGCATTCGACCATATCGCCGAAGCGGGCGATGGCCGGGGCGAAGATCTGGGCAAGGCGCTCTTGCGTGAAGCCGTGGTCGCGGATGAATTCCTCGGACCGGATCTCGAAATCGCACATCAGCGCCTCGATCATGCGGGCGCGCCAGATATCCTCGGGGGTAAAGGCATGGCCGCGCGTGGTCGAGAAATGGCCGTCGCGGATCTTGCCGGTATGGGCGCCGGTCGCGGGCGCGTTCTGGGCATAGCCCTGCGGGAAGCGCGAGATCGACGAGGCGCCAAGCCCGATCAGCACCTCGGCCCGGTCGTCGGTATAGCCCTGGAAGTTGCGCCGCAGCACGCCGGCCTTTTGGGCCTGTGCCAAACCATCGCCGGGGCGGGCGAAATGGTCGATGCCGATCTCGTCATAGCCGTCGGCCAGGAAAAGCTCGCGCGCAACCTCGAAGAGGCGCAGCCGGCCATGCGGGTCGGGCAGGGCGTCCGAGGGGATCATCACCTGCCGCTTGGCCATCCACGGCACATGCGCATAGCCGTAAAGCGCCACCCGGTCGGGCGAGAGCACCAGCAGTTTCTGCACCGATTCCGAGATGCGATACGGGTCCTGATGCGGCAACCCGTAAAGGATGTCGGCATTCAGGCTGGCGATGCCGCGGTCGCGGATCATGTCCACGGCGCGCTTCGTCACCTCGAAGCTTTGTTCGCGGCCGATGATCTTTTGAATTTCGGGGTCGAAATCCTGCACCCCGATCGAGGCGCGGGTGAGGCCGGATTCGGCCAGCGCGTCCATGCGGGCGTCGTCGATCTCATTGGGGTCGATCTCGACCGAGAATTCGGCACCCTCGGCCAAGGGAAAGGCGTCAAGGACGGCGCGGGCGACACGGCGCATCATCTCGGCCGGCATCAGCGTGGGGGTGCCGCCGCCCCAATGCAGGCGCGAGAGCCGCACCCCAGGCGCGAGTTCCTTGCGCAGCATCTCAAGTTCGCTCAGCAGCACCTCGGCATAGGCGCGCACCGGATCGTCCGATTGGGTGCCCTGCGTGCGGCAGGCGCAGAACCAGCACAGCCTGCGACAGAATGGCACATGCATGTAAAGCGAGATCGCCGCGCCGGCGGGAATCGCGGCGACCCAGTCGCGAAAGCTTGCCTCGCCGATGGCGGGGGTGAAATGCGGGGCCGTGGGATAGCTGGTATAGCGCGGCACGCGCGCGTCAAATAGTCCCAGGCGCTCAAGTTGCGATTGCTGTTCCATGAGCGTATCGTATCGCCTGAATACGCGACAGGACATTGACCCAAATCAAGATGACTACCGACGCCGCCATCATCGCGACGCAGGCACCGTGCGAGAACTGCCCGATCCGCTATCGGGCGGTCTGTGCGCATTGCGAAAGCGAAGAGCTCGGCGAGCTGGAGGACATGAAATTCTATCGCCGCTATGAGGCGGGGCAGAATGTCGTCTGGGCCGCGGACCGCATGGATTTCGTGGCCTCGGTGGTGTCGGGCATGGCGGGGCTGACCCAGCAGCTTGAGGACGGGCGCACGCAGATGGTCGGGCTTTTGCTGCCCAGCGACTTTCTGGGCCGGCCGGGGCGCGATGTCGCGGCCTATACGGTGACCGCGACCAGCGACCTTCTGCTGTGCTGCTTTCGCCGCAAACCCTTTGAAAAGCTTTTGCGCGAACGCCCGCGCGTCGCCGGCCGGTTGCTGGAAATGACTCTGGACGAGCTGGACGCGGCGCGCGACTGGCTTTTGCTGCTGGGGCGCAAATCGGCGCGCGAAAAGATCGCCTCGCTGCTGGTCATCCTCGCCCGGCGCGAGGCGGCGCTGCTGCGCCGTCGCCCCGAGGGGCGCATCGTTGTCAGCCTGCCGCTCACGCGCGAGGCGATGGCCGATTATCTGGGCCTGACGCTGGAAACCGTCAGCCGGCAGATGAGCACGCTCAAGCGCGCGGGGGTGATCGAGCTGGACGGCAAGCGCCGGGTCATCGTGCCCTCGTTCGGGGCGCTGGTCATCGAAAGCGGCGATGATTCGGATGGCGGCCCGCTGAGCTGAGGCGATCCCCGTCACGGGAATCGCCCTCGGTTCTGGCCCGTTTCGTCCGGCCCGCCTCAGCGCGCCATCAGCACCGGCACCTGGGCCTTTTCCAGCATGTTGCGCGTCGCGCCGCCCAGAATCGCCTGGCGGAAACGCGAATGTCCGTAAGCCCCCATCACCACCATGTCGGCACCGATTTCGGTCGCGCGGCGATTCAGGATGTCACTGATCAGCGGCTGGGTGCGGGCCAGGACCGAAATCTCGGCCTTGACGCCGTGGCGGGTCAGCATCTGGCCAAGCGCGCCGCCGGGATCCGAGCGTTCGGGCCCATTGGGCGAGGGGTCGACCACGGTGATCTCGACGCTTTCGGCGGCGGTCAGCAGGGGCAGGGCGCGGCGCACGGCGGCCATGGCCTCGTTCGACTGGTTCCAGGCGATCAGGATTTTCTTGCCGAAGGGCTCTTTCAACTCGCCGGGAACGATCAGGATCGGGGCGGCGCCCTCGAACAGCGCGGCTTCGGTCGCGGCCTCGGCATCGGGGGTGGCATGATCGCCATAGGGGCGGTTCAGCACCACGAGGTCGGAATAGCGCGCACGCATGCCGACCAGCGTCGAGAGCCCGCCCACCTGCGCCACGGCGGAATCGACCGACCAGCGGATATCCTCGGCATGCAGGCGCTCGCGCACCTTTTCCTCAAGCGCGCCTGCGGCAGCCATGGCCTTGTCGATGGATTCCTGAAATACATAGGCCGATGCGCCAGCATAGTAATATCCGCTTTGGGTGTGATCCACGCCCATGCAGAACACGTCGAGATGGCCATCCTCTCGCCGGGTCATGGCGATGGCCGAATCAAGCTGCTGCTGCTGGCGCTCGAAATCGGTCAGGACGGTCAGAATGGTCTTGTAGCCCATGGGCCTCTCCTTTCGGGTTTGCGCGGGACGCGCCGGCAACCGGAGGCTGTCGGCTGGCGTCGGCTTGCTGCGACATTCTGCCCCCAGTTGAGCGTATTTTACATCTGTATGTCTTTGGCCGATTGACCCAGATCAAAGTTTCACGAAACCGTGTGACTATAGAAGAACCTACCGAAGCCGTTCGCGGTCTGAATCGCCCCACGATTCGGACCTTCCGGCGCAGGATGAAGGACAGTTATAAATGTTGGATACCATCAAGCTGATCGCGCTTGGCACGATTGCGGTTCTGGCCGCCATCGCGGCCAATTACGCGCGACCCGATGACCCCGCCTATCTTGTGAACGCGCTGATCGTCATGGTGACGGCGGCTGTCATGTTCATCCGGGTCTTGCGCCAGATGGGCAATGAGCAGCCCGCGCTCGATCCCCACCCCGAGCTGCAATACATGGACGGGGTCGTCCGCGCGGGCGTGATCGCGACCGCCTTTTGGGGCGTGGTCGGCTTTCTGGTCGGCGTCGTCATTGCCTTTCAGCTGGCCTTTCCGGCGCTGAACTTCAGCGAGCTGATGCATGGCTATACGAATTTCGGCAAGCTGCGCCCGCTGCACACTTCGGCGGTGATCTTTGCCTTTGGCGGCAACGCGCTGATCGCGACCTCGTTCTATGTGGTGCAGCGCACCTCGGCGGCGCGGCTTTGGGGCGGAAACGCCGCATGGTTCGTGTTCTGGGGCTATCAGCTGTTCATCGTGCTGGCCGCGACCGGCTATATCCTGGGCGCTACCCAGTCCAAGGAGTATGCCGAGCCGGAATGGTATGTGGACTGGTGGCTGACCATCGTCTGGGTGGTCTATCTGGCCGTCTTTCTGGGCACGATCCTGCGCCGCAAGGAGCCCCATATCTACGTCGCCAACTGGTTCTATCTGTCCTTCATCGTGACCATCGCGATGCTGCATATCGTCAACAACCTGTCGGTTCCGGTCAGCCTGTTCGGCTCGAAATCGGTGGCGCTCTTCTCGGGCGTGCAGGACGCGATGACGCAATGGTGGTATGGCCACAATGCGGTGGGCTTCTTCCTGACCGCCGGTTTTCTGGGCATGATGTATTACTTCATCCCCAAGCAGGCCGAGCGTCCCGTCTATAGCTACAAGCTGTCGATCATCCACTTCTGGGCGCTGATCTTCCTTTATATCTGGGCCGGCCCGCACCACCTACATTACACCGCGCTGCCGGAATGGGCCGCGACGCTGGGCATGGTCTTCTCGATCATCCTGTGGATGCCCTCGTGGGGTGGCATGATCAACGGTCTGATGACGCTTTCGGGCGCATGGGACAAGCTGCGCACCGATCCGATCATCCGCATGATGGTGGTGGCCGTCGGCTTCTACGGCATGGCCACGTTTGAAGGCCCGATGATGTCGATCAAGGCCGTGAACAGCCTGTCGCATTACACCGACTGGACCATCGGCCACGTCCATTCCGGCGCCCTTGGCTGGAACGGCATGATCACCTTTGGCGCGCTTTACTATCTGACGCCGCGTCTGTGGGGCCGCGAGCGGCTGTACTCCTCGGCGCTGGTCAGCTGGCACTTCTGGCTCGCGACCATCGGTCTGGTGCTTTACGCGGCCTCGATGTGGGTCTCGGGCATCATGGAAGGGCTGATGTGGCGCGAAGTCGATGCGCAGGGCTATCTTGTGAACGCCTTTGCCGATCCCGTGGCCGCGAAATTCCCGATGAACGTGGTGCGGGCCCTTGGCGGCGTGCTTTACCTGACCGGCGGGCTGATCATGTGCTATAACCTCTGGGCCACGGTCGCACGACAGCCCAAGACGCAGACGACCGCCATCGCGGTTCCGGCAGAGTGAGGACGGATCATGGCAATTCTTGAAAAGCACAAGGTCCTTGAGAAGAACGCCACTTTGCTGCTGGTCTTCTCTTTCCTCGTCGTCACCATCGGCGGCATCGTCGAGATCGCGCCCCTGTTCTATCTTCAGAACACCATCGAGAAGGTCGAGGGGATGCGTCCCTATACGCCGCTCGAGCTGAAGGGCCGCGACATCTATATCCGCGAGGGCTGCTATACCTGCCACAGCCAGATGATCCGCCCGATGCGGGACGAGGTCGAACGCTATGGCCATTACAGCCTTGCGGCCGAGTCGATGTATGACCATCCGTTCCAATGGGGCTCCAAGCGGACCGGGCCGGATCTCGCGCGGGTCGGCGGGCGCTATTCGGACGAATGGCATATCGACCATCTGGTGAACCCGCAGGCGGTGGTGCCGGAATCGATCATGCCCAGCTATGGTTTCCTGCTGAACCGGCAGATCGACCCCTCGAACATGGGCGACCGGCTTTCGACCGACGCGCTGGTGGGCGTGCCCTATGATGAGGTGCGCATCACCGCCGCCATCGAGGATTTCCGCGCCCAGGCCGATCCCGATGCCGATGCCTCGGGGCTGGAAGAGCGCTATCCGGGGGCCCAGCAACGCAATTTCGACCGCCGTTCCGGCGTTTCGGAAATGGATGCGCTGATCGCCTATCTGCAGGTGTTGGGCACGATGGTCGATTTCTCGACCTTCCAGCCTGACCCGAACCGCTGAGGCCCGCCATGGATATGTATTCCTTCCTGCGCGAACTGGCCGACAGCTGGATCCTGCTGACGCTGGTGCTGTTCTTTCTTGGCGCTTGCCTGTTTGTCTTCAGGCCGGGCGCCGGGGTGCTGCACCGTGATGCTGCGGAAAGTATCTTCCGTAACGAGAAAGGCCCGCTGCCCGCGGGTGACAAGGAGGTCGAGTGATGGCCGATACCGACGACGAGCACACCAGCCCCAGGAACCCGGACAACCGGATCGGGTTGGAACGCCAGGCCGCGGATAAGGCCCATGAGGCGCAGATCGCGGCCAATCCGCCCGAAGGGCCGGATGGCCAGCCGCTGCACAAGCCCTCTGGCATGACCCGGGTGGTGCGCGACCGCAAGGGCGTGCGCAAGGTGGTCGAAGTGCCCTCGACCGGCCATAGCTGGGACGGGATCGAGGAATATGACAACCCGCTGCCGCGCTGGTGGCTGTGGAGCTTTTACGCCACCATCGTCTGGGGCGTGGGCTATCTGATCGCCTATCCCGCCATCCCGCTGATCCATGGCGCGACCCAGGGCGTTCTGGGCGAGACCATGCGCAGCAATGTCGCGGCCGAGATCCAGCGCTTCAACGAGGCGAATGCCCCGATCCAGGCCAAGCTGGTCGAAACCCCGCTGGACGGCATCGCGGCCGACCCGGATCTGGCGAACTATACCGCCAATGCCGGTTCCGCGATCTTCCGCACCTGGTGCGCGCAGTGCCACGGTTCGGGCGCGGGCGGGGCCACGGGCTATCCCTCGCTTCTGGACAATGACTGGCTCTGGGGCGGCACGCTGGACGATGTCTATACCACCGTCCAGCACGGTATCCGCGACCCCAAGGACGGCGATACGCGCTATTCGGAAATGCCGCGTTTCGGCACCGACCAGATGCTGGACGACGCTCAGATCGGTCAGGTCGTGAACTATGTCCTGTCGCTTTCCGAGCAGCCGCATGACGCCGCCGCCGCGGCCGAAGGCGCCACGGTCTATGCCGACAATTGCGTGTCCTGCCATGCCGAGGACGGCACCGGCGACCGCGCGCAGGGGGCACCGAACCTGACCGACGCGGTCTGGCTTTACGGTTCGGACCCGGCCACGATCACCCGCATCGTGCATGACGGTCCCTTCGGGGTGATGCCGGCCTGGTCCGGCCGTCTCTCCGAGGCCGAGATCCGCGCGGTCGCGTCCTATGTTCACAGTCTGGGCGGTGGCGAATAAGCCGCCCGGACTGACCCGTTTCGTATCCGGAGAACCGGATACGGAAGGCACCGGCCTCTCCGTCCTGTTCGCGCGTTTCCAGGAGAGGCCGGTGTTCCAATTGATGCGCGATCGGGCCGGGCTTTAGCAAGCCCGCCAAATGGCTTGTCGGCATGCGACAATCCGGCCAATGTTACGTCATGAGAGGTAGCCTTATAGGCTGGGCCTCTTAATTTGACGCAGATCATAGTGCTGTTTGCCCTCGTAAATAGTCTGCGGTGACGCGAAACAGGAGCCAATCATGTCGCAACCCGACATCGACCCGCCACAACTCTATGCGGCCCGCGAACCCATCTTTCCCCGCCGGGTCTATGGTTGGTACCGGAACCTGAAATGGATCATCATGGCGGTGACGCTGGGGATCTATTACATCACCCCCTGGATCCGCTGGGATCGCGGCCCGAACCTGCCCGATCAGGCCGTGCTGGTCGATCTGGCGAACCGCCGCTTTTTCTTTTTCTGGATCGAGATCTGGCCGCATGAATTCTATTTCGTCGCGGGCCTTCTGGTCATGGCGGGCTTGGGGCTGTTTCTCTTCACCTCGGCCTTGGGTCGGGTCTGGTGCGGCTATGCCTGTCCGCAGACGGTCTGGACCGATCTTTTCATCCTGACCGAACGCTGGGTCGAGGGTGACCGCAATGCCCGCGTCCGGCTGTGGAACGCGCCCTGGAGCGGCCACAAGCTGCGGCTGCGGTTGACGAAATGGGTGATCTGGCTGCTGATCGCGGTGGCGACGGGCGGCGCGTGGATTTTCTATTTCACCGATGCGCCGACGCTGCTGCGCGATCTGGTGACCGGGCAGGCGCATCCGGTCGCCTATATCACCATGGCGATCCTGACCGCGACGACCTTTGTCTTTGGTGGCTTCGCGCGCGAACAGATATGCATCTATGCCTGCCCATGGCCGCGCATTCAGGCCGCGATGATGGACGAGGACACGCTGACCGTCGCCTATCGCGAATGGCGCGGCGAGCCGCGCGGCAAGATCCACAAGGGCGAGGCGACGAAATCCGATGGCGGGACCAAGGGCGATTGCATCGACTGCATGGCCTGCGTGAACGTCTGCCCCATGGGCATCGACATCCGCGACGGCCAGCAGATGGAATGCATCACCTGCGCGCTGTGCATCGATGCCTGTGACGAGATCATGGACAAGATCGGCAAGCCGCGCGGGCTGATCGACTATATGGCGCTGAAGGACGAGACCGCCGAACGCGCCGGCGCCCAGCCCAAGCCGCTGATGAAACATATCCTGCGCCCGCGCACGATCCTTTACTTCACGCTTTGGGCGGGGATCGGCGTGGCGCTGGTGGTGGCGCTGTTCCTGCGCTCGCCTTTCGATCTGAACGTGACGCCGGTCCGGAACCCGCTGTTCGTCACCATGTCCGACGGCGCGATCCGCAACACCTACGCGCTGCGGCTGCGCAACAAGCAGGGCGCCCAGCATGATTTCGTGATCTCGGTCGCGGATAATGACGGCAATGCGGTGCCCGGCGTCGTGCTGGCGCTTGAGGGCCAGACCGGCAACCGCGCCTCGGTCGCGGCCGACAGCACCTTTACCCAGCGTCTCTACCTGACCGCCGCCAAGGATTCGCCTCTGGCGACGGGCGGGCAGGCCGAACTGACGCTGTGGGTCGAGGATGCAACCGGCGGCGTCAGGACCCATATTGGCACAGTCTTTCACGGAAAGGGGGAATGATGACGCGCGAACTGACCGGCCGGCACGTGCTGCTGATCACTTTGGCCGCCTTTGGCACCATCATCGCGGTCAATCTGGTCATGGCCTTTCTGGCGGTGGGCACCTTTCCGGGGCTCGAGGTGAAAAGCAGCTATGTCGCCTCGCAAAGCTTTGACCGCGACCGCGCGGCCCAAAGCGCGCTGCGCTGGAACGTCACCCCCGATTATGACGGGCGCGAGATGGTGCTGACCATCCGCGACGAGGCGGGCTATCCCGCGCCGGTCAAGGACCTGCAGGTGACCATCGGCCGCCCGACCCATATGCGCGAGGATCAGACCCCGGAATTCAGCTATTCCGGCGGCACCTTCCGCGCGCCTTTGCAACTGGCGCCCGGGGTCTGGAACATCCATCTGACCGCCACGGCGCCCGATGGCACGGTGTTTCGCCAGCGCATCGACCACTATCACGGCAACCGGGTGAAATAAGATGTCCGACGCAGCGCTGCACGACCATGATGTCCGGCTTTCGGCCTGTCCGGCCTGCGATGCCGCGCCGCTGGCGCAGCGCGTCGCCGCAGGTGCCGGCGCGCATGAGGACATCATCCTGTCGCTGCCGACCATCTATTGCGCGACCTGCATCTCGGATGTGGAACGCGCGCTGCATGCCCATCCCGGCGTCAAGACCGCGCGCGTGAACCTGACCCTGCGCCGCGTCACCGTGGACGCCCCGGGCCTGAGTGCCGAGGACCTGATCCCCGTGGTCGAGCGCACTGGCTATGAGGCACATGAGCTGGACCCCGCCGCGCTGAGCGCCAGCCGCGCCGACCGGATCGGGCGCGACATCCTGATGCGCATCGGCGTCTCGGGCTTTGCGATGATGAACATCATGATCCTGTCGGTCGCGGTCTGGTCCGGGGCCGAGGCGGCAACGCGCGACATGTTCCACTGGATTTCCGGCGCCATCGCCCTGCCGACCGTGGTCTTCGCGGGCCAGCCCTTCTTCTCCAGCGCATGGCGGGCGTTGAAGGCGGGACGGCTGGGCATGGATGTGCCGATCTCGCTGGCGCTGATCCTGGCCAGCGCGATTTCGGTCTATGAGACGATCCATTCCGGCCATCACGCCTATTTCGACGCGGCGGTGATGCTGTGCTTTTTCCTGCTGATCGGGCGCTATCTGGATTACCGCACCCGCGCCGTCGCCCGCTCCGCAGCCGAGGAACTGACCGCGCTTGAGGTGCCCCGCGCCTTTCGCGTGACGCCGGCGGGCGATGAGCCGGTGCCGGTCGCGGAACTGGTCCCGGGCGATCTGATCCGCATCCTGCCCGGCGCGCGCGTCCCTGCTGACGGCGAGATCGCGCAGGGCACGTCCGAGATCGACCGTTCGCTTCTGACCGGCGAAAGCGTTCCGGTGCCCGCCGCGCCCGGCGCGGTCCTGTCGGCGGGCGAGGTCAACCTGACCGGGCCGCTGATCCTGCGGGTGACGGCGGCGGGGCGGGACAGTTCGCTGGCGCGGCTGACGGCGCTGGTCGCGGCGGCGGAATCGGCGCGCGGGCACTATACTTCGCTGGCCGAGCGCGCCTCGCGGCTGTATTCGCCACTGGTGCATCTGTTGGCCTTTTCCAGCTTTCTGGGCTGGTACTGGACGACCGGCGATCTGCGCCATTCGGTCAATGTCGCGGCGGCGGTGCTGATCATCACCTGCCCCTGCGCGCTGGGGCTGGCGGTGCCGGCGGTGGTGACGGCGGCCTCGGGGCGGCTGTTCCGGCGGGGCATGCTGATCAAGGACGGCACCGCGCTGGAACGTCTGGCCGATGTCGATTGCGTGGTCTTCGACAAGACCGGGACGCTGACCATGGGCGTGCCGCAGGTCGTCTCGATCGAGGCGATTCCCGTCGGGATGCGCCCGGTGGCGCTGGCTCTGGCGCAGGGTTCAAGCCATCCGCTCTCCAAGGCACTGGCGCAGGCGCTGCGCGATGCGGGGGCCACGACCGTCGAACTTGAGGACCTGCGCGAGGTGCCCGGCTATGGCATTTCCGGGCGCTGGCAGGGGCATGAGGTTCGGTTGGGCCGCGCCGACTGGCTGGGCGCCGATCATGGCGCCGGAAAGATCTCGGCCAGCTGGCTTTCGCTGGGCGAGGGGGCGCCGATCCGGCTGGAATTCACCGACAGGCTGCGCCCAGGGGCTGAAAGCTGCGTCCGCGAGTTGCTGGCGTCAGGCCGCCGCGTGGTGCTGCTGTCGGGTGATGTCGCGCCGGTGGTCCAGGAACTGGCGCAGCGGTTGGGGCTTGCGGAATGGCATGCCGGCGTGACCCCGACGGAAAAGGCCGCGACCGTGCGCGAATTGCGCGTGGCTGGCGCGCATGTGCTGATGGTCGGCGACGGGCTGAACGATACGGCCGCGCTGGCCGAGGCGCATGTCTCGATCTCGCCGGCCTCGGCCTTGGATGCGGCGCGGGTTGCGTCCGATATCGTGCTGATGGGCAATGACCTGTCGCCGGTGTCTGATGCGCTGGAAACCGCCCGCGGCGCACGTTCGCGGATCAAGGAAAACTTCGCCATCTCGGTGCTTTACAATATCGTCGCCGTGCCTTTTGCCATTGCCGGTCTGGCGACACCGCTGATGGCCGCGCTGGCCATGTCGCTGAGTTCGATCTGCGTGACGCTGAACGCGCTGCGGCTGAGATAAGGGGAGAGGTCATGGAAATTCTGGGTATCCTGATCCCGGTCTCGCTGGGGCTTGGCGCGCTGGGGCTTCTGGCCTTCGTCTGGGCCTTGCGCGGCCGGCAATACGAAGACCCAAAGGGCGATGCCGAACGCATCCTCAGCAAGGAATGGGACGACCGTCCGAAACCCTGACCGGGTGACAAGGCGCATACCGGAGCTGTGATCGCGTCAGCGGGATTTCTGTCGAAAGGTCCCCCACATTCTTCATATCGATTTTGCGCGGCATCCTCGCTGCTGATCGCCTTGACGCGTCGTGACGAGAGGCTCGTACTTCTCTGCGCGGATTGTCATGCTTTGTCTTGGCCGAAGGGCGCCGTACTCCGCGCCAAACCCAGGCACCCGATATGAGCCATGCCATCGCAACTGCGCAAAAGAATACGGCGCCCGTTACATAGGGCGCCGTCTCGATATCCGCGCGGGATCCAGCGGATCAGGGGCCGATCACCGTGCAGCTTTGCTGGCGGGCAACAAGCCGATTGCAGGCCAGTTCGGCGGTTTCCTTGGTCATGCCGACGAAATTCGCCTCAAACCCCCGTCGGGTATTGGCGACGCGGCTAAGCGCGCTGTCCAGCGAGGCGCTTTCCTGCAACGCAGTGCGCAACAGCAACTGCTCGGCCTCGTTCTGCGAACGGAAAAGGCCCAGCGACACACCCCAGTTGCGACCGCCTGAGCCGTCGCGGGTCACGATCTCGGTCGCCTCTGCTGGCGCGCCGGCCTCGGGGTCAAGCGAGGTCAGGATGATCGTTTCCGAACGCTGTTCAGGCGCGGGCGAGGACAAGAGCGCCATGCTGTTGTCGGGCTGCGGCTGAACGGCCTGCACGAAAAGCGAGGGCGAACCGGCCTGTGACGGCGCGTCCAGACTGGCCGACTTGTCATTGCGCGGGGCAGGGGCCGGCCTTGCGGAACTGGGCAGGGCGGTTGCGGTTTCGGCTGTCGCATCCCCTTCCTCGGGACGAGTTTCCGGACGCGTGCTTGCGGCACTTTCTGCCGCCGGGGCGGCCGCTGCGGTGACCCGCGCGCTATTGGGTTTGCGCGACGGACGGGTGCTGGCGCTGAGTGTCTCGCCGCTTTGGCGGCTAGCGGCAGGGGCCGAGGCCTGGGCGCGTGACACTGCGGCGCTGATTGCTGCGGGGGTTACCACGGCGACGGTCGAGGCACGCGCGACCGGTCGGCCCGAGCTTGCAAGCTGCACCTGCGCCGGGCTGGCCTCGGGCTGGCTCCGCGCGACCTGTACCGTACGGCGGACTTTCTTTTCCACCATAAGCTGCGGCGGCGCGGGCTTGACCTCACGCACACGGGTGGGGGCCTTTCCAAATCCGGCGTCCAGCAGTTCGGCCATGACGGCATTGCGATGGGCGGTCGAGGTGCCGCCAAGCACGGTCGCGACGATGCGCTTGGAGCCACGCTTGGCCGAAGCCGTCAGGTTGAAGCCGGCGGCACGGGTATAGCCGGTCTTGATCCCGTCCGCGCCCTCATAGCTGTCAAGGAAGCGCTTGTTGGTGCTGGAGACGGTCGCGATGCCCGCATCCGCCGAGCGCCGCGAAAAGATCGAATAATATTGTGGGAAATCGTAGAAAAGCCGCCGTCCCAAGGTCGTCATGTCGCGCGCGGTCGAGTAATGCCCCGAGGCGGTCAGGCCATTGGCGTTGCGGAACTGCGTGCCGTTCATGCCAAGCGCGCGGGCCATCTGCGTCATCTGGGCGGCGAATTTCGCCTCGGAACCCGCAAGTCCCTCGCCGATCACGGTGGCGGCGTCATTGGCGGATTTCACCGCCGCGGCGCGGATCAGATAGCGCAGCTCAATGCGCTGGCCGGGCTTGAGCCCCAGACGCGACGGTGGCTGCGATGCCGCGTGGCTGGAAACCAGAAACTTGCTGTCCAGCCGGACCTGACCGCGCTCAATGGCGTTGAAGGCCATGTAAAGCGTCATCATCTTGGTCAGCGAGGCAGGGTGCAGCCGGGTATCGGCGTTCTGGCTGTAGATCTGCTTGCCGGTTCGGGCATCCATGACGAATGCCGCGAAAGGCGCCGCGATGACCGCCACAGGCATCGCCCAGGCGAATAGGATCATCAGTCCTAAACGGACATTCTCTGTGATTCTGCTCACTGTCCCGATCTCTTCTGCCTCTGAGGGCCCGTTCAATATGCGGACCCTTCGTTAATATAATGACAATAACACGCCTTTCTGGGCACGGAAACCGTAAGTTTCAGGCTTTTCACCCACAATCTGCCTTTGGTTGCATGGCCGGCACGGGGCGCAGAGGGGGCGACACGGCGTCGGTCGCGGCGCGGGGCTTATCATTCGGGACAAAAGCCCCTATATTCGCCCTCAGACCATTCTCATCCCGTTGCAAGCTACGTGACCAATCCGCAGATGTCCAATCGACCCGGTGACCGTGAAGAGGTCGAACTGGCGGTGAAAACCCGCCCCAAGACCCAGCGTCCGCCCATGTACAAGGTCTTGCTGCTGAACGACGATTTCACTCCGATGGAATTCGTCGTGCATGTGCTTGAGCGCCTGTTCAACATGACCCATGCCCAGGCCATCGAGATCATGCTGACCGTGCATCGCAAGGGGGTGGCGGTGGTCGGCGTCTTTTCGCACGAGATCGCTGAAACCAAGGTGGCGCAGGTGATGGAACTTGCCCGCCGGCAGCAGCACCCGCTGCAATGCACCATGGAAAAAGAGTAGAAATTGGCTGGATCACGGCTGGAACTTGTCTTCGGCGGAACGCCGCCCGAGGGACGCACGCTATTGATCGGGGCGGATGCCTCGACCGATCTGGGCGTATTCGATGCCGCGCGCATCGCCATCGTTCAGGAAAACTTCGCCGATCATCAGGCGCTGAAGGCGCGCGGATATGAGGTCTCAACCCAGCCCGAGGGAGAGTTCGATGCGGCTGTCGTCTTTTTGTCGCGGGCGCGGGCGGCGACGCGGGCGCGCATTGCGGTGGCGGCGCTGCGGCTGAAGCCCGGCGCTTCGCTTTGGATCGATGGCCAAAAGACCGACGGCATCGATGCGGTAATGAAAGAGCTGCGCGCGCTGGCCCCGGTCGATGAGGCCCAGTCCCGCGCGCATGGCAAGATCTTTCGCGTGACCATGCCGCAGCCGGGCTGGCTGCCCGAGGATTGGGCCGCGCGCGATCACGAGGTCGCGCCCGGCATGGTGACGCGGCCGGGGGTGTTTTCGGCCGATGGGCCGGATCCGGCCTCGGTGGCGCTGGCCGCGCATCTGCCCGAAAAGCTGCCCACGCGCATGGTCGATCTGGGCGCGGGCTGGGGCTGGCTTTCGGCCGAGATGCTGAAACGTCCGGGCCTTGAGGTTCTGCATCTGGTCGAGGCCGACGCTGTGGCGCTGGATTGCGCGCGCCGCAATGTCACCGATCCGCGGGCGCGGTTTCACTGGGCCGATGCGCTGGATTTCCGCCTGTCTGAGCCGGTGAACGGCGTGGTCATGAACCCGCCCTTTCATCAGGGGCGCGCGGCCGATCCGCGTCTGGGCGCGGGCTTCATCCGCAGCGCGGCAGGGTTGCTGACCGGGGCCGGGCGGCTCTGGATGGTGGCGAACCGGCATCTGCCCTATGAGCAGGTGCTGCGCGAATGCTTCGCGGATGTGTCCGAACTTGGCGGAGACAGCCGCTTCAAGATATTGACGGCGACGGGGGCCTCGCGCCTCGGAACGCGCCGGATCCCACAGAAAGGGAAACGCAGATGAGCCTTTCCATCCAGGGCAAGACCGCCATAGTGACCGGGGCCGGGCGCGGCATCGGCTTGGCCATTGCCCGCCATTTCGAAGAGGCCGGCGCCAATGTCATGTTCGCCGACAGCGACGAGGCCCTGCTTGAGGCCGAGTTGGGCGAACAGATGAAGGGCGAGGGGCCCGTGCGCGGCTTTGCCGGCGATCTGGGCCAGAAGCTGACGCTGGCCAATCTGGTCTCGGCCACCATCGACGCCTTTGACCGCATCGACATTCTGGTTAACGCGCATCGCATGGTGCAGCCCTGCGACCCGCTGTCGGTGGGCGAGGACCTGCTGGGCGACATGCTGCGCGAGAACATGATCTCGGGGCTGCGCCTGTCGCAGATGGTCGCCAAGCGCATGGTCGCACAGGCCGAGGACAATACCAGCGAAGCGCTGCAGAACGGCGCCATCGTCAATGTCTCGTCGCTGGCGGCGAACTGGCCCAACCCCAAGATGCTGGCCTATTCGATTTCCAGCGCGGCGCAGGCTCAGGCCACGCGCTCGCTGGCGGCGGCGCTGGCGCCCAAGCGCATCCGGGTGAATGGCGTGGCCTTTGCCAGCATCATGTCGAACATCCTGCAGCAGAAACTGCGCGAGGATGGTGAGCTGCGCGAGCGCATGATCGCGGCAACGCCCTTGGGGCGGATTGCCGGCGCGGATGAGCTGGCGGCCACGGTCCAGTTCCTGGCCAGCGACGCGTCCAGCTTTGTCACCGGCCAGATCCTCAGCGTCGATGGCGGGCGCAGCCTTGGCGATCCGCTGGCGCCCTCGGTGTTCTGAGCTTACTTCGCCGCCTCGGGATAGGCGGCCTTGCAGGCATTGACCGCGCTCATGGCCGGGGGCGTCAGCGCCTTCTTGCGGGCGATGAGGTTGTCGCGCTTGCGGGTCTCGGCGGCGGGGTCGATCGGCACCCGATAGCGTTCGGTGTCGCTGACATTGCGCATGCAGCTGCGGGTGATGAACCCCCGGCGTCCCTCGCTGTCGCGGACCATGACCTCGCAATCGTCCCATTCCATGCGGCTGACGGTGCGTTCCTCCCAGGCGTATCCGCGGGCCAGATTGCCCTCGACCTCGGCAAGCAGGCCGGCGATGGTGCGGTATTCGCGGGTATTGCGGCTTATGCAGCGCTCTTGCGGGGTGCCGCAGGATGCGACGATCAGCGCGGATGTCAGGGCAAGCAGGATGTTGCGGGTCATGGCCGGGTTCTCTAGTTGTCTGCGCGAAGCTTATGCCGGCCGTTGCGGCAGGACAATTCACGATTCCAGAGGGCAATGCGATGGAGATGCAGGACGAACGCCATGAGGCCGCAAGCTGGTTCCGGGCGCTGCGCGACCGGATCGTCGCCGCCTTCGAGGGGCTTGAGGATCGCGGTCCGGGCGAAGGGCCTGCCGGCCGCTTCGAGGTCAAGCCCACGCAGCGCGGCGCGGATGGCGGCGGCGGCATCATGTCGGTGATGCGCGGCGGCCGGGTCTTTGAAAAGGTCGGGGTGAACTGGTCGGCGGTGCATGGCGAGCTGTCGCCCGCCGCCCGCCAGTCCATGGCCGCGCGCGGCGTGCCTGGGATTGAGGCCGATCCGCGGTTCTGGGCCAGCGGCATCAGCCTTGTCGCCCATATGCAGAACCCCCATGCGCCGGCCGTGCATATGAACACGCGCATGTTCTGGACGCCGGGCGCATGGTGGTTCGGGGGTGGGGCCGACCTGAACCCCTGCATCGAATATGCGGGCGACACCGCGCATTTCCACGACACCCTGCGCCTCGCCTGCGCAGCCCATGGCGATGACTATTACGATCGCTTCAAGGCCTGGGCGGACGAGTATTTCTATATCCCGCATCGCGGGCGGGCGCGGGGCGTCGGCGGCATCTTTTATGACGACCTGAATAGCGGTGACTGGCAGGCGGATTTCGCCTTTACCCGTGCGGTGGGTGCAGCCTTTCTGCCCGCGTTCCTGCCTTTGGCCGAGGCCCGCATGGCGCAGGACTGGTCGCCCGCGGACAAGGACGCGCAACTGGTCCATCGTGGGCTTTATGCCGAATATAACCTTGTCTATGACCGCGGCACCAAATTCGGGCTGGCGACCGGCCATGACCCCGAAGCCGTGTTGATGAGCCTGCCGCCCTTGGCGAAATGGGTCTGATGGCCGGCTTGCCGGATCTTTACCTGATGCGGCATGGCCAGACGGTCTGGAATGCCGAAGGCCGCCTGCAGGGGCGCATGGATTCGCCATTGACCGCGCTGGGGCGCGCGCAGGCGCGGCGACAGGCGCAGCTGGTGCAGGGGATTTCCGCCACGCGTCATGCCAGCACCGCCGGGCGGGCGGTGGAAACCGCGCGGATCGTCTATGCGGGACAGGCATTCGGGCAGGACGAGCGCCTGCACGAAATCGACATCGGCGAATTCACCGGACGCGCTTGGGCCGAGCTCTGCGCCGCGCATCCCGAGGTCACCGCCGGCGGCTGGCTGGACTGGTATGATCGCGCCCCGGGGGGCGAGCTGTTTGCCGGGGTCGAGGCCCGCGCGCGCGCCTTTCTGCATGAACTGACCGGGCCGGCGCTGATCGTGACCCATGGCATCACCCTGCGCATGCTGCGGCTGATCGCGATGGACCTGCCGCTGTCGCGTCTGGGCGAGATGCCGGTGATGCAGGGCGCGCTGCATGTCGTCAGCAACGGCCAGCACCGGATGGTGCTTTAGGTTGTCAGATCCGGGGGAGGGGCTTCAGATGAAGCCCAGCTCCAGCCGTGCCTCGTCCGACATCATTTCCATGCCCCATTGCGGCTGGAAGGTCATCTCGACATCGACCTGTTTCACGCCCGGCAGCGGCTCGACCGCATCGGCGACCCAGCCCGGCATCTCGCCGGCGACGGGGCAACCCGGCGCGGTCAGCGTCATCACCACGCGGACAGAGTTTTCGGGGCTGATATCAATGGTATAGATCAGGCCGAGGTCAAAGATATTGACCGGGATCTCGGGGTCATAGACGGTTTTGCAGGCCTCGACCACGCTGTCGTAAAGCGGGTGCTCGGTGGTCGAGGGGGCGATCAGCGGATCGCCTTCCTTCAGATTTTCCATGGTCATGCGGCGCGTCCTGTCAAAGCTTAGCGTTTATATAGGACTAGGAGGCCGCCGGGTCCAGTGCGCGGGGCGCATTCGCCGGGACAAGTCGTCGCGTCCCCAACCGTCACGGCGGGCTGTGACGGCTTGGTGGCTGGTTCAGAACTTGAAGTTCAGGTGGCGCACGATGCCGACGCTGATCTCGGGCTGGTTCTTGTCGCGCACCAGGGGCGAATCCGCGGCGTCATCCAGCAGCCGGCCATATTTGGCGCGGCCCAGAACGGCCCAGTTGTCGTTCAGCATATAGCGCGCTTCAAGGTTCAGGTTCGCCTCGTAGAAGCCGCCGCCGGGCTCATAGACATCATGGCCGCTGCGCGCCGCCTCGTCAGCCGAGACGCCGAAATAGGTGTCGGTAAAGCGGTCGTCGGCGCCCTGCAACTCGGCCCCGGCCCAGAAGGTCAGGCGCTCGTTGATGTCGCGCTTGTAGCGGGTGCCGATCTCGCCCACCACGCCGTGATGGCCGCCAAAGCCCTTGCGGACATGGGTATAGCTGGTGAAGGGCCCCGAGACATAGCTCAGCTTCACCCCGACCTCATAGGCGCGGCTGATATCGTCCATGCCGTCCAGATGGTCGGAATCGTCGGAATCGCGCTTGCCGATATAGTTCAGCGACGGGATGATCGAGAAGCCCTGCTTTTCCTCGCCATCCTCGCCCAGCTGAACGTTGCGCAGGATGAACCAGGGCGAGGCGTCGTTATCCTCGGCGCCCATATATTCGGGACCATAGCTCACGCCCAGACCGGCATCGAAGGACACCTGATCGAACATGTTCAGCGATTGCGCGGTGGCGGCGACCGGAAGGGTCATGGTCGAGGCCAGAATGAAAGCAGCAATGCGCATCGGCGAATCCCCCTGAAAACATCGTAGCACAAATGGACATGAATCACGGGCCGGACAAGGGTTCGGGCGGGCTTTTCCCGGTCAAAGACCGGGACTGTTGCATTCAGGTCCGCTCGGCCTCGTCAAGACGCTCCAAGGCCTCCATCCACAGGCTTTCGGCGCGCTGCATGGCCTCGCTGGCCTCGGCATGCTTGCGCCCGAAAGCCTCGGACTTTTGCGCGTCGTCATAGGTCGCGGGATCGGCCATGATCGCATCCAGCTTTTCCAGCATCGCGGTCAGCTTCTCGATGCGCTCCTCGGCCTTGCGGGCCTCGGCGCGCAGTTCAAGGATCTTGTCGCGCGAGGGGCGCTTTGCGGCCGCTTTCGCCTCGGGCTGGGGCGTCGCGCGGCCGTTGGGCTTCTCTTCGCCCTGCAAGAGCATCTTGCGGTAATCGTCCAGATCGCCCTGCCATGGCGCCACGCCGCCCTGATCGACCAGCCACAGCCGGTCGGCGACCAGGTTCAGCAGATGCATGTCATGGCTGACCAGCACCACGGCGCCGGTATAGTCGTTGAGGGCCTCGGTCAAAGCCTCGCGGCTTTCGATGTCCAGATGGTTCGTCGGCTCGTCGAGGATCAGGAGATGCGGCGCGTCGATCGTCGCCAGCAGCAGCGACAGCCGCGCCTTTTGCCCACCCGAAAGCTGCCCGACCCTGGTCTGGGCCTGCGCCTCCATCAGCCCAAAGCCGGCCAGCCGCGCGCGCAGCCTTGCCGGTGCTTCGTTGGGGCGTAACCGGCGGACGTGATCCAGAGGTGTCTCGTCCAGCTCCAGCTCATCGACCTGATGCTGGGCGAAATAGCCGATGCGCAGCTTGCCCGAGCGGTTGATGCGTCCCTCCATCGGCTCGAGCCGGCCGGCCAAGAGCTTCGACAGCGTTGATTTGCCCTGACCGTTGCGGCCCAGAAGCGCGATCCGGTCGTCCTGATCGATGCGCAGGTTCAGCCGGTTCAGCACCGCGCGCCCGTCATAGCCGACGCTGACCCCGTCCAGCGCGACGATGGGCGGCGAGAGCTGGTCAGGCTGCGGAAAGGTGAAGCGGTGAAACTTCGCCTCTTCGGGGGCGGTCAGCGGCTCCATTTTGGCCAGCATCTTGATGCGGGCCTGCGCCTGCACGGCCTTGCTGGCCTTGGCGCGGAAACGGTCGACGAAGCTTTGCAGATGGGCGCGGCGGGCCTCTTGCTTCTTGGCCTCGGCGGCCTGCAGGGCGCGTTTCTCGGCGCGGGTGCGCGCGAAGGTGTCATAGCCGCCGGTATAGAGCGTCAGCTTTCTGTTCTCGAGATGCAGGATATGGCCGACGGCGCGGTTCAGCAGGTCGCGGTCATGGCTGATGACGATGACCGTATGCGGATAGCGCGCCAGATAGCGTTCCAGCCAAAGCGCGCCCTCAAGGTCCAGATAGTTGGTCGGTTCGTCCAGAAGCAGCAGGTCGGGCTGCGAGAACAGCACGCCGGCCAGCGCGACGCGCATCCGCCAGCCGCCGGAATAGTCAGAGGTCGGGCGGGCCTGATCCTCGGTCGAAAAGCCAAGGCCCTTGAGGATCGTGGCGGCGCGGGCCTCGGCCGACCATGCGTCGATATCGGCAAGCCGGGTCTGGATTTCGGCGATGCAGGCGGGGTCGGTCGCATGCTCGGCCTCGGCCAGAAGGCTCGCGCGTTCGGTATCGGCGGCCAGCACCGTGTCCAGAACGCTGGTCGCGGTGCCCGGCGCCTCTTGCGCGACGCCGCCGATGCGGGCGCGCGAGGGCAGCGAGATGGCGCCGCCGTCCAATGCGTGCTCGCCCCGGATCAGCCGGAACAGCGTGGTCTTGCCGGCGCCGTTCGGACCGACAAGGCCGACCTTGTGGCCGCTGGGAATGGAGGCCGAGGCCTGCTCAAAGAGCGGCCGGCCGGCGATGGAATAGGATATGTCGTCGATGCGCAGCATGACGCCCCGCATGGCCCGCGTCACCGGCCTTGTCAATCGCCCGCGTGTCCGCGCCCGACCGGGACCGGCAAACTTCCCCAAAGGGTCCGGGGGCCGGGGTCGTCACGGCTTTTCAACCCGCTGTCCGCATGTTAGGAGCCGCCCACAATTCCCGCGCGGGGACCCCCGCGCCCTATCTGACGGAGCATCCCATGGCCATCGAACGCACGCTTTCGATCATCAAACCCGACGCCACCCGGCGCAACCTGACCGGCAAGATCAACGCCAAGTTCGAGGATGCCGGCCTGCGCATCGTCGCACAAAAGCGCATCCACCTGTCGCCCGCCCAGGCCGGCCAGTTCTATGCCGTCCACAAAGAGCGCCCCTTCTATGGCGAGCTGGTCGAGTTCATGGCCTCGGAGCCGGTCGTCGTTCAGGTTCTGGAAGGCGAGAACGCCATTGCCAAGAACCGCGAAGTGATGGGCGCGACCAATCCCGCCAATGCCGATGCCGGCACCATCCGCAAGGAATTCGCCCTGTCGGTCGGCGAGAACTCGGTCCACGGCTCGGACGCCGCCGAAACCGCCAAGGAAGAAATCGCCTTCTTCTTCTCGGGTCTTGAACTGGTCGGCTGAGCCCCTCCAGGACTTTGAAATCGCAAGGGGCCGTCCCGCCGGGGCGGCCCCTTTTGCATGCCGGCCCAGAGGCCTGCGCCCATCGGGCGACGCGACGTCGCCATGGCCTGACGGGTTCAAATCCGCGCCTTCGGCCCCATCTGAAGTTCATCCCGACACGCCCCCATGACCCCATGCCGGAACGAGGCACGCGGATCGCGCGCCCCCGGCATGAGCAGGGACAAAGCTGCAAGAGGAGTGTTCCAATGGCACAGAAGAAAACCGTCATCGTCACCGGCGCGGGCACCGGCATCGGCCGCGCCACCGCCCTGCGTTTCGCCCGCGACGGCTATAACGTGGTCCTGAACGGTCGCGGCCATACCGCGCTGGACGCGGTGGCCGAAGAGATCGGCGACCATGCTGCCGTGCTGGTGGCGCCCGGTGACGTGGCCAAGCGCGGCGATGCGCGGCAGGTCGTCGATGCGGCGCTGGCGAAATTCGGCGGCATCGACGTGATGGTGAACAATGCCGGCGTGGTCAATCCGGGCGCCGTGGACATGCTGGGCGACGATGATTTCGAAAGCATGATGGCCATCAATGTCGGAGGTGTGCGGAACATGGTGATCGCGGCGCTGCCGGCCTTGCGCAAGTCGCGCGGCAATATCGTCAATGTCTCGTCGGTTTCCGGCATGCGCGGCGACTGGGCGATGCAGGGCTATAACGCCTCGAAGGGGGCGGTTTCGCTGATGACGCAGGGCATGGCGCTGGATCTGGGCAAAGAGGGCATCCGCGTGAATGCCGTCGCGCCCGCCACCACCAATACCCGGCTGGCCGCGCCGATCCAGCAGGCGCCCAAGTTGTCAGGCGCCCTCAATCGCCGCATCCCGATGGGCCGGCTGGCCGAGGCTGACGAGGTCGCCAACGTCATCGCCTTTCTGGCCGGGCCGGATGCGAGCTTCGTGAACGGGGTGATCCTGCCGGTCGATGGCGGGCTTTCGGCCTCGAACGGGCAGCCGGACTTTACCGATCAATAGGGGGTCCTGCTTCGGCAGGGGGGCATCCGCCCGCGCGCGGGGAGGCGCGCGGGCGGATGGCTCATTTTTGCAGGGTCGCAGTCAGATCAAAGCTGATCGCGACCGCAAAGCCCACGGTGCTTTCATCGGCATAGCCGGCGCCGATGCCGAAATCGCGGCGGTCCACCTGCATCTTGCCCTTGGCCTTGGCGGTTTCGCCCTCGAGCACCAGATCAAAGGGCAGGTCGGCCTGAATGCTTTTCCCGGCGATGGTCAGCGTGCCACGGGCGAGATGGGGCTGGCCGTCAGTGGCGGGGGGCAGGATCTCGGCCTTGAAGCTGGCGGTCGGATGGGCGCCCGCGTTCAGGAAATCCGGGCCGGTCGCGGTGCCGGTGACCGAACCCAAGGTCAGCGAGGCGATGTCGATGGTGACCTCGACGCGGCCGGTTTGCGTCTCGGGGGCATAGTCGATGGCGGCCTGCCACTGCCCGAACTGGCCGGCCACGTCATTGCCGCCCTGCTTGACCTGAATGTCCAGCGTGCCTTGCTGCACCGCCCAGCCTGATGCGGCGGCGGGCTGGGCTGCGGTCGCGGCGGGTTCCGGCCGGGTTTCGGCCTCGCCCTGTCCGGTAAGGGCCGCAACGCCGCCCCAGATCGCCACGGCGGCGCAGGCGGCCAGCAGATGCTGCAGGCCGGGCGACATGTGATGCTCGGGCGGGTCGGGCAGGCGGTCGGGATTGCCGGCCATGCGCGCAAGCGTATGGTCGCGGTCGATCAGCACATGTTTCAGCGCGCCGGCGACATGCAGCGCGATCAGCGCCGCCAGCACCCACCAGCCGGCCTCGTGAAAGCGGGCAAACCCCTCGGCCAGCGCGGCATCCTCGGGGACCAGCGGCAGGCGCTGCCCGAAGGGCCACAGGATGCGGGAAAACCCGCCCGGCGCCGCCGAATGCAGAAGCCAGCCCGACAGCGGCATGATGATCATGCCGATCCACAGCGCCCAATGCACGGTTTCGGCCAGCAGCGTCTCAAGTCGGCGCTCGGGATGCAGCGGGCGCGGGCGGATCTGGCTCAGCGTCCACAGGATCCGCGCCGAGGCGATGATCAGCACCGCGACCCCGGCGGTCTTGTGGATCGAGAAGGCGGCAAAGATTGCCTGCAAGGCGCTTTCGTCGCCGCGCGGCAGGTTGTCGGCGTAAAGCCCCAGCCCAAGCGCGGCAAGGATCAGGACGGCCACCGTCCAGTGAAAGGCGCGCGCCGCCCAGCCATAGGCGCGCGTGGTGTTCATCGGGCTCATGCCTCTTCTCCCATCGCTTGCCGCCAGTGGCGGCGGCACAGCGAGACATAGGTTTCGTTACCACCGATCTGGACCTGCGCGCCTTCGCGCAAGGCCCGACCCTGTTCGTCCTGCCGCACGACCATGGTGGCCTTGCGGCCGCAATGGCAGATGGTGCGCACCTCGCGCAGATCGTCCGCCAGCGCAAGCAGCGCCGCCGAGCCGGGGAAAAGCTGGCCGCGGAAATCGACCCGCAGCCCGTAGCACATCACCGGCTGGCCAAGATCGTCGGCGACGCGGGCAAGCTGCCAGACCTGGGTTTCGGTCAGGAACTGCGCCTCGTCCAGAAAGACGCAGGCCGCACCCCGGCCCTGATCACGGATCAGGGCGAAAAGATCGGTATCCGGGGTAAAGGTCAGCGCGTCATCGGAAATGCCGATACGGCTGGCGATGCGGCCCGCGCCCGCGCGGTCATCATGGGCGGCGGTCAGCAAAAGCGTCGCCATGCCGCGTTCGCGATAGTTGTAGGATGCCTGCAGCAAAAGCGTGCTCTTGCCGGCATTCATCGTGGAATAGTGGAAATAAAGCTTGGCCATGGCGGCAGATAGCCGCGAGGGCCCGCAGGCTGCAAGCCGCCGCGAGGGGGCGGCGGCTCACATTTGCGTCGATCAGGTCGCGCTTATGCGCGCTGGGTCGATTTCGGCGCGCGCGAGGGGCGGCGTGCCGGGCGCTTGCGCGCGCCCTGACCGCCCGGGGCGGCAGGACGGCCACCGGCGGGGCCGCCGCGTTCGCGCATCTTGCTGGCCTCGAACGGAACCTCGCCGCCGACGACCGGGATCTGCGCCTTCATTGCCTTTTCGATGGCGCGAAGTTCGCCGATCTCGGCGGGCGCGCAAAAGGCGATGGCGCGGCCGTCACGCCCGGCGCGGGCGGTGCGGCCGATGCGGTGGACGTAGTTTTCCGGCACATTGGGCAGGTCGTAGTTATAGACATGCGCCACCTCGGGGATGTCGATGCCGCGCGCGGCCACATCGGTCGCGACCAGCACCTTGGTTTCCCCGGCGCGGAAGCCGGCAAGCGCGCGCTCGCGCTGGCCCTGCGACTTGTTGCCGTGGATGGCGGCGACCTTGTAGCCCCATTTCTCCAGCAGCTTCGACAGCTTTTCCGAGCCATGCTTGGTGCGGCCAAAGACGATCGCCAGCTCATTCATGTGCTTGGAGAGGTATTCGGCCAGCAGCGTCGCCTTGTCGCCCTGATTGACGAAATGCACGCCCTGTTCGATCTTGGCAGCCGCCTGACCCGGAGGGTTCACGGCGACCTTCAGCGGATCGGTCAGGTAGCTGTCGGCGAGCTCTTCCATCAGCTTGGGCATGGTGGCGGAAAACAGCAGCGTCTGGCGTTCGCGCGGCAGCATCTTGGCGATGCGGCGCAGCGCGTGGATAAAGCCGATGTCCAGCATCTGGTCGGCCTCGTCCAGCACCAGATACTGGGTCTGGGACAGATCGACCGCGCCGCGCTCGATCAGGTCGATCAGGCGTCCGGGGGTCGCGATCAGCACGTCCACGCCGCGTTCCATGCGCATGACCTGCACATTGATCGAGGCGCCGCCGACGACGCGGAACTGCCGGATGGGCGTGCCCACGGCGTAAGCGTCGATGTTTTCGGCGATCTGGGTGGCCAGTTCGCGGGTCGGCGCCAGGATCAGCGCGCGGCAGGTCCGGGGCTCGGGCTTGCGGCCGATATTCAGCAGGCGGGTCAGCATCGGCAGGCCAAAGGCCGCCGTCTTGCCGGTGCCGGTCTGGGCAAGGCCCAGCAGATCGCGGCCGGCAACGATGCCGGGGATGGATTTTTCCTGAATGGGCGAGGGGGTCTCGATCCCCAGACCTTCCAGATTGATGGCCACGCGCGGGTCGATCCCCATGCGGGTGAAGGGGGTGTCGATCTCGGGGATGGCGCGGCGGATGAATTTCTCCTCCGGTTCGGCGCGCATCCGGCGATGGTTGGTATTGGGTTTGTCGTTGCGGAAATGCGGTTTGCCGCCGTGCTCGCCGCGCGGCTTGTTCTGGCCGTGGCTCTGACCCTGGAAGCGGGGCTTGCCAGCGGGTTTGCCCGAGCGGTTCGGGCGCGAAGTTTCGTTCGTCATACTGTCTTTCATCCATGCCGCCCGCGTATCGGCGCACATGGCAGAGGCCGCGCGGATCGCGCGGCAGGTTGCGAGGGGCGGGCAGGATACGCATTGCCCGCAAGCCTCCCCGCGTGAATGGGAAACCGGAAGTTTTGTGCCGGCCTGACGCAACAGGGCGTCGGCTGCTCACGCGGCAGCGGGCGGCAACTTGTCGCAAATGGGGGATGGCAGCCGAAAAGTCAAGCGCGGTAAGTCATATACCGCAAGTCAGGCGCGGTCGGCACTGTCCATCCAGATCGTCACCGGGCCGTCATTGACCAGCGCCACCTGCATGTCGGCGCCGAATTCGCCGGTCTCGACACTCAGGCCCAGATCGCGCAGGGCCTGGGCAAAGCGCAGATAAAGCGCCTCGCCCCGCGCCGGGGATTCGGCGCTGGAAAATCCGGGGCGGTTGCCGGTGCGGGTATCAGCGGCCAGGGTGAACTGGCTCACGACCAGCGCCGCACCGCCGGTATCAAGGACCGAGCGGTTCATCTTGCCCGCCTCGTCGCGGAAAATTCGCAGCTTGGCCACGCGCGCGGCCAGCTTTTCGGGCGCGTCATCGGCATCGCCCTGCATGGCGCAGACCAGCACCATCAGACCCGGCCCGATGCGGCCGGTGCTGCGACCGTCCACGGTGACCTCGGCCTGCCGGACGCGCTGGATCAATGCCCGCATGTCACTTGCCCAGCATGATGCCAAGGACGACGAACATCAGCCCAAAGACCGAGCCGGCCAGCGCCGCCATATTGACCACGACCACGCGGCGCATCACCGCGCGCATCGCCTCGTCATCCAGGTTTTGGCGTTTCGCGCGCGCGGCGGTGACGATGCACCACAGCAGTGCTGCCAGCCCCAGCATGGTCAGCGCGGTTCCGCCCCAGATCAGCCCGTCCCAGATCGTCATAATCAGCCTCCGTCTGCCGCTGGTGCCCTAGCGGCGATTGCACCCGCCCGCAAGACCGCCTAGACCCATGCCCCACAGGCAGCCGGCCCCGACCGGTATCGAGGATGCAAGGAAAAAGCGACCATGACCGATGACGCGACCTATAACGTGACCGCCAACGAGCTGCGCCAGTTCATCGAGCAGATCGAGCAGCTGGAGGCCGAGAAAAAGGACATCTCGGAACAGATCCGCGACATCTATGCCGAAAGCAAGGCGCGCGGCTATGACCAGAAGGCGCTGAAGACCATCGTCAGCCTGCGCAAGAAGGACAAGAACGAGGTCGCCGAGCAAGAGGCGATCCTCGAGGTCTACAAGGCCGCCCTGGGCATGGCCTGAACGGGCTGTCTTGCCCCGGTTCTCGTCTTGCGCGGGCCGGGGCAGGGCGCAGCGGATGCCGCCGCCGTCATCGAAACGACTGTCATATAGGCAATTTTGCCTAGGGGCATCGGCAGGAACGCGCCGAGCGCATCAGAACAATTCGACAAATCGTTGCGGTTCGGTCCATTCTGGAAGAAGAGCGACCGGGTGAGAACTGTGCCCAAACCCCACCCGGTCTTGCCGTACCTGCGAAAAGAGGAAATCTTTGAACGGCCATCTTTGACCGTGCATCCAAAGCGGCGTGGCGAAAACCTGCCTTTTTAGTGAGGTTGCCAGGGTTTCTGGCCAATTCCGGCCTGTTTGCCCTTTCCAAAGCATGGTTTCCCTGTACATGGACAGGTTGACTTGCGATTTGAGCGCCTTGCGTGACAATGCGCTGGCGGTTTCGGCGGCGTTCCGGGTATGACGACCCGACTCGGCAAGACGGGGACCCGGCCGGTTTCCAAGCCTTGGGGGGGAGGAATGTCGGCACACAAAAACGACAAGAAACAGCCAGGGCCCGATCCCGATAAACGCGCGGGCAAGGCGGATGCAGAGGCCGGTGCCGCAGGCGACAAGACCGCCGATGATCGTGCCGCCGCACGCGCCGCCCGTCAGGTCGCCAATCGCGAAGAGCGCGAGGCACGCCGCGCCGCCAAACAGGCCGAACGCGCCCAAAAACGCGCAGCGCGCGAGGTGCCCGCGCCGGTCGAGGCCGCCCCCACCGCCTCGATCGCCCCAGTCCCGATCGCTCCAGTCCCGATCGCTCCAGTCCCGCTGGTGCAGGCCGCCGCCGCGCCCGAGCCTGCCGGCATAGCGCATTTCAATATCCTGATCCTTGGCCAGAACGGGCGACTGGGGCTTGAGGCGGTGCTGTTTGCCGCCAGCCTGCGGCGCAATGCGCCGGGATGGCGTGGCCGACTGATCGTGGCCGAGCCGCAGCCCGAGGCGGCATGGGCCGGCGTCAACACGCTTTTGCCGCAGCCGGTCCGCGCCGCGCTGGCTGGCTACGGCGCCGAGATCCTGCCCTTCACCGCCACGCATTTCGGCCGGGACTATCCCTATGGCAACAAGATCGAGGCGCTTGCGCTGTTGCCGCCGGGCGAGCCCTTCGCGTTTTTCGACAGCGACACGCTGGTGACCGGCGATCTGGCGGCGCTGGAGATCGATTTCACCCGGCCCGCGGCCTCGATGCGGCGCGAAGGGACCTGGCCCGAGCCGCCGCTTTACGGCCCCGGCTACCACGATATCTGGAAATCGCTTTACGACCGTTTCGGGCTGGATTTCGCGTCCTCGCTGGACCTTTCCCAGCCTGACGAGCATTGGGAACGCTATCTGTATTTCAATGCGGGCTGGTTTCTGGGCGGCGATCCGAAGGAATTCGGCCGCCGCTTTCTGGAATATGCGCTGGCGATCCGCAATGAGCCGGGCGATGCGCTGGCCTGTCAAAGCCTTGACCCCTGGCTGGATCAGGTGGCGCTGCCTTTGGTCATTCATGGCCTTGGCGGCGGCCGGCCCGGCCCGGAACTGGACGGGTTGGATGGTGTGGTGACCTGCCACTATCGCAACCTGTCGCTGCTTTACGCCCGCGAATCCGAGGCGGTGATGGCGCTGATCGAAGATCTGGCCGCCGATCCGCAGATCGCCCCGCTTTTGCGCGGCGACGAGGCGGTCGAGCGGCTGATCCGCGGCGGCGAGGGGCGGCGTGTCCTTCGCCCGCTCTTTTCCGCAGAGGACCCGTTCCCGCGCGAGCAGGCGATCCGTCATCGCCTGCGCCGCGAAGGGCTGTGGTTTCGCTAGGGTCGCTCAGCCCTCTTCCGAGGATCGCGCCCACAGGTTGATATCGCCGACCTGATCGGACAGCGCGTCGATCCGGGCCAGTTCATCGGGCGTGAAGGCGGTATTCGCGACTGCGCCCGCGCATTCCACGACCTGCTCGGGCCGTGACGCGCCGATCAGTGCCGAGGTCACCTGCCCGCCCCGCAGCACCCAGGCAATCGCCATCTGTGCAAGGCTCTGGCCGCGCGCCTCGGCGATGGCGTTCAGCCCGCGCAGCGCGGCAAGGCTTTTCTCGGTCAGCCAGTCGGGGCTGAGGGACTTGCCCTGCGCGGCGCGGCTGTCCGACGGAATCCCGTTCAGGTATTTGCGGGTCAGCATGCCCTGCGCCAGCGCGGTAAAGGCGATGCTGCCGATGCCTTCCTCGTCCAGCGCGTCCAGAAGCCCGTCGCGCTCCACCCAGCGGTTCAGCATGTTGTAGCTGGGCTGGTGGATCAGGCAGGGCGTGCCCAGATCCTTGAGGATCGCCGCCGCCTCATGCGTGCGCTGGGTGCCATAGCTGGAAATGCCGACATAAAGCGCCCGGCCCGAGCGCACGATATGATCCAGCGCCGCCATGGTTTCCTCAAGCGGGGTGTCGGGATCGACGCGGTGCGAATAGAAGATATCGACGTAATCCAGCCCCATCCGCTTCAGCGACTGGTCGCAACTGGCGATCAGCGACTTGCGGCTGCCCCATTCGCCGTAAGGCCCGTCCCACATCCGGTAGCCGGCCTTGGAGCTGATGATCAGCTCGTCCCGCAGCCCGGCGAAATCGGTCCGCAGGATCTGGCCGAAGGCATCTTCGGCGCTGCCGGGCGGCGGGCCGTAGTTGTTGGCCAGATCGAAATGGGTGATGCCATGATCAAAGGCCGCGCGGCAGATGGCGCGCTTGGTCTGATGGGGCGTATCCTCGCCGAAATTGTGCCACAGCCCCAGACTGATCGCTGGCAGCAGAAGGCCCGAGCGCCCGCAGCGGCGATAATCCATCCGCTGGTAACGATCAGACGCCGGGCGATAGGGCAGATGCGCGGGATGCTCAGCCATGGCTCAGAACCCCGTCGCAGCGGGCGCAGGTGCCCGGATGCTTGTGGCTGCCGACATCGGGAAGGATCTTCCAGCAGCGTTCGCATTTCTCGCCCTCGGCCTCTTCGAAGACCACGCCGACGCCCGCGACATCGGGCAGGCGGAAGGCCTCGCCCGGGGCCGGGTCGGCGGTCAGGCTGATCCCCGAGGTGATGCAGATATCGGCGAAATCGACCGATTTCAGTCCTTCGAGCACGGCCTTGTCCTCGATATGGACGACCGGCGCGGCCTCGAGGCTGGCGCCGATCACCTTGTCGGTGCGCTTGATTTCCAGCGCGGCGGTGACGACGCGGCGGGTGCGGCGGATCGCCTCCCATTTGCGGGCCAGAGGCTCGTTCAGCCAGTCGGCGGGGGTGGCGGGGAAGTCCTGCAGATGGACCGAGCTTTCCGCGCCGGGGAAGCGGCTTAGCCAGACATCCTCCATGGTAAAGGGCAGGATCGGCGCCAGCCAGGTCACCAGACGGTGGAACAGGATGTCCAGCACCGTGCGCGCGGCGCGGCGGCGCGGACTGTCGGGCGCGTCGCAGTAAAGCGCGTCCTTGCGGATGTCGAAATACAGCGCCGACAGGTCCACGGTCGCAAACTGGAACACGGTCTGGAAGACCCCTTGGAAATCATAGGCCTCATAGCCCTTGCGCAGCTGATGATCGATCTGCGCCAGCCGGTGCAGGACCCATTGTTCCAGCTCGGGCATGTCCTCGGCGGCGACACGCTCGGCATCCGAGAAACCGTCCAGATTGCCCAGCACAAAGCGCAGCGTGTTGCGCAGCCGGCGATAGCTGTCGGCGGTGCCTTTCAGGATCTCTTTGCCGATGCGCAGGTCGACCGTATAGTCGGATTGCGCCACCCAGAGCCGCAGGATATCGGCGCCGTATTCCTTGATCACATCGGCGGGCGCCACGGTATTGCCAAGCGATTTGGACATTTTCATGCCCTTTTCGTCCAGCGTGAAGCCATGGGTCAGCACGCCCCGATAGGGCGCACGGCCCTTGGTCGCGCAGGCCTGCAAAAGCGAGGAATGGAACCAGCCGCGATGCTGGTCGGTGCCCTCAAGATACAGGTCGGCAATGCCGTCGGGGCTGCCATCGGCGCGGTCGCGGATCACGAAGGCATGGGTCGAGCCAGAGTCGAACCACACATCCAGCACGTCCATGACCTGTTCGTAATCATCCGGATTGGCGATGCCGTCCAGAATACGCGCCTTGAAATCCGGGCTATACCAGATATCTGCGCCGTCTTTCTCGAATGCTTCGATGATGCGGTCATTGAGGCGCGGGTCCCGCAGCAGGAAATCGGCATCGTCGGGCCGCGCGCCTTTTTTGACAAAGCAGGTCAGCGGCACGCCCCATGCCCGCTGGCGCGACAGCACCCAGTCCGGGCGGTTCTCGACCATGGAATAGAGCCGGTTGCGGCCGGTCTGCGGGGTCCATTTGACCAGCTTGTCGATGCTGGTCAGGGCGCGGGTGCGGATGGTCGCGCCATATTCGCCCATGCCGTCGTCCAGAGGCTTGTCGATGGCCGCGAACCATTGCGGCGTGTTGCGATAGATCAGCGGCGCCTTGGAGCGCCAGCTATGGGGATAGCTGTGCTTGACCTTGCCCTTGGCCAGGAGCGCGCCGGCATAGGCCAGTTGCTTGATGACGCTGACATTGGCCGGTCCTTCCTTGCCCTCGGGCGTCAGGATGGCCTCGCCGCCAAAGATCGGCAGGTCCTTGCGGTAGCTGCCGTCCGGCTCGACGTTATAGGTCATCGGCAGGCCGAATTTCAGGCCAAGCTGATAGTCGTCATCGCCATGGCTGGGGGCGGTATGGACAAAGCCCGTGCCCGCGTCGTCGGTGACATGGTCGCCGGGCAGCAGGGGGACGTCGAAATCCCATTCGCCATTGCCGCCTTCGATGCCGCGAAAGGGATGCGAAAGGATCAGCCCCTCCAATTCGGTCGCTGGCACGTCGCGCAGGCGCTGGTGGCTTTCGACCTTGGCCGACTGCATGACCGCATCGGCCAGCGCATCGGCCAGCACCAATTTCTCGCCCGGTTTTGCAGTGGCGTTTTCCGCGACCGAGGTGACCTCATAAAGGCCGTAAGCGATCTCGGGGTTATAGGCGACCGCGCGGTTTTGCGGGATCGTCCAGGGCGTCGTGGTCCAGATCACCACCGAGGCGCCATCCAGCGCGTCGGCCTGCGGCTTGAACCGCACCCAGATCGTGTGGCTGGTATGGTCGTGATATTCGACCTCGGCCTCGGCCAGCGCGGTCTTTTCGACCGGAGACCACATCACCGGCTTTGACCCCTGATACAGGCTGCCATTCATCAGCAGTTTCATGAACTCGGCCGCGATCACGGCTTCGGCGTGGAAGTCCATGGTCAGATAGGGATCGTCCCATTTGCCGATCACGCCAAGGCGCTTGAATTCCTCGCGCTGGATGTCGATCCAGCCCTCTGCAAAGCGGCGGCATTCCTGACGGAATTCGACCTTGTCGACGGCGTCCTTGTCCTTGCCGGCCTTGCGATAGGCTTCCTCGATCTTCCATTCGATCGGCAGCCCGTGGCAGTCCCAGCCCGGCACATAGCGCGCGTCACGACCCATCATCTGCTGGCTGCGGGTGATGAAGTCCTTGAGCACCTTGTTCAGCGCGTGGCCGATATGCAGGTTGCCATTCGCATAGGGGGGGCCGTCATGCAGGATAAAGGGCTTGCGGCCCCCCACCTGCGTCGCGGCTTTTGCGCGCAGCCGGTCATAGATACCAAGCCGGGCCCAACGCTCCAGCCATTCCGGCTCGCGCTGGGGCAGGCCCGCGCGCATCGGGAAATCGGTCTGGGGCAGAAAGACGGTGTCGCGGTAATCGGGCGCGGTCGGGGTGGTGTCGCTCATCTGGCGGGAATCCTCTGGTGGCAGGGCAGGCATGCTTAACCCGACGGCGAGGGGATCCTACGCCGCCGGGCGGGTAATTCGCTGAATGCGGCACCTGCTGAACATGGGCCGGGTTATAGGAAACGCCAGAAGTCCCTGCAAGCTCTTGCGCTTGGCCATGCGCTCGGGCAGCAAGCCGGCCATGAGTTTTCGCATTGCCATTGTCGGTGCCGGGATCGGCGGTCTTGCCAGCGCATTACTGCTGGCGCGGGACGGCCATGACCTGACCCTGTTCGAGCGTTTCGCCGCGCCGCGCCCCCTGGGTTCGGGGCTGGTGATCCAGCCGGTGGGGCTGGCGGTGATGGATATGATCGGCGCGGGCGAGGATCTGCGCCGCCTCTCCAGCCCGATCACCCGGATGCTGGGGCATGAGGCGGGCGGGCGCAAGGCGCTGGATGTCTCATATCCCGCCGATGCGCCGGGACGCGGCATTCATCGCGCGGCGCTGTTTCATCTGCTGTGGGATCGTGTGCAGGCGCTGGGCATCCCGACCGTCACCGGGGCCGAGATCGCATCCACCCCGCAGGACGCTGCTGGCCGGCGGCTGATGCTGGCGGATGGGCGCGATTTTGGCCCCTATGACCTGATCGTCGATGCCAGCGGCGCCGGCTCGCGCCTGTCGCCGCTGAAGGCGCGGCCCTTGGGCTATGGCGCGATCTGGGGCACGGTGCCATGGCCGGAAACCGGCCTGCCGATGGATCAGCTACGCCAGCGCTATCGCGGCGCCAGCCGCATGGCGGGCGTGCTGCCGATTGGGCGGCTGCCAGGTGATGTGCAACCGCTGGCCGCCGTCTTCTGGTCGATGCCGCAGGCCGAACTGGACGCCTGGCCCACGACCCCGCTGGAAAGCTGGCGGGCCGAGGTGGCGACGCTCTGGCCAGACATGGCGCCGTTTCTGGGAACGATCCGCGACAATGCGCAGATGGTTGTCGCGCGCTACGGTCATGGCACGCTGCGCCGCCCGCATGCGCCGGGGCTGGTGCATATCGGCGATGCGGCCCATCGCGCCAGCCCGCAACTGGGGCAGGGGGCGAATATGGCGCTGCTCGATGCGCTGGCGCTGGCGCTTGCCCTGCGTGGTCCCAAGGATCAGGCGCTGGCCGATTACGCCGCCATGCGCCGCTGGCATGTCCGTGCCTATCAGGGGATGAGCGCGCTTTTCACCCCGATGTATCAGTCGGGCAGCCCTCGCCTGCCGGTGCTGCGCGACCGGCTGCTCGCGCCTTTCTCGACATGGCCCGTGGTGCGCGGAGTGTTGACGCATCTGGTCGCGGGCACGATGATCCCGCCCTTGGCCGGCACCGATGCGCCGTAAGCCGCGATGACAAGCTGCCGCATTGCACCCGGCCGCGCTTGCCCCCATATCGGCGCCATGATTCCGCCGCGTTTCCCAGTGACCCCCGACCAGATCGACCGCGTCGTCGCGGTCTTTTACGCCGCCATCCGCCGCCATGAGGTGCTGGGTCCGGTCTTTGCCCGCCATGTCACCGACTGGCCCGAGCATGAGGAAAAGATCGCCCGCTTCTGGAAGAACGCGATCCTTTACGAACGCAATTACGACGGCAATCCGATGCAGGCGCATATGCGCGCGGGCGATGTCCATGCCCAGCATTTCGCGCCCTGGCTGATGCTGTTTGACGAAACCCTGCGCCGCACCCTGCCCGACGAGGTCGCGCAGGCATGGTCGCAGCTTGCCCATCGCATCGGCGCGGGCCTGCGCATGGGGGTCGAGGACCTGCGCGAGCGCGTGCCCGGCCCGCCGGTCTTGCGCTGAGCCAGAGCGGCAGGCACCATCGCCGGATCATTCGGAAAGGACCCTCGTGATGAAGATCGACTATATCGAATTCGCCTCTCCTGACCTGCCGGCCACGAAGCGGTTCTTTGGCGATGCCTTCGGCTGGGGGTTCAACGATTACGGGCCGGAATATCAGGAACTGGCGGATGCCGGTGTCTCGGGCGGCATTGCCGCTGGCCCGCTGGCGCCGCCTCTGGTCATCCTGCGGACCGACGATCTTGAGGCGGCGCAAACGCGTGTGACCGCGGCGGGCGGCCAGATCACCAAGGCGATCTTCAGCTTTCCGGGCGGGCGGCGGTTCCAGTTCCGCGAGCCGGGCGGAACCGAGATGGCGGTCTGGTCCGAGACCTGAGGCCGCCTAGCGCGGCGGCCGCGCCTTATAGACAGGCAGCTTCCAGCCGCATGTCATGCTGCCCGCGCGCAGCGCCATCACGGCGGCGGCGCAGGCAATCAGCGCCCAACCGCGCCCGCAACCCAGCGCCATCAGCAAGACCGCGGCCACCGCGCCGCCAAAGGCTGCGGTGATGTATAGTTCGCCCTGCTTCAGGATCAGCGGCACTTCGTTGCTGACAACGTCGCGCATCAGTCCGCCGAATGTGCCGGTCATTACCCCCATCATTACCGTGACGACCGGGTTCACGCCCATCTCCAGTGCGACGCCGACTCCCGCCGGCACTGCCACGGCCAGCGCGCAGGCATCCAGCCACAGGATGGCGCGATAGCGGCTCTCCAGCAGATGCGCCGTCAGGAAGACGACGCTCGCCGCGCCCGCTGTCAGCAGCAAAAGCTCGGGCCGGTCGATCCAGAAGACCGGATCGCGCCCCAGCACCAGATCGCGCAGCGTGCCACCGCCGATCCCGGTCAATGTCGCGAAAAAGATGAAGCCGACCAGATCAAGCTGGCCCCGGCTGGCGACCAGCGCCCCGGTCAGCGCAAAGATCAGCACGCTGGCATAATCAAGCGCCAGAACCAGCGTTTCCAGCGTCACGAGGCCGCCTTCCGCTCGGGCTTGTAGGGGGCCATGCCGGCGCGGGCGAGCTCATCGGCGCGCTCGTTCTCGGCATGGCCGGCATGGCCCTTGATCCATTCCCAGCGCACCTTGTGACGCGACTGTGCGGCCTCAAGCCGTTGCCACAGCTCGACATTCTTCACCGGCTTTTTGTCAGCGGTGCGCCAGCCGTTGCGCTTCCAGCCATGGATCCATTGCGTGACGCCGTTCTTCACATAGGCGCTGTCGGTGGTGATGGTGATCTCGCTGGGGCGGGTCAGCGCCTCAAGCGCGCTGATCGCGGCCATCAGCTCCATGCGGTTGTTGGTGGTGTCCGGTTCGCCACCCGACAGCTCGCGCTCCTTGACGATCTCGTCGCCCTTCATGGCGCGCATGAGAACGCCCCAGCCGCCGGGGCCGGGATTGCCGCTGCAAGCGCCATCCGTCCAGGCGAAGAGATCGCTCATGCCCGCGCCAGCGCCAGTTTCAGCCCCAGCGCCGCAAAGGATGCCGCAAAGGCGCGGCGCAGCCAGCGCATCGCCCGGTCCGAGGCCAGCAGCGCATCGCGCCCGCTGGCCGCCAGCCCGGCATAGCCCAGAAACACCAGGAACGTGATCAGCGAGAAGGTCCCGCCCAGTTCCGCCAGCAGCCCCAGACCTGCGCCAGTGGGCATGAATTGCGGCAGGAAGGCCATGAAGAACAGCGGCAGTTTCGGGTTCAGCACATTCAGCAGGATGCCGCGCCAGACGATGCGGCCCGCGGGAACCGGCGCGGCTGGCATGACCGACATGCTGCCCCGGTCCTTCAGCACCGCCCAGGCCATCCAGATCAGATAGGCGACGCCGGCGAATTTCACCACCTGGAACAGCACCGCGCTGGTATGGAGCACGGCGGCCAGCCCGGCCATGGCGACCAGCATGTGAAAGACGGTGGCGATGGTGCAGCCGACCGAGGCCCAGAACCCGGCCCGCATCCCGCCGCCCAAGCTCATCGACAGCGTATAGACCACCCCGATCCCCGGCGAGACGCAGACGATGAAGGCCGTCAGCAGATAATCCCAACTCATTTCCCGATCCCCCTGTAACCCGGCAGCGCGGCCACGCGCCCCAGCCACAGATTGATCGCAGGAAAACGCGCCATGTCAAATCCGCCGCGACTGCCCGCCGTATGGGTATAGCCGTAAAGACAGATATCGGCGAGGCTGACGGCATCGCCGACCAGCCAGTCATGCGCGCTGAGCCGGCTTTCCATGATCGCCAGATGCGCATGGCCCTGATCCAGCAGCGCGGCCATGCGCTCAGGCGTGGCTTGCGCGCGGCGATGCGGATAGTTCAGCAGGGCGGCACGCACCGCGACCGTACCCTCATGCTGGTTCTGTTCCCAGAACATCCAGCTCAGCATCTTGGCCCGCGTGAACGGGTCCGACGGCACGAAGGTGCTGCCCTCGCCCAGCCAGCACAGGATCGCATTCGATTCCGGCAACAGCCGCCCGTCATCCAGTTCCAGCACTGGCGCCTTGCCAAAGGGCAGCCGCCCCGAGGCCTTGGCCCGGTCCAGCGCCTCGGTCAGATATTCGACATCAATGATGTTGCAATCGCGCCCCAGCAGCCCCAGCAGCAGCCGCACCTTGTAGCTGTTCCCCGAGGACGGCATCGACCAGAGCTTCATGTCTGTCTCCATTCTTCCATGTCCAAATATCCCGGGGGAGGCCCGGCAACGGGCCGGGGGCAGAGCCCCCTATGCTTCGCGCAGAACCCGCGGCACCTTGAATTCGACATTCTCGCGCGCCGTCTCGACCAGCTCGACGGTCACGTCATAGCGGTCGGCAAAGGCCGCGACGACCTCGTCGACCAGTACCTCGGGTGCGCTGGCCCCGGCGGTGACGCCGACGGCGCGGACGCCTTCGATGGCCCGCCAGTCGATCTGGTCGGCACGCATGACAAGCTGCGAATAGGCGCAGCCGGCGGCGCTGCCGACCTCGACCAAGCGGCGCGAATTCGAGCTGTTCGGCGCCCCGATCACGAACAGCGCGTCGATCCGCCCGGCAATCGCCTTGACCGAGGCCTGCCGGTTGGTCGTGGCATAGCAGATATCTTCCTTGGCCGGCCCGACGATGGCCGGGAAGCGCGCCTTCAGCGCGGAGACGATGGCGGCGGTGTCATCCACCGACAGCGTGGTCTGGGTGATGAAGGCCAGACGCGCGGGATCGCGGGGGGAAATTACCGCCACATCCTCGACGGTCTCGACCAGAATGACCTCGCCCTCGGGCAATTGCCCCATGGTGCCCAGCACCTCGGGATGGCCCTCATGGCCGATCATGATCATCTGCAGGCCCTCGGCGTGGTGACGCTCGGCCTCGACATGGACCTTGCTCACAAGGGGGCAGGTCGCATCGACATAGACCATTTCGCGCCGCCGGGCCTCGGCCGGAACAGCTTTGGGGACGCCATGGGCGGAAAAGATCACCGGCCGGTCGGCGGGGCATTCGTCCAGTTCCTCGACAAAGACCGCGCCCTTGTCGCGCAGGCTGTCGACGACGAATTTGTTATGCACGATCTCGTGGCGCACATAGACCGGGGCGCCCCATTTCTGCAGCGCCATTTCGACGATCTTGATGGCACGGTCAACGCCGGCGCAAAAGCCGCGCGGCGCGGCCAGATAAAGGGTCAAAGGCGGTTTCTTGTCCATGGCCCTCACCTAACCGCAGGCCGCGCGCCTCGCAAGGATCATGCGCCGTCGAATTCGGTCAGGGCATGGACCTCGTATCCCAGCCCCTCGAGCAGCTTGCGTCCGCCCAATTCCGGCAGGTCGATGACAAAGGCGCAGCCGACGACCTCGGCCCCCAGCCTTTCGCAGAGCTTGATCCCGGCGGCGGCGGTGCCGCCCGTGGCCAGCAGATCGTCGACGATCAGCACCCGCTCGCCGGGCTGCAGCGCGTCGTCATGGATCTCCATCACCGCCTCGCCATATTCCAGCGCATAGGGCTGGCTCAGCACCGCGCCGGGCAGCTTGCCCTTCTTGCGGATCGGAACGAAGCCCAAGGACAATTGATGCGCGACCGCGCCGCCCAGGATAAAGCCGCGTGCCTCAAGGCCGACGACCTTGTCGATCGGCTCGCCCGCATAGGGCGTCAGCAACTGGTCCACCGCCATGCGAAAACCGCGCGCATCGGCGAAAAGCGTGGTCACGTCGCGAAACAGGATCCCCTCATGCGGGAAATCGACGATGGTGCGGATATAGTCGCGCACCGTGCGGGTGTCGCGATTGCGCTTGCCGTTGGGTGGAGTGGGCGAGGTCATGGGCGCTCCATTTCGAAAGTCTCGGTGGTGATGGCGTAATCCTTGTAGCCCATCCGCGACAGCCAGCCGGTGGCGCGCAGATCGAACCGGCCATCGACCACGCAATCGTCGCGCAGATGGATGCCGGTGACGACGCCAAGGACCATGTAATTCGCCTCTCCGGCAAGGCGCAGGATGCGGGTGGCGCGGCATTCCAGCGCCGCCGCCGCATGGGCCACGCGCGGGCAGTCGATGGTCTCGCAGGGCGCAGCCTCGATCCCCGCCGCCTGAAACTCGCTGATGCCGGCGGGCAGGGCGGCGGAGCTGGCATTCACCTGATCCTTCATCGGGCCATCGGCGATATTGACGCAAAAGACCCGGGTTTCGGCGATCTGGCTGACGCTGTCCTTGGTGCCGTCCCGGTCCGCCTTGGCCCCGGTCGAGGCGAACATGATCTGCGGTGGCACATAGGCGGTCAGGTTGAAGAAGGAATAGGGCGCCAGATTGTCGCCCGCGCGCCCCCGCGTCGAGACCCAGCAGATCGGGCGCGGCGCCACGATGGCGTTCAGCGGGTTATGCGGCAGGCCGTGGCCGTCCTGTGGATGATAGAACATGGCGCTCTTTCCTGAGGCGGATCAGTCGGATCCGCTGATGTCGATACCGTGCTTGCGACAAAACCAGATAAACAGCGGTATTTCCATGACCGCCATGGTCAGAATCGAGAAAACCGCCCAGTTGGTCTGAAAGAGGATCAGCGAAAACGGCGTGTCGCTGCCGCGAAACAGCGCCGCCGCCACGATCAGCGCCAGCGCGGTCAGCACCATGTCGACCACCATCATCCGGTTGACGGTGATCTTTCGCATGCTGGGATATAGCCCCAGATAGGCGACCAGCAGGATCGCCGCATTCAGGATCAGCAGCTTAAGTTCGGGCGGCAACTCGCGCAGCATGACGGGGCCTTCGTGATGGGGTTCGGGCAATCAAAACTGACTGTCCCCGACCTGCGCGTCAAGCATTCCTGCCGTCCGCGCGGGGCTTCACGAAATTTTCGCCCATCCGGGCGCAGCAGGCGGTTTTCGTTGCTGCACATGCGTGTTACGCGAAGGCCCGCAACCGCCGGACCTGCCCGAATCCCCGCCCGCATCCCGGAGCCCGATGTACGAACTTAGCGCCGAATCCCCTGCCGACACGCCCGAGGTCGAGGCGCTGATGGACCTGTGCTTTGCGCCGGGACGGACGGCCTTGTCCTCGTACAGGCTGCGCGAGGGGGTCGATCCGGTCGCGGGCCTGTGCCTGATGACGCGCAATGAATACGGGGTGCCGGTCGGCGCCATCCGCTATTGGCCGGTGCGGATCGGCGATCAGCCGGTCCTGCTTTTGGGGCCGATCGCCGTGCATCCGACCGCGCAGGGAGAGGGGCTGGGCGCGTATCTGATGCGCGAAAGCCTGCACCGCGCCGCCGATATGGGCTGGCAGCGGGTGATGCTGGTCGGCGATCTGCCCTATTACGCGCGGTTCGGTTTCGTGAAACTTGCCGATGTCGAGATGCCGCCCCCCACCAATCCCGACCGCGTGCTGGGGTTGGAACTGGTCGAGGGCGCATGGGCCGGTGTCAGCGGCCATGTCGAGCGCATCGCGGACGCCGGAGCCTAGGCTCCGGACTCACAGAGTTTTCGGTCTGAAAAGACCGTTGCCACGCGTGCGATGACTGACAGGAAGGCGATGGGGCGTCTGTCCTATCTGGTTGCGACGCGCTTCCGATCGGTGAATCTGCCGCATATGATCCCGACGCAGTCGCGGCGATTATAGCGGCGCCGGTCGTATCTGACGGGCTGCTTGCGGCTTTCCCGACCAATGAAGCATGCCATTCCCCTTGTCTTTCAAAGCATCGCTGAACCAGCCGGCATTTTAGTCGCATCGATCATCACCGTCTTCGGAACGGCGGCTTCGGCGGCCAGGCCATCCATCATTCGGGCGAAGACACCTTTGTCGCTCCACCGCTTCCAAAGGTCGTAGAGGGTCTTCGGCGGGCCGTACTCCCTCGGCGCATCGCGCCATCGCAAGCCATTGCGATTGATGAAGATAATGCCGATCAACACCCGCCGGTCATCGACTCGCGGCTTGCCATGGCTCTTCGGGAGGAAAGGTTGAAGCCGCGCCATCTGCGCGTCAGTCAGCCAGAAAAGGTTGCCCATCGGTCAGTCTCCTTGCGGAGGCCGAATCACGCCGCGAGCGGATGATCGATGGGGCCGGAGCCTAGTGCTGCACGTATATCCCGCAACACCTGCCCTGTGGATCGTTGCGGCAGATCAGCGACCGTCTTGGTCCGCTTTTTTTCGTATTGCCCGCCTGCCGAGCGTGGTGGGTTGCCAGTCACACTGGCAGATTGCCGTCTCGGCTGATAGCTCAGCACGCGCCGGTCATCCACCCGGGGCCGACCGTGCGATTTTGGTAAGTAAAGCTGAAGACGCGCTATCTGCGCATCAGTCAGCCGGAGGAGATTACCCACGTCACCGTTCATTTTTGGGGGGATGAATCACAAGCTCACAGGCAACAAATGGATCCTGAGCATAGGGCCCGGTCCTTGTCGGTTTTTGGCAACAGCGCGGTTCTTGCATCTTATCTGATCAGTTCCCTGCCGAGTAGGAGCTTTCCGTCACGATAGCGCACGAAGGGGGAGTTTACGCAACCGGAAGCCTCGTAAATTTCTTCGATGTCATCCGGCGGGGGGCTATCCTCGCCGGTGCCCCAAGCATAGAGAATATCGAACTCCTTGATGAACGCCTTGATCTCAACGACGCTGAGCAGGCCATACGGAATGCTCATCACATGATGGCCAACTGGGCGATAGGAGAACGTGAAGATGTTTTCATCCGGATCACTAAGGTAGAAATCGAAGCACAGTTCCGGATTGGCATCGAGATATCCAACGGCGCTCTCGAGTGAGCTTTCTTCATGCACCATCTCGCCGGATTTCCAGTCGGTGATCTCATATGCGGTACCCGGATCTGGTCTTAACAGCCTGAAGAAGCTGCGAAACTTGTCGAATGCTCCTTGCTTGCGGCGAGCCGCCGCAAAAAGGACGATATTAGCGTAATCCTCGGAGGTCATCGCGCCAACCCTGCACTGACGAATTTTCCAATATCCCAAAGCTCGTAATAGTAGTATCTGCGGCCGTTCAAGGTTGCCTAGAAATGCCTGACCCGCGTGAGTGGGCCATTATAAGGTTTCATCGCTATGCTGACCAAGTCCGCATTTGCACGGCTCTGATGATGTGACCGCCCCCCGACGGCATCTCTGTGCCAAGGTGGGTCTGCGATGATCCACAAAGGAGGACGGTCATGTCGGAGATTATCACGGTCGGGCTCGATCTGGCGAAGAATGTGTTCCAGGTGCATGTGGCGGACGCCGCAGGCGGTGCGGTGCTACGGAAGAAGCTGCGGCGCACGCAGGTGCTGGGGTTCTTTGAGGCTTTGCCGCCTTGCGTCGTGGCGATGGAAGCCTGTGGTGGTGCACATTACTGGGGTCGAGAGATTGGCAAGCTTGGACATGAGGTCCGGCTGATCCCTCCGGCCTACGTGAAGCCCTTCGTCAAACGGCAGAAGAATGACGCCGCCGACGCCGAGGCGATTTGCGAAGCTGCACAGCGTCCGACGATGCGCTTCGTGTCGGTGAAGAGCGAAGAGACCCAAGGGGCGGCGATGGTGTTCCGCGTGCGCGAGTTACTGATCCGGCAGCGCACCCAGGCGATCAACGCCCTGCGCGGTCACCTTGCCGAGTTCGGGCAGGTTGTGCCGCAGGGCGCTGCCAATGCCTCGAAGCTGATCGCCATCGTCGAAGATCCAGAGAGCGGGTTGCCCGCCGAGGCGACAGCCACCCTGCAGGTTCTGATCGGATCCTTGGCGCACCTCGAGGCGCAGATCGGGAGGCTCGATGCCGAGATCTCACGCTGCGCCAAAGAGAACGAGGTCGCCCGACGGCTGATGACGGTGCCGGGCATCGGCCCGCTGATCGCGACGGCCATCGCGACACTTGCGCCGCCTCCCGAGACCTTCCGGAAGGCCCGGGATTTTGCAGCCTGGCTCGGGTTGGTGCCCAGGCAACACTCGACCGGTGGCAAGCAGCGCCTCGGAGCGACGACGAAGATGGGCGAGCGGTCTCTCAGGCGGCTGCTGATCATTGGCGCCAACAGCGTGATCATCAAGCGCCACGTCCATCGTGAAGCTCAACCCGGCACATGGCTGGGGAACATGCTGTCGCGCAAGCCGTCGATGCTGGTGCGTGTCGCGCTGGCGAACAAGATGGCGCGGATTGTCTGGGCTTTGATGGCCCGCGGTGGCGTATACCAGTCTCCGGCCGTGGCAGCGTAAGCAGCCGTCGGTCGCGAGGACGTCGGAGCGGAAGAGGGCAAGGAGCAGTTTGGCGCAACAGTCGTGAGACGGGATCGGGAGAACCAGTGTGCAACAGAGTGCCTTTGAGCACGCGGCTTTGATCTGGACCCGACCTTCGAACACCATACGGGCCCGCGGCATGACCAAGGCCGCATCAGAGGCCGGACACATGTCAGCACCCGGTGACGCGCGGAAAGCAGCTCTGAAATTACCCCTTGCGCAAGGGGCGGTTACACATGTTGCACAAATCGCCTGAGAGCCAGAGTTTTCCCTTCCCCGGACAGAGTTATCCCACGGCTTCCGTGACGGGGACGCCGAGCGCAGTGAAGCCGTTGAGCACGGCGACACGTACCTGGTGGGCGGTATCCTAATGCGCTGTGCGGGCGTTTGGTGTTGTAGTGCTTCCTCCATTCTTCGATGATGATCTGCGCCTCGCGGAGGCTGTAGAAGACCTCGCCGTCCAGAAGTTCATCGCGGAACCGGGCGTTGAAGCTCTCGCAATACCCGTTCTCCCAGGGTGATCCCGGTTCGATATAGGCCGTCTTCGCCCCGACAGCTGCGATCCAGTCCCGAACGGCTTGGGCGATGAATTCCGGGCCGTAGCACGTCGGGAAGAAGCGCTGTTTTGAGGTTATGGCCGCGCGCGCAGCCCCCAAATAGCGCAGCGTGTGGCCATAACCGTGTCTCAGGTC